>NZ_JBQSUZ010000002.1:0-550060 GCF_052375975.1 Halomonas sp. TP35 | reverse complement strand
ACTAGGAGGCGTCATGCACTAAAGCGAGGCATAGCAGATCGCAGTAACGGTGTAGAACACCTTCCCATTCGGGGTAAGCACTTCTATATCGTCATCGACCCCTTTGCTGAGAAGTGCCTTGGCCATTGGCGCGTCGATACTGATCCAGCGCTTTTGTGTATTGATTTCGTCGTGACCTACAATGCGTAGTTGAAGCGCTTCTCCCTCTTCATCTTCCAAATCGACAAAGGCGCCGAAGAAGATTTTATCGAGATTCGCTGGTAGCCGGTCGACCACCTGCAGCTCATCCAGGCGTAGGGTCAAATAACGAATCCGCGCAATCACACGGTTTAGCTCTTTCTTGTTGTAAGTGTAATCAGCGTTTTCACTACGGTCGCCAAGCGCAGCGGCTTCGCCTACTTTTGTTGAGAGTTCGGGGCGTTTGACTCTGGATAAGTGATCCAAAATGCCGCGTAAACGCGCGGCGCCCTCGGCGGTAATCAAATTGCTTTTGGGTGCCTGGCGTGGATCTTTTGCCGGATCGCGCCAGCGGGTCATATTACGGCCTTTCATTCGCGTGCTCTCATTTCGTTAAGGGCGGCACTTTTAAAACACTTACTCTACGTGAAAAAAAGCATCTTAGGTAAAAGCGCGTTGAATTACCGAGCTCACTAGCGAATCATTCAAACGTTCGTTACATTGTGGGGGTGGGCTATTTCGCGCCTGGTAATGCGAGCCTATACGCCGATATAAAAATAACGCAGGAGATTATAATGCACGCACTACCTTTTTCTCGCTTATTAATAACCGCCGGGCTCAGCAGTATGCTAGCGCTCTTACCCTTAACGGCCACGGCGTATGAAAGTGAGTTGTTTTCTTTGAAGAACCGCTGGGAACATACGGTGAGTGGCTTACCTGCTAACCAGCGTGAGGGCACGTTAAAGGTTTTGTCCGACGAAGCGACAACGCTGGTAAGCGAAAATTCGGATCAGCCTGAACTGCTGGTTTGGCAGGGCATAATTTTGGCTTCTTATGCGCGTGAACGTGGCGGTTTCGGCGCGCTGGGTATCGCTGGTGATGCGCGTGACGCGCTTGAGCAGGCCATTGCACTTGATCCGCAAGGAGGAAACGGTTCTGCCTACGTCACACTGGGCGCGCTTTACGACAACGTGCCTGGGCGCCCAATTAGCTTTGGAAGCAGTGAAAAAGCTCGGCAAATGTTCCAGCGTGCCGTTGAGATTCGTCCTGAAGGTATCGACGTCAACTACTATTACGCCGAGTTCCTGCTTGATGAAGGGGACACCGCCGCTGCTCGCGAGCACGCTGAACGTGCGGTGAGTGGTACTCCACGGGCGCAGCGTGAACTCTCCGATGAAGCGTTACGCCGGGATGCCCAAGCCATGCTGAACCGTCTGTAACCCCGCCCAGGTCAGGTTGGCATTCCCGGTAGCAAGCATTGATAATGGGGTAATTGTGATTACTGGGAGTGCCGCATGGCATTCATTGCTAAAACTGCATCGCTAGAAACACCGCCTTTTGGCCGTGACGATATAGAACTGATTGAGCGTAAAACGCTTCATCAGGGCTTTTTTCGCTTGGAAGCCATGGAGCTTCGCCATCGGCTTTTTGAAGGTGGCTGGAGCAAGCCTATGCATCGCGAAGTGCACCGCCGTCGCGATGCGGTAGGCGTATTGCTTTACGACCCCGCAAGGGATGCGCTTGTGCTGGTGGAACAGTTTCGTGCTGGCGCTTTCGATGATCCCGTCTCGCCCTGGAAGCTGGAGCTGGTTGCAGGGCTAGTTGAAAAAGAGGAATCACTTGAAGATGTAGCCCGGCGTGAAGCGCTGGAAGAGTCGGGCTGTGTCGTAGGGCCGTTAACGCTAATGCATACGTACTATCCAAGCCCCGGCGCCTGCAACGAACGCGTAACGCTTTTTTGTGGGCTGGTTGATACACAAGGTATCGGCGGTATTCATGGCCTTGATGAGGAGCATGAAGATATTCGTGTTCACGTGGTGTCTTTTCCGACCGCGTGGGAACTCTTGACACAGGGAAGACTCGACAACGCCATGTGTTTGATTGGATTGCACTGGCTAGTTGGTCAGCGTGCTTCGTTGCGCGCGGCATCCCAACGAGCGCTCACGTAAAGCGAAAACCACGAGGAGTGTTCATGGCAAGAACAGCCTATGTCACCGATTTAAAGTCGCTCCAGGGGGAGTGCAGTGCCAACTATCTGCGGTTATTACGCCTGGTGGGTGATATGGAGAGCGGCCAACGCCGAGAGATCGCCTTAAGCAGTGACGAACAGCACTTTGGTGATTTGCAGCTTACCGTATTGGAACATGCCCCTTACACCACCATGGTGGAGGTTACTCAAAGCGGTCCGTTGGATACAGTTATGGACGGCCCGCGCATGCGCGTGCACCTTTACCACGATGTGCGTATGGCGGAGGTGACGGATTTTCAGCGCCAGCGTCACTTTAGTGGCCGCTATCGATACCCTAATGCACAGATGCATCAGCCTGACGAAAAGCTCCAGCTAAACCGCTTTTTAGGCGAATGGTTAGCGCATGGGCTAGCACATGGTCATACCTGCGATTTACCGGAGGTGCGCTAATGCGCCTTGTACAGATTACCGATGCTCACTTACATGCTGATGTTACTACACGTTCGCGCGCGGGTGTTCCTTGGCTGCATTTTCAACGTGTTCTCGCGGCAGCAGCGGCCGAACGTCCGGACGTTATCGTTGTGACGGGAGATATCAGCCAGGATGAAACGGCCGCCTCATATACACTGGCCAAGGAGGCGTTGGCTGGCCTTCCTTGCCCGTGGTTTTGGCTCCCGGGCAATCACGACCAGGTAGAATTCATGTGCGCTGAGCATCCGCTGCTTGATGAGGTGGATTTGCAGCAGTGGCGTCTGTTGCTGCTCAACACCCAAGTGCCGGGCCAACCCTTCGGCGAGCTGGGCAGCGAACAGCTGATGGCATTAACGACACGCTTGGAAGAAGATGACCGCCCAACGCTGATTGCCATGCACCACCCACCGGTTGATGTTGGCGCTAACTGGATGGATGCTATCGGTCTACAGGACCGTGAAGCGTTTTGGCAGGTTTTAAGTGCTTATCCTCAGGTTAAAGTTGTGCTGTTTGGTCACGCTCACCAAGCGTATGCGCAGCACATTGAAGCAGCGGCAGGTTCTGTGAGTGTTTACGGCTGTCCAGCCATGTCTGATCAGTTTATGCCGGGCGCTGATGTATTTACGATTGATGAAGCCTCACGGCCTGGTTACCGAGTGGTAGATCTTAACGGTGAGCAGTGGGATACCTGGGTCGAACGCGTTGATGTATAGCGATGTCATGCTTTTTTTATTCGTTAGGCTATAAAAGAATAAAAAGATAGTTATTAATTCTTTTGGGTTATTATCGACTCGGCGTTACTCTATTCACAATCGAACGTATAACGTTTTAATTCAGCGTGTACTGCAAGCTTATAAAAATTGGCTTGTTTTGTGAGGTAGCAGACCATGACTCAGTTCTCCCCACTCTCTTCGACGCCCCGGCGTGAGGCGCCCAGCGCACTTAGCGCCGCGCGCCTCACCCATTTAAAACAGCTTGAAGCCGAGTCCATTCATATCATTCGTGAAGTGGCGGCTGAGTTCAGTAATCCGGTCATGATGTATTCGATCGGTAAAGACTCATCGGTGATGCTGCATCTGGCGCGGAAGGCATTTTATCCCGGTACCCCGCCGTTTCCGCTGATGCACGTGGATACCACTTGGAAATTCGGGGAAATGATCGATTTTCGTAACCGCATGGCCGAAGACGCGGGTATGAAACTGATCGTGCATACCAACGAAGAGGGGCGTGCGGCGAATATCAACCCGTTCGAGCATGGCAGCGCCAAATATACCGATATCATGAAAACCCAAGCGCTCAAGCAGGCGCTGGACAAGTATGGTTTTGACGCTGCGTTTGGCGGTGCCCGGCGCGACGAAGAAGCCTCTCGGGCCAAGGAGCGCGTCTACTCCTTCCGCGACAAATACCACCGTTGGGATCCCAAAAATCAGCGTCCTGAGCTCTGGAACATGTATAACGCCAGGGTCAACAAGGGTGAGTCGATTCGTGTGTTCCCGCTTTCCAACTGGACGGAACTGGATATCTGGCAGTACATCTATCTGGAGTCTATCCCGATTGTGCCGCTGTACTACGCAGCCAGGCGCCCAGTGGTTGAGCGCGACGGCATGCAGGTGATGGTAGACGACGATCGTTTGCCGCTAGCGCCAGGTGAAGTGCCTGAAGAGAAGTCGGTGCGTTTCAGAACGCTTGGGTGCTACCCGCTAACCGGCGCAGTGGAGTCTGAAGCGGCAACGTTGCCGGAAATTATCCAGGAAATGCTGCTGACCCGCACCAGTGAGCGCAGTGGCCGCGCCATTGATCGCGACCAAGTGGGTTCGATGGAGAAGAAAAAGCGCGAGGGCTATTTCTAATGTCTCACCAGTCTAATTTAATCGCCGATAACATCGAGCAGTACCTGCACGAGCATGAAAACAAAGACCTGCTGCATTTTATTACCTGTGGCAGTGTCGACGACGGCAAGTCGACCCTGATCGGCCGCTTGCTGCACGACTCCAAAATGATTTTTGAAGATCAGCTAGCAGCGATTACTCAAGCGTCCAAAACCAGCGGTACTACGGGTGATACGGTTGACTTGGCGCTATTGGTAGACGGTCTGCAGTCCGAGCGTGAGCAGGGCATTACTATTGATGTCGCCTATCGGTTCTTCTCGACGGATAAGCGCAAATTTATCATTGCCGATACGCCAGGCCATGAGCAGTACACACGTAATATGGCCACCGGTGCTTCTACGGCAAGCCTTGCGATTATCCTTATCGACGCTCGCTATGGCGTGCAAACCCAAACGCGTCGGCATAGCTTTATTGCTGACTTGTTGGGCATTCAGCACTTGGTAATTGCTGTCAATAAAATGGATTTAGTGGGCTTTTCCGAGCAGCGCTTTGAGGAAATCAAGGCAGAGTACCGCGCGTTTGCAACGAATTTGCAGGTGGACGATATCCAGTTTGTGCCCATGTCGGCGCTCAACGGCGATAACGTCGTTAACCGTAGCGAGCACACGCCGTGGTATCGTGGCGAGACGCTGATCGAACTACTCGAAAATACCGAAATCAGCCAAGACGACAACCTGACGGATCTGCGTTTGCCCGTACAGTATGTCAATCGGCCGAACCTGGATTTTCGTGGTTACTGCGGGACGCTGGCCGCCGGCATCTTACGCCCCGGCCAAGCGGTAAAAGCGCTGCCTTCGGGTAAAACCTCTACCGTGGCGAGAGTCGTCACTTTTGAGGGCGATTTAAGCGAAGCCTATCCAGGCCAAGCGATTACCGTGACGCTTGAAGACGAGATCGATATTTCTCGTGGCGACTGGCTAGTAAGTGCCGATGCAGATGTGCCGCTTTCCAACCGGTTTACCGCTGATGTGGTCTGGATGCATGAAGACCCACTAACCCTTGGTAAGCTTTACGACTTTAAACTCGCCACCCGCGACCTTTCCGGGCAGATCAGCGCTATTGACTATCAAATTGATGTTAATACGCTTGAAAAGCACACAGCGCAGGCGTTAAACCTCAATGCGATTGCCCGTTGTGATATCGAGCTTACCGCCACCGTACCCATCGATAATTATCGGGTTAGCCCTAAAACGGGAAGTTTTATTATTGTCGACCGGCTGACCAACGTAACGGTGGGGGCGGGAATGATTCGTGAAGCGGGATCACCAGGTGCTGCTGAAGCGCCCACCACGGACTGGTCAGCGTTTGAGAAAGACCTTAATGCGCTGGTACGCAAGCACTTTCCGCACTGGGAAGCCAACGATATTAATCAATTGCTCAAACGCTAAATCATTTTTTATCAATAGTCTTTACCAATAGTCTTTATCAACAGGTTAGCCCGCTTTAATTAAGCGGGCTTTTTTATATCTACTTAAATCAAGCATCTCTAATCTAGCGGTCGGTTCGCTTGACGCTCTCCCAGGATACGCCACACTGATAAAGCGTTTTTTAACGCACACCTCATCACGAAAAGGAGAGCATGATGAACCAAGCACTACATAGTAAACGCGTCGCTATTGTGGCGGCCGATGGCTTTGAAGAGTCTGAGCTAAGTTCACCGCGTGACGCACTCAAAAACGCCGGTGTTGATGTTGATATCGTGACACCTAAAGGCAAAGATATTCGTGCCTGGGCAGAAACTAATTGGGGTGATACATATTCGGCTGATAAAGCGCTGACAGACGTCAATGAATCTGATTATCACGCCTTGGTACTGCCTGGCGGCTTGTTCAACCCCGATGAGCTGCGCATGAACGAGGACGCGCTTAGCTTCGTAAAAGAATTCTTCCAAGCGGGTAAGCCGGTAGCCGCTATCTGTCATGCGCCATGGATCCTCATTAATGCAGGCGTTGTGGATGGCCGCAAGATGACCTCGGTGGCAAGCGTTGCCCAGGATTTACGTAACGCCGGTGCCAACTGGGTAGATGAAGCGGTGGTATGCGATAACGCCTTGGTCACTAGCCGTACCCCCAAAGACCTGGATGCGTTCAATGCCAAGCTCCTTGAAGAGCTGCAAGAAGGGCGTCACTCAGGTCAACACGCCTAATGTCATGGTTAAGCCCGTGGGCAAGCTTTGTTAAAAGGCTTGTCCACACGGTTGCAAAGCCGATGAAGCGAGACCGTGGACGTGGGGGGATGGTCGTTCATCCTTACCGTGGTTACGGTTCGTCCAGTGAAGTGTTTTTGATGGGGCGGGTGTTCCGCCAAGCCGCTCTTGGCCGCGCTATTCCACGCCGGGGGATGCTGCGCGACACAGCTGATGTAGCGCGCCGCATTTTTCGACGGGGCTTGGCGGGTGCCCAGGTTGATATACGTATTGGTGAAAACGAACTGTCCCTGACAACCGACCGGGACGGCTATTTCGATGCACACCTTCCCATTACCCATTCGCTGCCTATCGATGTGTCCTGGCATCGAGCGGATATTATGGTGCATGCGGTAAACCAGTCGCCTGTACGTACTAACGTTGAGGTATACGTACCGCCACCGGAAACAGACCTGCTGATTATTAGTGATATCGATGACACCGTCATGTTTACAGGTGTCGCCGAAAAACTAAAGATGCTCTATCGCCTGTTTGTGCGTAAACCCCATCGGCGTACGGCGTTTCCAGGCGTTGCCTCGCTTTATCAGGCGCTGCACCGGGGCGAAAGTGAGAAGGCCGAACGGCCCATTTTGTATGTATCCCGTGGGCCTTGGGCTATTTATGAAATGCTCGAAACGTTCTTTCAGCTTAATCGAATTCCGGTGGGTCCGATCCTGTTTCTACGCGAGTGGGGAATTTCGCTGCGTCACCCTTGGCCGCGCCGTGCCGAAGCTCACAAGCGCCTGTTAATTGATCGAATGTTGACGCTGTTTGATGAGCTACCGTGCATCCTGATTGGCGATAGCGGGCAGCATGACCCGGAAGTATATACCGAGATCGTGAAAGCCTATCCTGGGCGTATCAAGGCAATTTATATCCGCCGCGTGGATAAAGACCCTGAGCGCGAACAGGCCATTCAACGGCTTCGTGATGAGCTGGTCGATTCCGAGTGCGACCTGGTACTCGCCCCCGACAGTGTATTAATTGCTGAGCACGCCCACGCCAATGGGGATATTTCAGCGCGGGGCTTGGAAGCGGTCGAGCGCGATGTAAAAGAGCATCGCGAAGAAGAGCGTCGTGAAGCCCAGGGGTGAGGCTAGCCTCAACGCTGTTGTTGCTAGCCCGACCATGATAAAACGAAGGCTTTCCCTGTTTTCTCCTATTGAGTGTTAGGTCATCATGGTCGTTCTATTCGTCGTGCTGTTACTCGCGGTATTTATACTGCCCAATGTATGGGCGAAGTGGGTTCTAAAACGCCATATGCGAGGACGTAATGACTACCCTGGCACCGGCGCCGAGCTTGCCGAGCATTTGCTACGGCGTCTGGGTATTAAAGACGTTCCCGTTGAGCGTACCGAATTCGGCGATCATTACGACCCAGAGACGCGCTGTGTGCGCCTTTCGCCTGACCATTATGATGGGTGCTCGTTAACGGCGGTTACCGTTGCCGCTCATGAAGTAGGCCATGCGTTGCAGCATCACCAGGGCTATGCGCCACTGCTGGCGCGCAGCCGCTTGGTGGGTGTTGCCCAAAAGGCAGAAAAAATGGGCGCGATTCTGATGATGGCCGCGCCGTTTTTATTCTTGTTGACGCGCGTGCCGGGCGGTTTGGCGTTAGTCATTGGCATGGCGGTGATCAGCTTTGGTACCGCCGCCTTGGTTCATCTGGTCACGCTGCCGGTGGAGTTTGATGCCAGCTTCAACCGCGCATTGCCGCTTTTAAAAGAGTACGTACCGCCTTATGACATGCCGGGAGCCCGGCACGTGCTTACCGCCTGCGCGTTTACCTATGTCGCGGCTTCACTTGCCAGCATGCTGAACGGTTGGTGATCTTGCGCCGCTAAACGTTAACGACTAGCGATCTCTTAAAGTACTGTTTTTACAGCCTATTCCGGCTTGTTGGCAATAATCACTGCACGACGTGGCGCCGGGTAGCCTTCGATGGTGCGGGTACGATCATTGGGGTCTAAAAAGTCGGCCAAGGATTGATAGGTCATCCACTCGGTGGAGCGCTGCTCCTCCAGTGTCGTGACTGCTTCATCGACCACGCGAATATTGGTAAAGCCGCAGCGGCTAAGCCAGTGGCAGAGCGCCTTAGAGGAAGGCAGAAAGTAAACGTTCGGCATCGCGGCGTAGCGCTCGCCGGGCACAAAGACCGTTTGCTCGTCGCCTTCCACCACCAGCGTTTCCAGTACCAGCTCGCCACCCGGGGCCAGGGCCGCTTTCAGCTGCTGAAGATGTTCGAAAGGGGAAGCGCGGTGGTACAGCACGCCCATGGAGAACACCGTATCAAAAAAGCCGAGGTTTTCCGGTACATCCTCGATTCCGACCGGTAGAAACTGAGTGCGCCCACCGTCTGCGTCGCCCACAAAGTGGCGCACTGCTTGGAACTGCCAGTAAAAGCGTGGTGAAGGGTCAATCACCAGCACGAAGGCCGCTCCAGCGCCGGTCATGCGCCACGCGTGATAGCCGCTGCCACCGCCTACATCTAACACCTTGCGGTATTTCAGGGGCGCTAAATGAGGCGCTACGCGCTGCCATTTCCAATCAGAGCGCCATTCGGTGTTGATATGAATGCCGCCCAGCGAATAGGGCCCCTTGCGCCAGGGCGCAAGCTTTTTAAGCAAATTGAAACACTGGCGCTGCTGGCTATCGTTTAGGGCAAGCTCTACCGTTAGCGTATCGCTGTCCAGTTGAACGTGGCGCTCGGCCGGCAAGGCCGGTAGTTTGGCTACGGCTTTTTCCCAAGCAGGCAGGTCGCCATGACGTTGGCGGTCAAGCCCTCTGGCCAGCTGCTCGGGCAATTTAGCCAGCCAGGTCGTTAAGCCTTGGTCTAAAAACGCCTGATAAAGTGCGCGGTGATCATCAGGGAGTTCCACTTAACTCTCCTTAAACGCAATGACAGAGGCAAAGTTCAGGTATTGAAACCACGTTACCGTACGTGGGAAGCCTGCCTGCTGTAAGCGCTGATGCAGCGCATCCAGCGTATCGGGCACCAACACGTTTTCAAGCGCGGTGCGCTTTTGGCTGATTTCCATGTCGCTGTAACCGTTGGCGCGTTTGAAGTCATGGTAGCGCTCTACTCGCCAGGCATTATCCCGCTCATCTACATCAACGGTTTTTTCCGATAAAACCAGCACGCCGCCAGGCTCCAGGGCGTCAAACAGTCGCCTTAACAGTGCATCCCGGTCGGCGGGTGGCAAAAACTGTAGCGTAAAGTTAAGAATGATCATGCCGGATGGCGCATACTCCAGCGTGCGAATGTCGGCTTCTTCCACGCTCATGGCGTGTTCAGGGCACTCTTCGGTGAAGGTCTGGCGAGCACGCGACACCATCGCTGGCGATAAATCGACGCCGGTATAGCGAAACGCATCAGGGGCGAGTGCGCCCGCAAGCGCTAGGCCTGAGGCGCCGAGCGAGCAGCCCAGGTCATACACGTGCCCGCCATGGCGAAGGTGACGCTGGGCAATCAGGCTCAGCATGCCCAGAATTTGGCCGTAGCCTGGTATAGAGCGACGGACCATGTCGGGAAAACAAGCCACTACCTGTTCATCGAACGAGAAGCGTGCCACTCGATCAAGGGGTGTCGAAAAGATAGCGTCACGGTAAGATGCATTACTCATTGGCAAGCCGGGAATCATCAAAAGGGGGGAGTAGTTTACGCGCCCTGATTTGACCAGAACAGACCCGAGCTGCATGGTTCGACGCCACAGGAGACGGCAAATGGCCTCAGCATCACGCGCCACCCCCGATAAACTGCCCGCGTGGCAGGCATTAAAACAGCATGCCGATGAACTCAAAGGCGTCCATTTAAAAACGCTATTTGGCTCGGAGAGCAGCCGATGGACGCATTTTACCCGCCATGAGGCAGGCCTGACGCTGGATCTTTCCAAGCAGCGCTGGGACGACGATACGCTTGAGCATCTGTTAGCGTTGGCGCACGATGCGGGTGTGCCCAGCGCCATTGATGCTTTGTTAAGCGGCAAGCGGGTTAACGTTAGTGAGAACCGCCCAGCCTTGCACACAGCGCTGCGTTTACCGGCCGATGCAACGCTGAACGTTGAAGGGGAAGATATTGTCGCCGGGGTGCAGGAAAGCCTGGCACAAATGGAGCGCCTGGTGTGCCGTTTGCACGCCGGACAGTGGCGAGGAGCCACGGGAAAGCCCATTCGGCATGTGGTGAATTTGGGCGTCGGCGGCTCGGATTTAGGGCCGTTGATGGTGACCCACGCGCTGGCCGATTATCGGCCTGACAATATTCATCCTGTTGAGGTGCATTTTGCCTCCACCATGGATGGCTCGCAGTTGGCCGATTATTTAGGGCGCCTAAATCCGGAAACGACCCTCTTTGTGCTTTCCTCCAAGTCGTTTACCACCATTGATACACTTTCCAATGCCAATACGGCCAGAGACTGGCTGTTGGGCCGTTTAACTCAGCATAGTGATTTTGTTAGCGCTCCACCGGTAAGCGCTGAACTCATTGTGCGCCAACACTTTATTGGCGTGTCGGCCAGTCCCGAGAAAATGAGCGAGTGGGGCATTGCGCCAGACCACCAGCTTAAATTCTGGGAGTGGGTAGGCGGGCGCTATTCGCTATGGGGCACGATTGGTTTGCCGATTGCCTTGGTCGTAGGCATGACGCATTTTCGCGCGCTGTTGGCCGGAGCCCACGCCATGGACCGCCACTTCAGTGAAGCGCCCATGGAAGACAATCTGCCTGTGCTGCTAGCCTTGGCCGGTATCTGGAACGTTAATTTTCTGGATATCCGCGCCCACTCGATCCTGCCTTACGATGGCCGGTTGGAATATTTTGCCGCCTACCTTGAGCAATTGGAAATGGAGTCCAACGGCAAGTCGGTTACCCGCCAAGGCCAGGCCGTAAATTATTCAACCTGCCCGGTACTGTGGGGGCAGCTGGGCCCCAATGCCCAGCACGCGTTTTATCAACTGCTTCACCAGGGCACTCAGTCGGTTGTGTGTGACTTTATCGCCCCGCTCAAGCGTTACGATGAGGTAGAAGACCCAGATACTCGCCGTCACCTTAAGGCGCAGCACCGGCTGGCGCTTGCTAACTGCTTCGCCCAGTCTCGCGTTCTGATGCTGGGCGATGACGCGTTAGAAGATGATGGCCCCCGTCCTGAGCACAAACGCTACCGTGGCAACCAGCCATCGACCACTGTATTGCTTGATAAGCTAACGCCGACCACGCTAGGGGCGTTAATCGCTCTTTACGAACATAAGGTCTTTGTTCAAGCCGTTATCTGGGATATCAACCCGTTCGATCAGTGGGGGGTGGAGCTTGGCAAGCAGATCGCGACCGATACCCAGGGCATTATCGATGGGCAGGGCGACATTACGCGCATGGATGCCTCCAGCCGCGGATTGATCGAGGCGTTTTGGGCGGCAGAGCAGGATGGGTAACTGCCTCTGGCGTCTATGAAAAAAGCGTGCTTCCACTTTTCCTGCCATGTATTAGATATGGCTGGATATACAGCTTTTTGCTATTCTAGCAATCTTTGTCGGCTGCCTGTACGAGTCACAGGCGGCTGCCAGCTTTACCCTTCAGGAACCGACGTTACATGACCCAGTTTGATGCCTCTCAGTACGGCGCGAGTTCTATCGAAGTCCTGTCAGGGCTCGAGCCGGTACGTAAGCGTCCCGGTATGTACACCGATACCTCACGGCCCAATCACCTGGCCCAAGAAGTGATTGATAACAGCGTCGATGAAGCGCTGGCGGGCCACGCCTCTTTTATTCGTGTCATGTTGCACAGCGATGGGGGCATCGAGGTTCAGGATGACGGCCGAGGTATGCCGATTGACCTTCACCCCGAGCACGGCGTTTCAGGGGTGGAGCTGATTCTTACCAAGCTGCACTCTGGCGGTAAGTTCTCCTCTTCAAGCTATCGGTTTTCCGGTGGCCTTCACGGCGTTGGCGTCTCGGTCGTCAACGCGCTTTCACGGCGCTTGGAAGTAGAAGTGACTCGTGACGGCGCGCGTCATGCGATTGCCTTTGAGCACGGCGAAAAAGTCGAAAATCTGCATGAAATCGGCAAGGCTGCGAAACGTGCTACCGGAACCCTGGTGCGTTTTTGGCCGGATGAAAGCTATTTCGACAGCCCCAAACTGGCCGTTTCAAAGCTTAAACATCTACTGCGCGCCAAAGCGGTACTCTGCCCAGGGCTTGCCGTTACGCTGATTGAGCCAGATGGAACAACGACGGAATGGGCCTATGCTGATGGCCTGCGCGACTATTTAGCCGAAGCCACCGATGGTTATGAAGTGCTGCCTAATGAGCCGTTTGTTGGTCACTTTAGTGACGACGAGCACGGTGTGGATTGGGCTATTCAATGGCTGCCGGAAGGCGGTGAATCGCTGCTAGAAAGCTACGTTAACTTGATCCCCACGCCGCAAGGTGGCACTCACGTTAACGGTTTTCGATCAGGACTGCTGGATGCACTGCGCGAGTTTTGTGAATATCGTAGCCTGCTGCCGCGCGGCATCAAACTCACCGCCGATGATCTTTGGGAGCGCGTCTCTTTCGTGCTCTCGGTGAAAATGCTCGACCCTCAGTTTGCTGGGCAAACCAAAGAGCGGCTGTCATCACGCACTATTGCAGGTTTTGTATCCGGGGTAGTGAAGGATGCATTCTCGCTGTGGCTAAACCATCATATCGATCAAGCCGAGCAGTTGGCTGAGCTAGTGATCAACGCCGCCCAGCATCGCCAGAAAAAGGCCAAGAAGATAGCCCGTAAAAAGGTGACGTCAGGCCCTGCACTGCCGGGTAAGCTGGCGGACTGCTCAGGCCAGGACCCATCGCTCAGCGAGTTGTTTCTGGTCGAGGGCGACTCGGCCGGGGGCAGCGCCAAGCAGGCACGTAATCGTGAAACCCAGGCAATTCTGCCGCTGCGCGGTAAGATTTTGAATACCTGGGAAGTCGAGACCCACGACATTTATGGCTCTCAGGAAGTTCATGACATCGCCGTTGCCATTGGCGCGGACCCCAGTAGCGCGAATCTCGAAAAGCTGCGCTACCACAAGATTTGTATTCTTGCGGATGCGGACTCCGACGGCCTGCATATTGCCACGCTGCTGTGTGCGCTGTTTGTACGTCATTTCCCCGCGCTAGTGGATGCAGGCCATGTGTTTGTCGCCATGCCACCCCTTTACCGCATCGATTTAGGTAAAGAGGTCCACTATGCACTCGATGAGAGCGAAAAAAATGCCGTTCTCAAACAGCTGGCAAAAAAACGCGGCACTCCGAATGTACAGCGCTTTAAGGGCTTGGGTGAAATGAACCCGCTACAGCTGCGGGAAACTACCATGGCGGTCGAAACCCGCCGCCTGGTGCAGCTAACGCTGGAAGAGGGCGACGGCACCATGGAAATGATGGATATGCTGCTCGCCAAGAAGCGCGCCAGTGACCGCAAGAAGTGGCTGGAAGATTACGGCAACCTCGCAGACATTGAGGTATAACCCCCGATGAGCATGGATATTCAGGTAGCGGAAGGCGATGTCGAACGTCTCTCCTTGCGCGACTATACCGAAAAAGCGTACCTCGACTACTCGATGTACGTCATTCTAGACCGTGCGCTGCCTAACATTGGCGACGGTATGAAACCCGTACAGCGGCGGATCATTTACGCCATGCGTGAGTTGGCGCTTCACGCCAACGCCAAGTACAAAAAATCAGCGCGTACCGTAGGCGACGTATTGGGTAAGTTTCACCCCCATGGTGACAGCGCCTGTTACGAAGCCATGGTGCTGATGGCGCAGTCGTTTAGCTATCGCTACCCACTGGTGGATGGCCAAGGCAACTGGGGGAGTCCAGACGACCCTAAATCGTTTGCCGCTATGCGCTATACCGAAGCCAAGCTCTCCAGGTTTTCTGAAGTGCTGTTGGGCGAATTGGGGCAGGGCACAGTCGACTGGGCACCCAATTTTGACGGCACGATGCAGGAACCCCTCGTACTGCCTGCCAAGCTGCCCCATGTACTGCTCAATGGCGGTACCGGAATCGCCGTAGGCATGGCCACTGACATTCCGCCGCACAACGTTAGCGAAGTGGTCGAGGCTACCTGCCATCTGCTGCGCAACCCACAGGCGACCACGACCGACCTGATGGCGTTTGTACCCGCGCCGGACTTTCCTACGGACGCGGAAATCATCACGCCCCAAGCCGACCTACGTAGGCTTTATGAGTCAGGCCGAGGCTCGGTAAAACTGCGTGCTCGCTATACCCGCGAAGACGCCAATATCGTGATCACCGCCGTACCGTATCAGGTCAGCGGTGCCAAGGTGCTTGAGCAGATTGCCGCACAGATGCAGGCGAAAAAGCTCCCCATGGTGGCCGATCTTCGTGATGAATCAACACACGAAGAGCCCACGCGCTTAGTGATTGAGCCGCGCTCCAGCCGCGTGGATGTCGAGTCGCTGATGGCCCACCTGTTTGCCACCACGGACCTGGAAAAGAACGTGCGGGTAAATATGAACGTGATCGGCCTGGACGGCCGCCCGCGGGTCATGCCCCTAACGGATATGCTGGGCGAGTGGCTACGCTTTCGCCGCACCACGGTGCGCCGCCGGTTGGAGCACCGCCTGGGCAAGGTTGAAGACCGTCTGCACATTTTGGAAGGCTTGCTGACGGCCTATCTGGATCTTGACGAAGTGATCCGGATTATTCGTGAGGAAGATGACCCGAAAGCCTCGCTAATCGCCACTTTTAGTCTCTCTGAGCGCCAGGCTGAAGCGATTCTCGAACTGCGCCTGCGCCACCTTGCCAAGCTCGAAGAGATGAAAATTCGCGGCGAGCAGGACGAGCTGGAAAAAGAGCATAAGTACCTTACGGGCTTGCTGGGCAGTGAAGCAAAACTAACCACGCTGATCGAAAAAGAGATTCGTGCGGCGGGCAAAGAGCACGGCGACGAGCGCCGCTCACCGTTGGTTGAGCGCAGTGAAGCCAAGGCACTTTCGGAAGTTGAGCTGCTGGGCGCTGATCCGATCACCGTAGTGTTGTCTGATAAAGGCTGGATTCGCGCTGCCAAAGGGCACGATATTGATCCTGAAGGGTTGTCCTATAAAGCCGGTGATAGCTTCCATCTGGCCGCCCGGGGAAAAACCAACCAGCCGCTGGTAGTGCTGGACGACACGGGACGCGCTTACACCCTAGCGGCCCATAATTTGCCCAGCGCGCGGGGCCAGGGTGAACCGGTGACCGGTCGGGCAAATGTCTCGGCAGGGGCACAAATGGCTGGGCTAATGCTTGCCCCGCCCGAGCGGCGCTTTGTATTGGCAAGCGACGGTGGCTATGGGTTTATGGCCCGTTTGGACGCGCTTACCGGTAAAAATAAAGCCGGTAAAGCGGTACTCAGCGTACCCAAAGGCTGCAGCGTGATGGCGCCCATCGAGGTGCCGGACGGTGAAGAGCTGTGGGTGGCGTCGGTGTCTAACGAAGGCCGACTACTGCTGTTCCCGCTTGAGCAGTTGCCTGAAATGACCAAGGGTAAAGGCAACAAAATGCTCGATATCCCCGGTCCGAGAGCCGCCCGACGCGAGGAATTTGTACGTGACGTTACTGTTCTTTCGGCAAGCGACGCACTGCTGGTTCACGCCGGTAAGCGCAAGCTGACCTTGAAAGCGGATGATTTGGCGTATTATCGCGGCGAAAGAGGGCGGCGAGGCAGCAAGTTGCCGCGCGGCTTCCAAAAAGTTGATCGGTTAGAGGCGGGAGAGTAGCTCATGACAAAACGTTGTTTAATTCGTGCAACCGGTATGGCGCGTTCCGGTCAGCTAGAGGGCTTTGGAAAAGTGTTGGCCCGCACGAACGCCCAGCTTTTGGATATTAATCAAAGCGTGACGTTTGGCATGCTCTCTCTGGAAGCCCTGGTGGGGCTTGAACACGATAACGCGTTGGAGGCGACGCTCAGTGAGGCGGGCGATGCGCTAGGGCTGGATATTCAGGCGATTACGGTTAACCCCGGCGATTATCAACGCTGGAGTAATGAGGCAAGTCAGCCTCGTCTGATTTTGACACTGCTGGCGCCGCATTTACCGGCAGGCATACTGGCTGAAATCGGTATTTTAACGGCAGAATTTGGGTTAACAGTCGAGCTGATTCACCGGCTTTCTGGGCGTGAATCGCTGGACGGTAGCGCGCCTTCCGGCGGTGCCTGCGTTGAGTGCTGGTTACGTGGCGACGAGGCGAATATCGAAGCGCTGCGCGAAAAGGCGTTGGCACTAGGAGGCGAACATGGCGTGGATATCGCCATCCAGGAAGACTCGATCTGGCGGCGCCATCGCCGCCTTGTGTGCTTCGATATGGATTCCACGCTGATCAAAGCCGAAGTGATTGATGAGCTGGCCCGGCATCACGGGGTGGGTGATGAGGTTGCCGAGGTGACCGAACGGGCCATGCGTGGCGAGCTGGATTTTCAGGAGAGCTTTCGCGAACGCATGAGCAAGCTGAAAGGCCTGGATGAGTCGGTGCTGATCAAGATTGCCGAAGAGCTGCCGTTAATGGATGGCGTAGAGCGTTTGATGGCTAATTTAAAGCGCTTCGGTTACCGCACCGTGATTCTATCCGGGGGCTTTACCTATTTTGCCCGCCATTTACAGGAAAAACTCGGCTTTGATGAGATTCATGCTAATGAGCTGGTGATTGAGAGCGGTAAAGTCACTGGTGAAGTGACGTTGCCGATCGTTGATGCTGAGCGCAAGGCAGAGCTTTTGGAGCAGATTGCGCTGCGCGAAGGCTTTACGTTGGAGCAGACCATTGCTGTGGGCGATGGCGCCAATGACCTGAAAATGCTGGCTAAAGCGGGATTGGGTATCGCGTTTCGAGCCAAGCCGTTAGTACGCGCTCAAGCGCGTCAGGCGATCTCGACACTGGGCATTGATGCCGTGCTGTATCTGATTGGTTATCGCCAAACGGACCTGATTGATTAAGTGCTTTTCGGCTAGCCAATGAGTCGGTGCGTAACGTACCGACTCAATAGTACGCGCTATATAAATCCGACAACTACTGGGTGGTGGATAGTGCAATGCCCTGATACTCGTGGTTCAGGTGCTCAAGCCTTTCTACCTCGCTCTTACTGAGTTCAGGCGAATCCCATAACGGGTTGCCTTCTGCATCGTCAAGGCCTTCAACGGTTACCGTGAGCGTTACCTCGCTGGGTATTTGCGTGTTTCCCCAGGCGCTAAAACGATTAGGTGCCAAGCGCCACATGGCCGTTTCACCTGCTTCAAGACCGCCCGCAATTACATAGTAAAACGTTTCATCAACCCAGGGCGCGGACCGGTCAGCGCTGGTCACAACACCTCTTAAAAATACTTGCGAGACGGCCTGCTCCGTATGATTGGTCACCTCAATATCCAGCGCTGGTTCCGGCGTGCCGTATGGGCTTTGGCTTATATAATAGCGTGCGCTATCAATGCTAAAGCGTTCCCGTTGCTCGCGGTCTGTAGCTGCCCGCGCTTGCTTTTCAGTCAACCGGGCAAGGGTTGAGAGCGCCTGCTGACGCTCTCTGGCTCGCCTCTCGCGTAGAATATCGTCGGCGCGTTTAATTACCTGGTCGCCCGTTAAACCATGCATGCGAACGTTGGCCGATTCAGCGATCTCGGCTGCATTCATTCGCTTAGTGCTAAGTAAGGCCATACTGCCAAAGTTTGGCATCGCCATAATAGCGAGCGCTTTATCAAACTCATCGCGCTTATAAGCAGGCATCGCTTCACGTACATTCTCAATTGAGACAACCGCGGCCGGCATGGAGCTGGTATCTATTTTGGGGTCTGAGCAACCGGCTAACACACATAGCGATAGCGTAATGGCAGACAGCCGTAGGAGGCTCCACATACATTCACCTCATTATGGTCAAAAACGCTGTGGAGCTTACCGGAAAGCGCTAACGACCACTACTATCTCTGTCATTGTTAAGCGCTTTACCTATCGATTGTGGGCTGTGGAAGTTTAGAAACCGTGACCGTGTAGAGACTGTTTTTCTCACTACAGGGCCATGGCCGGAGGGCTAACCGTGGCCTTTGTCGGGATGGGGGACGGGTTTATCACCGACTTCCTCTGAGCGAAGCTCTATCGGTTTGCCTTGCGTTTTTTGGGTATGCTTCAAACGCAAGTGCAGGCCGGTTTTGGCAAGCAAATGGGCGCTGACAGGGGCGGTAATAAACAGAAATAGTGTGATGAGCAGCTCCTGAATATCAATGTGACCATCGACGCTCCAAAAATAACCCATTGAGGCAATCAGCATGCAGCCAATACCCAGCGTAGTGGCCTTGGTAGGGCCATGCAGGCGCATATAAAAATCGCGTAGGTGAGCCATTCCCAGTGAGCCGATAAATACGAATACGCCGCCGGTGATAAGCATTAAGGAAATAAGTGCTTCTACAAAGATCGGCATGGCGACGCCTCCGGGTGATACGAGACAGAAAATGCGTTCATTCGATAATGTCTCCGCGCAGAATGTATTTGCACACGGCCACGGTGCTGATAAAGCCCAGCATGGCAATCAGCAGCGCCGACTCGAAATAGGTTTTGCTGTTAAGCCATAGCCCCAGCAGAACAATCAGTGCGATGGAATTAACGTACATGGTATCCAGCGCCAGTACGCGGTCCGGGAGGTCTGGCCCCACGGTAAGCCTAAAGAGGTTCATTAGCAGTGCCATGACGACAAGCGCCAGGGTAATGTACAAAGCAATGCTTAGCATTCGTAAATCTCCTTGAGAGGGCGCTCATACCGCTCGCGGATCTGCCTGATCAGTTCCTCTTCATCATCAACATTTAGAGCATGGATTAATAGCGATTGACCGTCGAGACGCAGGTTGGCTGATACCGTGCCAGGCGTCAGACTGATGGTGCTGGCCAGCAGCGTAATGGTGAAGCGCTCCTCCAGCATTAAAGGGTATTCAATAAAATGTGGCGTTAGCCTGCGCCAAGGGTTGGCCACTAGACAAGCCACCTCAAAGTTGGCGACGACGATATCCTTTAAAACCCTCAAGATAAACCGCAGCAGCACCCAGGGCTTTTTGATGCGTAGAGTCGTGTCCCAGAACTGATAGGTCACCAGTGGAATGATAATGGCCAGTATGCCGCCCAGCACGATTTGCCCGGGGGCGTAACTGCGTGCAAGCAGCAGCCAGACGCCCAGTAATAATAGCGATAAAACTGGCGTCGGCAGCCAGGAGCGCGGGGTAATCATGGGGCATCTCCTGCATCAAGTAGCAGCGTGTCGATCAAGATTTGTGGCTGTGATAGCTGCTCGGCCGTTGCCTGGGTGTAGCTACTGATGGGCCCCGCAAAAAGGGTCATTAAGGGGGCCGCGCTTAGCAGCCAGATGACGGCAAACCATTGGCGGCGTGGCAACGCATTGCCGCCTAAACTGCCGCGATAGCTACGCCAGAAGATCGTGGAGCCTGCGCGTGACAGAGCAATCAAGGCTGCCAAACTAACCAGCAGTAGAGTAGGCCATAGCCATAATCGCTGAGCACCTTCAGCGGCGTTGAGCACCAGTGCTTTACCCAAGGCGCCGGAAAGTGGCGGAACGCCCACAACGGCGACAGCACCTACAAGAAACAGTAACCCTAACGCCTTGCCTTGGGTCATGGGACGGCTTTTCACCAGCCGAGTCCCCGCCTTGCCGCGCTGCAATCCGATCATTTCGGCCAGCAGGAATAAACCACCCGTAATCAAGGAGGTATGAATCAAATAGTAAAGAAGCGCTGAAGTCGCTTGCTCTGTTCGCATGCCCACACCGACCAAAAGCGTGCCCACCGACAGCAGCACAAGGTAAGCGACCAGTAGTTTCAGATCTCGGGCAGCCATAATGCCTACCCCAGAGGCAACGAGCGTTGCCAAGCCGAGCCACCATACCCATGGCTGCTCCAGTGCGGTCAGTGCGCCCGCGCTTTCGCCAAAAATCAGCAGATAAACGCGCAGGATGGCGTAGATGCCGACCTTGGTCATAATGGCAAAGAGAGCCGCCACCGGGGCGGGCGCCGCTGAATAAGCGCGCGGTAGCCAGAAATAGAGCGGCAAAATGGCGGCTTTCAAGCCAAATACCACCAGCAACATTAACGCGCCAGCGGTCACCAGGCCTTGTCGTTCAGCAGGCAGTTCGGCTACGCGCAGAGCCATATCGGCCATGTTAAGCGTTCCCGTAGCGCCATAAAGCGTACCTACCGCTATCAGAAACAGTGAAGAACCTGCCAGGTTGAGTACTACGTAATGCACGCTCGCCTGGATACGTGCTTTGCCACCACCGTGTAGCAGCAGCGCGTAAGAGGCGAGAAGCAGTACTTCAAAAAAGACGAACAGATTGAACAAGTCGCCGGTTAGAAACGCGCCATTAATGCCCAGGAGTTGCCACTGAAAAAGGCCGTGAAAATTGCTGCCTTTTTCATCATCCCCTGCACAGGCAAATATCACGGCACCCACCGCAAGCAGAGCTGTGATCAGCAGCATCAAGGCAGATAGGCGGTCGAGCACCAGTACGATGCCGAAAGGCGCTTGCCAGTTGCCCAATGCGTAGTAAAGAATCTCGCCACGCATGGCTTGGCTAATCAGGCCTATCGCCACGGCCAATAATAGAACAGTGGCCACAACGCTCACGATACGTTTGTAGCGAACCAATCCCTGGCGCTGGTAGAGCAGCATAATGCCGGCGATCAACGGCAGGACGATAGGAAAAACAATCAGGTGTTGCATCATTCGCGGTCTTCCTTCTTACCGTCTACATGATCGTTGCCCACTTCACTGCGGGCGCGCATCGCGAGAATCACGACGAAAGCAGTCATTGCGAAGCCAATAACGATGGCGGTAAGCACTAGCGCTTGAGGCAGCGGGTCGGCATAAACGCCTTCGCCATGAACAATGGCCGGGCCGTCGGTGGTTAGCCCACCCATCGAAAATAGAAACAGGTTCACGGCGTAAGAAAGCAGCGTTAGACCTACCACCACGGGAAAAGTACGTCCCCGAAGCGTTAAATAGAGGCCACAGGTGCTAAGTACGCCGGTGGTGATTGCGTAAAGTAATTCCATCAGCTTTGCTCCTTGGCGGGTGGCGGCGTGACCTCATCGTCCTTGGACTCATCAGCCACTGGCCGGTGAGCCGTGGTGACCTTGCCCAGGTTGGCTAGAATCATCAGGGTGGCGCCGACGACGGCGAGATAAACGCCGAGATCAAACAGCAGGGCAGTGGCCAGCTCAAACTTACCTACTACCGGCAGGCTAAAGTAGCTGAAGGCAGAGGTCAGGAAGGGGTAGCCGAACAACCAGCTACCCAAGCCGGTTAGCGTCGCCACCGCAACCCCCGCAATGGCAACGGGTTGGAAGGGGAAGTTCAAACGCTGTTGCGTCCACTCCACGCCACGTGCCATATACAGAAGAATCAGCGCAACAGCGGTGATCAAGCCAGCGATAAAGCCGCCGCCGGGCTCATTGTGGCCACGCAAGAAAATAAACGCCGACACCAGCAACGCCAACGGCAATAGAGCTAGTGAAATAGAGGTCAGGATGGCCGGATAACGATCAGGTGACCAAACGCGGCCTTCTCCGTCGCTGTGCGGGATAAACAGGCGTAAACGGTTGAGCAATTTGAAAATCGCCAAGCCCGCCAAGGCTAGCACCGTGATCTCGCCCAGGGTATCGAAGCCACGGAAATCGACCAGGATAACGTTGACCACATTATGGCCGCCGCCGCCAGGAACGCTATTGGTCATAAAGAAGTTAGAGATCGACAGGGTATCTCGCGTCATCACCGCATAGTTAATGCTGGCGATGACAAGTCCCAATGAACCCGCTAACAGCATGTCGCGCAGATTGCGCTTGGGACTGGACTCGGGTGGCGTCTTTTGAGGCAGGAAAAAAAGCGCTAGCATCAGCAAAATCATCGTTACCACTTCCACTGAGAGCTGCGTCAACGCCAGGTCCGGTGCAGAGAAGCGCGCAAACGTAAGGGCTACAAAGAGTCCCACCACCGACAGCATGAGTAGTGAAATTAGCCGGTAGCGGTGAGTGGCGGCTGTGGCGATACCGCCAAAAATCAACATGCCAGCGCCTAGCAGTAGCACGCCATCAATTGGCTGGTTGCCTTTGGGGCCGGTAAGCTCGGTAATTTGCGATAAGCCGATAACGCCCATGATCAGCGTGGACAGCAAAAGCCAGCCCACAAAGCGCTGAAGCGAATGACCGTCCCAGGCGGCCACGAGTGCTTCTGCTCGTTGCTCAAGGCTGATCATTGCGCGCTCAAACACACGGCTTGCATCGACGCTGGCAAACGATTGGGCGAAATGACGTAGATCAGCATGGCGCCAGTAAAGGACAACACCCACAACAAATGCCACCATACTCATGATGAGTGGCAGGTTCACGCCGTGCCAAATAGCCAAGTGGAAATCCAACGGTTCACCGAGCACCGCTTGTGTCGCCAGCTCTAGCAGGTTATTGACCATCAGCGTGGGGAATAAACCTACCAGCATGCAGAGCACTACCAGCAGTTCGACCGGAAAACGCATCAGGTGTGGTGGCTCATGAGGCGCCTTGGGTGACGCTTCCTTCGCGGGCGCATAGAACACCGCATACACCAGACGTACCGAGTAGGCAACGGAAAGAATGCCACCTATGGCGGCCAGCGCAGGGATTAACCAACTTAATCCGCCCAGTACGGGCGTGGCTAATGTTTCAGTAAAGAACATCTCCTTGGAGAGAAATCCATTAAAGAAGGGTACGCCTGCCATCGCCGCAGCGGCCAGTGTCGTAAGTAGGGCAGTGATGGGCATGGTTTTGCGCAGCGCGCCCAACTGCTTAAGCTCACGTGTGCCGGTTTCATGGTCGATGATGCCTGCGCTCATGAAAAGCGCTGCTTTGAATGTGGCGTGGTTAACGATATGAAACAGCGCCGCCAAAACGGCCATAGGCGTGCCGATACCCAATAGCACCGTAATCAAGCCCAGGTGGCTAATGGTAGAAAACGCCAAAATACCTTTTAGGTCTGTCTTGAACAGGGCAAACCAGGCGCCATATAGCAGCGTGATTGAACCGATAAGCGGTACCACCACGCTCCAAAGCTCGCTACCGGCAATCGCTGGGTGGAGCCGGGCCATTAAAAAGATGCCCGCCTTAACCATGGTGGCTGAATGCAGATAAGCGGAAACCGGGGTAGGCGCCGCCATGGCATGCGGTAACCAGAAATGAAACGGAAATTGCGCCGATTTGGTGAAAGCGCCTAATAGGATGAGCGCCAGCATGATGGGGTAGCGTGGGTCCGCCACAATGGTGGCACCACTGGCCAGCACATCACTCATATTGAAGCTACCGGCCATATCGCCGAGCAGTAATAGCCCCGCTAATAGGGCAAGGCCGCCTGCACCGGTCACGGTTAGCGCCATACGTGCGCCTTTACGCGCATCGTTGCGATAAGACCAAAAGCCGATCAATAGAAACGAGGAGAGACTCGTAAGCTCCCAGAACAACCATAAAAGAATCAGGTTGTCGGACATTGAGATACCGACCATAGAGGCCATGAACAGCATCAGGAAAGCGTAGAAACGCCCTACAGGTTCATCTTTGCCCAAATAGAAGTGGGCATACAGCAATACGAGTAGGCCGATTCCCAGAATCAGGAGGTTGAAAAGCAAGGACAGGCCATCCAGACGAAAGGCAAGTGCCAAGCCAAGCTCAGGCATCCATTCAGCATGGAAGCGCAACGTTTCACCATCCAGAAGAGCAGGGACCTGAAGTAAGGTGAGTAGCAGGGCGGCAGCCGGTATCACGCTCGTCGCGAGCGAACACACAGAGCGGTCGCGTTGAGCGGTGATCAGTGGCACCAGTACCCCAAGCAACGGTAATAAGGCTATCCAAAGCAGTGTCATGGGCTCATCCAGCGCAATAAAATCTCAAAAAAAGCCGCAAAGTGAGGAGAATACACCTAGGGCCAAGGGTAAATTAAGCGAAACCGTAGAATATCACTTGTTTTGAAGATGTGCGGCTTTCGTATAATCGGTCCGCTTATTCAATGAACAAGAGCAAGTGATTGGGTGCTTGCCGTTGATGCACGCCCCAAACGGATGGCGGTTATTGCAGGTAGCATTTGCGTTGCCGCATGGGGAGGATGAATAATGCTTCTCATTTTTTAAACTATTTTTTGAATTTTCTATGCTTGCGAGAACTTTACAGCAATGAGCACTTCCTTTAGTACCTGGCAGGCACGCTTTGAAAAGCTGCGTAGCAATAAGTTTTTTGAGACGTTTGTGATTGCCATCATTGTGATATCGGCGCTGGTAATTGGCGCACGCACCTACGATGAGGTGAGCCGGTTTGAGCAGTGGCTCGGCGTTCTGGATATGGCGGTGACGGTGTTTTTTCTGGTCGAAATTCTGATCCGTATGGCGGCAGAGCCCAGACTGCGGGATTTCTTTAAGAAAGGCTGGAATGTCTTTGATTTTCTGATTGTTACCGCCAGTCTAATCCCCATGGACGAGTCGGAAATGGTATTGCTGGCGCGCTTGCTGCGCATCTTCCGCGTGCTGCGCCTGGTGTCAATGATTCCTGAGCTTCAAATGCTGCTGTCGGCGCTGATCAAATCCATACCGCGTATGGGATACGTGGTGCTTTTGATGTTTATCATTTTCTACATTTATGCCGCAATCGGCAGCTTCTTGTTCCACACCGTCGATGAGCAGCTATGGGGCAATATTGCACTGGCCATGCTAACGCTTTTCCAGGTAGCAACGTTTGAAAGCTGGGCCACCGCCGTTCTGTACCCGACGATGGAACACTTTCCCTATGCCTGGATCTACTTCTTAACGTTCATATTCCTCAACGCCTTTATCTTTCTCAATATGATGATCGGCATTGTGCTGGACGTCATGCAAAAAGAGAGCGCCCAGATGGCGCTGGACAATGGCGAAGGGGAAGAAGCTGAAATACAGGGATTACGTAGCGATGTTCGAGAACTGCGTGCTCAATTGGACCGGATGGAATCGGCATTGACAAAGCGTGATACAAACTCGCCTCAATAGAAGGCAGGCACGCACCATGCGGTAGCGGATACGGCTTCTTCGAACATGGTAGGAATAGATAAAGGGGCGGCCCGTGTTGCAAAACACGGGTCGCCCCTTTGGGTTATGGTGTTTACAAGGTACGGTTACTCCGGTAGGGCATAGACCACCAGTTGGTCGCCTACCTGATCTTTGACAATCGTATTGCCCCCGGCTACGAACGCCACATATTGTCGGCCCTCGTACTCGTAAACGGCAGGATTGGCGACTGCGGGCGCTTCCGCCTGGTCAGACCAAAGCTGCTCGCCGGTTTCAAGCGAGTAAGCGCGAAGCTTGGCGTCTATTGATGCGCCGATAAATATAAGCCCTCCTGCCGTGATTGCCGGGCCGCCAATGGTCGGTGAGCCCCAGCGCTCAGGCATGAAAAAACCATACTGCTGTGAAGCGCCCACCGGGCGGCGCCACTTCACATCGCCAGTGGTCATATCCAGCGCCACCAACTCGCCAAAGGGCGGTTCCCAGCAGGGCATGCCAAGCCAGTTAAGTGCTACTTCCAAGCGCATGCCGTAGGGCGCGCCCTCCTGGGGAGAGTACCCGCTTTCATTACCTGAGCCACTGTCGGCTTCTTCAAAGTCTTCACGATTAAATAGCTTCACGTACTGCACAATATGTGACGTATTGACGACGGCCGTTTGGTTAACCGGGTCAAAGGCCACGCCGCCCCACTGCACGCCACCGGCACTGTCCGGGTAGGCAAGTGTTCCTTCACCCTGGGGGGTGGGTGGGGTGTACATGCCTTCGTACCAAAGATCATCCCAAAGGGCGGAACACTGGCCAAAGCTCACCGCATCGGCCAGCGCCCAGATGTTGGGTTTCTCTGACTGGTCAAGAAGCGGGGCGGGTTTGGTGGGAAATGGCTGTGTGGGAGAGTAGACTTCGCCCTCTACCGTGCCATCACCACTAGGTACCTCGCGCTCTTCAATCGGCCATACGTCTTCGCCGGTTTCACGATTAACCACGAAGAGAAAACCCATTTTGGTGGCCTGCATTAACGCCGGTATCTCTTCACCATCGACCGTAATATCCATTAGGGTAGGTGCGGCGTTAATGTCGTAGTCCCATAGGTCGTGATGTACCCACTGGCGTGACCATACGACGTCTCCGGTTTCAATATCCAGTGCGGTCGTGGACGTGGCCAGCGGCACTTCCTCGGTGCGATTACCGCCCCAAAAGTTGGGCGAGGGCGAAGAGATGGGCAAGTATACAAGCCCAAGTTCTTCATCGGCTGCCATGTGAGTCCAAACATTGGCAGTACCGCTGCGTTCACGCACCTCTTCAGATAGCGCTTCAAAGGCCCACTCAAGCTCGCCTGTGCGCGCATTAATCGAGAAAACGGTACCCGAAGGGGCTTCACTGGTTGCCCAATCTTTACCCGCCCAGCCCAGGATAAGCCGGTCACCTACGACGGTGGGCGGTTGCAAGAGCGATAACGGCCAATCTTCGGGAATATTATTCCACTGGTTAACGTTCAAAACGCCGTTATCAGCAAAGTCTTCACAGGGTTCACCGCTATCGGCATCGAGTGCGAAAAGCTGAGCATCCATGGTGCCGAAGTAGATAATTTTATCGCAGGCATTGTCAGAAGGCTCGTCCGCTTCCCAGTAGGCTACCCCGCGGCTTTTAAGCGCTGGCTGGGTCAAGGCTTCAAGAGAGGATTCGGTATCAAACATCCAGCGCTGCTCGCCGGTGGCGGGGTCCAGGGCAAATACGCGATAAAACGGCGTGCCTATATAGAGCGTATCGTTGGCAAATACCGGGGTTGCTGACCAAACCGTGGGAGGAATATCGCCAGAGCCATCGGAGACATCGCCGGTATGAAACTCCCACGCTTTTTCTAAATTACCCACGTTGTCTACATTGATCTGATTCAGGGGGCTATATTTTTGCGCATTAAGCTGCCCGTGAAAGCTATCCCAAATGGCTTCTTCGGGTACTAGCGGAGTTGCCTGGCGGCTATTTGTCTCGTTTAAAGGTTCGCTATGCTCGGATGGCAGCGCTTGCGCCAATAGCGGTAACGGTGTGAACAGTAGAGCTAAAAGCAGGTTGCCAGTGAAACGAGAGGATGAACGCCCACATTGGCGTTGGGTATTTACATAATGAGCAGGCATAGAGCGCCTCAGGTCCGAGTGGGTTTAGAGGGGGAGCTTGTTATATCAACCATCAGCCCGATCAGGCCTATAACCATGGCGACGCCCAGCCACCACTGGTGTAAAAGCATAGCGGCGAAAAATGTCCCGGCCAGCCCAATAATAATAAGCGTACGAAGCGCGATGAGGCCGCCGCTGGCGTTAAGTTTGAAGAGCACCAGTGCCGCGGCAATGAGCACAACGCAGGCCAGAATAGCCACCAATGCGCCCAGCGTGCCGGTTACGCCGGTCAACGGTGTTATATAAGCGTAAGCAGAAATAAAAACACCTGCTAAAGCGGCTAAAAGCAGTACTCCTGCGCCCGTACGGCGTCTTTGTAATCGCGACATTGCGTTATCACTCCTGTGATGAATAGATTTGTTCCAATGTTTACCTAATTGTTTGTTTAAGCGTAGCAGACACCGGTAATTGAGGTGGCGCTAACAGAAGGTTTATGTACGAGACGGTTGCGAGGAGACGAGAGGGGATGCATCTGGTTGAGGGTGCTGGTAGATGCGTGGCTTGTTGATAGAGGATGTTATAGATATGCCACCATTTCATGGTCTCCATGCCATGTTTTCCAAGAAGTGGAGATGGTAAGTGACGGAAAAAAAGCGGTAACGTCGCCTTGTTTGCCTCGCCCTTGACAGCTCTCTATATCAGGCGAGGCTTTCAGTATCATTGGACTTGAGTTCGTTTATTTGCTGACCCACTCCTCACTCACGCGAACGTACTTGATACGTTGGCGAAAGTATGTGAAGGCAATATGCAGGTCGCCCTCTTGGCCCTGAATGATCGTGGGATAGGAGTACTCACGGTTTTTCTTTTCTGTCGAGTTATTGGTCATGCAGTAGCCGTCACCGATTTCCAGGTCGCGACGAATTGGCCAGCTGTGCCCGCCATCGGTTGAGACCGCAAGCGTCATGGGCGCGCGCGGTGCACCCCAGAAGGCTGACTTTCCAGCGTTGCTGGCTTGATCTACTAACTCGCCGTGATCCTCGGCGTCTTCAATATCGTCGTAAAGCGAGGCGCGCCGTTCGGCGTTAGGAGAGGCTCGGCGATGGTTATACACCAGTGCAAGGTGGCCATTGTCCAGGCAGGTGAACTGGATAGACGAGTTGTTGTTAGGCAGCTCGGTTGCCTCTGGTGCGCTCCAGTTAACGGCATCTTGCGAACGGCTCAGGTAGATGCAATCCGCCCAGCGGCTGCGATAAAGCGCGATGAACGAGCCATCTTTTAGTGGCTGAATGTTCATGTGTACACAGCCAACGCTTTCGGGAACGTCCTGCTGTTGCCAAGTATTGCCAGCATCCTTAGAGACCATGACGGCGCTGATATCATCGTTCCCGGTCCAGCGCTCGCCTTCGGCAACGCGGCACAGGAATACCGGGAGCACCCAGCTTCCATCTTTAGTGAACACAGGGGGCTGGCGAATAAAGATGCCTGGCGTTTTGAATAAATCTTCTGTCACGCTCCACGTCTTACCGCCATCGTATGAGCGTCGGCGACGTACGATGGCCGTGTTCTGATGACCGGATAACTGTGCAGTATAAATCAGCCACAGCGCACCGTCGGGGGCGGTGAAGAGTACGGGATTCTGCTCAGAACGGGTAGCATCGTCAGAGAGTTTGTGGGGCTCTGACCACTCTAGCTCACCTTTTGCGAGCCTTGCCACGAAGATGGAGATATCCGGCACGCCTTCCTGTGTTCCACCAAACCAGGCGCATAGGAGATCACCATTATCGAGTTCATGTAGAAACGAAGCGTGATTTTGCAGGCAGGGAGTAGGCAAGTACGCTTCTCGTCTTCCGCCATCAATCGCTGCAGTGTGCAGTTGACCAGCTGGGGGGAAGAAAGTGAATTCGTTCATGTTCATCCTCAAAATCGTTATTCAGGAGTGCTGGTTGCGACACGCGGGCGAAGTCTGATGCGTCGAAACACGTAGCGCAGCAGCGGTAAATAAAGAGGTAATAACGCTATGGCCCAGATCACAGCACTGATAGGGGTGATGAAGTCCAGATAGTTGCCGCGAGTGATCAAAAGCCCTCGAGCGATTTCGTTTTCAATGATCGGACCCAACGTCATACCGATGACGATAGGTGCACGCGGAATACCGGCCTTTGCCATGTAGTAGCCAAAGACACCGACGCCCAGCATGACCAGAATGTCCCACGGGTTATTGCGGAGCGCGTAAGCGCCGATGATGCATATCAGCAAAATGATCGGTAAAAGAATGCTCTCTTTCACCTGAAGCGCCCGAGAGAAAAGCTTGGCGCCTGGAAGGCCGATCAGCAGCACGATAAAATTGACGATGACGGTGGTGGCAAAAAACTGATAAACCAGTGGCGCATGGTCTCGCATTAATAGCGGGCCAGGTTGTAGACCGTGAATCATGAAGCTGCCGATGATCACTGCGGTGACGGCACCTCCGGGCAGGCCAAGGGTCAAGAGAGGGATTAGGGCACCCACGCCCGAGGCGCTGTTGGCGGTTTCAGAGCAGGCAATACCCTCGGGTTCGCCCGAGCCGAAACGTTCCCGGTATTTGGAAAGGTTACGCCCCTGACTATAGGAGATAAGTGAGGCCACATCAGCGCCAGCGCCGGGTATTGCCCCTACAATAGTGCCGATGCCGGTTGAACGAAGCTGAGCGGGAATCAGCCGTCTCAGTAACGGCCAAGAGGGCAAGACTTTGGATACCTGTACGATAGGCTGAGTGCGATGAGAAATACGCTCGAAGCGCTGCATGATTTCCGGAATCGCGAATAAACCGATAATCACCGCAATGAACGGGATGCCACCCATCAGGTAGGGCATGCCCATCGTAAAGCGGGGCTGTCCGTTGATTTCATCAAGCCCGACAGTGGCCAGAAAAAGCCCGAGCAGACAGGCAATAGCTCCCTTCAGGAACGACCCGCCAGAGAGTGAGGCGACGGCCATCAATGCCAGCACGGCAATGGCGCAATACTCGCGCGGGCCCAACGAAAGTGCGAACTGCGAGATCGGATAGGCGAGGACGATCAGTATCAGCGAAGCAAGCACGCCGCCGATGAATGACGATATGGTACTGAGCCCCAACGCCAGTCCCGCTTGCCCCTTGCGACCCATCGGGTAGCCGTCAAATACTGTGGTGACTGCCATCGCTGAACCGGGAATACCGATCACCGTGGCAGGAATCGAGCCACCAAAAACGGCGCCGATATAGATACCTAACAGGCAACTGATACCGGTGAAGGGGTCGAATACGAACGTTAATGGGCTGGCAATCGCCACCCCAAGCGAGGGAGATATCCCCGGCATGGCGCCTACTACAATGCCAATGGCGACCGCCCCGACCAGCAGCAGCAGAAGGATGGGATCCAGAAGGGATGCAAACCCTTGTATCAATAGCTCAAACATGCCGGGCTCCTTACCAGATCAATCCTAAGGGGAGGGGAATACTGAAGACGTGATAGAAAACCATATAAGTGCTTACCGCGATCACCACGTTGATGATCCCGATCTTGATCAGCCCAGTGACACTCAGTTCGGCACGCAGTAGCGCCATGATCAGCGAGGTGACCAGAATGGAGGTGAGAATAAAGCCCACGATATTCATCAGAAATGGAAAGAGCGCAATGGCCAACAGCGTAATAGGGATGGCATAGGCGCGGCCACGGGCAGGCTGGGCCTTTACCGCGACACCCTGGGTACCCTGATCTGCCAGTGCACCTAGAAGCGTCTGTGCGTCCTCTGAACTACTGGAGTGCCAGGGCACCTGAACGTGCTGAAGCTGAGCGGTAAAGGCCGGCGCATTAAATGCCTCTTCAAAGCGCTGGGAGTTTTGCTGGCGGGTCTCGCTTGCTTGATCATTCGGTACGAAAAGCGCTGCCCATTCGCCATAGATTAGCCCGCTGTTACCGGGTGTTTTTCCATCAAACGCTTCTAGCACCGTGAGTTCATTGGCCTCTAAGGACTCCTCCAGCTCGGAGCGAGCGGCGAGAACGCCGTCTACCTTACCTTCGGCTAGCGCCACGCGCAGTGCCTCAAGCTCCATCGGCTGCCACTGCTTGTCAAAAGGCCCCGAAAGTTCTGGATGCTGTCGCAGCGTTTCCAGAAAGACGGTGTCATCAAGCAGACTGTCGTAACCTATCTTGAGTTGTCCAGGCGTCTTGTTGGCGGTAGTAGTACCGACGCGTACCGCCAGAACGAAGGCATCGAAGTAGAGCAGGGTCAGTGGCGTAAAACCCCTCAATTGCTCTTGTGCAGCCAGTTCAGCATTGACCTGGGTTGCCCGTGAAGAGGCGGCGAGAACTGAAGTATCGGGGTGGCTTCGCTTGATAACACTCAGCGCTGAAAAACTACCCAGCCCCGCATGGCTCGAAAGGTCAAAACGGTGACCATCTTGCGTGTTGAGCGACTCTGTCAGCGTCTTGAAGGTAGTGTCGTCTTCAGAGCCTTCGGGAAAATTAATAAAGATCTTATGGTGTGGATTGGTCAGGAATCGCACGAGTGCTACGAGCGTACAACTGAGAAGACCAACCAGCACGATGGTGGGAATAAAACCGGGACCGATAGTGCGGCGCATTTCAAACGGCATGCCCAGGGCTTGGGCAAGAAAATAACTTCCCGCTAATAACAGCAGGAGTAGTGTCCAAAACTCTATGGTTTTCACCCGGTATTTAAGGATCTGATAGTTCATCTAAGCGCTATCCCTACGAAGTGCAGGAGCATTCAGGTCGGGCCTGAATGCTCCTGCTTATGGGTCGTGGTTTACTGCTCCAACAGGCCAGCGGCGGAGGCAAACGCTTCGTTTTGGCGTGTGAGCCACGCCTTGAAGTCATCACCGTTGCGTAGCTGAACGTTAAAGCCGATACGGTTCATCCGTTCAACGAATGCTTCATCCTGAGCGATCTGCGTGCAGGCATCGACCAAGTAGCTCTCAACGTCTTCAGGCAGGCCGGCCGGTGCGCCGATGGCTCGGAAAAGGCCGATGTCCAGTGGGTAGCCCTCCTCGGCAGAGGTAGGAACGTCAGGCAGGCTCTTGGAGCGCTCGTCGCTGAAGAAGGTCAGCATGCGAAGCTGGTCGGCCTGAACTTGTGAGTAGGCTTCTGCATCGGAGACCACCGCGCCATCCACATGGCCACCAATAACGGCGGTAATCGAGTCGCCCGAGCCAGAATAGGGAATGAGCGTGGGGTCGGTGTCGGTAACATTGCCTGCCGAGAGTGCGATCAGCTCGCCAATGGAGGTGTAGCCCAGCGCAAGACGGTCGGGATCTTCCTGGGCGATAGATACCCAGTCCTCAAGGGTTTCGATGTCGCTGCTAGCGCTGACGGCAATGCCTACCGGCTCGGCGGAAAGCAGGCAGATCGGCGTGAAGTCATCAATGCTGGCTGGAAAGCCGTTGATGATGTGAGGGTTGCCGACCAGCGAACTGTTGATCATGGCAATAGTGTAACCATCAGGGCGAGCCGATGAAGCGGCATGAAAACCCACCGCGCCGCTTCCGCCTGTGCGGTTGACCGGCAGAACATCCACGCCTGAGTACTCGGCCAGGGATTGAGAGAAAGCGCGACCCACCAGGTCATTGCCGCCCCCCTGGCCAAACGGAACGATCAGTTCAATTGAGCGTTCCGGGTAATCGGCAAAAGCCGTCACAGGAACGAGTAGCGAAGTGGCGAGAAGTGCTCCGAGTGATTTACGTACCGTCATGTGACTCTCCGATTTTTTATTGTGCAGTGCATTGTGATTAAGGGCGTGATGCAGAAGGTCGCAAGCAATAAATATCTTCTATCGCGCTAGCGCTCCAATGCATACAAAATGATTGAATTGGTCAGTTTGTGCATTTGCACTTTTGTCGCATATACTAAAGTTATCTTCATTAAATTTTTATTATTTATATGAGTTTAGGGTGAAATTGATTGTTTCAGTCAATTTATATTGCGTGAACTGCTTGCGATATTTTCTCGAATCAATCATTTTTGTGATTGATTCAATCGAAAATGGATTCAAGGACATCAGGCTCATGACGCTATTCAAAGGGATTATTCCCGCTTTAATTACTCCAATGAACGATCGTCAGGCGGTAGATGAAGCCGCACTGCGTACATTGGTCGATACCTTGATTGATAAGGGCGTCCATGGGCTTTTCGCGCTGGGCACTAACGGTGAGTTCTTCGCGTTAAGTGACGACGAAAAGCTGAACGTTGCGCGAATAGTCGTTGATCAGGCTCATGGGAGAGTGCCAGTTATTGCGGGGACCGGTGCGTTTACCACCCAAGGCGTGATCGATATGAACGCCAGAATGGAGCAAGTTGGGGTTGATGCATGTTCGATCATTACTCCTTATTTTAACGCGGTTTCCCAGCGTGAGCTTGTCGTTCATTATTCGGCGATTGCTGAGCAAGCATCGCTCCCCTTTATGCTTTACAACATTCCCGCTAAAACTGGCGGCACGATTACCATTGATACTGTGGCCGAGCTTTCGCACCTGCCCATGGTGCAAGGCATTAAAGACAGCGGCGGCGATTTTGACCGGTTGACGCAACTGATTGGTTTGAAGCGCGACGATTTTGCTGTTTTTACGGGTACCGACTCACTCATCCTTTGGGGCCTACTGGCGGGTGCCGATGGCGCGGTAGCGGCTACCACCAACGCAGTACCCGATGTCGTGATGACCATCTATAACGCCTTCCAGGCAGGCGACATGGAAACAGCTCGTGAAGCACAGGAAAAACTTCGCGTGCTGCGCACCGCCTTCGGTATGGCGACCATGCCGGTGGTATTGAAAGCAGCAGCCGAGTTGATGGGCATGCCAGCAGGCCCTACACGCGCTCCCGCACTACCGCTAAGCGATCAACAGCGCCAGCAGCTTGATGAATTGATGCAGGTTTATCGCTAATGGTTGAGAGGCCATCAATGTCTTTATCGGACAAGGCGCGGCTTATTATTCTGGCGGATGATCTGTCAGGTGCTGCTGACTGCGCGGTGAGCTACGCCAGGAGCGGTTCAGCGACGGTTATTGAGCTTTCCCTGCAAAATAACGTAGATGCGCAGGTGTTGGTTTTCGATACGGATTCTCGCCATTTGGACGCAACCGAGGCAGCTAAGCTGAATGTTGAGGCTTGGCGCGCAGTGCGTCAGCCAGGCCTTCGTCTTTATAAAAAAATCGATTCAACACTTCGTGGCAACTGGGCTCAGGAAGTTGCCGCGCTGATTCCTGAGGCGGGAATGGCGGTGGTAGCACCGGCCATGCCCACGATGAAGCGCTTTACTCGAGACGCACGACAGTTCATTGACCATACGCCTGTCGAAGAGACACCGGTGTGGGGCAATGAGGGGCGGAGCGGCAAGGCTTCACTGAGCGATATGCTGGTCGAGGCGGATATTAACGTCGCTCACTTATCGCTTGCCACGCTGCGCGAGTCATCTACGGACGTGCTAAGTCAGTGGCTTTTAAAACATCAGCAAAATCAGATAGAGGCCGTGGTGTGCGACGCCGAAAGTGACGCAGATCTTGAGCGTCTCGCTGAAGCAACGCATATCCTTGATCGCATCTTCTGGGTAGGCTCGGCAGGGCTTTCAAAAGCGCTCTGCCCCTATCTTGGTCGTGACGCAGGTGCGGCTTTACTGCCCCCCGTCACGATAGAAGGGCCGGTTTTGATGGTGGTGGGGAGCATGTCGTCCGTTTCACATCGCCAGGTTGACTATCTGTTAACAAAAAGTGGCAAAGCGCTTGAACACTTCCAAGTGGATATCGCCGATCTACTGACCTTCCAGGGTGCGCCTTTTGCGCTGAAAAGAGCGCAACAAGCGCTTGAGGCAGGACACAACGTACTCGTAAGTCTGACTCAGCAAGCCCCGGACCCTTCCATTGACGGTTATGCGCTGTCGCAACGTCTAGCTAGCCACTTGGGCAACCATATAAGCCTACTTGGGGCGCTCGTCGCGACGGGCGGCGAAACAGCTAAAGCCTTGCTTAGCGCGGCCGGTATCAATCATCTGCGTCTCGTTGATGAGCTTGAACCGGGTGTTGCGCTCTCGGTTAGCGGCCAAGGCATGCCGGTAGTGACCAAAGCGGGCGCCTTTGGTGGCGAGACGACGCTTTATGAGGCTTGGCGCACGCTGGTCGATAAACGTCCTTCCAGTTCATGTCGCTGTTGAGCCTTGCCAGGTTCTGCACCTAGTTACTTCGGAGTAATATACCAATGAGCTACCTTCCTGTTGTAGGTATCACCATGGGGGATGCCGCAGGCGTCGGCCCTGAAGTCATCATGAAGGCTCTTGCCCATGAGAGCGTATACACCACCTGCCGACCACTCGTTATCGGCGACGCGGGTCGTTTGAAAAAAGCGGGGCAGATTGTTGGCAGCCAGTTGACCCTGAATGTGATTGATGATGTTAGTGCGGCGAAATTTACGCCAGGCACAGTGGACTGCATTGATCTTGGACTGATCCCTGAAGATTTACCGTACGGACAGGTATCCCCAGTTGCCGGTGATGCGGCTTATCAGTTCATTGCGCATACCGTTGAGCTGACGCATAAGGGCGATCTTGATGCCATCTGTACAGCACCGCTAAATAAAGAGGCGCTACACGCTGGCGGACACCTCTTTCCAGGACATACGGAGATGCTGGCGCACCTGACCGGCATCGACGAGGTTTCGATGATGCTGGTGGCGCCCAATCTTCGCGTCATTCATGTCACCACCCATATCGGTCTGCTAGACGCTATTCACCGTATCGAGCCGGGGCTAGTCAAGCGTACTATCGAGCGTGCCCATGAAACGCTTGCCCGCGCGGGTATCGATAACCCACGTATCGGCGTTTGTGGTATTAACCCTCACGCTGGTGAGAACGGTCTGTTCGGTTATGGCGAAGAAGAAGAGAAAATTGTACCTGCGATCGAAGAACTCACCGCGCGTGGGTGGGATGTTCAAGGCCCGCTTCCTGCCGATACGCTGTTTTTCCGCGCTGGCAGAGGTGACTTTGACGTAGTGGTGGCGATGTACCACGACCAAGGGCATGGCCCCGTTAAGGTGATGGGGCTTGAGGCCGGCGTTAATGTGACCGTGGGATTGCCCGTTATTCGTACCTCAGTGGATCATGGCACGGCGTTTGATATTGCTGGGAAAGGCGTGGCTGACGAACGCAGTCTGCTTGAGGCGCTTAAGCAAGCCGTTGACCTCGCCAATCGTCGTGAAAAACCCGCTACATCAACCACTGTCAAGGAGAACGCATAATGAAACGTATCGGCTTTATCGGCTTGGGCCTGATGGGTGCCAACATTGCTCGTAATATCATGCAAGGCGGCTACTCAATGTCCGTTTTTGATCCGCGAGAGGAAAGCATCGCGCCGCTACTGAAACAGGGGGCTCAGTCGGTGGACTCTCCCAAGGCGCTGGCAGAGTGCTCGGATATTGTGTTTATTTGTGTACCCGGCGCTCCGCAGGTCGAAGCGATTGTTGAAGGTGAGCAGGGGTTGGCGTTGGGCGCTCACGAAGGGCTTGTCATTGTGGACTGTTCAACGTCCGACCCTACTCTGACGCGCCGCTTAAACGAAACGCTCGCCGCTAAGGGCGTCACTTTCATGGATGCTGCCTTGGGCGGTACACCGACCCAAGCGGAATCAGGCGAGCTACAGGCTATCGTCGGTACTGACGATGCCACGCTTGAAGCCGTGCGCCCGGTGCTGGAGTGCTGGGCGGGTAAAATCCTGCACGTAGGCCCAGCAGGCGCTGGCCATACCATGAAACTGCTCAATCAATTTTTGGCCATGGGCTACGGTGCGATTTATTCTGAGGCGCTTACCATCGGCGCCAAAGCGGGCGTAACTCCTGCAGTATTTGACAGCGTTATACGCGGTAGTCGAATGGATAGTGGTTTTTATCAGACGTTCTTCCAGTACGTGCTGGAGCGCGACCGCGACGCCCACCGTTTTTCGCTGGCTAATGCTGGCAAGGATATCCGCTACGTAGCCAACCTGGCGGATGCCTTGAACGTTCAAGCGGGAGTCGCTCATGCCATTAAAGATTTATACGCAAGCGCACTGGAAGAAGGTGCCGGAGAAAGCTTTGTACCTGAGCTTTCCGATATCGTCGCTAAGCGACACGGTGTGTCCTTCTCATCGTAAAAGCGCTCTGCCTTAAGGAGTCTCAATGAAAGTCGCCAAGCGCCGCAGCGCCATGCTGGAAGCAGTCCACAACGGAATGACCGATGTGGAGACGCTCTGTGAGCGTTTTAAAATCTCTGAGGCGACCGTTCGGCGAGACTTGTCGTCGCTCGCTGACGAGGGATACATCGTGCGCACCTATGGCGGTGCCGCCGCGGTAGTGGGCAAGCGTGAGCCGGAACTCTCGCTGGTTCAGCGCCAGCATGAGCGGGGCGACATCAAGGTCCAGCTGGCGCGCGCGGCCCTCGAACATATCGAGGATGGCGATACGCTGCTGCTCGACGGCGGGTCTACCACCACCGCACTTGCCAAGCTTCTAGGCCAGCGCCGCAGGCTCCATGTTTTTACCAACAACATGGCTGCGCTGCCCGCGCTGGCGGCTATCAGGGATTGTAAGGTGACGTTTCTAGGCGGGGATTTGCGCGCCGCCAGTATGACGACCTACGGCGTGACGGCTCAGGCAGCGCTTGAGCGCTTATCGGTAGATAAACTTTTTGTAAGTGCTGATGGTGTAGTGGCTGACTTGGGGCTGTGTGAAGCCAGCGCTGAGCAGGCTTATTTAAAAGAGATGATGATCCGACGCGCTCTGAAAGTGGTAGTGCTCGCTGACTCCAGTAAGTTGGGTAACGCACGACAACAACACTGGACGCCTATGTTAAGCCACTGGACGCTTATTACCGATGATCAGGCCGGAAATGACAAGCTTGAAGTGTTTAAGCGTAGTCGTGCCGTCACTCTCGAAGTGGTCAACGTCTAGCCGTACAGTCAAAATTTAGGAAGTTACTCAATGCATATATTAGTGACAGGGTGCAGCTCGGGCATTGGTCTGGCGATCTGTCAGCGCTTGATTGATCAAGGGTTGGACGTGACGGGGCTTTCAAGGCGTCCACCGCCAATCGAAAGTGAACGGTTTAGCTGGGTCAGCGCCGACTTGGGCGCGCTTGCAACTAGTGCACTTGAACTTGATTTATCCGTATTTGATGCTTTTGTGCACGCTGCTGGGGTCATGCATATCGGAGATATTCAGGCGTATGAACAGGCGCAGGCACAAGAAATGTGGCGGCTTCACGTCGATGCTCCAGCGTTATTGGTTAAAAAGCTCCTTGCTGAACATGCTCCTTTAAAGCGCATTATCCTGATTGGAAGCCGAACCCAGCAGGGCGCTCTGGGCAAAAGTGCTTATGCCGCCTCGAAAGCGGCTCAGCAGGGGCTGATACGTTCTTGGGCAATGGAGTTGGTAGCCAAAAATACCACCGTCAACTTGGTTGCCCCAGGAGCAACGCGTACTCCCATGCTTGAAGATCCCAATCGGGTAGGTGTGGCGCCCAAGCTCCCTCCTATGGGCCGTTTTATCGAGCCCGAAGAAATCGCCGCAAGCGTTGCGTTTTTACTCAGTGAGTCGGCATGCTCCATCACTGGGCAGACGCTGACGGTCTGTGCGGGCGCCTCTCTTTAAGCATACCCCTCACAGCGGCGTTTTACTCGCCTCCCCAGGTACTTCGCGCACTAACCTGGGCATCAGAAAACCGGGTAAGTGCTCACGCAGCTGGGTGATGAGCGCACGCGCTTCATCATCCGGTACATCAAAATGAGCAGCGCCCTGCACCGGGTCTAATACATGCAGGTAGTAGGGCAGGATGCCTGCTTCAAAAAGCCGCTCTGAAAGGACGGTGAGTGTGCCTACCTCGTCGTTAACGCCGCGCAGTAGTACGCTTTGATTAAGCAGTGTGGCGCCGGCTTCTTTTAACCGGGTGCAGGCCTCAACGACTGCTTGATCTATCTCGTTGGCATGATTGATATGCAGTACCACGACTTTTTGCAGCCGGGTATTGCCCAGCCAGGCAAGTAGCGCATTATCGATACGATCAGGAATCACCACGGGTAAGCGTGTGTGAATGCGCAGCCGCTTAAGATGAGGGATTTTTTCCAGCTCGCCGACTAGCCAGGCTAGCTGACGGTCGTTGGCAGCCAGCGGGTCGCCGCCGGAAAGAATGGCTTCATGAATGGTGGGGCTGCGACGCAGGTAATCAAGCGCATCTTGCCACTGGGCGCGGGAAGGTGAATTATCGCTGTAGGGAAAGTGGCGACGAAAACAGTAGCGGCAGTTAATTGCGCAGTTTGGGCTTGCGATTAATAGCACCCGGCCGGCGTATTTGTGAATCAACCCTTTGGCAGGGCGATGATCGGCCTCTTCAAGAGGGTCAAGCACGTAACCACCAGGCGTGAGCGCTTCGTCGCTGACGGGCAGCACTTGGCGCAGCAGCGGGTCGGACGTATCGCCGTAAGCGATGCGTGACAAATAGGCCTCGGGCACGCAGGTTTCAAACAGCGTATGCCCGGTATGTGCGCCAGAGAGCCATTCGCTCTTTAGCCCAAGCCGCTTGCAAAGCTCATGCGGGTCGCGAACGGCGTTGGAAAGCTGCTGTTGCCACGTGGGGCTTGAGGTTTCGTTGAATCGCTCGTGATTATCCGAGGCAACGATCATAATGTTCTCCTGCAAAAAAGCCCTCCTTCGGGTTATCATGCGCGCACTTATTTGACGATGCTACCCACGCTGCGGCGACGTAGGCTGGCCTGCATCGCTTACTGTAATAGCTAACTGAAATAGATCACAGAGAGGCAACATGGCTAACTATTCTACCAATGAATTCAAAGGCGGTTTAAAAGTAATGCTCGACGGTGATCCTTGCTCGATCGTTGAGAACGAATTGGTCAAGCCCGGCAAGGGGCAGGCGTTTAACCGCGTTAAGCTGCGTAATCTGATGACCGGCCGTGTAGGCGAGCGTACTTTTAAGTCGGGTGATTCACTGGAAGGTGCAGATGTCATGGACCTGGAGATGGAGTATCTCTACACCGACGGTGACATGTGGCACTTTATGAAAACGGACGGCTCTTTTGAGCAGTATGCTGTAGAAAAGAAAGCGCTGGGCGATACTGTCAAATGGCTCAAAGAGCAGGTGCCTTATACGCTTACACTGTGGAACGACAAGGCAATTTCGGTGACGCCGCCCAACTTCATTGAGCTTGAAGTGGTCGAGACTGACCCGGGTCTGAAAGGCGATACGGCGCAGGGCGGCTCTAAGCCTGCAACGCTCTCTTCGGGTGCTGTTGTTCGTGTACCTCTGTTTATCAACCAGGGCGAAGTGTTAAAAATCGATACGCGCTCTGGCGAGTACGTTTCTCGCGCTTGATAAGTACGTTTTTAAGCTAAGTGTTAAGTGAGTAGTTAAGTGAGTAGTTAAGTGCTTAGCCAAGTGGATAAAGCGGCAGGCTTTATTACGCACTTGGCTACATTTGTACTACATTAGGGCCACGCATTTGCGTGGCTTTATTTTATTCAAGGAGCGGTGATGGCCATTGATTGGCGACCAAATGCGCAAATTGAAACGCTGCGCGAGCGAGCACGTCTGCTTTCAAAGGTGCGAGCATTTTTTTCCCAACGTGACGTACTGGAAGTTGAAACGCCGGTGCTTGGGCAGGGCGGAAGTACCGATGTGCACCTGGTGTCACTTGCGACTCAAGCGCGCACTGATAAAGGCCAGCGGCGGTTATGGCTGCAAACCTCACCTGAATTTCATATGAAGCGTTTAGTGGCCGCAGGCAGTGGGCCCATTTTTCAGCTGGCGCGTAGTTTTCGTGATGGTGAAGTGGGCTCGCGCCATAACATCGAATTCACGATGCTTGAATGGTACCGGCCAAGATTTTCGCTTGGCGAACTGATCGATGAGACCGCCACGCTGGTGGCCACGCTGTTACCTGCTTTTGCCGGGCCGGTAGTGCACTATCGTTATCGCGAGCTGTTTCATACCTGTTTGGCTATCGACCCCTTCACAACGTCACTTGATAAGCTACGCGCGCTAGCCGCTGAGCGAGGCCGGATGCCTACCGGGGCGTTGGTGAACGAAGGCCGCGATACCTGCCTCGATCTTTTGATGAGCATGGTGATTGAGCCCACGTTGGGACAGAACGAATTAAGCGTGGTAACGGACTATCCCGCCAGCCAAGCGGCGCTTGCCCGCCGACACCAGGATGTGGATGGAGAGTGGGTCGCATCACGTTTTGAGCTTTACCTGAACGGTATTGAGCTGGCCAATGGGTATCACGAATTAACCGATGCCGCTGAGCAGCGCACTCGCTTTAGCGACGATAACGCTGAACGGCGACGCCTGGGGCTACCCGAGGTCGATGTTGATGAGCGTTTGCTGGCAGCGCTTGAGCATGGCATGCCCGAATGTGCGGGCGTAGCGCTGGGAGTTGACCGTTTAATTCAATTGGCATTGGGTAAAGCACGCCTTGAAGACGTACTCACCTTTTCGACGCCGAATTGCTAACGCTAAGCGATAGGCGGGGCTGGCGGAAAATCACCGAGGGTTTGGCCCATTTGCACCAGGGTTTCTGGTCGATAATCCTCACGCGTTGCTGGATTGCTAAACGTGACCGGCTTGGCAAAACACATTACAACGGTAGAGCCGAGTTTGAATAGCCCCATTTCCTCGCCGCGCTCAAGTGTGATGGTTTTGTCAAAACGTGTGCGTTGAGGCACGCCCGCCAGAGGTGTAACTTGCCCAGACCACACGGTTTCAATGGCGGCAACGACCATCGCGCCGACCAACACCATGGCAAATGGGCCGTGTTCTGAATCAAAAATGCATACCAGGCGTTCGTTGCGTGCAAACAGGTTCGGCACGTAGCTCGCGGTGGCTTTGTTCACTGAGAAAATTCGCCCAGGCACATAAATCATTTCCCGCAGTGTGCCGGTCATGGGCATATGTACACGGTGATAGTCGCGTGGCGAGAGATAAACGGTCGCGAAACTGCCGCCCATAAACTCTTCTGCAAGCGCGGCATCCCCACCCAGTAACGACTGAGCCGAATAGGTATGGCCCTTGGCTTGAACCAGCTGGCCCGCCTGCAGGCGACCATGGCGCGAAAGCGAGCCATCGGCCGGGCTTAAAATGCCTTGCCCCAGCGGGCGAGCATCCGCTTTTAAAGCGCGGGTAAAGAACGCGTTAAAATTGGCGTACGCCGTTGGGTCCGGTTCAAGTGCCTGGCTCATGTCGACGTTAAACCGCTTGATAAAGGCCTTGATCAGCATGTTTTTCAGCCAAGGCGCTTCACTCTGCGCAAACGTGCCGGTCAGACGCGAGATGGCATGATGGGGAAGCGGGTACTGGAGTAACGAGAAAGCTTTTTGAGGTAGCGTCACATTAATTACTTTTAGCAGTGGTTAAACGTCGTGCCAGCCAAGCCGGTTACGTTACTTTTCGATCGGCGTATCATCGCGGTTGCCCCATTCACCCCAGGAGCCCGCATAGCCGCGTATATTAAACCCTAGGGCTTTGCCTACCAGCCAGGTAAAACTGCTGCGGTGGTGGCTCTGGCAGTGAGTGGCTACTTCCATATCGGGCGTTAGGCCCATGGCTCCAAGCTCAGTTATAAGCTCGGCGTAGTCGCGAATACGCAGGGCGCGGGTCCGGTCCATGGCGTTTAGCCAATCCATATTGACCGCACCTGGAATATGGCCAAGATGCTTATTATTGCCTTTCTCGCCGTCATATTCGCCCTTGGAGCGCGCATCCCAAACCGCGAACTGCTTGTCACCCAGCTTGGCTTTAATCTCATCACAGGTGATAAGCGCCTGCGGGTTTAAAATTTGTGCATGGTATTCGCTAGGCGAGGGGCGGGTTTGCTCCGTGCTTTCGGGCATGCCGGCATCACGCCACGCATGAATGCCGCCATTTAAATAGGAGTAGCGGGTGTGGCCAATCAGCTCCAGCGTCCATAAAAGGCGCGCTGCCCAGCCGCCGCCTTCGTCATCATAGGCCACAACGTGAGTGTCGCGAGTAAGCCCCAGTGCGCTGAATAGTTGCGATAAGAAGCCTACATCGGGAACGTCGTTGGGCACCGGGCCTTCGCCGCGCATCAGATAGCGAAAATCCAGATATACCGCGCCCGGCACATGCCCCTGGCGGTAACTATCCGGATTCACCGGCACATCAATGATCAAAAGCGCTGGTTGATCCAGGCTACTCTGCAACTGTTCTGGCTCAACAATCAGCGGTAGAAGATTTGACTCTGATGATGGGTGCTCGGTGCTCATGGTTAGCTCCTTTAAAATCAAGCGTCTAAGCTATCGAGAATCCGGCGATAGCTGGCAAAACGTTCCGGGTGAATCTTGCCTTCCTCAACCGCTCCAAGTAAAGCACAGCCTGGCTCCTCCCGGTGGCGGCAGTCACGAAAACGGCAGTGGCCCAAGAAAGGGCGGAACTCGATAAAGCCGTCGGTTACGTCCTGTTCGGTCAAATGGATCAGGCCAAATTCCCGAATACCGGGAGAGTCGATCAGCTCGCCATCGGTGACTTCATCACGGTTCATGGTATAGAGCCGCGCGGTAGTCGTGGTGTGCGTACCCTTGCGTGAATCTTCTGAAAGCGCGCCGATACGCAGTGATTCATCGGGCAGCAGCAAATCAATCAGAGACGATTTTCCCACGCCGCTTTGGCCCACAAACACCGAGGTGCGGCCCTCAAGCTGCTGGCGTAAAGGTGCAAGCCCTTCTTCGTTGGCCGTGGTAGTGCGCACCACCGGGTAACCCAGCGCACGGTAGCGCTCTAGTAGCTTGCCAAGCTCGCCGCCATCGTCTGGCAGCAGGTCGATTTTGTTGAGTACCAGAACAGGCGCGATATCGGTGGCTTCAGCGGCGACCAGATAACGGTCAATCAAATTAGGATGCGGCGCCGGCTCGACGGCAAAAACGATTAAAATCTGGTCGATATTGGCGGCGACCGGCTTGAGTTGGCCGCGCGCGTCAGGGCGCTTGAGCACGGTGTCACGCTCTTCGCGGGCCACAACAACGCCGGAGCCCTCCTGGCCTGCCCGCCAGATTACCCGGTCACCGGTCACCATACCGTCCAGATTGGCACGTAGATGGCAGCGTACCGGTGTGCCCTCGGTATTACGTACTTCCAGCGTTCGCCCGAAATGCGCCATCACCCGGCCGGGCTGTTCGGCGCCGTATTCGCCAGCAGCCAGCTTTTCAGCGTCGCGTACATCACGCTTTTCAGCGCGGCTGGCGCGCTCTGCCTGGACTTTGTCGACTCGCCACTGCTGCTGGCGGCTTAATTTACGTTTGCTCATGACCACCCGATGCTCGGTACAATAGAGGATAGTGTACCTGTTAACTGACGCCGGGTAACTCGACCCGTTGGCTATCCTGGAGAAAAGCATGAGCAATAGTAACGAACCGCGTAGTGATCTGCTGGTCTGGATCGACCTGGAAATGACCGGCCTTGATCCTGATAAAGAGCGCATTATCGAAGTGGCAACACTCGTTACCGATGCGGATTTAAACGTCGTGGCGGAAGGCCCGGTAATTGCCGTTAAGCAGCCAGATAGTCTGTTGGCACAAATGGATGACTGGAACCAGAAGACCCACGGCGAGTCCGGTCTGGTCGCGCGCGTAAAAGCCAGCCAGAACGATACGGCCAGTGCCGAACAGCAGACACTGGAATTTTTGCGCCAGTACGTGGTGGCAGGCTCGTCGCCCATGTGTGGTAATAGCATCCATCAGGACCGACGCTTTTTGGAGCGTGAGATGCCAGCGCTGTGGCGTTTCTTCCACTACCGTAACCTGGATGTTTCAAGCGTTAAGGAGCTTGCCAAGCGCTGGAACCCGGGCGCGCTGGCAGGCTTTAGCAAGCGCAACGTGCACCTAGCAATGGATGATATCAAAGAGTCGATTGCTGAACTTGCCCACTACCGCAACACCTTTTTGCGCGTGGCAGGCGGGCAGGACGAAGAAGAGTAAGCCTCGGTTGAGCGTTAGCTTGTCGCAATGCGTGCATCGCGCTTGAGGCGCTGTTCATCAAGCGCCCAGGCAACGTGTTCACGTACCAGGGGGCTGGGGTAAGCACGCCGTGCCCACAGCGCGGCTTCAACCGCTTCGCTCCACGGTGCATTGCCCAGGCCAATGGCAATATTACGCAGCCAGCGTTCGTAGCCGATACGTCGAATGGGGCTGCCAGCGGTTTTGTCCAAAAATGCCTCTTCGCTCCAGGCAAACAGGCTGAGCAGGGAGGCGCGGTCCAGGTCGTGGCGGGGGGCAAAATCTTGCTCGTTACTCACGCGGGTGAAGCGTGTGAACGGGCACACCAGTTGGCAGTCGTCGCAGCCATATACGCGGTTGCCCATGGCGCGGCGAAACTCAACCGGGATCGCTCCGTGTAGCTCAATCGTTAAATAGGAGATGCACTTGCGCGAATCCACCACTTTGTCGTCAACAATCGCCCCTGTTGGGCATGCGGTCTGACAAGCATCGCAACTGCCGCAATGCTCACGCTCGTAGGGCGGGTCAACGGGGAGGGGCAGGTCGGTATAAAGCTCACCTAAAAAGAACAGTGATCCCGCCTTCGGGTTGAGCAGCATGGCGTTTTTACCGAACCAGCCAAGGCCTGCCTTTTGCGCAAGGGCGCGCTCCATTACCGGGGCGGAATCTACAAAGGCACGGTAGCCAAAAGGGCCTGCTTCCTGTTCGATTTTTTTACCAAGCTGAGCCAAGCGTTTACGTATTAGCTTGTGATAGTCACGGCCCAGTGCATAGCGTGATACATAGGCTTTTTGCGGCTGACCCAGTAGCTGAGTCGTTTCAACTTCGGGGGGTAAATAGTCCATGCGCACGCTGATGATCCGCAGCGTGCCCGGCTCAAGCTCGGCCGGGCGTGTCCGCTTGGTACCGTGCTTGTCCATAAAGCCCATCTCACCGTGATAACCTTTCTCAAGCCATGCGTTGAGATGCTGCTCATGCGTATCGAGCTGCGTATCGGTAATACCTACCTGCTGAAAGCCCAGTTCGCGGCCCCAGGTTTTGATGAGGTCAGCAAGGTGGGCCAGTTTTTCAGTGGTCATGGCATGGCTTGAAAGTGAAGAAGTAGTGGAACAGGGCATTATCAGTCTACGGTCGAGCATTAGTCGCGCTATGCTAACGCATTGGTCGCCATCACAACATGCGAAAGGAGATATCGTGTTCACCTTAAGTACTTCCTCGCTGCGCCCGCTATTCAAAGCGGAGCAGGTACGTGAACTGGACCGCCGTACCATTGCCGGTGGTATCGAAGGGTTTGCCCTAATGCAGCGGGCAGCGTCCAGTGCCTGGCATAGCTTTCGTGCGCGCTGGCCCCAGGCGCGTAGCGTAACGGTGTTATGTGGTGGGGGAAATAACGGTGGCGATGGTCATGTACTGGCTGCGCTTGCCATTCAGTCAGGGCTTAAAGTGCAGCGCATTACGCTAAAGCCGTTGGATGCGCTGAAGGGTGATGTCGCCAGGGCTGCCGAGCTTGCAACCTCTGCCGGTGTTTCCTGCGAAGCGTGGCACGCTGATTGTGTGTTCTCGGGCGAGGTGATTGTTGATGCTCTGGTCGGTATCGGCCTTACCGGCAAGGTGACAGGGCCAACGCAACAGGCGATTAATGCGATCAACGCCGCTAAATGTCCCGTGTTGGCGATTGATATACCCTCTGGGTTAGCTGCGGATACGGGCGCGGTCTTTGGTGATGCTGTTCACGCCAATACTACCGTCACGTTTATTGGCGACAAAATAGGGTTACATACCGGCGAAGCGCCTGCCTATACGGGGGAGATTGATTTTCGCCCCTTGGGTGTTAAGGCGCAGGCCTTTTTTGATATTCCTCCTTTTGCGTGGCGGCTGGACGAAGCCTGGTTAACAGACGCTTTTGCGCCGCGTTCCCGCACCAGCCATAAGGGTGATATGGGGCATGTGCTGGTATTGGGCGGTGCGCCGGGGTTTGGTGGAGCGGCGCTGTTGGCTTCCCAAGCGGCGGTACGCTTAGGCGCCGGCAAAGTAAGCCTGGCAACCGCGCCAGAGCATACCATCGCCAGTTTGATGCGTTGCCCGGAAGTAATGGCGCACGGTGTACGCGGCGGCGCCGACTTAAACGAACTGCCGCAAAAAGCGGATGTTCTGGTGGTGGGGCCAGGGTTGGGGCAGGCCGCTTGGGGGCAGGCTGTGTTGCAGCATGCACTGGCATCAGGCTCCCCGCTGGTCGTTGATGCCGATGGGCTTAATTTGCTGGCCAGCCACTGGCCGAGCGAGCGCCGTGATAACTGGATACTAACGCCGCACCCTGGCGAAGCTGCCCGGCTGCTTGAGTGTAGCGTAGCCGATGTGCAGGCTGATCGGCCTGCCGCTGCGCGTGAACTGCAGCGTACACGAGGAGGCGTTGTTGTTCTAAAAGGCTCGGGGAGCTTAATTGCTGGGCCCGGTGGCTTGGTCGTATGTCCTTACGGAAACCCCGGTATGGCCAGTGGTGGAATGGGTGATGTGCTCAGCGGTATGCTTGGCGCCTTGGTCGCCCAGCGAGCAGAGGTAGAGAGCAGTGCCTGGCTAGGCGTTATGGTGCATGCGCTAGCCGCCGACCGTGCCGCACAGGCACAAGGAGAACGTGGCTTGCTGGCAAGTGATCTGGCATTCTATGCGCGAGTATTGATCAACCCGTAAAGGCAGCCCACATGCAGGTGCAATTGGAAAGTGAAGAAGCGCAGGTCGCTTTTGGTGAAGCGCTGGGACGCGCATTGCAGGGGCGTGGGCGTGTTTACCTGGAAGGTGACCTCGGCGCCGGTAAAACGACGTTAACACGTGGGATTTTAAGGGCCTATGGGCATTTGGGGGCAGTGAAAAGCCCTACCTATACCCTCGTGGAGCCTTATGAGCTGGGTACACAGCGCATTTATCATTTAGATCTCTACCGTTTATCTGATCCTGAGGAGCTTGAGTTTATCGGCGGTCGTGATGTGCTGGCAGACGACGCTCTATGTATTATTGAGTGGCCAAGTCGAGGTGAGGGGTGGCTGCCAGCTCCCGATGTTTGCTTATCACTTACGGTAGCTACTACAGGGCGCGAGGCGACGTTAAACGCACTCAGTGAGTACGGTGAGTGCGTCCTTAATGGGCTGCAGTCAAGACAATCGTTTAAGCAGTCAGAAGACGGTACCACTTCATGGTAACTAGCAACAAACTCACCGGCTTGGCCCGGTATGTCATGCCAGGGCTGATGGCGCTGATGGCGAGCGTTTCTTCTGTACAGGCCGCTGATGTTGAAAGCATGCGGTTATGGGCCGCTCCCGATCACGCGCGGCTGGTATTTGATCTTTCCGGCGTCACTCAGGCGAATGTTTTCTCCCTGTCGGACCCAGAGCGCTTGGTGATTGATTTGGAGGAGAGCCAGCTAAAAACGGATGCCTCCACGTTGCCGCTAGATGGCAGCGCGATTGAAGTTGTGCGGACCGGGCCGCGGGATGGGGGCGGTTTGCGCGTGGTGCTGGAACTCAATCGCTCAGTTGAACCGCGTCACTTTGTGTTGCCGCCTAATGACCAATATGGTCACCGCTTGGTGGTAGACCTTGAGTATCCCGGCGAGAGTGCCGTTGAAAACCCGATTGATCCGATAGAAGCGATGATTCGTGATCAGGAAATGCTGGCGCAGCGAAACGATGTCCAGGCTCAATTGCCGGGTGGCCAAGCGTCGCCTGGAACGCAAAGCCCTGAGCCGGTCGAGGTTCAGCCCGCCCAGCCGCACCCCCAACGCGATGTTATTATTGCCGTTGATGCTGGCCACGGCGGTGAGGATCCGGGCGCTATTGGCCCTGGCGGTACGCGAGAAAAAGACGTCGTGCTGGATATCGGGCGTCGGTTGGCTGCCAAAATCAATGCCACGCCGGGTTATAAAGCGGTGCTTATTCGTGATGGCGATTATTACATAGGCCTGCGGCAACGTACCCAGCTTGCCCGCGAGCAAAAGGTCGATTTCTTTGTGTCGGTTCACGCCGATGCATTTAACAGTCCGCACCCCGAGGGCAGCTCGGTATACGCGCTTTCGCAGCGTGGCGCTACGTCAGAAACAGCCCAGTGGCTTGCCGACAGCGAAAACCGCGCTGATCTAATTGGCGGGGTGGATGGCAACCTTTCGCTGCGTGATAAGGATCAAGTGCTCCGCGGCGTTTTGCTTGATTTAACCATGACCGCCACGCTGAACGATTCGCTCTCTATTGGCGGGCAGGTGCTTGAGCAGTTGGGGCGGATTAATCGGCTACACAAATCCCGCGTCGAGCAGGCCGGCTTTATGGTACTTAAATCGCCTGATATTCCTTCGCTATTGGTTGAGGTTGGCTTTATTTCCAACCCCAGTGAAGAGCGTCGACTGCGTGATCCCGTTCATCAGCAGGGGCTTGCGGATGCTATTTTTTCCGGGTTAAACGCGCATTTTGAACGTAACCCGCCACCGGCGAGCCTGCTTGCCTGGCAGCGCGATAATCATCGCCAGCCTACGGGGGATGAGTACCGCATTCAGTCAGGCGATACGCTCTCTTCGATTGCGCTGCGCCACGGTGTGCCAGTGGCCCAGCTGCGCCAAGCTAATGATTTGAATGGCGACGTTATTCGCGTGGGCCAAGTATTACGTATTCCCAACTCTTGAGGTGTCTGGTGTCCGAGTCGAGTTCTTTGCCGTCACGTATTCATGTACTCGACCCCCGCTTGGCCAACCAAATCGCCGCGGGGGAGGTTGTCGAACGTCCATCGTCGGTAACCAAGGAATTGGTTGAAAATGCCATTGATGCGGGAAGTCAGCGCATTGAGGTTGAGATCGAGCAGGGCGGTGCGCGATTGATTAAAGTACGCGATGACGGCATCGGTATTAGTGAGCAGGACTTGCCGCTGGCGCTTGCACGTCATGCCACCAGTAAAATCGGAAGCCTTGAGGACCTGGAGGGCGTCAGTTCTCTGGGGTTTCGTGGCGAGGCGCTGGCCTCAATAAGCTCTGTCTCTCGGTTGGAGCTTGTTTCCAATGCGGAAGAAGACCCGCGAACCGGCTGGCGAGTTGTGGCCGAAGGGCGAGGGATGGAGGCGCGAGTAACGCCTGCACCACACCCACGAGGCACCAGCGTTGCGGTGCGTGATTTGTTCTTCAATACGCCTGCGCGGCGCAAGTTCTTACGTACTGAAAAGACCGAGTTTGCCCATGTGGAAGAGGCCTTTCGGCGTCAGGCACTGTCGCGTTACGACATCACCTGGGTGCTCCGTCATAACCAGAAGGTAGTCCACCAGTTACCTGCTGGGCATACGGCGGCGGCTCAGGAGCGGCGTATTGCCTCGCTGCTGGGTAAGAATTTTATTGAGCATGCACGCTATATTGAGCGCGAAGCCGGTGGGCTGCGCCTAAGCGGTTGGGTGGGCTTGCCCACGCATTCACGCTCTCAGGCCGATCAGCAGTACTTTTTCGTTAACGGACGTGTGGTGCGTGACCGCCTGGTGGCCCATGCCGTGCGCCAGGCCTATCGGGACGTGCTCTATAACGGCCGCCATCCTGTGTTTGTACTCTACCTGACGCTGGACCCTGATGTGGTCGACGTGAATGTTCATCCCACCAAGCATGAAGTGCGCTTTCGTGATGGGCGTATGGTGCATGATTTTCTCTACTCAAGTCTGCACCACTGCTTGGCGACGTCTAAGCCAGCGCAAGAAAGTGATGGCGATGCCAGTGATGTCTCGGAGCATTCAGCAGAAGGCGTGAATGGCGCCGTCACCGAACCTGAGCAGACCGATTCTACCCGGTGGCAGCAGCAGGGCATGGCGCTTTCCCAGGCGCCTGACCGTCACCCGGGGGCTGAAAAAGTACGCCGCTTTATGCAGGGCTATCAGGCCTTGCACCCTAATCATGAGGATACGCTGCTTACGCCGCAGCCGCCGGGTGCGTGGGCTGGTAGTCACCAGTCTGTCAGCGAGGTGCGCGAAGCACCTGCGGTAATGCCTGAAAGTGACCCGACCAGTGCGCCGCCGCTAGGCTTTGCATTGGGGCAGCTGCATGGGATTTATATTCTGGCGCAAAATGCCCAAGGGCTCGTGCTGGTGGATATGCACGCCGCCCATGAACGCATTGTCTACGAGCGGATGAAAAATCAGCTGGCAGCTGCCAGTGGCATTGATACACAGCCGCTGTTGGTGCCCGTGTCGCTTGCTGCTAGCCGCACGGAAGTGGCAACGGCAGAAAGCGAACAGAAAGCCATTTCTCAATTGGGGATTGAGCTGGATGTTGCAGGGCCGGAAACGCTGCTGGTGCGCCAGTTACCTGCGCTTTTGGCCCAGGCTGACCCGGAAGCACTGGTGCGTGAAATGCTTGAAGAGCTTGCCCGTTTTGGGCGCACCCATCAGGTAGAAACACGTATTCATGAGCTGCTTTCCACTATGGCATGCCACGGTAGCGTGCGCGCGAATCGGCGGCTAACCATTGAAGAGATGAATGGATTGCTGCGCGATATGGAACGCACCGAGCGTAGCGATCAGTGTAATCATGGTCGGCCTACCTGGACACAAATGAACCTAAAAGCGCTTGATCGGTTGTTTTTGCGCGGACAGTAGCGGTGCTGCCAGATGTTGCCAAGTGGCGGCTGGCTGAATTAATCCCTGTTATTTTTTGGCGGAGTTTGCCACGGTATGGCTGATACACGCCCTTGGGCGATTTTTTTAATGGGTCCCACAGCGGCCGGAAAAACCGATACGGCAATCGCGCTGCACGAGCGGTTAGGGCATGAGCTAATCAGCGTTGATTCCGCAATGGTCTACCGCGGTATGAATATTGGTAGTGCTAAGCCCAGTGCGGCTGAGCTTGCCCGTGCACCCCATCGGTTAATAGATCTTCGTGATCCTGCCGAGCCCTATTCAGCGGCTGATTTTCGAGAAGATGCGCTTAGTGAGATGCGACAAATCAGCGCAGCGGGCAAGGTGCCACTGCTAGTGGGCGGCACCATGCTGTACTACAAGCGCCTGGTTGAAGGGGTCGCAAATATGCCTGCGGCGGACCCCGCTATTCGCGAGCAGCTAGCCAAACAGCGTGAAAGTGAAGGCCTGGAGTCGCTGCATAAAAAACTGATGGATGTGGATCCTGTGTCGGCGCAGCGCATCCATCCCAATGATCCCCAGCGCTTAATGCGCGCACTCGAAGTTTATTATGCCAGTGGGCGCTCAATGAGCGAGCTATGGGGTGAGCAGCAGCCAGAGCCTTTCCCTTGGCGCGTGCTATCCATTGCGTTGGCGCCAAGCGACAGACGTGTTTTACACGCACGTATTGAAAAACGTTTTGCCGCTATGCTTGAGGAGGGCTTGATAGATGAGGTGGCCGCCCTCAAAAAGCGTAGTGACCTGCATCTGGAACTGCCCGCCATGAAAAGCGTAGGGTATCGTCAGGTGTGGGAGTATCTGAACGGTGAGTACGACTATGCTGTCTTAAAAGAGCGCGGCGTAATTGCTACTCGCCAGCTCGCCAAGCGTCAGCTAACCTGGTTAAGAAGCTGGTCTAATCTTACCTGGATTGATTCGCAGCAGTTGGACGTGGTGGATAAGACGCTGAAATTCGTGCGTGAAAGCGGTGCTTAGCGTAAGATAGTGGTTTCGTGAGCGTGTGTTTTTGAGTAGCCGAAGGGCGCTTTCAACCACACGGGCCTTTCGGGCAAATAGATTGCGGCGTAGCACCAGTAGGGCACGCCATTTAACAACCAACCCCAACGACAGTTTAGGGAGAGCAACATGTCCAAAGGGCAGTCCCTTCAAGATCCTTACTTGAATATTTTGCGCAAAGAGCGCATTCCGGTCTCCATCTTTTTGGTAAATGGCATTAAGCTTCAAGGCCAGATCGAATCGTTTGACCAGTTTGTTATTCTGCTGCGTAACACCGTTAGTCAGATGGTTTATAAACATGCTATTTCCACGGTGGTGCCTTCGCGTAATGTGCGTTTGCCGGCACAAGACCCGGCTGCGCCTGATGCGGATATTTAACACCGCTGGATGAGCAATAGAGTCCTCGAGGTATTGATTGTTTTTTGAACGCCCAGAAGCCGGTGAAACGGCAGTTCTTGTCCACGTTGATTTTCATGACGAACAAGCACGTGAAGACCCGGGTGAGTTCTTAGAGCTCGTGCGCTCTGCAGGTGCAGAGCCCGCGACGCTGCTCACCGCTAGTCGTCAGCGCCCTGATTCACGAACCTTTGTGGGTTCGGGAAAGCTGGAAGAGTTGCGAGCCATGCTCGCGGCTCATCAGGCGGAGCTGGTGATCTTCAATCATAGTTTAAGTCCTTCCCAGCAGCGCAACCTTGAGAAAGAACTCAAGTGCCGAGTCCTTGACCGCACTGGTTTGATTCTCGATATTTTTGCGCAACGGGCACGAACCCATGAGGGTAAGCTGCAGGTCGAGCTTGCTCAACTAGAATATATGTCTACTCGCCTTGTGCGTGGGTGGACGCACCTTGAGCGCCAAAAAGGTGGGATTGGCTTGCGTGGGCCCGGCGAAACGCAGCTGGAAACCGACCGCCGTCTATAAAGAGATTGGCGCCGATAGTGTGCCGGTTCTCAAGGTAATGAATAAGATCGATAAGCTTGATAGCGCGCCACGTATCGAGCGTGATGGATACGGTGTGCCTGAAGTGGTGTGGTTGTCTGCTCAACAAGGCCAAGGTCTTGAGCTACTTCATGAAGCGCTTACTGAGCGCTTGGCTGGCGATGTCATCGGATTTTCGCTGACACTGACGCCAGAACAGGGCAAGCTGCGGGCAGGGCTTCATGAGTTAAACGCCGTGCGTCAGGAAGCATTTGATGAGCAGGGGCGCTCTGTATTAGATGTTCGACTGCCGCGTCGCGACTTTAACCAATTAATGGCGCAGCTGGGTGAGCGCGCTAATACCTATTTGCCTGTAGCGTTACGTGAAGTTGACGAGTGGTAGGTTCTTGCTTTTCTACTCGTGTACGGGATGGTAATGACAGTTTGATATAGCAATAATTTCAATAAAGCGCATGGAGCTTGCCGAAGGCATGCCATGCGCAGATGAGCACCTTAGTGGAGACGAAGTATGGCCTGGAATGAGCCTGGTGGTGGCAACCAGCACGACCCATGGAGTAGTGGTGGTCGACGGGGTGGCAACGACGGTGATAACCGTGGTGGCAACGACGGCGGTAATCGGGGTGGGAACAATGGGGGTAACAACCAAGGCCCTCCTGACCTTGATGAAGCGCTCAAGAAATTTCAAGACAAGCTGAACGGCATGCTGGGCGGCGGCAGTAAAAAAGGCAATGGGAACAAGCGGAACAGTGGAAGCGGTGGTGGTAAGCCACGTAATACGCTTGCATTGCCGGGCCTTTTAGTTGTGGTTGCGCTAGCGATTTGGGCAGCCTCCGGCTTCTATCTGGTGGATCAATCTGAGCGTGGCGTTGTTTTACGTTTTGGTGAGTACCAGAGCGTTGTTGGGCCGGGTCTTCACTGGAATCCGCCGTTGATTGATGATGTCCGCATGGTGAATGTCACGCGCGTTCGCTCTGTGTCACAAACCCAGGCGATGCTGACGCGCGATGAAAACATCGTGGAAGTGGAAATATCGGCGCAGTACCAGGTCGCAAATCCGCAAGATTTTGTTCTCAATGTGCGTGATCCTGCACTGTCCATGGAAAATGCGCTTGATTCTTCTTTGCGTCACGTTGTCGGTGGCACAGACATGATTGAGATCCTGACCTCAGGACGTGAAATCCTGGGCAGCTCGGTCGCTAGCCGCTTGCAGTCCTATCTTGATGCGTATGGAGCGGGTATCCGTTTACAAACCATTAATATTGAGTCTACTTCCGCGCCTGCACCGGTTATCGACGCATTCGATGACGTAATTCGTGCTCGCGAAGACCGCCAGCGCACCATTAACGAAGGCATGGCTTACGCCAACGCCATTATCCCGGCCGCTCAGGGTCAGGCCCAGCGCGTGGTTGAGCAAGGCCAAGGGTATCGTGAATCGGTCGTGGCCGAAGCTCAGGGTCAGGCGAATCGCTTCAATGCCTTATTAACAGAGTACCAAAATGCGCCAGAAGTAATGCGTGAGCGGATGTACCTGGATACGCTTGAAGGGGTCTATGGCGGTACGCCCAAGGTGCTCTTGGATGTAAGCGAAAATGCACCGCTAATGTATTTGCCGCTTGATCAAATGCGCGGCAATAGCGGGCGTAGCAATAGTGCATCAAGCGCTAATGACAGTGGCTCAGGCAATGAGGAGTTGGATCCGCGTGTGATAGAAAGTTTACGTGGAAACCAAACGACGAATTCTTCATCTTCAGGTAGTAGCTCTATTCGCAGGGAGGGCCGGTAAATGATTAATAATCGATCCCTGCTGATCGTTGGTGGCTTGGCCGTTGTAGCGTGGCTGGCAAGTAATTCGCTGTATGTTGTTGATGAGACACAGCGTGCCGTGAAACTGCGCTTTGGTGAGGTTATTGAAGAGAATATTCAGCCTGGCCTGCATGTCAAAATACCGATTGCTCAAACGATTCATAAGTTTGATACGCGCTTGCTGACGCTGGATACCGACACTAGTCGTTATCTAACGCTTGAGCAAAAAGCGGTTATCGTCGACTCCTACGTTAAATGGCAGGTGATTGATCCTACCCGCTACTACGAGGCAACGGCGGGCGATGAATTGATGGCGATCCGCCTCATTCAGCCGCGTGTTGATGAGAGCTTACGTAACGAGTTTGGCCGCCTTAATCTGCAGGAAATCATTGCTGAGCGCCGCGATGACCTAATGATTGGTCCTACCGAAGAGCTGGATAGCCTGATGCGTGATGAGCTGGGTGTCGCTATACGTGATATTCGCATCAAGCGTATCGATTTACCTGAAGACGTGTCAGCAGCAGTATTTGAGCGGATGCGTTCTGAGCGTGAGCGTGAAGCCCGCGAATGGCGTGCCCAAGGGCAAGAGGAAGCTGAGCGTATTCGCGCTAATGCTGACCGTCGTCGCCACGTACTTATCGCTCAGGCAAATGAGCGTTCAGAGACGCTGCGCGGTGAAGGTGATGCACAAGCGGCCAGGATCTTTTCTGAAGCATATGGCCAGGACCAGGAGTTTTTCTCCTTTTGGCGTAGCTTGAATGCTTACCGCGACAGCTTCTCGGGCGATGGTGATATGCTGGTGTTAGACCCCAGCAGCGACTTTTTCCGTTACCTGCGCAGTGCTAATCCTAACGGGCAGGCAGACGAAGAAGAGTAAGTTGGCATAGGGGGGGGGAACTTTGCCATAAAGCAGAACGCATGGCGGGGTTCATCCCTTGAGCAAACGTGGTAGACTTAATTGAACCGGGCGTCGCCCGGTTTTTTTGTGGCCCTCATTTAACGTTAATGCGTCCAAGCGCGTATTCATCGACTCCAGGGCCTTCATCGTCTTGCAGGATTGTTTACATGACCATCGCTGACCGCTGGCTGTTGCCCGACGGCATGGATGAGGTGCTACCGCCTCAGGCAAGCCGCATGGAAGAGCTGCGCCGTGCGCTGCTTGATCTTTATCATTGCTGGGGCTATGACCAGGTCATGCCACCACCGGTGGAGTTTCTAGACTCCTTGTTGACCGGTACCGGTACCGACCTTGATCTGCAAACCTTTAAGCTAACTGACCAATTAACCGGCCGTATGATGGGCGCCTCGGCAGATGTTACGCCGCAGGTGGCGCGTATGGATGCCCACTCGCTCAAACGCCAAGGGCCCGTTCGGTTGTGCTACTGCACGAACGTACTGCGCGCTAAAGCTGATCAGCATCAGGGTGGACGTAGTCCCGTTCAGGTCGGCGTCGAACTGTTTGGTCATGCTGGGTTAGAGGCCGATAGTGAAATTATTCATTTGGCGCTCGCCAGTTTAAAAGCCGCAGGCGCAGGTGAAATACATCTGGCTCTTGGGCATATCGGCATTTACCGTAGCTTGGTAGACGCTGCCGCGCTTAATGATGAGCAGGAGAGCATGCTGTTTGAGGCACTGGCACTAAAGTCGCCGGGACAATTGGCGGAGCAAATTAACGCAAGCGTCAGCGACCCGGTACTGGCCGATATGTTTATGGCGCTAGGCGAGTTGCACGGCGACGCCAGCATACTTGAGCAAGCACGCGAGCGCTTTGCAGGTGCCCCGGCCTCTGTAACCGCCGCGCTTGATCAGCTAAGTGCGCTGTATCAGGGCGTGTTGGCTCGCTTTGACGTGTCGCTCTATTTTGATCTTGCCGAGTTGCGTGGGTATCAATACCACACAGGCATGATGTTTGCCGCTTATGTGCCAGGTTACGGCCATGCGCTTGCAAAGGGTGGCCGCTATGATGATACAGGGCGCGCCTTTGGGCGTGCACGTCCGGCTACTGGCTTTTCGATGGATTTAAAGCAGCTGGCATCATTGGCCTTGGCATCACCAGGCAACGGCGCCATTTGGGCACCTGCCCAAGAGGAAGAGTCTCTCAACGCTGCCATAGTTGCACTGCGAGAGCAGGGAGAACGCGTTATTCAAGCGCTGCCTGGGCAGCGTACTGGGCCGGCGGAGCACAAGTGTGACCGCCGTCTTGAGTTTATCGATGGCTGTTGGCAGACAACGGCCCTGACACAAGAGACGAGTGCATAATGGGTAAGAATGTCGTAGTCCTGGGCACCCAATGGGGTGATGAAGGCAAAGGCAAGATTGTTGACCTGCTCACCGAGTCAGCGGCGGCGGTAGTGCGTTTCCAGGGTGGCCATAATGCGGGCCACACGCTGGTAATCGACGGTGAAAAAACGGTGCTTCATCTCATTCCGTCGGGTGTCCTGCGTCCGGGTAAAACCTGCGTAATCGGCAACGGGGTGGTGCTTTCGCCTGAAGCGCTGATCAAAGAGATCCGCGAGCTTGAAGATAAAGGTGTGCCGGTGCGTGAGCGCCTGCGCCTTTCACCTGCATGCCCGCTGATTTTGCCTTATCACGTGCGCCTTGATCAGGCCCGTGAAAAAGCCCGCGGCGTTGCCAAGATTGGCACAACGGGTCGAGGTATTGGTCCGGCTTACGAAGATAAAGTGGCGCGTCGTGGCTTGCGCCTGGGCGATATGCTTCACCGGGAGCGTTTTGCCTCCAAACTGGGCGAAGTGTTGGATTATCATAACTTCGTATTGGTTAACTACCACGGTGAACCCGCCGTCGACTTCCAGGAAGTGCTGGACAGCGCCATGCAAATGGCCGATGAGCTTCGTCCGATGGTATGCGATACCGTGAACATGGTTCACGACCTGCGCAAGGCGGGTGAAAATATTCTGTTTGAGGGTGCCCAAGGCTCGCTACTGGATATCGACCACGGTACGTACCCGTTTGTTACCAGCTCCAACACCACGGCTGGCGGCACGGCCACGGGTTCTGGTGTCGGCCCGCTTTACCTGGATTACGTGCTGGGTATTACCAAAGCGTATACCACGCGCGTGGGTTCGGGGCCGTTCCCTACTGAGCTGTTTGACGACCATGGCCGTCACCTGGCTGAGCGTGGCCACGAATTTGGCGCCACCACGGGTCGTCCACGTCGTTGCGGCTGGTTTGATGCGGTGGCACTACGTCATGCGGTACAAATCAACTCTGTGTCCGGCATCTGTCTGACCAAGCTTGACGTGCTCGATGGTCTGGAAAATATTCGTGTGTGCGTGGGCTATCGCAGTAAAGATGGTGACGTGCTGGACAGCCCGGTTGATTCTGAAGGCTACGAAGCCATAGAGCCGCTTTATCAGGATTTGCCAGGCTGGAAAGAGTCGACGCTGGGTGCTAAAAACGTCGACGACTTACCGGCCAATGCCCGCGCTTACATCAGCTTTCTGGAAGAGCAGGTGGGCACCAGTATCGATATTATTTCAACGGGCCCAGACCGTGTTGAAACCATCGTACTGCGCAATCCGTTTGACGGCGAATAATCCGCTGTCGGCAAATGGCATCCGCTGAGAATGTAGACGGGTGTATCAGAAGGGGTGCCTTGGCGCCCCTTTTTGGCAAATATTGATTAAAAATCAATGCCACGGCGTGCCTGTAGGCCATTATTAAAGGCGTGGCGAACTTCCTGCATTTCGGTGACGGTATCTGCCATGGCAATCAGTTCACGGTGCGCATTACGACCCGTAATAATGACTGTCTGCTCGCTGGGGCGGTTTTCAAGCGCCGTTTTAACGGTGGCGATATCCAGGTAGCCAAACTTGAGCATGTAGGTAATTTCATCCAGCACAACCAGGTAAGTGTCTGGGTCAGCCAGCATGCGCTCAGCCTCTTTCCAAACGGCCAGGCAGGCTTGAGTGTCGGCCTCACGGTTTTGGGTGTCCCAGGTAAAGCCCGTCGCCATAATTGCTACGTCAAGATTAGGATCATCTTCCAAACGGTTGCGTTCGCCACACTCCCATAAGCCTTTAATAAACTGAATAACGCCCACTTTATAGCCATAGCCCAGCGCGCGGGTAACGGTGCCCCAGGCGGCCGTGGTCTTGCCTTTACCATTCCCGGTATTAACCAGCAGCAGTCCGCGTCGTTCTGTGGCGCTGGTTACTTTTTCATCCACGCGGGCTTTGAGTTTTTCCATCGACGCTTTATGGCGTGTATCGCGGTCTTTCACCGTCGCTTTCCTCTTAAAAGGCTGCATGAAGGTCTCTAGCGTACGCCATATAGAGCCTGTAATGCCGTGACGACGGCTTAAATGTGAATAAAATTTATACAGTTGTTAAGCTTTTCCGTGGGAATCGAGGTTTTTGCGGCTAATCAACAACAGAATTGGCCGATAGGGGGCTTGCTGCTCTAAAATAACCCTTCATAACTTGCCAGGAAAAATGCTATGCCCTCTTTTGATATTGTGTCGGAATTTGATCAGCACGAAGCGTCTAACGCCGTTGACCAAGCGAATCGTGAAGTGCAGTCGCGTTTTGATTTTAAAGGCGTTGATGCAAGCTTTGCCCTTGAAGGCGAAAAAGTGCAGTTAGAGGCCCAGGTCGATTTTCAACTTAAGCAGATGTTGGATGTACTGCGCGGTCGGTTAATTGCCAGAGGCATTGATGCGCGCTGCATGGATATTCAAGACCCCGAGCTTTCTGGGGTGAAGGCACGTCAGGAAGTCGTTTTGAAGCAGGGGCTTGATGCGGCAGAAGCCAAGGATGTGGTAAAGCGTATCAAGGCGAGTAAGCTTAAAGTCCAAGCGCAAATTCAGGGTGAAAAAGTTCGCGTGACCGGGAAGAAGCGCGATGACTTACAAGGCGTTATGGCGCTTTTACGTGGAGAAGAGGGGCCTGAATTACCTCTGCAGTTTGATAATTTCCGCGATTAAGCCTTATCACGTGTAGGGCGGTGTCTATGCGCTGCCCCGTTTTTTTGCCTACTCGCAACCATCGTTTATTACAGGAGCTAACGCACTATGTCTGATCCGCAGCCGGTTTATTTAAGCGACTATCAGCCGCCCGCCTACCAAGTCACCCATACCGAGCTGACGTTTGATCTTGACCCTGCTGCCACCCGTGTAAAAGCACGATTGTTGATTGAACGTAACGAAAACGTAGATGCCCAAACGCCTCTGGTGCTGAATGGCGAGCAGCTGTCGCTGGTCTCGTTGGCAATTGATGGCACGCCGCTAGCGGAGGCGGATTACCAATTGGATGAGGACAGCCTGCGTATTATGCAGGTGCCGGCAACGTTTAGCCTTGAAAGTGAGGTGGACATTGCGCCTGGTGCTAACACTGCCTTGGAAGGGCTTTACCAGTCGAGCGGTATGTACTGTACCCAGTGTGAAGCGGAAGGTTTTCGGCGCATTACGTTCTACCCCGACCGCCCGGATGTGATGGCCACCTTTACCGTCACGGTCATTGGTGATCAAAACAACGAACCCGTTTTGCTGGCTAACGGTAACCCCGTGGACAGCGGTACATTAGAAAACGGCCGCCATTTCGTGAAATGGGAAGATCCGCATCCTAAACCGTGCTACCTGTTTGCGTTGGTAGCGGGGGATTTACACAAGGTTGAAGACCACTTTTCTACCATGAGCGGCCGTGATGTCACGCTGCAAATTTGGGTAGAAAAGGAAAATCTGGATAAAACCGAGCACGCCATGGCTTCGCTCAAACGCTCCATGGTGTGGGATGAACAGACCTATGGCCGCGAATATGACCTTGATCTGTTTATGATTGTGGCCGTTAACGATTTCAATATGGGAGCGATGGAGAACAAGGGGCTGAATATTTTCAACTCTGCCGCTGTGCTTACGCATCCCAATACCGCCACCGATGCCACGTTTCAAAACGTGGAAGGCATTGTGGCCCACGAATATTTCCATAACTGGTCCGGCAATCGAGTGACCTGCCGTGACTGGTTCCAGCTATCTCTGAAAGAAGGCTTTACCGTTTTTAGGGACCAGTGTTTTTCCGCTGATACCAACTCGGCGCCGGTTAAGCGTATTCAAGATGTGTCTTTTTTCCGTACGGCGCAGTTTGCAGAAGATGCAGGGCCCACTGCGCATCCTGTACGCCCCGACCACTACATTGAAATCACCAATTTCTACACCCTGACTATTTATGAAAAGGGTGCAGAAGTAGTGCGTATGCTGTGTAACCTGGTGGGGTGGGAAAATTTCCGCCAAGGGGCCGATGCCTACTTTGAGCGCTTTGATGGTCAGGCGGTCACCATTGAAGACTTTGTTGGCTGTATGGAAGAGGCGTCGGGCCAAACGCTTGATCAATTTATGCGCTGGTACGCGCAGGCAGGTACGCCAGAGATTGATGCCCACGGCGAATATGACTACGTGCATAGTGAATACAGGCTAACGCTTCGGCAGCGCACGCCTGCCACGCCTGGCCAAACCGAGAAGCAGCCACTGCATATCCCTGTGCGGATGGGGCTGGTGGGAACCAAGTCTGGTCAGGACTTAACGCTGACCATGGCCGGGGAAGTGCTTGGCAAGGATGCGGTGATCCATTTACGCGATAACGAGCAGACCTTTGTCTTTACCGATGTGGCCGAGGCGCCAGTGCCGTCACTGCTGCGTGACTTCTCGGCGCCAGTGAAGCTATATTTTCCCTATTCACGTGAAGAACTGGCGTTTTTGCTCACCCATGATAGTGATGGTTTTAACCGCTGGGATGCCGGTCAGCGCTTGGCCATGCTGGCGTTGGACGATCTGATCGCGGCGCATCGTAATGGCGTTGAAAAAGTCATGGATGGCCGCGTTACGGAAGCCTTTAGAACGCTGCTTACAAGTTCTGTGTCTGATAAGGCGGTGCTTGCCGAGATGCTAACCCTGCCTTCTGAAGCCTACATTGCTGAGCAGCAGCCTATTGTCGATGTCGATGCTATTCACGCAGCGCGTGAGTTTGTGCGCCAGTCATTGGCGTTAGCACTTCGCGATGAATTTGTGGCCACGTTTGAAGCCAATCGTTCGGAGGAGGCTTACGCTCCAACGTCTGAGCAAATTGCCCAGCGTAGCCTCAAAAACATAGCGCTTAGCTATTTGATGTCGATTGAGGATGAGCAGGCGATTGCATTTTGTCAGGCCCAGTTTGCCGCTGACCACAATATGACCGATGTGCGCTACGCGCTAACGTTGCTTGTGCATAGCGAACGTGATGACGTGTCGTCACCCGCTTTAAAAGCGTTTGGCGAAAAATGGGCGCATGATTCGCTGGTTATGGATCAGTGGTTTACGATTCAAGTGACGCGGCCTCAGCCTGATGTGCTGGAGCGTGTCGAGTTCTTGATGCAGCATCCGGCATTTTCAATCAAGAACCCAAACAAAGTACGTGCGCTAGTGGGTGCTTTTACGCAAAATCGGGTTAATTTCCATCGCCTGGACGGTAAGGGTTACGCGCTGCTTGCCGATGTGGTGATTGAGCTTAATCGGCTAAACCCGGAAATTGCCGCGCGATTGGTTACCCCGTTAACACGCTGGCAGCGTTTTGACGAAGCGCGCCAGGCCTTAATGCATGCGCAGTTGGAACGTATCAAAAAAGAGCCACTATCTTCGAACGTATATGAAGTAGTTGAAAAAGCGCTGGCGTAAGCACTCCCAGCGTTCCAACCATGAAAGGGAAGACATTGGTGAACGACTCACAACCGCATTTTTTACTGATTATAAATGGTAAATCAGCCGGGAACCCGGCACTGCGTGAAGCCGTTGAAGAGCAGCGTGAGGCAGGGATGCCCATTACCGTGCGCTCAACGTGGGAGGGCGGTGACGCCGCTCTCTTTGCCGAGCAGGCATGTGATATGGGCATCACCCATGTCATCGCCTGCGGCGGCGATGGCACTGTTAACGAAGTGGTTAACGGGCTAATGCGTGTCGCTCATGATAAGCGTCCCGCTTTGGGCGTTGTGCCGCTGGGCAGTGCCAACGACTTTGCCACCTCCACGGGGTTACCGTTGGAGCCAGGCCCTGCGCTGGCGGCGGCAATGACACTAAGCGCATACCCCGTTGATGTCGTGCGAGTAACGGCTGAGGCTAATAATAAAAACGTCGTTAAGTACTACGTCAACATGACCACGGGCGGGTTTGGGGCGGAAATAACCTCTTCAACACCGAAGACGCTGAAACGTTTGTTAGGCGGAGGTGCATACTCCTTGATGGGGGCACTTAAAGCCTGGCGGCATCGCAGCTATCGTGGCACGCTCCACTGGGGCGATAAAGAGCAGGATATCTCGCTGCTGTTATTGGCGTTAGGTAATGGCCGACAGTCAGGCGGCGGACAGGTGCTCGCCCCACGTGCCAAGCTTGATGATGGCCGCTTGGATGTTCTTCTGGTGAAGGATTTTAGCTCCGTAACGGAACTGCCGACGCTGATTAGCGAGCTTCAGAGCTTTCCCTCTGATGGGCAGTATGTACGCTATTTCACAGCGACTGAGTTGACCGTCACGACTCAGAAAGACGATCCCGCTTGGCCCTTAACGCTGGACGGCGAAATGTGTCAGTATGATCGTTTTTGCGCTGAAGTGGTGCCGTTGGCGCTGCGCATTTTATTACCTGAGGGCTGCCCGTTACTGTCAGCAAATGACCGACACTGATCGTAGGCTGTCTTTAAAAGCGTTATTTAAGAAGGGGAATCTAATGGTAAACCGTTTATGGATACCGGTTATTGCCACCTTGGCACTATTGCTAAGCGCATGTGGCGACTCTCAAGAAGAGCCTGATGTGACACCGGATGAGTCTTCATCGGTTTCTGATGATGAAGTTGTACAAGAGGAAGAAGCGCCGACCGCCGCTGAAAATGCCGCGGATATGCCAAGCCCTGCGGAGATAGAGGATGACGTTGAGGCGCGCCAAGCCGCTGAAGAGCTAGAGCAGGCCGAGGCGCTGCGTGATGATATGCAAGATGATGCGGTCAACGCTGACGAGTCCGAGGCCCAGGAGGTAACGGCAGGCGAAGATACTCTGGCGGCGGACCCTGATGAGATACTGCAAGAGGGTGGTGCATTGCCCGGAGAGGCAACGCGCTCCGACGTCGATCAAATGATTGAAGAGACTGAACAGCGCTTTCAGGAAGCTCAGCGGCGCTTAAATGAGCAGTTTGAAGAAGCTGAACAACAAGCCGAAGAGTACGATGCTATTGAGCAAGAAGCATTGTCCAATGAATGGGAAACACAAAGCAGCCTACCCGAAAGCTCTCGCCTGGAAGATAACCGGGAAGCTACCGATGTTGATGCATTGATTGAGGATACTGAACGCCGCTTTGAGGAAGCCCAAAAGCGCCTTGAAGAGCAGTTTCAGGAAATCGAGCGTGAACATAATGGCAGTAGTAGCCGTGGGATTATTCTGAATGAAGACGCAGACGCAGACGCAGACGCAGACGCAGATAACGATAATACTAACGCTACTCATCAATAAAGCGCGTTGAGCAGGCAATAAAAAGGCCCGCCTTGGCGGGCCTCGCTACATCCGGCCATGATTAAGCAAGGCGGATGTTAGAAGCCTGAAGGCCCTTTTTACCCTGCGTTACCTCAAAGCTGACTTTTTGACCATCTTGCAGGGTCTTGAAGCCTTCCGCTTGAATTTCGGAGAAGTGCGCGAACAGGTCGTCACTGCCATCATCGGGTGAGATGAAGCCGTAACCTTTCGTATCGTTGAACCACTTGACGGTGCCAGTTGCCATTAGTCGTTTCCTTAACGTGCTTATAATGATCAAGCGAACCTACATAGGATTCGCCCGCCAAAATCAATGTAGATGCAAAAAAATGGGTCGTCCAGTAACAATCTAATGTTTCTTAACTTTTCTTGAGCCGCGTATATGTCGTCAATACACCTTGTTGATTCTCAGTTTGTGGCCTTTTTGGTCGCTATTACACTGTTGTCGATTACGCCTGGCGTGGATACCTTGCTGGTTATCCGTAACACTGCCCGAGGCGGGACACGGGACGGCATTGCCACCAGCTTAGCGATCTGCTGCGGTCTGTTTGTACACGCGACCATCTCGGCATTAGGTATTTCACTGATTCTGCTCCAGTCGGCCTGGGCATTTCATCTATTAAAGTTGGTCGGGGCGGGGTATCTGGTATGGCTAGGGGTCACCAGTTTGTTAGCCGCAAGGCGTGGCCAGCCATTACCGGTCAAAGGGGTAATCGGTGCCGCTTCTCCTGTTCCGCTTTGGCAGCCGATTAAGGAAGGTTTACTGTCCAATGTGTTGAATCCAAAAACGATTATTTTTTATATGGCTTTTTTGCCTCAGTTTATTGCGCCGGGGGATCCGGCGTTGATCAAATCCCTGTGGCTAGCAGGTGTCCACTTTATCATTGCCAATATCTGGCAAATCAGCGTGGTATTCATGGTGGGAGGTGCCAGCAAGTGGCTCGCCAGCGTGCGCTTTGCGCAGGTGTTAAATGCCGCGACAGGCGCGGTGCTGGTCGCGTTTGGGCTTCGTTTGGCGATGGAACAGCGCCCAGTATAACTGGGCGCTTGGTGAGTAAACTGACCAGGCAGTAAGCGCGATTACCTTTGTACGCTTATTGACGAGCCAGCAAAGCGCGGTCGTAACGTACCTGTTGTTCACTATCACTCAACAGTGAAACACCTTCGCTGTTACCACCGTTGGCCAGGCTTTCAAAAATTACCCGATAGCTAAGCACCGCCTGCACATAATCGCGTGTTTCTTTAAAGGGAATGCTTTCCACAAACAGATCAAATGACTCCATGCCGCTTCCCAGCCACTGATCAACACGCCCAGGGCCAGCATTATAGGCGGCAGCGGCGGCAAGCCGGTTACCCTGATAGCGGTTCAGTTTGTCGCGCAGATAGGTGCTGCCCAGGCGAATATTAAGTTCAGGATCAAGAATGCCGTAAGGCCCCGGGTCGCTAATACCCAGTTGGCGGCTTACCAGGCTTGCCGTGCCGGGCATTAACTGCATCAAACCGCGGGCGCCTGCCGGAGAGAGCGCCACCGGGTTATAGGCACTTTCACGACGGGTAATCGCCATTAGCATATACGGGTCTACACCGGTTTGGCGGCCCCAGTGCATAAAGCTCTCTCGGTAAGCCTCGGGGAAACGCCAATCAAGCGCATCCCACATGCTGCCAGCAATCGTGGTCTGCACCAGGCGTGCATGCCACTGTTGATGGGCCGCATAATCGGCCAGGGCGCGCGCCTGCTGGGGCGTGCCGTTTTGCACCGCATACAGCCATTCGCTATTGGCCAGGCCGTCTTCGCCAATGCGTAGCAGCGCTTCGGTACGCTGGACCACGGGTAGGCGTGCAGTGCGTTCGCGTGAAGCCTCATCAAAATGATTGCGCTCAAGATTGAGTTGGTAAGGCTGGCCAAGTTGTTCAGCGGCCGCAAACCCATAAAAGCTGCGGTCGGTCGCCGCCTGACGGTAGCGAGCGGTGGCTGCCTCTTGGCTGCCCAGCTGTTCGTTGGCACGCCCCAGCCAGTACTGCCAGCGGCTGTTTTCTTGTTGGCTGGTGGGCATTTCCGCAATCCAGTGAATCACCTCCTGCCACTGCCGGTCTGCCAATGCACGGCGTACGCGTAGCTCCAGCACGCGCTCGCTATCCAGCGAGGGAAGAACGTCATCTACCCAGCCTAAGGCGCCGGGTACATTGCGTACCAGTGCATAGAAAGCCAACTCTTCTTCAATGGCTTGCTGATCACTGGGTGGAAGGTTCACGTTGGGCGCGATGGTTTGCCAGCTACTCAATGCGGCCGGGGTATCCTCACGGGTGAACCGCTGCATCGCGGCTTTGTAGAAACTGGCGGTTGCCGCGCATTCAGGGCCAAGGCAGGCGGGCGCTGAGGTGACCGCGCGGGTGTTGGTATTCACTTGGTCGGCGGTTTCAATCGCGGTGTGCCACTGGCCGCTGAGCAGCCCGCCTAAATAGGTGGATAGACGATCTTCACCGGCTTGCCAAGCGAGCATTTTTCGCTCCCAGATAGCCGTTGCATCAATCGTGCCGTTAGCTCGCAGGTGGTCAAACAGGGCGTCACACGCATCTGGCTGGGAGCTTCCTTCAAGCCAAAGTGCGAGGCCTGCCTCAGCGGCCTGTTGCGGCTGCGAGTCCATGAGAGCCGTATAGTAATAACACTGGCGAGCCGTGCCAGCAGGCTCGCCATCGGAAACGCTCAGCAAATCGCTATAACGCCCCGCGTGGCCATACTTGGCAATGGCCTGACCGCGTAACCACTCAGAAAGCGGAGAGTCATTATGCTGGTTAATAAAACTTTGTACTTGGGCCGTCGAGACGTTGGGTAGTTGATTGCGTAATCGGTGGTAGTCGACATAGCCGCTCAGCACATGGTCTTCAATAGCGCGCTCGTCGATGTGGTTCCACTGTTGTTGACGAGCGGCTTCTAACGCATCGCGCATTGCGGTATCAGAAGCGGCCCATGAGACAATGGGTAAGCCCACCAGGATTGCCGCGCCTAGGGTGCGAAAAGGGGATCTGAATGACGATGCCTGCATAATTTTCTCTCTTTCTCGCTAACGGATTGGCAACCGCTAATAGTGAACGAAATGGGCAAATAGTGTTCAGACAATCGTGACACTTGGAGGATTCAATTACGATGGCTCGATTATCCACGTTGTGGCTATTTCGTCGACTTAAATCCCGCCTTTGGGCTGTAAAGCGTATCGGGCGGGCGCTGAGGCTGTTTGTGCCCATGACGTTTGATGTCCTGGGCGGTCGCTTTCGACCTGTGCCTTGGGCTGCCTTTGGCATGATGGCGCTGGCGCTTGCCTATCTTGCAATGCCGTTCGATTTAATTCCGGACTTTCTCGTTTTCATAGGTCTGATTGACGATGTCATTATCGTTGGCTGGCTTCTCAACCGTATCGACCAGCGCTTGGTAGATTACCGTGCCTGGAAGTACGGTGATATTGATATCGCTACTTCTCAACACTCACCTTCTTGAAATCGCTCTGCTTATCCCCATATCCAACTCACACATTTTTTCGTTCCTGTCTCATTGGGAGGCAGGAGCTCTAAACAAACGTGATTGATGAGGGCTAGGCGAATGTCAACAGCGACCCACGAAGAAACGTTAGGCTTTCAAACAGAAGTTAAGCAGCTTCTCAACCTGATGATTCACTCCCTGTATTCCAACCGGGAGATTTTCCTGCGTGAGCTTATCTCTAACGCCGCGGATGCCTGTGACAAACTGCGCTACGCGGCGCTGGATAACGATGCGCTGTACGAAGGCGACAGCGAACTGCGGGTAGAAATTGAGCACGATAAAGAAGCCAATACCATTACGTTGCGCGACAACGGTATTGGTATGAACCGCGAAGACGTTATCGCTAATCTGGGCACCATCGCCCGCTCAGGCACCGCTGAGTTTTTAAAGCAGATGTCAGGCGAGCAGCAAAAAGATGCCAAGTTGATCGGCCAGTTCGGTGTAGGTTTCTACTCAGGCTTTATTGTGGCTGATGAAGTGGCAGTACGTACTCGCAAAGCCGGGACTGCCGCCTCTGAAGGCGTTGAGTGGCGCTCTAAAGGCGAAGGTGAGTTTACCGTCGCTGATATTGAGCGCGAGCTTCACGGCACCGAAATTACGCTTTATCTGAAAGAAGACGCTAAAGAGTTTGCCGACGATTACCGCCTTCAAAACCTGGTGCGCAAGTACTCTGACCATATTGAAGTGCCCGTGCGCATGCCCAAGACAGAAACGGCCAAGGATGATGAAGGCAACGACATCGAAGGCAGCGAAGTCACCACGTGGGAAACCGTTAACGAAGCCACTGCACTCTGGGCGCGCCCCAAGAGCGACGTTTCTGATGACGAGTACAAGGCGTTTTATAAGCACGTTGCCCATGACTTTAGCGACCCGCTTGCCTGGAGCCACAACAAGGTAGAAGGCAAGCTTGAGTACACCAGCCTGCTCTACGTGCCGGGCCGGGCGCCTTTTGATATGTATGAGCGCGATGGCGCTCGCGGCGTTAAGCTTTATGTGCAGCGCGTGTTTATCATGGATGACGCTGAACAGTTCCTGCCGCTCTACCTGCGCTTTATCAAAGGCGTGCTGGATACGCGCGATCTGTCGCTCAACGTTTCCCGCGAGCTTTTGCAGCAGGACCCGCAGGTCGACAAGATCAAAGGGGCGCTGACCAAGCGTGCGCTGGATATGCTTAAAAAGCTTTCCAAGGACAGCGAAGAGTACCAAACCTTCTGGAATACCTTCGGCAGCGTGCTGAAGGAAGGTCCAGGCGAAGATTTCGCCAACCGCGAGAAAGTCGCCGGTCTTTTACGCTTTGCGTCTACGCACAGCGACACCGCTACCCAGGATCAATCGCTTGCCGACTACGTCGAGCGCATGAAAGAAGGCCAGCAGAAGATCTATTACGTGGTGGCCGATAGCTTCAATGCGGCGAAAAACAGCCCGCACCTGGAGATCTTCCGCAAGAAAGGCATCGAAGTCCTGCTGCTGTCTGACCGTATCGATGAGTGGTTGATGAGCCACCTGACCGAGTTTGACGGTAAATCCTTTGCGGATGTGGCCAAAGGCGAGCTGGATCTTGGTGATGTCGAAGACGAAGCCGAGAAAAAGGCTCAGGAAGAGACAGCCAAGGCAAAAGAAGATCTGTTGAAGCGTGTTAAAGAAGCGCTTAGCGATGGTGTACAGGACGTCAAGGTTACCCATCGTTTGACCGACTCACCGGCTTGCGTCGTGCTGCCTGAGCATGAGATGGGCTTTCAAATGCGCCGCATTATGGAAGCCGCCGGGCAAAAAATGCCGGAGGTTAAGCCCATTTTAGAACTCAACCCGGAGCACCCGCTGGTAGCACGCCTGGAAGGAGCAGAAGGCGAGATATTCACACAGCTGGCGCATATCCTGCTTGACCAGGCGATTATCGCCGAGGGTGGTCATCTGGACGACCCAGCCGCTTATGTGAAGCGTCTAAACAGCGTACTGACCGCTTAATCGTCGTTGCTACCTCTCACGGCCCGTTTGGATTCCCAAGCGGGCCGTTTGTTTTGATAAAGTAGCTGTTACTTTTCGCGTGATTTTTTCAGGACATCCTTATGGCTGAGCAGCAAATCAAGGTCGCGGTGCTGGGAGGTGGTAGTTTCGGTACGGCGCTTGCCAGCATCGCGGCGGATAACGGTGCCCATGTGCGTCAATGGATGCGAGATGAAGCGCTGGTCGCGCAAATTAATCAAGAGCACCGTAACGGTCGCTACTTGCCGCACTATGCGATGAATCCTGCCGTTCAAGCCTCAACGGACCTGCACACGGTGCTGGACGATGCCGAGCTTGTGCTTATCGCCATTCCCTCAAAGGCGTTTCGAAGCGTGGTTCAGGCCGCGAAACCTTGGCTAAAGGCAAGCCAAATTCTGGTCAGCACCACCAAAGGTATTGAACCGGATAGCTTTCTGCTGATGAGTCAGGTGTTAGCGGATGAAACCGGTTTTTCCCATATTGGCGTCATCGCAGGCCCCAACCTGGCCTCAGAAATAGCCGATAAGCAGCTAACGGCGACAGTGATTGCCAGTGCCGATGCGCTAACGCGCACCCGTGTACAGCAAGCATTGGGCTGCCGCTACTTTCGTGTTTATGCCAGCAATGATCGCCACGGGGTGGAATTGGGCGGTGCACTTAAGAATATTTACGCTATTGCGGCGGGCATGGCCGCTGCGTTGGGTATGGGGGAAAATACCCGCAGCATGCTAATGACTCGGGCGCTGGCTGAAATGAGCCGCTTTGCCGTGGCCCAGGGGGCCAACCCCATGACATTCCTTGGCCTTGCCGGGGTGGGCGACTTGATTGTGACCTGCTCGTCGAACCTGTCGCGTAATTATCGCGTGGGATATGCCATGGGCGAGGGGCGCAGCCTTGAAGAGGCTGTTTCTGCGCTTGGCCAAGTGGCTGAAGGCGTCAATACGGTTAAGCTGGTGTGTGCCAAGGCGCAGGAAATGGGCGTATATATGCCGCTTGCCGAAGGCCTCTCCCATGTTCTCTTCGGCGGTGTGCCTGCTCAGGATATGGCGCGTACGCTGATGATGGGCGAGCAGAGCAGTGATGTAGAATTTATTTTGCCCCGTGAGGCGGTTCAGCAGGCCCATTTGGATAATCGAGGCTGGCATGAGTAGCTTATTCATTATGCGCCACGGAGAAGCCGCGCCCGGCTTTCCGGATAGCAAACGGCTGCTCACCCCGCAGGGGGAGCACGAAGTTGCCATGATGGCGCAATGGCTGGCTGCACGTTTGGCAAAAGGGGAGTTTTTCTCACCGGTTCTCTATGCAAGCCCCTATGCGCGTGCGCAACAAACGGCACGTATTGTCGCTGAGGCATTAGGCTGTTCGCTAAGCACGCTGGACTTTATAACCCCAGAGGATGACCCGGCCAAGGTAAGCGATTGGTTGTTAACACAACCAGACAGCACGCCGATAATGCTGGTCAGTCATATGCCGCTGGTGGGTAATCTGACGGAACTGCTGGTGGAGGGCAGAGCGGGCCAGGGGCTGGGGTTCGCCACCGCAGGCATTGCAGAGTTAGAGGCAGATGTATGGGCAGCAGGCTGCGCTCAGTTAATGCGTTATATGTCGCCACGTCAGTTAGCTTGAAAGAACCGTTTTAAGGTAATAAAAACGGCGGCCCTTGGGCCGCCGTTCGCTTTGCTGTACAAGTCAAACGTTGATGCTTACAACAGCGCGTCGAGCTTCTCTTTTAGCACGTCGTTAACCTGTTGGGGGTTGGCCGTACCGCGCGAGGCTTTCATTACCTGACCCACAAAGTAGCCAATCATCTTGCCGCGTTTTTCAGGTTCGGCATCACGATACTGTGCGACCTGAGCCGGGCTTTCAGAAATCACCTGGTCGATCATGGCTTCAATCGCACCGGTATCAGTGACCTGTTTAAGCCCTTTGGCTTCGATGATGGCGTCAGCACTTTCGCCCTGGCCATTCCAGAGCGCCTGGAAGACCTGCTTGGCGGCTTTACCGTTGATCGTATCGTCAATCACTCGGCTAAGTAGCTCGCCCAGCTGGCGCGCCGATATGGGGCTACTGTTGATGGTGAGGTTTTCACGGTTAAGCGCCCCGGAAAGCTCGCCCTGTACCCAGTTTGCGGCCTGCTTGGCATCACCGCAAACCTGGTGAACTTCCTCAAAGAACTCGGCCATTTCACGGCTGGCAGACAGCACCGCAGCATCATACGCAGAAAGGCCTAGCTCACTCTTGAAGCGTTCACGCTTGTCGGCGGGCAGTTCAGGCAGTTGGCTGCGTAAGTGGTCCAGGTAAGCGTTATCAAGTACGATGGGCAGTAGGTCGGGGCAGGGGAAGTAGCGGTAGTCGTTGGCTTCCTCTTTGGTGCGCATGCTGCGGGTTTCATCGCGCTCAGGATCAAACAGGCGTGTCTCTTGAACAACAGTGCCACCGTCTTCGATGAGCTCAATTTGGCGCTCTACTTCAAACGCAATCGCCCGCTCGACAAAGCGGAACGAGTTAACGTTTTTGACCTCTGCCCGGGTGCCAAAGGCTTCCTGGCCTTTCGGGCGCACGGAAACGTTTACATCGCAGCGCATTGAGCCTTCGGCCATATTGCCGTCGGAAATGCCCAGGTACGTAACGATGGAGTGAATCGCTTTAAGATACGCGGCGGCTTCTTTGGCGTTGCGCATATCAGGCTCGGAAACGATCTCTAGCAGCGGGGTGCCAGCACGGTTTAAATCGATGCCGGTCATGCCTAAAAAGTCTTCGTGCAGCGACTTGCCAGCGTCTTCCTCCAGGTGCGCATGGTGAATGCGAATACGCTTGGTGGTATTGTCATCCAGGGTAATTTCCACGTCACCGGGGCCCACTATGGGCTGATACATCTGGCTGGTTTGATAGCCTTTGGGCAGGTCCGCGTAGAAGTAGTTTTTACGATCAAATACCGATACTTCAGCAATATCCGCATGGACCGCTAGACCAAACTGAACGGCCATGGCCACGGCCTGCTCGTTGAGCACAGGCAGCGTTCCTGGAAGGCCCAAATCAACCGCGCATGCCTGGGTGTTTGGCTCGGCGCCAAACGCGGTAGAGGCGCCAGAGAAAATTTTGGAGCGAGTAGCGAGCTGAACGTGGACTTCCAGCCCAATTACGGTTTCCCATTGCATTAGGCGTGCTCCTCGGCAATAGCAGGAAGTTGAAGGTGCCAGTCGGTCGCTTGCTGATACTGGTGCGCCACATTTAAAAGCTGCGCTTCAGCAAAGTGCGTACCCAGAATCTGTAAGCCTATTGGGCGGCCGCCGGCAAAGCCTGCGGGTACGCTGATGCCGGGGATGCCCGCCAGGTTCACGGCAATGGTATAAATATCCTGCAGATACATCGAGACCGGATCTTTTTTGGCACCGAGGTCAAAGGCCGGAGTCGGCGAGGCCGGGCCCATCAAGACGTCAACATCTTCAAACGCGTCTAAAAAGTCCTGGCGAATCAAGCGGCGAACTTTCTGCGCTTTGGTGTAGTAAGCGTCAAAAAAGCCTTCTGAAAGAGTATGCGTACCAATCAGAATGCGTCGTTTTACCTCTTCACCGAAGCCTTCCGCACGGCTGCGCTTGTAAAGATCGATTAAATCGACCGGTTCATTACAGCGGTGGCCAAAGCGCACACCGTCATAGCGCGACAGGTTGGAGGAAGCTTCCGCCGGGGCGATGACGTAGTAGGCCGGAATCGCATAGTGAGTATGTGGAAGGCTCACTTCGCGTACCGTCGCACCCAGTGACTCATACACGCTTACCGCGTCACGCACGGCTTTTTCGACCTCGGGGTCTAGCCCATCACCAAAATACTCTTTGGGTAGGCCGATTTTTAGGCCTGAAAGCGGTGCGTTGAGGGTTTCGGTATAGTCCGGCACGCCGCGGGCAACACTGGTGGAGTCGCGTACATCGTGGCCCGCAATCACGTTCATCAAATGCGCGCAGTCGGAAGCCGAGCGAGCCATTGGGCCTGCCTGGTCCAGGCTGGATGCGTAGGCAATGATGCCGTAGCGCGAAACGCGCCCGTAAGTGGGCTTCAAGCCAGTAATGCCGCAAAAAGCCGCCGGTTGGCGAATGGAGCCGCCGGTATCGGTGCCCATGGCCGCCGGCACAAGGCCGGCAGCGACTGCAGCAGCGCTTCCGCCGGAACTGCCGCCGGGAACAGCAGTTAAGTCCCAAGGGTTTTTAACTGCACCGTAGTAGCTATTCTCATTGGAGGAGCCCATGGCGAACTCATCCATATTGGTTTTACCCAGGCTGATGGTACCGGCCGCATTAAGCTTCTCTACTACGGTGGCATCATACGGCGCGATGAAGTTATCCAGCATTTTGGAGCCACAGCTGGTTTTTACATCGCGTGTACAAAAAATATCTTTTAACGCCAAAGGAATGCCGGTAAGCAGCCCAGCATTACCCGCTGCGCGTGCTTTATCGGCCGCTTCGGCCTGATTAAGCGCCTGTTCAGCGGTCACGGTAATAAAGCTGTTGATCTTGCTGTCAGCTTTTTCAATTTTTTGTAAATAGTGCGAGGTTAGCTCGCGGCTGGAAAACTCACCACTTTTTAAGGCGGCAGCGAGTTGCGTTAACGTTTTATCAAGCATGACCCGAAAGCTCCGTTCGAGAACGTATGAAAAGTGTGGAAACCGTCGTTAAAACCGTCATTAAAGCTGTCGTTAAAACCGTCATTAAAACAGCCTTTGAAACACAGGCTTTCTTACTCAACGACACGGGGAACCAGGTATAGGCCGTTTTCCACTGCCGGAGCACAACGCTGAAAGGTGTCGCGCTGGTTGGTTTCGGTTACTTCGTCCGCACGCAGGCGCTGGGTGGCGTCCAATGGGTGTGAAAGCGGAGAAACTCCTTCAGTATCAATGCTTTGTAGTTGGTCGACCATGTCCAGAATGCGGCTTAGATCGTCTACAAAGCCAATAGCCTGGTCATCGCTGACGGCGAGTCGGGCCAGATGCGCAGCCCGGCGCACATGAGATTCTTCAAGCGCCATGATCGAAAATTCCTCGCTAAAACGTGAGATGGAACATATTCCGCGTTATACGGTATACAATCAGTCATCGAAAAAAACGTCTTGTGTAGCAGACGTGGAAAATAGCCGCAAAAGGTAGCACATTTTGACCTCCGCGGGCAGTGTTCAGCGCGACTCGTGCTTGCTGCCAAGGGGTTGCGGTGATACCGTTTGCATCCGCACAGGGTTCCCGGTCTGCACTAGGTAACAACATCCATGTTCAAACGTTTGAGGGGGCTGTTTTCCAGCGATCTGTCGATCGATCTGGGTACGGCCAACACACTGATTTATGTTCGCGGTCGTGGCATCGTGCTCGATGAACCGTCCGTTGTCGCCATTCGCCAGTCTGGCAGTATGCGTAGCGTTGCATCGGTAGGTGCCGACGCAAAGCGTATGCTGGGACGTACGCCTGGCAATATTACCGCCATCCGGCCCATGAAAGACGGCGTCATCGCCGACTTTACGGTCACCGAGCAGATGCTTCAGCACTTTATTCGTAAAGTGCACCAAAGCACCTTCCTGACGCCTAGCCCGCGCGTACTGGTATGCGTACCGTGCATGTCAACGCAGGTTGAACGGCGAGCGATCCGTGAATCGGCTGAAGGGGCTGGCGCCCGTGAAGTGTTCCTGATCGAAGAGCCAATGGCCGCGGCCATAGGTGCAGGGCTGCCGGTTGAGGAAGCGCAAGGTTCGATGGTGGTAGATATTGGTGGTGGTACCACCGAAATTGCCATTATTTCGCTTAATGGCGTGGTCTACTCAGAATCGATCCGCGTAGGCGGTGACCGTTTTGATGAGGCGATCACCGCGTACGTGCGCCGCCACTATGGCAGCTTGATTGGTGAAGCCACGGCTGAGCGAATCAAGGAAGAGATTGGTTGCGCCTACCCCGGTGGTGAGCTGCGTGAAATCGACGTCCGTGGGCGTAATTTAGCGGAAGGTATACCGCGCAGTTTCACGTTAAACTCGCACGAGATTCTGGAAGCGCTACAGGAAACACTCGGCTCGATTGTCGCTGCTGTTAAGAGCGCACTTGAGCAGTCGCCTCCAGAGCTTGCTTCTGATATCGCAGAGCGCGGTTTGGTGCTGACAGGCGGTGGCGCGTTGCTGCGCGACCTTGATAAGCTGATTGCTGAAGAGACGGGGTTGCCGGTCATCGTTGCCGAAGACCCACTTACCTGCGTGGCAAGAGGCGGCGGTAAAGCGCTTGAAATGATCGATCAGCACACTTTTGAGCTGCTCTCAAGCGACTAATTTTTAGCGGTTTATCGCGGGGGATTGCCTATTAAACCGCTATTTTCACACGGGTCGCTGCCGGGCTACCGGCTGTTTTTCTGCGTGCTGGCGGCAAGCGCCTTGATGTTTGCCGATCACCGATTTACACGCATGGAAGGCGTGCGCGCCCAAATGACGATGGTTGTTGCGCCTGTTCAATGGATTGTTAGCGTGCCTAGCGATCTATTGAATTGGGGCGCGCTCGCGCTGTCTGATCAGCAGGCATTGGTGGATGAAAACCGTCGACTGCGCGAACAAATTCTGACGCTGTCTCATCGTGGGCAGCGCATGGCCAACCTGACGGCTGAAAATACCGAGCTTCGTCATCTATTAAACGCCGCAGAACGACGCCAAATTCCTTATATCAGTGCAGAGCTGCTCTCCTTGGATAATGACCCGTTTAGCCATCAAATGGTGGTTGATCGTGGGCATCGTAACGGGGCGTATGTTGGGCAGCCTGTGATTGATGCGTCGGGGCTGGTAGGCCAAGTGACCGCTGTTTCAGCGTACTCTAGTCGTGTGCTGTTGCTGGCAGATGCAAGCCATGCACTTCCTGTTCAGATTAACCGTAATGGATTGCGCTTTATTGTCCAGGGTGCTGGTCGCTATGGCAGCATCAATGTATTACACGTGCCAGACACGGCGGATATTCGGGAAGGCGACTTGCTCACCACATCAGGGATTGCCGGTCGTTTTCCGCCGGGATACCCCGTTGCGCGCGTTACCAACGTTTATCATGACCCCGGTCAGCCATTTGCGCATGTAACGGCTGAACCTACTGCCCAGTTGCAGCGTGCTCGTCATTTCTTGCTGCTTTTCCCACCGCCGCGCGAAGACATCGAAGATTCAATTTGGGATGAGTCCATGGATATCTCAGCCAGCGCGATACATGCAGCCCAGCGCCTTGCGCCAACGGTACCTGCTGACCCTCAGGAGGTCCGCTAATGGCGCGCGTACCTGTCGTACCTTTGGTAGTGGTGTGGTTTAGCTTGATTCTGGCGCTGTGTTTGCAAGTCATGCCACTGGCCGAGGGGTGGCAAGTTTATCGGCCTGAATGGATCGGTCTGATGCTGATTTACTGGTGTATGCGATCACCTGACCGAGTCGGTGTTTTCCATGGCTTTGTGCTTGGGCTGCTGCTTGATCTGATAGAGGGAACTGCGCTTGGCCAGCATGCGCTGATATTGTCGTTATTAGCGTTTCTATGCGCCCTGGTTTATCCGCGCTTTCGAGCGTATTCACTGGTTCAACAGTCGCTACTGGTGCTGGTGCTGCTTGGCCTGGTGCAGTTAGTCGAGCAGTGGTTGCGTACCTTAACCGGGGAGTTCTCGATACACCTCTCTTTCCTGATGTCGGCGTTAATCAGTGCCTTTTTATGGCCATGGTTAGCTACCATGTTTAAGGCACTGGAAAGACGCTTACTGGGGTCTTAGGCATGCAATCAACGCTGGCTACTACATCATCGCCCATGCTTTGTTTAGCGTCTGCTTCACCCAGGCGACGAGACCTGCTGGCGTCCATTGGGGTGACGGTGAGTGTTATACCCAGCGATGTAGATGAAACGCCGAAGCCGGGAGAGTCAGCAGCGGCTTATGTAAAGCGTCTTGCGGTTGCCAAGGCCTTGGCCGCTGCACCGAAGACGCTGTTACCGGTGCTTGGGTCGGATACCGCCGTAGTGGTAGACGGTACTATTCTGGGTAAGCCGGTTAATGCAGAAGATGCCTCCGCCATGCTGGGGCAGTTGTCGAATCGGACACATCAGGTGCTGACGGCGGTGGCTGTTACGGGGCCCAAGGGGGTGCTGTGTTGTTGCGTAACGACGGACGTCAAGATGCGACAGATCACCGCTCAGGAAATTAGCGATTACTGGTTAACGGGTGAGCCAGCGGACAAGGCGGGCGGATATGCCATACAAGGCTTGGCCGCCATTTTTGTCGAAGAAATCAAGGGTAGCCACTCTGCCGTCGTGGGCTTGCCGCTTTATGAAACGGCGCAGTTGCTTTGCCAGCAGGGAGTGCCTATTTGGATGGGGCATTAATACTCGCACACTTATTCGTCGTCTCATGCCCTCTGTAACGGGTGTGAAATACGTGAACCGAGAAGGAATTTTGCATGAGCGGTGAAGTCCTCATCAATTTAACGCCCATGGAAACACGGGTTGCGCTCGTTGAAAATGGCGTTTTGCAAGAGGCGCTTATAGAGCGCTCACGGCGACGTGGCATTGTAGGCAATATCTACAAAGGCAAAGTGGTTCGCGTATTGCCTGGCATGCAGGCTGCCTTTGTCGATATTGGCCTTGAGCGCGCGGCGTTTATTCATGCTCATGAAGTTATGCCCTCCGGCACGCCCGTTGATGAGCAGCAAACCATTGGGCAGTTATTGCACGAGGGGCAAGCGCTGGTCGTACAGGTAACCAAGGACCCCATTGGCACGAAAGGGGCGCGTCTTACCACGCACCTCTCTATTCCCTCTCGCTACCTGGTGTATATGCCCGACTCTCCTCATCATGGGGTGTCGCAGCGCATTGAAGATGAGCGTGAACGCGAGCGCCTGAAGGCCCTGCTGGATAGCAGCATTGCTGAGCAAACATTGGAAGTGACCGGCGGCTTTATCGTGCGCACGGCCGCTGAAGGCGTCGGCGATGAGGAACTGGCGGGCGATATGCACTTTTTGCTGCGTATCTGGCGTAAGGTTGCCGAGCGCAAAATTAGCGCGGCGCCGTCCAACGTCATTTATGACGACTTGCCGCTATTTATGCGTACCTTGCGCGATGTGATGCGTGATGATATCGAGAAAGTGCGTATCGATTCTCGGGAAAATTTTGTCAAACTGGTCGAATTTGCCGAAGAGTTTATGCCCTATGCCGTGGATAGAATTGAGTACTACCCAGGCGAGCGGCCCATTTTTGATCTCTATAGTGTAGAAGATGAGATTCAGAAGGCGCTGGGCCGCAAGGTGCAACTGAAGTCAGGCGGATATCTGGTCATTGACCCGACCGAGGCGATGACGACAATTGATGTCAATACGGGGGGGTACGTTGGGCACCGCAACCTCGAAGAGACCATTTTCAAGACCAACCTTGAGGCCGCAACGGCCATTGCCCGCCAGCTTCGGTTACGCAATCTGGGCGGTATTATCATCATCGATTTTATTGATATGGTGGAGGTAGAGCATCAGCGCCAGGTTATTCGTGTGCTTGAAAAAGCGCTGGAGCGTGATCATGCCAAGACCAAATGCACCGGTGTTACCGAGTTAGGGCTTGTGCAACTGACGCGCAAGCGTACTCGTGAGAGCCTTGAGCAAACGTTGTGCGATGCATGTCCTACCTGTAGCGGACGCGGCACGCTCAGAACCCCTGAAACGGTGTGCTACGAGATCTTCCGCGAGATTCTGCGTGAAGAACGCGCCTATAGCCCTGAAACGTATACCGTTCTCGCTTCCCAGTCCGTCGTTGACAGGCTGCTGGATGAGGAGTCGGCGGCAGTGGCAGACCTGGAAACGTTTATTAATAAAACGATTCGCTTTCAGGTGGAGCAACACTACTCACAAGAGCAGTACGACATTGTGTTGATGTGATGCCATGACGATCCGCTCGCTGACGCGTTGGAGTTTACTTCTACTTGCCTGGGGACTGGGCGGCATTGCGGTAATAGCGCTGCTTTTCCGGCTCATGGTCAGTCAGGCAGATACTTTGACGCCGCATGTTGAAGCTTTTTTGGAAGCTCAGATTGGTGTGCCGGTAACGATTGAGAATCTCTCATTTTCAATGGCGCGTAGTGAGCTGATTGTGGAGCTTGAAGGCTTTGGGGCCGAAACGCCGAGCGGTCAGCCGCTTTTTTCACTGCGCCAAGCCGAGCTGCGCCTGGATATTGGCGCATCGCTACGTAATCTCTTGCCTATTTTTAGCGATATCAGATTACATCAAACCGAATTTCACCTTTATCAAGGAGTGAACGACGTTTGGCAATGGCCCGACCCTGCCAAGCTGCCGTTGCATATAGCGCCAGAGCCGGATGTTGACCTGCCAACCATTGATGCCTGGACGGAATGGGTATTGCGCCAGCAAATCTGGATTGATGACACACGTGTTGTGCTACACGGCAAGCAAGAGCAAGTCATTCTCGAAGCTCCTGCGCTGTTGTTAGCCGGCAATCAGCAAGGGGCAAAACTTCAGGGCACGGTCGACGTTCTTTATTCGGAGCGCAGCGAAACGCCACCGATACCCGCCGTACAGCTACTAGCGGAAATGCAGCCGGGCCGAGATGGTCTGAACGATTTCTCTGCCACGTTGAAGCTGGAGGCCCAGTTTGATCAGCTGCTGACGCTGGTTGAGCTGTTTCGGCCAGAACATATGCCGAACCTGGAGCAGGCCGGAGGCGATGCACGCGTGTGGGGCCGCTGGTATGAAGGCAGGCTTCAGGAGGTGCGCCTTGCCATCGATATCCCTCAGCTAGTGCTACGCCAGGATATTCAGTTCGCCGTGTTAAGAAACATACAAGCACAGGGTGAGTGGCAGCGCGAAGGAGAGGGCGGTGAAGCATGGTTAAGCGGTAACGCAGAGAGTGTTGATTGGGCCGAGCCAGGCGGGGCGATTGAAGGCCCGGCACTGCCGCATCATTGGTACCTGTCTCATAGGCCAGGCCAGTGGGCACTGCGTACCAGTGCTTTTGAGCTGGCTTCGCTCACTGCTTGGCGAGACTACGTATTTTTACCCGAATCCGTGACGCGTGTACTGGAAACGCTTGCCCCGAGGGGGCGGGTGCAAGGGCTGAGCTTAGGCCAGAAGGAGGGTAGCTGGAGGGTCGATGCGGCGTTAACCAATGTCGAAGTATCGCCTTGGGAAGGCGCGCCAGGTGGCGGCCCCATGGATGCCTGGGTTCAGGCTCGGGACTTCCGTGGCCGGGTGACGTTTAATAGTGCCGGTGACAGTTCGCTCTATTTCCCAGATTTGTTCACCGAACCCATGCAGCTTCAGCAGGCTGAGGGCATCGTAGAGTGGGTTTACGATGGGCCTAATACGATGGTCAGCGGCCGTCAAATTAACGTGGATTGGGATGATGCCCAGATAAGCGGTGGGTTTGGATTAGTGGTTGCAGAGGAGACAGGTCGGTTCGGACTGGATATCGATTTTGCCAATGTAGATGCGCTTGAGCGCCCTCTGGGTCAATGGTTGCCCTTGAATGTATTCGATGAGGAGCTGCGTGACTGGCTGTTAGATGATATTGGCGGCAAAGTGCCTAATGGTTCGCTCAAGCTGAGTCTGCCTATCGAGAGCGACATTAGCGCTGATGATATATCCACAACGCTGGCACTAAAGATAACCGAAGGGCATTTGCCTATTGCACCTGGCTGGCCTCGCCTGGAGGAGGTTGAAGGGCGTTTAACGTGGCAAAATCAGGTGCTTGAAGCCCGGGTTGAGCATGCCCAGAGTCGCGGTATCACGGCTTCACGAGGTGAGCTGGCCATGCAGCAGGATGAGATACTCAATGTATCGGGCAACCTGCATGGTGATGGCCCCGCCCTGATCGCATTTTTAACATCGATACCTGATATCGATATGAATATTCTCAGGGACCTTCAGGCTGAAGGCGAGGTAGAGGCTGATTTGGCCATATCGCTACCTCTGGAAGCGCCAGAGAATTTCCAGTTGGAGGTCAATGCAGTCCCTGCGTTCACCCGTATCGTTTACGCCCCCGTGGGCGAGGCGCTTCAGGCAGTAAGGGGGCAGTTAACCTGGCAGCAGTACGGTGACAGCATGGCGCTAATAGGCAGTGTCGATGGACAACTGTTGGGCGGCGATATTAGTGCTGACATGCATACCCAGCGAGACGGTATTCGCTTGCGGGGGCAAACGCCGGTGGCGTCACTTTTTTCATTTGTGGATATACCTGCCGAGCAAGGCAAGCAACTGCTTGATGGAACGATGCAGTGGCAAGGGCGCGTAATGCTTGAGCCAAGCCCTGCGTTATCTCTAGAAAGCCAGCTTAGAGGGGTGCGCCTTGATCTGCCAGAACCTTTTGCCAAGGCTGCAGGCGAGCCTTGGCCCTGGACGCTTAATGCTGATTTCGACAGTGGCCGGGTGGAGAGTCACTTGGCCGATATCGCGCATTTACGCTTAAAGGATCGGTTAGGTGAAGTGTCAGGCAACCTGCATGTGGCGGATGCCGAGGTAAGCGCACCCGAGTGGCCGATGCAGTCAGGCTTTCGCTTACAGGCAAGCCTTCCTCGCATTGACCCGATGGCGTGGCAACAGGCCGTCGCTCCACTGTTTCGAGGCGACCAGGATATGAGCGGTGACCTAACGGCGCAGCTATCAGGCCAGCATCCGCCGTTGGAGGTCGCCCTGGATACCGCTTGCCTTGTCTATCAGCAAACATGCGTTGGTGATGCGGCATTAACCGGCAGTGTACAAAATGGCACAGTTACCGCAGCGCTTGAGAGCGACGTGGTGACGGGGCATCTTCGCTATCAGCAAGCAGCTCAGCACCCTCTGGATATCACCATTAGCCAGTTAGCACTGGATCGGCTGGCTAATTTGGCAGATACGAGCAGTGAGTCAGAAACAACCTCGCCGGATTCATGGCTCGGTGAAGTGGAGACACAACATATAGTGCCTGCGGCTATTCCTGAGTGGCTGGCTGAGCTACCCGATGGGCGGCTTCGGTTGGCGGAAATGAGCATGGGGGAAAGCCGTTTCGGGCCTTTATCTGCCTATTGGCATACTGAACCAGGCCGGTTTTCGCTAATGCCGGTTGGGTTAACGCTTGGGCAACTTTCTGCTCGTGGTGAACTCTATTGGGAGGGCGATGCCTCGACCAGTCGAACCCAAGCCAATATTTCCATTGAAGGCGGCGATGTAGGTACCGCTCTTGAGCGCCTGGATCAACCCGTTGCCTTACGCAGCCGGCGTACTACCGCGACCGCCAATCTTGGCTGGGCGGGCGCCCCATGGCAGTTCTCGTTAAATCAGGCGCAGGGCGACATAGGCATCGACGTGCAGGATGGGCGCTTTATGCATCTGGACTCTGCACCGGTGCGTCTCGTTGGCCTGCTGAATTTCGATAATATACTGCGTCGATTGCGGTTGGATTTTTCTGACGTCACCGGTACGGGTACCGCTTTTGATCGCGTTGACGGCACCGCAGATGTCGAAAATGGCCAGCTTTCGTTGAGCGAGCCATTGCAAATTAAAGCGCCTGCCGCCAACTTAACCCTAACCGGTAATGTTAACTTGCTTCATCGAGAGCTTGATCTGCGCCTTGGCGTTGTGATGCCTGTGACGCAAACACTGCCCATTGCCGCCATTGCGGTAGGTGCTCCTGTTGTAGGTGGCGCACTATTTATTGCTGATCAGCTTTTTGGCAGCGCTCTGGACCGAGCGACGACCATTCATTATCGCGTGCGAGGGCTCTGGACTTCGCCGCAGGTTACTTTAGAAGGCTCCGAATGACCGCATTTAAGAGCGATATAGACTCCGCTGTTTCCATTCTTCTTACGCCGGGTGGCTTGGACCTTGATGGGCTTGATAAAGGCCTTGAGTACGCCATGGGCGCGGGTGTGGATTACGCCGATCTCTACTTTCAGCGCACCTGGACAGAGGGCTGGGTGTTGGAGGATGGTGAGGTAAAAGAGGCAAGTTACAACATTGATGGCGGTGTGGGCGTCCGCTCACTGGCCGGAGAAAAAACCGGCTTTGCCTACTCCAATCAGATTAGTGCGGATGCGCTTATCGATACCGGGCGCACGGCCTCAGGTATTGTGCGTAGTGGCAAGCGCCTGCCTGGGCAAGCCGTTAAGCCGGTTTCAGTGGCCCCTTTTTACGCTGGTGTTGATCCTTTAGCGGGGCTGACTGCTGAAGAGAAGGTCGCCATGCTAAAAGAAGCCGATCGCATCGCTCGCGCAGCTGACCCTAGCGTTTCTCAGGTAAGCGCCTCGCTTTCTGGCACTTACGAAGTGGTTCTGGTGCGTGCCAGTGATGGTACCTTGGCCGCGGATATTCGCCCGCTGGTGCGCTTTAACGTTAGCGTAATTGCCGTGAAAAATGGCCGCAGAGAGCGCGGCAGTGCAGGCGGTGGCGGGCGCTACTCAATGGCTCGCCTGCGTAATGAAGGTGTTGCCGAGCGATACGCAAAAGAGGCCGTACGCCAAGCGCTGGTCAATCTTGAGGCGGTCGATGCGCCAGCCGGGCAAATGCCGGTGGTACTGGCTTCTGGCTGGCCGGGTATTTTGCTGCACGAAGCAGTCGGCCATGGGCTGGAAGGCGACTTCAACCGTAAAGGCAGTTCAGCATTTTCGGGTTGTATGGGGCAGCGCGTAGCCGCCAAGGGTGTGACGGTGGTAGATGATGCCACGATTGCTGATGGTCGCGGCTCGTTAAGTGTCGATGACGAGGGCACGCCCGGGCAAAACACCCCATTGATTGAAGACGGCATTCTTACTGGCTATATGCAGGACAAGCTGAATGCCCGATTAATGAACATGGCGCCAACCGGTAATGCTCGCCGCGAGTCGTTTGCGCATTTACCCATGCCGCGCATGACCAACACGGTCATGCTGGCAGGTCAGGATGCGCCGGAGGATATTATCAAAAGCGTCAAAAAAGGTATTTATGCCGTTAGCTTCGGTGGTGGCCAGGTGGATATCACCTCGGGCAAATTTGTATTCTCCGCCAGCGAAGCCTACCTGATTGAAGATGGTCGCATTACGGTTCCCGTTAAGGGCGCCACGCTGATTGGTAATGGGCCGGAGGCGATGGGGCGTGTCTCCATGATCGGCCACGATATGGCGCTGGATACAGGCATTGGCGTTTGTGGCAAAGAGGGCCAAGGCGTACCGGTTGGAGTGGGTCAGCCCACACTAAAACTGGATGAGCTAACCGTTGGCGGTACGCAGTCCTCGTAAGTGTTAAAGCGCCAGCGTGTCGCGCAGAAGTTTGAACAGCTTACGCGAGCTGGCGGGTGGTTTGTCCTGATCGCGCTCACGCTGAGCGTTGCGAACTAACTGACGCAGCGCTTGGCGATCCGCGTTGGGATAGTCTGCCATAAACTGGTCAACGGCAGGGTCGCCTTCTCCAATAAGCCGGTCCCGCCACTTTTCAAGGCGATGAAAGGCATGGTCGCGCTGCTCTTTTTCCTGCTCAATTGAATCAAAGACGCCTTGAATCGCGGTCAGGTCCTCTTTGCGAACCAGCTTGCCGACATACTGCATATGACGGCGGCGTCCTTCGTGGGAGCGAATACGAGAGGTCTCTTCGATAGCACGCAGCATGTCGTCGGAGAGAGGAAAGCGGGCACGCTCAGCAGGTTTCATGGCGATTAAGGTTTCGCCGAGCGCTTGGAGCGCATGCATTTCGCGTTTGAGCTGCGACTTGCTGGGGCGCTCTTCGGGTTCTTGAGTATCCAGGGGCTCGGGGCGTTTCTTCGGCATAGTAAGGCTCACAGACAAGATTCGTTGGCAGCATTATATCAGGCTGCGACAAGAACATTGATTCGGCGATGAGATTCGTACGAAAAAGGAGGCTATATGGCACAGGCATTTGATGCATCCTCGCAGCAGGCACTGTTAACCGCGCGTGCAGAAGAGGCGTTGGCCTTGGCCAAGCGCTTGGGTGCCGATGCGGCGGAAGTGGGCGCAAGCGTTGACCAGGGCGTTGGCGTTAGCGTGCGCTTGGGCGATGTGGAAACGGTTGAGCTTTCACGGGATCAAGGCATTGCCGTCACGCTTTACGTCGGCAAGCGCAAAGGAAGTGCATCGTCCAGTGACGCCAGCAGTGCCTCGATTCAAGCAACGGTTGAGAAAGCATTAGCCATTGCTCGTTATACCGGTGAAGACCCGGTGGCTGGCTTGGCGGATGCCGATCAGATGGCGACCGAATTGCCGGACCTTAAGGTTCATTACCCATGGGCGCTGACAACTGAGCAAGCAATCGACCTTGCTCTTGCTTGTGAACAGGCGGGTCGCGACGTTGAGGGTATTAGCCAGTCCGAAGGCGCGTCTCTTTCAAGCGGTGAGGGCGTACGGGTTTATGCTAACAGTCATGGTTTTTTAGGTACCCAAAAAGGCAGTAGTCACTCCCTTTCATGCATGCTCATTGCTCAGGATGAAGGCGGTATGCAGCGGGACTACGACTATACCTCTGCGCGTAATCCTCAGCATTTGCGCGACCCGGGTGAAGTAGGGCGCGAGGCCGCGGCCCGTACGCTGCGCCGGTTAGGTGCCAAACGGCCGCCAACCGGCACCTTTCCCATTCTGTTTGATCCTTCGCTGTCTAGTGGTCTGGTTGGGCATTTATTGGGCGCATTGGCGGGTGGCGCGCTGTATCGCCAATCCTCTTTCCTGTGTGACCGTTTGGGCACGCCGTTATTTCCCGAGTGGTTTAGTCTGGAAGAGCGCCCTATGGAAATAGGAGCTACCGCGAGTACGCCGTTTGATGGAGAAGGTGTGCAAACGCGTAATAACCGCTTTATCGAACAGGGGCGTATCGCAAGCTATATGCTTTCGTCCTACAGTGCCCGTCGCTTGGGCATGCAAACGACGGGGAACGCTGGCGGTGCCCGCAACGTGCGTTTAGATGCACCCTTGCAGACGCGTGATGCGCTGCTTAAAACGATGGGTCGAGGTATTTGGGTCACCGAACTAATGGGCCAAGGCGTGAACGGTGTCACCGGGGATTACTCCCGTGGTGCGGCGGGCTTCTGGGTCGAGAATGGAGAAATCCAGTATCCGGTTGAAGAATTTACCATCGCTGGAAATCTTGAACGTATGTTCTCAGGTCTTGTCGGTATCGGAAGTGATATCGATACGCGCGGCAGTATTCATACGGGCAGCTGGTTAGTGGATGCGATGACCGTCGCCGGTAGCTAAAAAAGCCGTACTACTGATCTTCGTCAAAGCGGGCGTCGAACAGCGCTTGGATTGCATCAAGCGCTTGTTCGGCATCCTCGCCTTCTGCACAAATCCGCAGTTGGGTGCCGCAGGGGGCGGCCAGCATCAATAGCGACATGATGTTGGCTGCATCAGCCATTTGCTGCTGTTTATACACCTGTATGCAGGCGGAGTAGTGCTGGCTGCACTTAACCAGCTTTGTGGCGGCGCGGGCATGTAGGCCACGCTGATTGGTAAGCGTTAAAGTTCTCTCTGGCACCCTGGTTCCTTTTTTCCGAGTGGTGTCATTAGGCTTTGTACGAAAACTGCTTGCGCTTGACCATACGGCGTTAAAAATCAGCTCAAAATACTCATTTACACAAGTAAACTCCGTTTTTTCGCTGATTTTTTGCCTTGTCTGGCCTTCGCTCAGCGACTTTTCGTACAAACCCTGTGGCGTAAGCGTTTACGTAGGGCTGGGCGTCTGCTCGGAAAATGGAGAAGCCGTCGGTGGCTCTGCCCGGGTTCCTCGAAGCGTGTATTGCAGTTCCAATTCTCGGTGACGCAACTGGACTTCGCCGATGAGCGGTGCCAACTTTTGCGCCAGCTGTTCGGCAATATACACAGAGCGGTGTTGCCCGCCGGTACAGCCAATAGCTACCGTCATATAGCTGCGCTGACTATTTTGGTAAGCAGGCAGCCAGCGCTCAAGCATTGCCTGAATATCATGGCTCATCTCTTCGACAATCGGGTAGCCGCGCAGAAACGCAATAATCGTGGCATCACGTCCTGTGTATTGGCGCAGCGTTGGGTCCCAATAAGGGTTGGGCAGGCAGCGTACATCAAAGACTAAATCTGCATCCATGGGTACGCCACGTTTGTAGCCGAATGACTCAAAGGTGAGTGTTAGCTGGTCCTTGCGCTGGTGGGCTACCTGGTCTGAAATACGCCGACGCAGGTCATGGACCGATAAGCGTGAAGTATCAATCCGCAGGTCGGCCAAGTCACGTATTTCGTTGAGCGTCTCTTCCTCTTTCTCTATCGCCTCTTCAAGCGTCATATCACTGTTGCGCGTTAACGGATGACGTCGCCGTGTGGCGGAATAGCGCTCCAGTAAAATACGCGAATCGGTGGTTAGATAGATAACCTGACAATCTATAGGCCGCGCGCGCAGCTCTTCAAGCAGTGCGGGAAGGCGCTCAAGCGCCGCTGGCAGGTTGCGGGCATCAATACTGACCGCTAGATGTGTGCGCTCACCCTCGTCACGGAGTTCGTCAATCAAAGAACCAAGCAACATGGCGGGGAGATTATCAATGGCGTAATAGCCAATATCTTCCAGCGCTTGCAAAGCGATTGACTTGCCAGAGCCAGAGCGGCCGCTAATAATCACCAGTTGCATAGTGGCTCTCTCTGATTGAACGTATAAAAGGGGTAACGCATGAAAATGTGTTAGTCGTTATGGGTGTTATGGCGCGGCCTGTTCGCGAATCTTGCTCATCAGCAGGTCAAGTAAATCGCGTTGGCTGCTGGTTTTGCGTAACGCCTGGCGTGTGCTCGCATCATTCATAATGGTGGCCACTTGACCCAAAAGCGACAAATGCGTGTCGTCAGCCTCTTCGGGAACAAGCAGCACAAAGACGAGATCAACCGGATCGCCATCAATAGCATCAAAATCAATAGGTTCTGATAACTTTAGAAAACCCGCAATAGGCGTAACGCAATGTGGGCTGCGCGCATGGGGTATGGCAACGCCGTTACCGATCCCCGTGCTGCCAAGGCGTTCCCGGCCGATCAGTCGGCTGAAAACTTCTTGGCTATCCAGGCTGGGTGTATTTTGAGCGATAAAGGTGCTGAAAAACTCCAGCACCCGCTTTTTGCTGCCCCCGGGCACGTCGTAAAGTACGCGCTCCGGGGGGAGAATGGTTTCCAACGTCATTGAATTAACGCACGCCAGCGCCTTGGGCGCGAGCTTGTGCTTTTTCCTTGTGCTTAACGAGTTGACGATCAATTTTGTCTGCTAAGGCGTCAATAGCGGCATACATGTCGACATCTTCGGCGTCGGCATGTAAATCGGCGCCTGCCGCATGAAGGGTGCACGCGGCATGTTGGCGCTCCTTCTCAATAGATAAGGTAACTTGTACCGTGGTGATGTTGTCGTAATGACGTTCGACGCGTTCAAGTTTTTCATTAACGTAGTCACGCAAGGCGTCAGTCAGTTCTACATGATGACCCGTGATGTTTACTTGCATTGACGTGCTCCTTATCCATCGGTCTGAATTTCGATTGTAACCCTTTTTGCGGTGTTGCAAAGCCCTTGTCGCGAGTTTTGCCATTTCTCTTGTAACGACTAACGCAAACGACGACGTTCACTTGATGAGGGAATGCCCAGCGACTCACGATATTTCGCCACCGTACGGCGTGCCACTGTGATGCCGCCATCTTCCAGTAATGTCACTAAACGACTGTCCGAAAGAGGTTTGCCGGGAGGCTCATCTTGAATCAACTTTTTAAGCCGGGCGCGAATCGCGGTGCTTGAGTGGCTGTCTCCGCCATCCTGCCCGCTAATTTGGCTTGAGAAAAAGTATTTAAGTTCGAATACGCCCCGTGGGGTATGGATATATTTTTGTGTGGTGACCCGAGAAATGGTTGATTCGTGCATCTCAACCGCCTCGGCAATATCGGCAAGAATCAAAGGCTTCATCGCTTCTTCGCCGTGCTCTAAAAAGCCGATTTGGCGAGTGATAATCTCGCGTCCTACGCGTAGAAGCGTATCGTTGCGGCTGGACAGACTTTTGATTAACCAGCGCGCTTCTTGTAAGTGTTCTTTTAAAAACTGGTTATCCTGACTCTTGTCTGCACGCTTGATTAAGCTGGCGTAGTCGGGCTGGATACGTAGCCGGGGCAGGGCTTCAGGGTTAAGCTCCAGGTGCCAGCCTTCATGATCATGACGTACAACCAAGTCGGGTGTGATGTAGCTATCGTCGGTGACGCCGTAAGCACTGCCGGGGCGAGGGTCCAGGCTTCGGATCAGACCGATCACATCGTCTAGCTGCTCATCGTCCAGGCTTAGGCGGCGCTTTAATAGGCGCATGTCATTTTTGCCGAGAGCTTCAAGAAACTGGCGTACCAATCGGCGCGCCGGAACGAGCAGGGGAGTGTCGTCGGGGAGCGTTGCTAACTGAAGCATCAAGCACTCGCGCAAGTCTCGGGCGAAGACGCCCGTTGGCTCGAACTGCTGTAAACGCATCAGAATGGTTTCCATCTCTCGCTGGCTAAGGCCTTCGATATCCTGGGCACGTAGCCCATCGCGGATATCGTTGAGCGGCTGCATCAGGTAGCCATTGGCATCTAGCGCATCAATCAGGCTTTCGGCGATTAGCTGCTCACGAGCCGTAAAGTCGGTCATCGCCAGTTGCCAAAGGAGATGTCCATGCAGGCTTTGTCCGGCGGCCTGGCGCTCAAAATCGGGGCCTTCGCTACTGCCAGTGCTGCCCATGTCCTGGTAAGTATCCGACCAGTCGCTATCGACAGACAGTTCCTCGGGGATACTTTCTGACCACTCCTCGTCGGGTGTTTCGACGGCCGCCTGCTCGCCGAACTCATCTTCCTGCTCCAGCATTGGATTGGCATCCAGCGCCTGCTGAATTTCCTGACGTAGATCCAATGTCGATAGCTGTAGCAGTGCAATCGCTTGCTGCAGCTGAGGTGTCATGGTCAGCTGCGTACCGATACGCAATTGGAGAGAAGCTTTCATGACCATCTGAGAACCACTCGTTAATCGGAAAGCTTCACCCTAGTGCGAGTCATGTTGTTGTGCAAGTGCAATAAGCATGCCACTGATAAATTTTTTACTGCAGATCACTGTTTAGCGGTGAAATTAAACTTATAAGCGAAAATCAGCACCCAGGTAAACCTCCCTCACTTTTTGGTTATCAAGGATAGTCTGAGGGCTGCCACCGGCAATGATATGGCCGTCACCGACAATATAGGCGATATCGCAAATATCCAGTGTTTCTCGGACGTTATGGTCGGTAATTAGCACGCCAATGTGGCGCTGTTTTAAAGCACGAATAATGCTCTTGATTTCACCAACCGAGATGGGATCGACACCTGCAAATGGCTCATCCAGCAAGATAAACGCGGGCTCAGTGGCCAGGGATCGGGCAATTTCGACGCGTCGCCGCTCGCCGCCGGAAAGGCTCATGCCCAGGCTGTCACGGATGTGGGTAATATGAAAGTCGTCAAGTAGGGCCTCAAGCCGCTGCTCTCGTCCTGCCCTGTCCAGCTCTTTGCGGGTTTCCAGAATCGCCATAATGTTATCCGCAACCGATAGTTTACGGAAAATAGACGCTTCCTGGGGTAGATAGCCAATGCCGGCCATCGCGCGTTCGTGCATGGGGACGCGGGTTAAGTCTTGCTCGTCGATACGCACGGTACCCGCATCAGACTTCACCAGGCCCACAATCATATAAAACGATGTGGTTTTACCTGCGCCGTTAGGGCCGAGCAGGCCTACCACGCTGCCTTGAGCAATCTCCAGGCTAATGTCTTTAACCACGCGGCGGCGTTTATAACTTTTTGCCAAGTGATTGGCGTAAAGGGTTTTTATGGGCGGTGCTTCCGCAATAGACATGATTGACTCCTATTGCGCTGGCTGAAGCGTCATACGAATACGCTGCGGCTCGCTACCACTTACATCGGAGCGTGCCTGCACCACTTCGCGGTCAATGAAGTATTCCAGGCGGCCACCGGTAAACTGATCGCCCGCTTGGGTCAGCTCGGCCTGGTCAATAAGCTCTACACGCCGCTCTGCTACGTGATAAACCACGCGGCGCGCCCATCCTTCCATCGGCGCATCCTGATCATCGAGTTGATTGCGTAGATAGGCGCGCTCACCGGTGGCAATAGCGCGAGAAAGCTCACCCGCGTCGTTACGGATAATTTCAACGCGATCACCACGTAGCTGCATGTTGCCTTGGCGAATATTGACATCGCCTGAATAAACGGCAGTGCCCGCACGCTGATCAAGATCTAACTGGTCGGCTTCTACTTCAATGGGGGCTTGGCTTGTCTGGGCCGCTGCCGATAGCGGCACCGCAAGAGCGAAAAGCGCGGTGCGAATAAAAGCGTTCATAGCGACTCCTAAGGATTTTGTGTTGCGGGGGGGTGATGACCGCTAACGTTATCGGTTAATCGGACCTGGCTATCATCAAGCCAAACATCCATACGTGATGCGCTCATTCGTTGGGGTGGCTGCTGAAACACGGCGGGCGCCTCGCTCCAGACATGACGCGCTACCCCATCATAACGTAATAACTCAGTATCAAGCTGCCAGCCTTCTGTAGGTGCCAGAAGCCGCGCATCACCAGACAGCGTTAGCGCTTGGGTGGCCGTGTTCAGAACACCTTCGTTGGCGTTAGCGAGCCACTCTCGGTTGTCACTATCAAACAGCGTCGCTTCGGGCTGAGTGACTTCGACCAAGGTACTTTGTGGTATGTAAATCAATAAAGGCGCGGCTAGCGACTGCTGGATATGCCCTGTCTCACCAAACAGAGTGATCTCGGCATTTTCCAGCACGTGGCCAGGCTCTTCAGCCTGCGCTTCTTCGTCAACGGGCCGGTCTTCCGGGCCGCGTGGGTCCAGCCATACCAGTAGCCCCCCTAAAGCGATCACCAGGGCTGCTAGTCCGATGCGTTTCTTGGCGCTTTGAAACATTACACGCGACCATGCAAATACGTGTCGAGAACCGTACTCCAGTGGCCCTGGGCTTCAAGCAATGTATCGCAAATTTCACGTACGGCGCCGTGGCCACCCAAGCGGTCGGTAATCCAGTCGGCATGGGTATGCATGTAATCTGGTGCGTTGGGTACCGTAATGCCAACGCCTGCGCGTTTGATAGGCGCAAGATCAGGCAAGTCATCGCCGCAGTAAGCCACTTGGCTTAGGTTCAGGTTGAGGCGCTCACACAGCGCTTTCAAGGTGGTGAGCTTATCTTCGCAGCCCTGATGGACAAGGTTAATTCCCAGCGCCGCAGCACGCTGGCTCACCATGGGGGAGTCGCGGCCTGTAATTAACGCCACATGAATGCCTGCACGTTTAAGCAGCTTTAAGCCATGGCCGTCTTGTGTATGGAAGGCTTTGATCTCGATACCGTCGGCCTGAAAGTAAAGCCGTCCATCGGTGAGCACGCCGTCAACATCGAGGGCAAGTAGTCGCACACGGCGAAGCGGGTCAAGTAGCGCAGTGGGGAGGGCCATAGAGACTCCTTGTCAGTAAACTGTTTGGTAAAATGGTTAGATAACGCCGCTGGCAAGCAAGTCATGCATATGGAGCGCCCCGATGGGCCGCTGTTCGTCATCGACGACTGCTAGCGCAGTAATACGGCTATCTTCCATGATGCGCACCGCTTCGGCAGCCAGTAGGTCGGGGCCAATGCGTTTGCCGGGTCGGGTCATTACATCGTCCACGGTTACTTCACGCAGATCATGAAACTGGTCGAGGGTGCGGCGTAAATCGCCATCGGTATAAACACCTGCAAGTCGTCCTTCGCTGTCGACAACACAGGTAAATCCCAACCCTTGGCGGGTAATCTCCAAGAGCGCATCACGCAGCGGGCTGCCTAGTGCTATCTGCGGCAAGCGTGTGCCGCTATGCATAAGGTCCTTAACGCGCAATAGAAGTCGTTTTCCCAAGCTGCCACCGGGATGCGATAAGGCAAAGTCATCAGCGGTAAATCCGCGTGCTTCTAGCAGTGCAACGGCAAGCGCGTCGCCCAAGGCAAGGGCGGCCGTCGTGGAGCTTGTGGGGGCCAGGTCCAGCGGGCACGCTTCGCGCTCAACACCGCTGTCCAAGTGAGCGTCCGCATGTTTGGCAAGCGTTGAGCCAGGGCGGCCCGTCATGCTAATCAGCGGTGTGCCTAGCCGTTTTAAGAGGGGCAGTAGCGCCGTCACTTCGGCGGTTTCGCCGGAGTTTGACAGCGCCAGGACCACGTCGTTGCGCGTAATCATCCCCAGATCGCCGTGGCTAGCTTCACCTGGATGAACAAAAAAAGCAGGTGTGCCGGTGCTGGCAAGCGTGGCGGCCAGCTTTCCTGCTATATGGCCAGACTTGCCCATTCCAGTAACGACGACCCGGCCCTGACACGCCAGCATCAATTCACATGCACGGTCGAAGCTTTCATCAAGCTTGCCTTGAAGGCCGCCAATGGCGGCTTGTTCTATTTGCAGCGTGCGTAGAGCGCTTTCACGCAACGGGCTAAAAGTGGATGAGGGCTGGGGCATGAACATCTCGTTTTAATAGGAGCATAGTGCAAACGTAGTGCGATTAACTGACAAGAATACCATTTAGCGAGCATCTATAAGCATAGCGCTTTAAAGGGTTTTTAGGGTGTGTTGGAACACACGTCTTGCCATAAGTGCCATTGAAACCAGGCTTGATGTTCGAGAATATTTAGAAAACGCTGTTTTTAAACGGTAGAATAATCCAGTCGATAAACGCACCCGCTACTATTTAAGTAACAATGGGAGTCAACCAACCCATGACAGACGTTCCCTTCATCGAAATTGAAGACGTGCATTTTTCACGTGGGAGCCATGAGATCTTTCGTGGAATCAGCATGATTATTCCTCAGGGTAACGTCACCGCCATTATGGGGCCTAGCGGTACCGGCAAGACAACCTTGCTAAAACTCATTGGCGGTCAGTTAACGCCGGATCGTGGACGTATTATCGTGGATGGCCAGGATGTTCATCGGCTGTCGCGAAAAGCGTTGTTTGCATTGCGTAAGCGTATGGGCATGCTGTTTCAAAGCGGCGCTCTGTTTTCTGACTTGGATGTGTTTGAGAACGTCGCTTTTCCCTTGCGTGTCCATACCGACCTGCCCGATGCCATGATTCGAGATCTGGTATTGCTGAAGCTTCAAGCGGTAGGGCTGCGCGGCGCTCGTCATCTAACGCCTGCAGAACTTTCGGGCGGTATGGCCAGGCGCGTGGCGCTGGCCCGGGCAATAGCGTTAGACCCCGAGCTCATTTTGTATGATGAGCCTTTTGTCGGTCAGGATCCTATTTCCATGGGCGTACTGGTGCAGTTGATTAAACGGCTTAACCAGGCACTAGCGCTTACCTCGGTGGTGGTTTCTCACGATATTAAAGAGACGTTAAGCATCGCCGATTATCTCTATCTTCTCGCTGATGGTCAGGTCGTTGCCGAGGGAACGCCGCAAGCGCTAAATGCCAACCAGGACCCACGCGTTAGCCAGTTCGTTCATGGCGAGCCAGATGGCCCCGTGCCGTTCCACTATCCCGCCGAGACGCTGTATAGCGATATTCTTGGCCCCGTTACCGCGACAAGGGCAGGGTAATGCAGTCGAAATTTGAACAAGGCATCGGCTATATCGCCCGCTGGGGGCGTAAAGGGTGCGATGTAATGGAAGCGCTGGGCCGTGCCGGGCTATTTCTTGGCCAGTCAGCGGTCGGCGTTCCGTCTCGTGAAGGATGGAGCCTCTGGCTGCGTCAAATGCATTTTGTGGGCGTGCTCTCGCTGGCGATTGTGGTCGTGTCGGGACTTTTTATTGGCATGGTGCTGGCGCTGCAGGGCTACACTATCTTGGTCGACTTTGGCGCGGAGCAGGCATTAGGGCAAATGGTTGCGCTTTCCTTGCTGCGGGAATTGGCACCGGTTGTCGCTGCGTTGCTGTTCGCCGGGCGTGCAGGGTCGGCACTCACCGCAGAGATTGGCTTAATGAAAGCCACCGAGCAGCTAACCAGTATGGAAATGATAGGCGTAGATCCACTACGTAGAATTATTGCGCCTAGGCTCTGGGCCGGGTTCGTTTCGCTTCCCATCCTGACGGTTGGCTTTAGCGTCGTGGGTATATGGGGTGGCTATCTGGTCGGTGTGGAGTGGCTTGGCGTTTTTGAAGGCTCTTACTGGAGCAACATGCAGGCCAGCGTATCGTTTATCGGCGATGTGGGTAACGGCATCATCAAGAGTCTTGTCTTTGCCGTCGTTGTTACCTGGATTGCGGTGTTTCAAGGCTATGACTTAATGCCGACGTCTGAAGGAATTTCGCGGGCCACAACGCGCACAGTCGTTTATTCATCGCTTGCAGTATTGGGGCTTGATTTTGTATTAACCGCCGTAATGTTCGGTGGCCTTTAATAGGTGGAGTGATTTCATGAAGCGCAGTAAAACGATGGAATTTGGCGTGGGTCTATTTATGCTGGCGGGGATCGTTGGGCTGATTTTTCTGGGCCTGCGCGTCAGTGGTTTAAGCCTTGCTACCTCTTCTGAAACGTTCCACCTTGACGCCAATTTCTCCAATATTGGCGGATTAAAGCCGCGCTCTAGAGTCACCATGGCGGGCGTGACCGTTGGGCGCGTGGAGTCGATTAATTTAGATACCGAATGGTTTGACGCTCGGGTCACGCTACGCCTGGATAAGGACCTGGAAGGGCAGCTCTCCGAGGACACAACGGCCGCCATTTTAACCTCTGGCCTGTTGGGCGAGCAGTATATTGGCTTAAGTGTGGGTGGCGCCCCTGAAGTGCTTGAAGATGGCGATACCATTCGCGATACCCAGTCTGCGCTGGTGCTTGAAGAACTAATCCAGCAATTTGTATCCAATATGGCGAGTAATTAAACATTCTGTTAGTAGAGGTGAATATAATGCGAAACACGACACTGACGCCGATGCGCTGGCTTTTTGCTTTCATGATGTTGGTACTGGTCTTACCGCTTCAGGCGCACGCGCAAACCCAGTCGCCTGAAGCAATGGTTCGGGAAAACGTCAATGCTCTGATGGGTGAAATTGAGGGTAAGAGAGAGTATTACGCCAATCATATGGGTGAGCTTGAAACGCTGGTCGATAATAGTCTTGAAGGCGTGGCGGATTTTCGCTATATCGGTGCCAGCGTCATGGGAAGCTATTTCCGTAACGCGACCCCGGAGCAGCGCAGCCGCTTTGCAAACGTGTTTCGCCAGACCTTGATTGATACGTATGCGCGTGGCTTGGTAACGTTCGATTATCGTGAGCTACGGGTGTTGAATAACCAGCGCGGTCAGCGTTACGAAGACCAGGCAAGTGTCGATATGGAAGTGGTGGCCAATAACGGACAGGTATATCCGGTAAGCTACAGCCTGCGCCTATCCGATAACGAATGGCGCGTAGTGAACGTGATTGTTAACGGCATTAACCTGGGCCTGACGTTCCGTAACCAATTTGACCAGGCAATGCGCGAAAACAATCGTGACTATGATGCGGTTATCCGCGGTTGGGCACCCGAAATCGGTGTCGACGAGCTGGAGCAGGGAGGCGATGCGTGACACGTTTACTGTCACTGTCCCAGCTAAGCCTCGATTCTTCACAAAATACGTTGTGCGTTACGGGCGATGTTGGAATGGGCGCGGCGGCAGAGCTTGCCGCCGCGGGTAAAAAATGGCTCCAGGCGACAGAGCAACGTGAGGTTACGTTTGATTTTAATGGCGTCCATAAAGCCAGTAGTGCGGTTATAAGCGTGCTGTTTGAATGGATGCGTACCTGTCAGTCACGCAGCATTACCGTCAATGCGGTGACCCTTTCAGCGCCCCTTGAACGCCTGGCGCTTCTTTCAGAAATTGAATCACTTATCCATCCGCCAACCCACGCCCATTAGGGGTGGCACCCTTGGCATCGCCAAGCGTGTCGCTTTTCTTTATTATGTTGCCTTATTAGCACTATTCACATCGACCCGAAGGAGTTTCCTGTCTCATGCAACCTAATGAGGTAAAAGCACTGCTTGAATCCCGTATCGACGGATGTGACTTTCATATCCAGGGCGAAGGCTGTAATTTTCAGGTGATTGCGGTGGGTGATGCCTTTGAAGGCCTCTCTCCGGTCAAGCGCCAGCAGCTGGTTTACGCCGCGTTAAGTGATGAAATTGCCTCGGGCGCTTTACACGCCATCAGTATTAAAACGTTCACTCCGACGCAGTGGTCCACTGCGTCGGAAAACGCTCAATAACGGCGCCTGCATGGATAAGTTAATTATTACCGGCAATGGGTCGGTCGACGGTGAAGTCTGGGTAAGCGGCGCCAAAAACGCGGCACTACCTATTTTGTGTGCCACCCTTTTGGCCGATGGGCCAGTGGTTATCGGCAACCTGCCACATCTTCAGGACATTACCACTACGCTTGAGCTGCTGGGCCGTATGGGCGTTGAACCTGTCATGGGTGAACGACTCACTATTCAGTTGGATGGCTCTCAAGTCACGCATTGTCACGCTCCTTATGAGTTAGTGAAGAAAATGCGCGCCTCCATTCTGGTGCTAGGGCCCTTGCTTGCCCATTTCGGCGAGGCAGATGTGTCGCTGCCTGGCGGTTGTGCCATCGGTTCTCGCCCTGTTGATCTGCACATCCGTGGCTTGGAAGCCATGGGGGCGGACATTCGGGTTGAAGCCGGGTATATCCGTGCTCGCGTTGATGGTCGCTTGAAAGGCGCGACTATTTTCTTCGATACGGTCACGGTAACCGGCACTGAAAATCTGTTGATGGCAGCCACCCTTGCCGAGGGTAAAACTGTCCTTGAGAATGCGGCGCGTGAACCAGAGATTGTTGATCTGGCCGAATGCTTGATCAAAATGGGCGCCAATATTCGTGGCCACGGCACGGACACCATTGTGATTGAAGGTGTCGAGAAGCTGCATGGTTGTCACCACGATGTCATGCCCGACCGTATTGAGACCGGCACCTTCCTGGTGGCAGCCGCCATGACCGGTGGGCGGGTGAAAGTAAAGCGCACCCGTGCGGACATTTTGGAAGCCGTGCTTGCCAAGCTTGAAGAAGCGGGCGCCGAGATTACCAGTGGTGATGACTGGATCGCGCTGGATATGCACGGTAACAGGCCCAAGGCCGTTAATATCCGCACCGCGCCGTACCCGGCGTTCCCTACCGATATGCAGGCCCAGTTTGTGGCCATGAACGCCGTCGCCATTGGTCATTCGCGCGTAGTGGAAACGATCTTTGAAAACCGCTTTATGCACGTGCAAGAGCTCAATCGCATGGGGGCGGACATAGCCCTTGAAGGTAACACCGCATTAATTAACGGTGTTGAAAAGCTTTCAGGCGCGCCTGTGATGGCCACCGACCTGCGTGCATCCGCGTCGCTGGTGATTGCCGCCATGATGGCGGAAGGCGAAACGCTGGTTGACCGTATCTACCATATTGATCGTGGCTACGAGTGTATCGAAGAGAAATTGCAGCTGCTGGGTGCACGTATTCGCCGTATTCCTGGCTAAGCCATGCTATTAACCATTGGCCATTATAATGAGTAAGCAACTAATTTTAGCCCTTTCCAAAGGGCGTATTTTGGATGAAACGCTGCCGTTACTCGCTGATGCCGGTATTACACCGGCAGAAGACCTGGGCAAAAGCCGTAAGCTGTTGTTTGATACCAACCTGCCTGATGTGAAGCTGGTGGTTATTCGTGCTACCGATGTGCCGACCTATGTACAGCTGGGCGCAGCTGATTTAGGTATCGCGGGTAAAGATGTTTTATTGGAGCATGGCGCTGAAGGCCTCTATGAGCCGCTGGACCTGGATATTGCTCGCTGTAGGCTGATGACCGCCGGGGTGACGGGGGAGCAACCTGCACATGCGCGTCGGCGCGTAGCCACCAAGTTTGTGAATATTGCCAGGCGTTATTATGCCGAACAGGGTATTCAAGCCGAAGTCATCAAGCTTTATGGGGCAATGGAATTAGCGCCTTTAATGAATCTGGCCGATGAAATTGTTGATATTGTCGATACGGGCAATACGCTGCGTGCCAACGGTATGGAGCCTCGTGAGTTAATTGCTCATATCAGTACGCGTCTGGTCGTAAATAAAGCCGCCATGACCATGAAGCATGAGCGCATCAAGCCGCTTTTGGCGCGCTTGGAGTGCGCCGTGAAAAAACGCCAAGCACAGCCTTCCACATAACGCGGGGTCTTTATGAGCACTATGTCTTCAGCGGTTGGCTCCACGACCATGATCGCTCGGCTTTCAACGCTTGATGCCTCGTTCGATGACCGCCTTGATACGCTGTTGGATTGGGAGGGGGTCTCGGATGCGGCGGTAAAAGCACGGGTTGATGAGATTCTGGCGGATGTTAAAAAGCGCGGCGACGCAGCGGTTATTGAAGCGACCAATCGTTTTGATCGGCTTTCGGTTGAGCGCATGGACGAACTGCGTTTAAAACCCGAGCAGCTAAAGCACGCTTTCGAAAATTTGCCCGCAGCGCAGCGCGATGCGTTAGCCAGCGCCGCTGAGCGTATCCGGCTCTATCATGAGCGGCAAAAGCCAACCTCTTGGCAGTATGAAGAGGCTGATGGCACGGTGCTGGGGCAGCAGGTTACGGCGCTTGATCGCGCGGGTATTTATGTCCCGGGGGGCAAAGCGGCTTATCCTTCTTCTGTGTTGATGAACGCGATCCCTGCCCATGTGGCGGGCGTGCGCGAAATTGTGATGGTCGTTCCTACTCCTGACGGCGTGGTCAATGAGTTGGTATTGGCGGCGGCGCACCTGGCGGGGGTCGATGACGTCTTCACTATTGGTGGCGCTCAGGCTATCGCTGCTATGGCATACGGCACAGACACCGTGCCAAGAGTGGACAAGATTGTTGGGCCCGGTAATATTTATGTCGCGACGGCTAAGCGGGCGGTATTCGGTCAGGTCGGTATCGACATGATTGCGGGGCCTTCCGAGATTTTAGTGGTCTCCGACGGGCAGACCGACCCGGACTGGCTGGCCATGGACCTGTTTTCACAGGCGGAGCATGACGAAGATGCTCAGGCGATTCTGGTCAGTTGGGATCGTGAACACCTGGATGCGGTATCCGCCTCTATTGAGCGTTTGTTGCCCACGCTTGATCGCGAATCAATTGTGCGTGAATCGCTGAGTCGGCGGGGTGCATTGGTGCTTTGTCAGGGCAAGACTGAGGCTGTTGATATCATTAACCGTATTGCGCCCGAACATCTTGAGCTCTCCGTCGATGCACCGGACACCTGGCTTGCTGACGTGCGTCATGCCGGTGCGATTTTTATGGGGCGTTACACGGCGGAAGCGCTAGGGGATTACTGCGCAGGACCGAACCATGTTCTACCCACGTCCGGTACGGCGCGCTTCTCATCTCCACTGGGGGTTTACGATTTCCAGAAGCGCTCCTCCATTATTCACTGCTCGCGTGAGGGGGCATCAGCATTGGGCGAGATCGCGTCGGTGTTGGCTCGCGGAGAGTCGCTGACCGCTCATGCGCGGTCAGCGGAGTATCGGATTAAGCCGTAATTAGCCTGCGGGCGAGCGCTAGGATTCTTTAGGTCGCTCGCCCAATGGTGCATTGGGAATCAGCGGGCGCTCGCCCACTTCAAGTGAGATATCGATGCGCTCGCCGCCACGAACAATGGTGATAGGCAGCGTTGTGCCGGGTGGGATGGAGGCAATATTGCTCATCGTAGTGCGAGCGTCCAGCACGGTTTGACCGTTAACCGAGAGCAAGATGTCGCCAGGCTCTAGCCCCGCCTTGTCTGCTGGGCCTCCACTCGACACACCCGCAATAATAACTCCCTGAGGTGTACGTAGCCCAAACGAGGCAGCGAGTTCGCGTGAAAGCGCTTGCGCTTCAATTCCCAGCCAGCCACGTATCACCCGCCCCTGAGTCACTAGCTCATCCAGAACGCTGTGCGCCAGGTTGGCCGGGATTGCAAAGCCGATGCCTTGCGAGCCGCCGGAGCGCGAGAAAATCGCTGTATTGATGCCCACCAAGGCACCTTCGGGGTTGATCAGTGCGCCGCCTGAGTTGCCCGGATTAATCGCCGCGTCCGTTTGAATAAAATCTTCATAGGCATTTAAGCCTAAATGGTTACGGCCGGTCGCACTGATGATGCCCATGGTAACGGTTTGCCCTACACCAAACGGGTTGCCAATGGCTAGCGCAACATCCCCAATGGCCACATCCGCTGAGTCGGCTATCTCGATGACCGGAAGATCCTCAAGGTCGATACGCAATACGGCCAAGTCGCTTTCGGGGTCAGTGCCAATGACCTCGGCGAGTACCTCGCGCCCATCGCGTAGTGCTACCTGAATTTCGTCAGCGCCATTTATAACGTGATGGTTGGTTAGTACATAGCCATCGTGACTGATAATAACCCCTGAGCCGAGGCTGGATAGCATGCGCTGGTGGGTTGTAGCATCGTCACCGCTGAAAAACTGCTGGAAAAAAGGGTCGGACATCAGTGGGTGCTGGTCACGCTCGACAATACGTGATGAGTAGATGTTAACGACGGCAGGCGCTGCTTGGCTGACCGCGCTTGAATAGCTGGCAGGCCCCTGGTCACGCGAAAGCGGAGCGGCCTGACGGATTTCGGGCGCCGGGCGGCTGCTAACCTGATCACTGACATTCACCAAGGGGGATGCGGGCGCTTGTGATGTCGTGGAGGGCGCGCGGGTAAAGGGGTTGGGCAGCGTGTCCGGGAACGCAAATAATAGCAGGGCAGCCAATAATACCCCGGTCAAAATAGGCCATAAATAAGGCAGCACAAAGCGGTGCATGCAAAAATTCCTCAGCGGGTAGTGGTCTTGTCAAACGCGAGGTTCGCGATAATACGAAGCGAGTTTTACTATGGCATTATGGTAACACTTTCTGATGCTCATCCTCATGATAGTCGACGAATCATTAAAGGAGCCCTTGTGACTCATCGCGATCAAATCGTAGCTGCTTGCGACCATCAGCTGCGTGCTTCAACGTTTAAGGACTTTACGATCAATGGCCTGCAAATCGCTGGGCGGCCGGATATTAAACGCGTAATGAGCGGGGTCACTGCGTGCCAGGCGCTGCTGGATGAAGCTGTCGCTTGGCAGGCCGACATACTGCTGGTTCATCACGGCTACTTCTGGAAAAATGAGCCAGTGGCCATTACGGGCATGAAGCATCAGCGTATAAAAACGCTGATTAACCACGATATCAATTTGCTTGCCTATCATCTTCCGCTTGATGCCCATAGCGAGATGGGGAATAACGCAGAGCTTGCCAGGCGATTGGGCTGGCGGGTAGAAGGTTGCCTGGATGGTGAGTTGGGTGAGGGGCTGTTGTGGTCGGGGCGCTTGGCTCAAGCGCAAAGCGTGGCCGCGCTGGCAGAGCAAATTGCGAATGTCTTGCAACGTGCGCCTTTGGTGATTGAGGCGCCGAACGTGGAGAATATTGAGCGGATTGCTTGGTGTACGGGGGGCGCGCAAGACATGATTACGGCTGCTTTTGAAGCAGGTGCACAGGTGTTTGTGTCAGGTGAGGTTTCTGAACGTACTACCCATTTGGCACGCGAGCTGGGTATTCACTACATTGCTGCGGGTCATCATGCAACCGAGCGCTATGGGGTGCAGGCGCTGGGTGAATGGCTGGCCGATGAGTACGATATTGAACACCGTTTTGTCGATATCGATAACCCCGTCTGACCTTTTGGCGACGGGGTCGAAAATTACCGGTAACGGGCGATGGCGTGAGGCGCTGGCTTAATAGCGAGGCGGTTGAGGCGTATTGGAGTTATCGCCTTTTAAGCCAAAATTTTCTGACAGCGTGCCATTTTTACCATCCGCATAGTCACGGGGGGTGGCCAAGCTGCTCTCTGAATCAGGCCCTGTGGGTGTGGCGGCTTGATGTTGCGCTGGCTGCTGCCGCTCTTTGATGACCGCAGGCGTGTTACTGCCCAAATGCCACTGCTGTGCATCCGCTATGATTTTCTGCTCAAGCTGGTCGGCCTCGGCGCGAATGCTCTTCAAATGCTCGAAGACACCTTCTAAATGGCCTCCCATGCCTTTTTTAAGCTCGGCGATTTGATGTTCTCGTTCCAGCACTGTTTGGCGTAAAGACGCGTTATGACGCTCTCCTTTACTAAACAGACGATAGCATCCCAAGCCGAGGATGAAGCCAATAATAATGCCAACGATGGCAAAGGTATAAGGCGAGCTTGCTTCCACAGTTTTCTCCCTGATACTTGGAGCGCCCCGTCACGCTTGAGTGGACGGTTTGCGAACGAATCAAGCCTCATTATAGGCGTCGATTGGCAGGTTAGGTCAATCCAACCATGCGCTTAGACGTTGTACAGCGTATAATCCCTGCTTTTTGAAGGCGGCTGGTCGGGTCTAGAGTGTCGTCGTAATACGCATTGGAGCGAGTAAATGTCAGCTACTTCTGCAAGCCAAAAGGCAGGTTCGTCATCTCGGCCTACGCCCATGGAGCGCTATCGTGCAGATCTACTGCGCGAGGACTTTCAGCATGATGCGGCGCAGGAGTTAGCGGTCGAGCATTTGCAGCGCCTTTATGACGATCTAATGGCGACGCCTACCACGGTTTCCAAGGCCGTACTGGCACATGGCGGGTTGAAGGCCAAAATGAAAGGCCTGTTCGGTAAAGCCTCATCGTCAAACGAACCGACGTTGCCCCAGGTGCAGGGCCTCTATTTCTGGGGCGGTGTAGGGCGTGGTAAAACCTATCTGGTTGATAATTTTTTTGAGTCGCTGCCATTTCCTGAAAAGATGCGCACCCATTTTCATCGTTTCATGCAGCGGGTTCATAACGAGTTAACCCACTATAAGGGTGAGAAGAACCCTCTCACGCTGATTGCCGGTAAATTTGCCTCAGAGGCTCGTGTTATCTGCTTTGATGAGTTCTTCGTCAAGGATATTACGGACGCCATGATTCTGGCCAACCTGCTTGAAGCGCTGTTCGAGCGGGGCGTTGTGCTGGTGGCAACGTCCAATATCGTGCCGGATGACCTGTACAAGGATGGCCTGCAGCGGGCGCGCTTTCTCCCTGCCATCGATCTGGTCAAGCGTCACTGTGAGGTAGTCAATGTTGATTCCGGGGTCGACTACCGGCTGCGCGCCTTGGAGCGCGCGGAGATATTTCACTCGCCGCTGGATGGGGCGGCCGAGCAGGAGCTTGCGCGTAGCTTCCGCGAGATTGCCGGCCACGAGGGTGAGGCAAACGCGCCGCTGGAAATTAATCACCGTGTGCTGAAAGCACGCAGGCTGCATGAAAATGTGGCGTGGTTTGAATTTCTGGAGCTCTGCGATGGGCCGCGTAGCCAGAATGACTATATTGAATTAGCGCGTAGCTTCAATACGGTGCTTGTGTCGAATGTGAAGCGGATGGAAGCCAGGCATGACGATCAGGCGCGCCGCTTTATCAATATGGTCGATGAGTTTTATGATCGCGGGGTAAAGCTATTAATGTCAGCAGAGGTGCCGGTAGAAGAGCTTTATAGTGACGGTAAGCTAACCTTTGAGTTTCAGCGTACGCTGTCGCGCCTTCAGGAAATGCAGTCGCGCGAATATTTGGCGCTGCCCCATAAGCCGTGATGAGGTTTATGGCCCGGTCGGTAAGAAAAGCCAAGATTAGGGCTTAACTTGTCCAGCGCCATACTGTAGAATGCCGCCTCGCTACATGTTGTCAGGCTAAGCTTGGCAACCAAAAAAAATAGGGAAGGTGCTTCACTGCTTGACGGTGTTAGCCACCCAACACACTTAATCTGGTGATTTCATCCATGAAGACGTTCAGTGCTAAGCCGCAGTCCGTCCAGCGCGACTGGTATGTTGTCGACGCTACGGACAAAACGCTCGGTCGTCTGGCAACCGAGATTGCTCGCCGCCTGCGTGGCAAGCATAAGCCCGAATTTACTCCTCACGTTGATACTGGCGACTACATCGTTGTCATCAACGCTGAAAAAGTCCAAGTGACTGGCAACAAGGCGAAGGCTAAAACCTATTATCGCCACACCGGTTACCCGGGCGGTCTGCGTACCATGACATTCGACAAAATGCTTGATCATGCGCCCGAGCGCATCATTGAGTTTGCCGTTAAAGGCATGTTGCCGAAAGGTCCGTTGGGTCGTGCCATGTATACCAAGTTAAAAGTGTACGCCGGTGCCGAGCATCCGCATGCTGCCCAACAGCCGCTTGAACTGAACCTCTGAGGAAATCTTCGCCATGACACAGCAGTATTACGGTACCGGGCGCCGCAAGACTTCCACCGCTCGCGTGTTTATGAAGCCGGGCTCTGGCAAAATTACCGTTAACAACCAAGATCTCGACCTGTATTTCGGTCGCGTTACTGGTCGTATGGTAGTTCGTCAGCCGCTTGAATTGACTGAAACCCTGAGCCAGTTCGATATTTTTGTAACTGTCGCTGGTGGCGGTGGTTCTTCTCAGGCTGGCGCTATCCGTCACGGCATTACCCGTGCCCTGATGAACTACAACGAAGACCTGCGTCCTACGCTGCGTGCCGCTGGCTACGTAACGCGTGACGCGCGTCAAGTTGAGCGTAAGAAAGTCGGCCTGCGCAAAGCACGTCGTCGTCCGCAGTTCTCCAAGCGTTAATTTTTCAACGCTTATGCGGCAAAACGCCCAGGCCATCGGCCTGGGCGTTTTTTATTGTAAAATCAAAAAGCGTAATGCATTAACACCATGTTAGTTTGGCGGTCCTGGAACAGCATGACGGCTATCAAAGATATCCGACTATTTATCGTATAGCATTCGTAGATTCGTTCTTGTGCACATCGGGTGACCACACATCACGCTAATGGGAGAGGCCTTGCATGACAGAGCGCGGCATCAATAAAGGTCGACGACGTTTCCTTGTTGGCGCTACCTCCGTTATAGGAGCGGTTGGCATGGTCGGCGTGGCCGTCCCCTTTGTGGCCTCGTGGCAACCCAGTGCAAGAGCGCGAGCGGCGGCGGCGCCGGTTCAAGCTGATATATCCAAGCTGCATCCTGGTCAGCGTATGACCGTTGAGTGGCGGGGTAGACCCGTATGGATTATTCGACGAACGCCTGAAATGATAGCGCGCACTGAAACCGTGGCGACAGAGCGCTTGGCAGACCCTGATTCAAATCACCCTCAGCAACCTGCCTATGTACAAGGAGCGCTTCGCTCGATTAAGCCAGAAGTGGGGGTGTTGATTGGCCTCTGCACGCATTTTGGCTGTTCGCCACTGTATCGGCCTGAGCCAGACGCGCAGGCGGATAGTAATGATGACTGGTCAGGTGGTTTTTTTTGCCCGTGCCATGGTTCGCGTTTTGATTTGGCGGGGCGCGTATATACCGGTATGCCTGCACCGACGAATCTAGAAGTGCCCCCTTATCATTATCTTAACGATACTATTATCGTGGTGGGCGAAGATAAGGAGGCTGTTTGATGGCGGCGCCCGAGAAGTCAGGCGGTTTGCTGGGTTGGCTGGATGCTCGGTTTCCAGTAAGCAGACTATGGCGCGACCACCTGGCCAACTACTACGTACCTAAAAATCTTAATATCTGGTACATCTTTGGATCGCTTGCGGTACTGGTGCTGGTCAATCAGCTGTTGACCGGCATCTGGTTAACCATGAGCTATCGCCCTTCTCCTGAAGAGGCGTTTGCGTCCATCGAGCATATAATGCGCGACGTTGAGTGGGGCTGGTTGATCCGTTATCTCCATACAACGGGTGCATCCGCTCTGTTTATTGTTGTTTATCTACACATGTTTAAGGGGCTTTTGTACGGTTCTTATAAAGCGCCGCGTGAGCTTGTGTGGGTGTTCGGTATGGCGCTGTATTTGATGCTGATGGCCGAAGCGTTTATGGGATATTTGCTGCCGTGGGGGCAAATGTCCTATTGGGGGGCGCAGGTAATTACTTCATTTTTTTCAGCTGTTCCAGGTATCGGCCCCGGGCTTGCCGAGTGGGTGCGCGGCGATTATGTGGTGTCAGGGGCTACCTTGAATCGTTTTTTCGCGCTGCATGTCATTGCACTGCCGCTGGTGATTCTTGGGCTGGTGGTGCTGCATATTGTAGCGCTGCATGAGGTGGGGTCGAATAACCCTGATGGTATTGAAATTAATGCGTTGAAGGATGATGCAGGCAAGCCGGTAGATGGTATTCCCTTTCATCCCTACTATACCGTTAAAGATTTGGTTGGCGTGGCCATCTTTCTCTTCGTTTTTTGTGGCGTTGTGTTTTACTTCCCGGAAGGCGGCGGTTTTTTTATTGAGCAGCCGAACTTTGCGCCGGCTGATCCGCTTAATACGCCCGACCATATTGCGCCTGTTTGGTACTTCACGCCTTTCTATGCCATTTTACGGGGAGTGAATTTCTCGCTGTTGGGTCTGGATGCTCGTTTTTTAGGCGTTGTTTTTATGGGCGGCGCTATTGCAGCGCTGTTCGTTTTGCCGTGGTTGGACCGTAGCCCGGTGCGATCCATGCGCTATAAAGGCTGGATGTCGAAGCTGATGCTGGCCGTATTTATTGTAAGCTTTGTCGCGTTGGGCGTGTTGGGCGTATTGCCGTCCACCCCTGTTCGGACACGATTGGCGCAACTATTTACCGTGTTGTACTTTGCGTATTTTTTATTGATGCCGCTCTACACCCGGTTGGAAAAAACCAGGCCCGTGCCGAAAAGGGTGACTGGCTAATGAAAAAATACGTAATGGCTCTGTTTTTATGGCTATTGCCGATGACCGCTATGGCGCAAGAAGAAGCACGTAACGTGACGTCAATGTCGCCCGATTTGCAAGATAGTGCGTCTCTTCAAAATGGTCTCAAGCTTTATGTTAACTACTGTCTTGGGTGTCATACGCTGAGTTATCAGCGATTTTCGCGCACTGCGGACGACTTGGGTATTCCTGAGGCGTTGATGAAAGATAGTGTTATGTTCTCATCAAGCCTTTCGTTTAACGATGCTATGCATAATGCGCTAAGCGACGACGATGCCGCGCAATGGTGGGGCGCTGCACCGCCAGATTTATCCCTAACGACACGTTTGCGTGGGGTCGATTGGGTGTACAGCTTTCTGTTGGGGTTCTACAGAGATCCCGCGCGCCCTACAGGCGTCAATAATACAGTCTATGAGTCGGTGGCAATGCCGAATGTGCTTGAGCCTCTTCAAGGTGTGCAAGAGCTCGACTGTCGTCAGGCTCGGCCTTTAGCACTTGGCGGAGGAGGGCGATGTCAGCAATTAAGCGTGACAGCGCCTGGAGAGCTATCGCCCGACGCGTTTGAAAAAGCCGTATACGACATTACCAATTTTTTAGCCTATGTTGGCGAGCCTTCTAGGCTGAAGGCGCAGAATATTGGGCCTAAAGTTTTGTTTTTTATATTTGTTTTTAGCGTATTTGCTTACTTGCTTAAGCGTGAATATTGGAAAGATGTCCGTTAGCGTCGGATGCTAAAAACAGAGTTGAGCCATCGTGTAAATCACATGGCGGTTGCGTTGATGTTAAGCGGTAACCCAAAACAGGCTGCCTTACCATAAGGTGGCTCTGGCGTGTTATTATCCATAATTGTTTTAATGCGAGGATGCTTTCATGGGTGTTGTGGCCAAGCGGTCGTCGATGATTTTTTACTCAGGTAGTGATGATCATTTTAGTCATCGTGTGCGCATTGTTCTGGCTGAGAAGGGGGTGGCCGTTGATGTTGTTGATGTTAACGAAGAGCAGCCGCCCGAAGATTTAGCAGACCTCAACCCGTACAACAGTGTGCCCACGTTGTTGGATCGTGATTTAGTACTCTATGAGTCAAAAGTCATGATGGAGTATTTGGATGAGCGTTTCCCGCATCCACCGTTACTCCCTGTTTACCCTGTGGCCCGTGCGCAAAGCCGTCTTTGGATGCACCGCATTGAGCGAGAGTGGTGCCCCATGGTCGACCAGATCCGTAGCGGTGGGAAGAAAGAGGCGGACAAGGCGCGTAAAGAGCTGCGTGAAAGCCTGATTGGTATTTCACCGATCTTTGAAGATATGCCTTTCTTTATGAGCGAAGAGTTCACTCTGGTGGACTGCTGTCTCGCGCCGATCTTGTGGCGTTTGCCAGATCTTAATATTGAGCTGCCTGAAAAGCAGGTTAAGCCACTTTTAAGCTATATGTCGCGAGTGTTTGAGCGGGAAGCGTTCAAAGCATCTTTGAGTGAGCGCGAAAAAGAGATGCGTACTTGAATTTACATGACCCCATCGCCCTATAAGGGTTGGGGTCTTACTTGTCAGGAGGAGGGAGTCTTATGAAGTCGAGTCGCCCCTATCTCGCCCGAGCGCTCTATGAGTGGTTGCTGGATAATGAACTAACCCCTTACCTGGTCGTTGATGCGACGCAGGCCGGGGTCGAAGTACCGCGCCAGTTTGTACAAAATGGCCAGATTGTGTTGAACGTGGCGCCAACAGCCGTGCGTGATTTGTTTATGGAGAATCAGGCGATTGGCTTTAACGCACGTTTTAGCGGTCAGCCCATGCAGGTGATGGTGCCCATTCCTGCGTTGATTGCTATTTATGCCCGTGAAAATGGTGTGGGCATGGTGTTTGGTCACGAGCCTGAGCTTGCTGAAGAGGGAGATGAAGAGGAGCAGTTTGATGAGGCGCCTGATTCACCTTCCAAGCCTGAGTTGACGGTGACGGAGCCTGTTTCTGGCGGCAGCCTTGAAGATGCTTCTGAAGCGTCTTCGAAGTCCAAGAAAAAGCCAACGCTGCGCGTCGTAAAATAGCGCCAGTGCTCTCTGGTCGGACTATAAAAGGTCAGGTCATAAAAAACCTCGCATAGTGACTATGCGAGGTTTTTTTATAGGGCAAAGAGCCAGTTAATCGATGTATTCGAATACTTTGACAATGCGCTGAATACCGCCAACGGAGGAGGTTGCAGCAACGATTCGATCAGACTCTTCGTGAGAGACCGAGCCCATCAAGTAAACATTGGCATTTTCAGTGGTCACTTTGATCTTGGAGGAGTCGATGCGATCGTTGGTGGCGAGTGTGCTTACAACGTTGGTCGTTATCCATGTGTCGGTTAAGCGCTGGGTGGTGGGCAGATTGCCCGCAATGGTGAGCTCGTTGTGCACCTGATTAACACCACGAAGATTTTGCACAACATTGCCCGCTTTCGTGCGCAGTTCTTCGCTGGGGACTTGGCCTACCAATAATAATGCACCGTTATAGCTGTGCGTACGAATGCGGGCGTCGGCCAGTCGAGCATCGGCTTGGTCCAGCGCGCGCTTGGATTCGCGCTCAATGGTCGCATCGACCGCTTTAACGTCCTTGCTGAGCTGCCCATAGTTAGAAGGGTTGGAAGCACTGTTCGTGGCGCAGCCGCTGATCAGGGCAGCGGCTACTAGCGTCGCAACTAATAACGGACGAGAGAGAAAGCGCAGGGCCATGTTGGATGACTCCTTATTTTAATGAAAATAATGAGAGGTTAGGTACTGCCCCGTTAGGCAGCGCTGCCGAATAACTGTTCATCAATAAGGTCACATAAACAGTGAATGACCAGTAGGTGAACCTCCTGGATTCTTGCTGTTGACGTGGCAGGGACGCGAATCTCGCAATCATCCTGACCCAGTAGGGAAGCCATGTTGCCACCATCTCGCCCGGTTAATGCCACAACCGTCATTTCACGGTCGTGAGCTGCCTGGATTGCCTGTACGACATTGGTCGAATTTCCGCTGGTAGAGATCGCCAGCAACACGTCGCCAGGCTGACCCAGGGCGCGTATCTGTTTGGAAAATACTTCGTTATAGCTGTAGTCGTTGGCAATGGATGTCAGCGTTGATGTATCGGTAGTTAACGCAAGGGCAGGCAAGCTTGGCCGTTCCCGCTCAAACCGATTGAGCAGTTCAGAAGAGAAGTGTTGGCTGTCGCCTGCACTGCCTCCATTACCGCATGCCAGAATCTTTCCCTCATTCACCAGGCATTGAACCATCATTTGACTGGCGACTTCGATAAAGGGGGGGAGTACTTCGCTTGCATAGGTTTTGGTGTCTATGCTGGCGTTAAAGTGGTCAAGAATGCGCGATTGAAAGTCCATTAGGGCTTCCTGGTTAAAATAGAATTAATAGGCATCAAAAGCCGCTTTCTCCCAGTGGAACTCGAGAGTGGGCGGAGCGCCCGTAATGGCAAGAATATCAAAGCGGCAAGGCGATGTAAGGCCGAAATTGCCAAGATATAGCTGAGCGGCCCGAATTAGGCGCTTTCTTTTTGTCGGCGTGATGGTTTCCAGGGGGTGTCCGTATCGCGTAGTCACCCGATGCTTGACTTCAACAAACACCAGTGTGTCACCGTCGCGCATCACCAGATCAAGCTCGCCACCCTTTACGTGATGATTTTGGGTAACGAGCGTAAGACCCCTTTGCTGTAACCATTGAGCAGCTAACTGCTCAATGGCTGCGCCGCGTTTACGGGCGGTTTGGGCGTTATTTGCCATTATTGACCGGGGATTAAAATGGGCGCCGGAACACCGTTTTGAAACTTCGCCCAGGGGAGTTCGCGATATATGCGGCCGTCACCCGTCAGGTAGAGCGTTCCTGTGCTGCCGCGTAGGCCATTTAGCGCTGAAATATCTGAAAGCTCGGTCGCAATTTCATAGGCATCTACGCCCATGGCCATTAGGCGGAACATGGAAGCGTCAGACTCTTCGCTCAAACGCTGGTAAGTAGGGTAGAACGGGAGTACTTCTTCACCACCGACAGCGGCGTCAGGAATTTGCCATGGAATATCCATAAACATGACGTCGTCAAGATCCTGGTCACGACGCGCTTGTAAGTGCCCTTCATGCAGGTGGGAAGTGGCGTAAATAGGCAGGTTGGGCGCGTAGTAGTAATCCATGGTGGGCGGGACTTGGCGAGCGTAATCAGGCAAGGCCAGTAGGAACAAGGCATCAATACTGCCCAGTTGAGCACGTTCGCCACTCACGTTTAAGGCTGTCTGAACGGCATTGGTGACCGCGCTGTCCGGGTTGTAGCGTACCGCCGTCGTCACTTCGCCACCCTGGCCGTGAAACTCATTCCAGAATGCTTCGCCGACTCGGCGTCCCCAGTCATTATCTGGCACCATTACCGACATCTGGCGATGTCCGTCCTGGTATGCGCGGCGTGCTGCCTGGCGGGCCTCATCTTCAGCGGAAAGGCCGTACTGGAAAAGACCCGCAGCACGGTTCTGTTCGCCGCTTCCATAGTTCAGCGCAAGGGTGGGAAGCGGTACGCTATTGCGTTGTTCGAGCTGGCTAACCTCGTCTTTGGCGAGGGGGCCGATAATCAGCTGCGCGTTCATCTGTCCTGCACGGCTATAAATCTCATCCATCGAATATTGTGACGCGTCGATGAAGCTGAGCTGTACATTGTCACCGCGAATCTCGTGATGGCGACGCATGGCGGTCGATAAAGTATTGGCGACGCCGCTAAGCGGGCCTGATTCGGGCAGGGCCACAATGATGCGGCTTATGTCCTGACCCTCAAGACTTGGTAGTGTCAGTTGTTCCATGTCGGGTTCATCAAGCGCGGTACGCGCCCAGCGCTGGCGCTCTGTCAGCGTTTCGCGTTGATCATCCTGAATGGGCAGGTCGTCGTTGAGCACTTGCGTGGCACGCAGCACGGCGCGTGGATTATCCATGCCACGCGCTAATTCAGAGAAAAGCAGTGCCCAGCGAACGCGATCCGTGTCTGAAAGCCTGACTTCATCAAGCGCATCGGCTGTCTCAAAAGCACGTTGCCGCTGCCCTTGTTGGGCAAAAATGGTGGCTGCTTCGAGACGAGTTTTAGCCGCTTGATCCGGGGCCTGCTGTTCTGCCTGATTGAGCAAACGGCCCGCTTCCTGATCGTCCGCGCGGTCGACCACGCTGGGCAATTGCATCGCACAGCCGGTCATAAGAAGTGCCAAGAGGCCTGTGGCGAGTACGCCACGCAGAGACTGTTTCATGTATCCTTCCTTAGTTTTCATTTGCGCTGTCGCCGCATGTCAGTAAGTAAGTTGGCATAGCACAAGCATAGCGCACCGTCAGAGCAAGCCATTAACAAATCGGGAGTCACGATGACACACCACAATCCGGGCACATTGTACGTGGTTGCCACCCCAATTGGGAATTTGGACGATCTATCGCCGCGTGCAGCTCGGGTATTAGCGGAAGTATCGCGCATCGCGGCAGAGGATACGCGTCATAGCGCCCGCTTATTGGCGCATTTGGGGATTAATACACCCATGCTGTCGCTTCATGAACATAATGAGGCGCGCCGAGTGGATACCCTGGATGCTTATCTGGAGGCAGGCGAAAGTATTGCATTGATTAGCGATGCTGGAACGCCGCTTATTTGTGACCCTGGGTTTGTGCTGGTGAGAGAGCTGCGCGTGCGTGGCCGTCATGTGGTGGCGCTGCCCGGGCCTTGTGCCTTTGTGACGGCGCTTTCTGGGGCGGGTCTGCCGACTGATCGCTTCACGTTTTGCGGTTTTTTACCCGCCAAGCCAGGCCCGCGCCGCCAGGCGCTGGAGCAGTGGCAAGCTCGGGAAGAAACGCTGGTGTTTTACGAATCCCCACACCGTATTGTGCATACCCTGGAGGCGCTGCGTGACCAAATGCCCGAACGTAGCGTGGTATTGGCCAGGGAGTTGACTAAAACGTTTGAGACCTTTCTTCAGGGCACTCCGGAAGCCCTGCTGGCGCAGCTAACAGAAGATCCTAACCAGGCAAGAGGCGAGTTTGTGGTAATGGTGGCAGGTGCCCCGCCCGTCACTCAAAGCGAACATCAAAATATTGGTGCAGATGCGTTGATGAAAGTACTGCTGGATGAGGGCGTAGGTGTCAAGCAAGGAGCAGCGATAGTGGCTCGAATGCTGGGCGGTCGCAAACAAGAGTGGTATGCAAGATTGCAGGCAATTAAAACCGAGCATTGAGGCGAAGCGAGGGCGCTGGTATGCTTGCCGCCGGAGTTGGCCAGACAGTCGCCGCTAACCCATCTTTTTGATGGGCTGGGGGAGGAAAGTCCGGGCTCCATAGGGCAGAGTGCCAGGTAACGCCTGGGCGGCGTAAGCCGACGGAAAGTGCAGCAGAGAGTAGACCGCCTAAGCCTCTTGAAATAAACCTCAAAGGGCCGGTAAGGGTGAAAGGGTGCGGTAAGAGCGCACCGCGCGCCTGGCAACAGTGCGTGGCATGGTAAACCCCACTCGGAGCAAGACCAAATAGGGACCCAAAGGCGTGGCCCGCGCTGGGTCCGGGTAGGTTGCTTGAGCGCTGTGGTGACGCAGCGCCTAGAGGAATGACTGTCCACGACAGAACCCGGCTTATCGGCCGACTCCCCATTTCCATAAGGGGCCCGCAGTAGCGAGCCCCTTTTATTTTTCTATGAGATTTGTGTGAGAGTAACATGCCTTCTCCTGACGCTGACCAGGTCGTTTCACCGTTTCGCCATACCAGCGTATTACTGGAAGGGGCGGTTGATACCCTTGTACATACTCCTGACGGTATTTATTTAGACGGCACCTTTGGGCGTGGCGGTCATTCACGGTTAATCCTGTCTCGCCTTGGCGACCAAGGGCGCCTGATGGCCATGGACCGCGATCCTCAGGCCATTGCCGCCGCCGCTGAAATCGATGATTCGCGTTTTCAAATTACCCAGCGTGAATTTGCTCACTTGGCCGACTATGCGCGTGAGCAGGGTGTGTTTGGCAAGCTGTCTGGCGTGTTGTTAGATATAGGTGTTTCTTCGCCGCAGTTGGATGACCCCGAGCGTGGGTTTAGCTTTATGCGCAATGGTCCGCTGGATATGCGTATGGACCCGACGCAAGGCGAAAGTGCAGCCACATTTTTAGCTCGTGCTAAAGAGGCGGATATCGCTCACGTGTTTAAAGCCTACGGTGAAGAGCGCTATGCAAAGCGCTTGGCCCGTGCAGTGGTCGAGCGGCGTGTTGAAACGCCGTTTACGCATACGGTCGACCTGGCCGAGGTGTTGAAAAAAGCCCATCCTGCTTGGGAAAAGGGGCGGCATCCTGCGACCAAAGCATTTCAAGGGTTACGAATTTATCTAAATGGTGAACTAGATCAACTTGATGCTGCCTTAGACGCAGCCCTTGAAGCGCTGGCGCCCGGTGGTCATCTTGTGGTTATCAGTTTCCACTCGCTGGAAGACCGCCGTGTAAAACGCTTTATACGTCATTATGTGCGTGGCGATTCGCATCTACCGCGTGGTATGCCTATCCGTGATGATCAGTTAAACCGCCGTCTTGAAGCGTTGGGCAAAGGCGTACGTCCTAGTGATGAAGAGGTAGTCGGCAATCCACGTGCGCGCAGCGCCGTTATGCGGGCTGCCCGAAAACGAGTATAACCATGAGCATGGATCGGATTGAGCGTTGGGGCTCAACGCTACGCACCGAATGGCCCTTTAAACTACGTTTTCACACGTGGCCGCTGGTCATTTGCCTGCTTTTTTTTGCCTGCATTGTTAGTGGGTTAGCCACCGTTGTTGTTACTCATTTAACGCGCGTTCAGTATGCTCAGCTGCAACAGCTTGAGCAGGAGAAAAATCAGCTGCAGACCGAATGGGGGCAGTTGCTTTTGGAAGAGGGCGCTTGGTCGACACCCGCTCGTATTGAGCAAATTTCGACGGAGCGCTTGGATATGCGTATTCCTGATGTGCACGATGTTGAGGTGATACGACCATGAGAGGCGAACGTCGGGGAGGGATGCCCCGTCATCTACCTGTTGCCCCCCCGTTAGGTAACGGTCGTTTTTACTTTATATTGATCGTATTTTGCGTAGTGGCATGCATCCTTATTGGGCGCATCACACTGCTACAGGTGATTGACCGACCCTTTCTACAGAGCCAGGGAGATGCGCGAACACTTCGCCATGAAGCCATCCCTGCGCACCGCGGCATGATCACGGATCGAAACGGTGAACCACTTGCGATCTCAACACCGGTTGTTACGCTGTGGGCCAATCCTCAAGAGCTACCCGAAGATGGTATTCAGCGAGTAATGCTGGCGCAGGCGCTAGGCATGTCGCCGGATGACTTTGAAGCACGGGTCGAGCTTTATAGCAGCCGTGAGTTTATGTATCTTCGCCGCCAGATGACGCCACAAGCGGCCCAGCGGATTCTGGATTTACGCACGCCCGGCGTGTATCCCCAGCGCGAGTACAAACGTTACTACCCTGCTGGCGAGGTCGCCGCACAGATACTTGGCGTGACCAATGTAGATGATAGGGGGCAGGAGGGGTTGGAACTCTCTTATCAACCTTTCCTGGCCGGCCATCCTGGCCAGCGCCGCGTGATTAAAGATCGCCGTGGGCGTTTGGTGCGCGAGCTAGGCGTCATACGTGAAGCGCAGCCAGGCGGTGACTTGGTGCTTTCAATTGATCAGCGTATTCAATATATGGCGTACCGGGAGCTTCGAGCGGCGGTGGCTAAGCATGAAGCCGATGGTGGTGTGCTTGTTATGATGGATGCCCGCACCGGCGAGGTGTTGGCGATGGCTAACCTGCCTTCTTATAACCCTAATAATCGTACCGGGCTTGATCCACGTGGATTGCGCAACCAGGCGCTGGTTGATGTGTTTGAGCCAGGCTCTGTTATGAAACCACTGGCCATGGCTGCCATTCTTGAAAGCGGCATTGTTGATCGCGATGCCGTTGTGAATACATCGCCTGGCTGGATGCGTCTCGATCAATTTACCATCCGTGACTTTCGCGATTATGGAGAGTTAACGCTTGCAGGTATTTTGGAGCACTCATCCAACGTGGGTATGTCTCGTTTAGCGCTGCAGTTAAGCGATACGGCTATCTGGGAAAAGTATAACCAATTAGGGCTGGGTCAATCGCCTGGGACGGGCTTCCCAGGGGAGACAACCGGTAGTCTTCCGGCCCCGGTGCGCTGGTCGCGCAGTGAGCGGGCAGCGCTCTCTTACGGCTATGGCCTGTCTGTCTCGGCTGTTCAATTAGCCAGTGCTTTTACCGCACTGGCTAATGGTGGCATGCGCTTACCGCCTTCATTATTACGCCTTTCTGAACCGCCCCAAGGGCTGCCTGCCATTGAGCCCGCCGTTGCCAATGATTTGCTGAATATTCTGGAGACATCCGTTGCCGCCTATACCGGTGGTCGGCGCGCACGCGTTGAAGGTTATCGTGTGGGAGGCAAAACAGGTACTGTGCGTAAGTCCGGGCAGGGCGGTTATACCACGGATGCTTATCGCAGCGTATTTGCAGGCATTGCGCCTATTTCCGACCCGCGTATTGTAACCGTGGTGATGATTGATCACCCTAAAGCGGGTGAGTTTTATGGCGGTGCAGTGGCCGCTCCGGTCTTTTCAAGCGTGACAGGCAACGCATTGCGCTTGTTGGACGTACCGCCAGACCATGAAGTTGACGAGTAAGAATGGCTAAGGAGATGGCATGACGTTGGCTCCCACCGATGTATGGAGCGCGCTGAGCAAAGTATGGCCGGGTGCTTCGTTTGAGCAGCCGCTACCCGAACTGCCCGCGTCTTTATGTCTGACCACCGATTCACGCGCGCTGGAAGTCGGCGATATATTTGTAGCTGTTCCAGGTAGTCAGCGTGACGGGCGCGATTTTATTACCGTAGTGCTTGAGCAGGGCGCTTCGCTGGTGCTGGCGCATACCAAGGAGCGCCATGCTACCTGGGATGGGCGTGTGCTCTACTTACCACACCTGGCTGTCCGCTTGGGAGAGTTGGGTAAGCAACTTTTTAATGTTCCGGATGACCTTGAGGTTATTGGCGTCACCGGTACCAATGGTAAAAGCTCTGTTACTCATTACATTGCAGAACTTAGCGAAGCGCTAGGTATTCCGGCGGGCGTTGTAGGAACGCTGGGTGTAGGCCGCCCAGGCCAGCTAGTGGATACTGGGCTCACCACGCCGGGGCCGTTAGCCTTGCAGGCGGCGTTTGGAGAGCTGGCGCTTCAGGGCATTAAGCGAGTAGCGCTTGAGGTTTCCTCCCATGCCCTTGATCAACATCGGTTAAATGCTGCCAACATAAAGGTGGGCGTGTTTACCAACCTCACGCGAGATCATCTTGATTATCATGGCAGCATGGCGGCTTATGCAGCGGCCAAGGCGAAGCTATTCAGACGTAGCGAGCTTGAGCTTGCAGTGGTTAATGCCGATGATCCTCTGGCGCGATTGATGCTGGCTGGTTGTGATCAAAGCGTTCGCGTATTGGCGGTCGGTCAGGGTGAGGCCGTAACGCTACGGGTGATGGACGTTCAGACAAGCGAAACAGGCCAGCAAGCGCTTATTGCCACGCCCGAAGGCGAACGCATGTTAGTGCTGGGTCTGGTCGGGCGCTTCAATCTGGATAATGTGTTGTTGGCCATGGCGACGCTTTATGGATGGGGCCATTCGATTAACTCACTTTTTGAGGCTGCCGCTGCACTTGCCCCGGTGCCTGGCCGTATGGCGCTTTATCACGCAAAAGGCATGCCGGGCGTGGTGATTGACTATGCCCACACTCCCGATGCATTACACAATGCGCTCACAGCGCTGCGCGCCCATTTAAGTAAGGCGGGCAAGCTGTGGTGTGTGTTTGGCTGTGGCGGTGAGCGCGACACAGGCAAGCGCGCAGAAATGGCAAAAGCGGCTGAGGCGCTGGCTGATGTGGTAGTAGTGACCGACGATAATCCACGGGGGGAGTCGGCAGAGCAGATTCGTCAGCACATTATCGCCGGTCTCGCCTCAACGGCAACACTGCTCGAAATAGCGGACCGTCGCCACGCGATTAGCCAGGTGATTCAACAGGCAGCTCAAAACGATGTGATTCTGGTTGCTGGGAAAGGCCACGAGGCCTATCAGGAGATCAACGGCGTCCGCCACGCTTATAACGATGAAGATGAAGTCATGAAGGCGTTTGCATTGCGGGGTAGTGCACAATGAACTGGACACTGGCCGATGCCGCCAGAGTGCTGGGAGTTACAGTGCCAGCCAGCGATGCATCGCGCGCATTTACGTCCATTGTGACGGACACTCGGCAGATTGTTCCTGGTTGCTTATTCATCGCGCTCAAAGGGCCGCGGTTCGATGGTCATGATTTTATCGAACAGGCCCGCGAAAAAGGCGCGGCGGCAGCACTGGTTGAGGCTACGGTTGAAAGTACACTGACTCAGCTGGCATGCCCTGATACGCGCCTTGGGCTTGGGCTTTTAGCTGGGGCGTGGCGTCGTCAGTGCGCTATCCCGCTAGTCGGTATCACGGGGAATAGTGGCAAAACGACGGTTAAGGAGATGACGGCTGCGCTGTTATCGCCGCTGGGTAACGTGTTGGCCACGGAAGCCAATCTTAATAACGATATTGGTGTACCCCTCACGCTTTTACGCTTAGCGCCCGAGCATCAAGCAGGCGTGATTGAGTTAGGCGCAAATCACTTGGGCGAAATCGCCTGGTCCAGTCGATTAACCGTACCGGATGTGGCGGTGATTACCAACGTAACGGGCGCACATGTTGGCGAATTTGGAGGCATGGGTCATATTGCCCAAGCCAAAAGCGAACTGCTGAATGGCCTAAGCGAACAGGGCATCGCGGTGCTCAATCGTGAAGATCGTTACTACCCCTTTTGGGCTGCCTGTGCGTCGCCGCGCCGTGTGATCAGTTTTGGGTTTGATAGTACCGCGGATGTTCATGCCTCGGCGCTTTCCTGTGACTCTCAGGGGCGGTATGCTTTCACGCTTGTTCAACATGGCAAACCGTTGGGTGATGTGCAGCTTGCCATGCCAGGTAAGCACAACGTTAGCAATGCGCTGGCCGCGGCTGCGGCCGCATTAGCGATAGGCGTAATGCCCACGGATGTGATTGAAGGTCTGCAGACCCTGCGCGCGTTGAAAGGAAGGCTAAGTATCGTTTCGGGGCTTAACGGTGCCACGCTGTTAGACGATACGTATAATGCCAACCCTGGGGCGGTCAAAGCCGCTATGGAGACGTTAATGCGTTTCCCCGCGCCGCGTTGGTGCGCACTGGGCGCCATGGGTGAGCTGGGAGACGAAACGGAAAAACTGCACGCTGAAGTAGGCCGTTACGCGGCTGAGCTTGGCATCGACGGGCTGTTGACGTTGGGTGATAACGCGCGTCCAGCTTGTGACGCCTTTGGTCGCGGGCAGCATTTTGACGACCACGAGACGCTAGTGCGTCATGTCATTAATACTTTGCCGCCCAATGCCACGTTGTTGGTTAAAGGGTCGCGTAGCGCTGGTATGGAAAAGATCATTACTGCGCTGCGCTCGGATGAAATAAGGTAAACGTCGTTCATGTTACTTTACTTGGCAAATTTTTTAGCTCAGTACTATACGGGCTTCCAGGTTTTTAACTATCTCACCCTGCGTGTCATTCTTGCCGCGTTAACGTCACTAATGCTTTGCCTTTGGCTAGGGCCGTGGGTCATTCGACGACTCGTGGAAGGCCAGATAGGCCAGGCTGTGCGTGATGATGGCCCGCAGTCACATCTTTCAAAAGCGGGCACCCCCACTATGGGAGGGGTGATGATCCTGCTGGCCATCGGCATCAGCACCATCATATGGGGTGATTTAACCAACCGTTACGTATGGGTGGTATTGGCCGTTACGCTGGGCTTTGGCGCGATAGGCTGGGTCGATGATTACCGGAAAGTGGTAGAAAAGAACCCGCGTGGTCTGCCTGCACGCTGGAAATACTTTTGGCAGTCGGTGGTAGGCCTTGGCGCTGCGTTAGTGCTGTTTTTCACCGCAACCACGCCCGTTGAAACCAGCTTGTTGGTTCCGTTATTTAAAGACGTCGCACTGCCGCTTGGCGTGTTCTATATCGTATTAACCTACCTGGTGATTGTGGGTAGTTCTAACGCCGTGAATTTAACCGACGGCCTGGATGGCTTGGCCATTATGCCGACCGTGCTGGTGGCGATGGGATTGTCCGTATTTGCCTACGCTAGCGGTAATGCAGTGTTCGCCAACTACTTGCATATCCCGTTTATAAACGGCACCGGTGAACTGGCTATTTTCTGCGCCACGATTGCGGGTGCGGGTCTCGGCTTTTTATGGTTTAACACTTACCCCGCCCAGGTGTTTATGGGTGATGTGGGTGCGCTTGCTTTAGGGGCTGCGTTGGGGGTAGTGGCGGTCATCGTTCGCCAGGAGATCGTCCTGTTTATTATGGGTGGTATCTTCGTGGTGGAGACGTTGTCGGTGATCCTGCAAGTAGGGTCTTACAAGCTGACGGGGCGGCGTATTTTCCGCATGGCGCCGCTGCATCACCACTTCGAGTTAAAAGGCTGGCCGGAGCCGCGCGTTATTGTGCGCTTCTGGATCATTACCGTTGTGCTGGTGCTGTTGGGCCTCGCGACGCTCAAGGTTCGTTAATCGGTGCGGTGACGCTGAGCGTTATAGCCTTAAGCGTAAAACGCAAAGGAGCCAGAGATGGTGCGAGTACCCAAGGGTGTCACGGTGGTCGTTGGCTTAGGCCTTTCAGGCCGAGCAATATGCCGCCACCTGGCACGCACGCATACGCCGTTTATGGTCGTCGATACACGCAGCGAGCCGCCGGGGCTTGACGCTTTTTATGCAGCCCATCCAAACGTTGACGTCATATGCGGCCCTCTGACGACGCTCGATTTTACGGACGCTTATGAAGTAGTGCTTAGCCCAGGCGTTGGCCCCGATTCGCCGGGTCTTGAAAGCCTGGCTGGGCGCGTTAACCCGCATACTGGCGAGCCTGTTTTAATTGGTGAAATGGCGCTATTTGTTCGCGCGACCCAAGTCCCCATTGCGGCTATCACGGGTTCAAACGCGAAATCCACGGTTACCACGTTACTGGGTGAGATGGCCAAGGCGGCTGGTGTGCGAGTGGCGGTTGGTGGCAACCTGGGGACGCCCGCGCTGGATTTATTGGCCGAGCAACCGGATGCAGAGTTGTACGTTCTTGAGCTTTCCAGTTTTCAGCTTGAAACCACGCCTGCCTTGGGTGCGAAAGTCGCGGCTTTCTTGAATCTTAGCGAAGATCATTTGGATAGGCATGGTGATATGTCGGTCTATCGTTTGGCAAAACAACGTATTTTTAACGGCGCGCAGTATGCGGTTGTCAATCAGGACGACCCCCTGACCTGGCCTTTTCAAGAAGGACCAGGCATTGTCAGCTTTTCAACGAACCCGCCAACAGACAGCAACTGGGGGTTGGTATGGCAAGGGGCCGAGCTTATGCTCATGCAGGGGCAGACGTCATGGGTTTCGGCGAGTGAATTGAAGATAGCTGGCCAGCACAACTATACGAATGCATTAGCAGCACTGGCAATGGGGCAGGCGTTGGCGCTTGATGCATTTGCCATGGTAGAAGCCTTGAAAGCCTTTATGGGGTTGCCTCACCGGAGCGAAACAGTGGCCTGTATTAATGGGGTGACGTGGATAAACGACTCGAAAGGCACCAATGTTGGGGCAACATTAGCCGCTATTGAAGGGGTGGGCGCCACGTTAACAGGCCGCTTGATTTGGTTGGCGGGTGGTGTAGGTAAAGGCGCTGACTTTTCGCCGTTAGCGGTGCCGTTGGCGCGCTGCGCGCGGCTGGCACTGCTATTTGGTGCTGATAGTGATCGAATTTCAGACGCGGTAGCGGCGCATGTGCCGGTCCAGCAGGTAAACGACTTAACGCAGGCAATGGAGGCCGCATTTAGCCAGGCAGAGCCTGGCGACTGTGTGTTGCTGTCGCCTGCCTGTGCAAGCCTGGACCAGTTTCCCAACTACCAGGTTCGAGGTGATGCTTTTCGTCGCTGGGTGGAAAGCAGTGCGGCGGGAGTATCCTTATGAGCCGATTACAGCGCTTGCATACTGTATTAACGACGCGAAACTCCCCATGTGATATCTGGCTCATTGCAGCCGCTGTGGCGCTTGCAGGCATTGGCTGGGTGATGGTCAGCTCGGCTTCAATAGGGCTGCTGGAGAATAGCTTCTACTATTTCCGTCAGCATGGGATTTTCTTACTCATTTCAACGTTAGGCTGCCTGTTTATGCTTAGCGTACCCCTTGAAGTATGGCGCCAGAATGCGGCACTGATTTTTTTAATAAGCATAGCATTGTTGGTAGGCGTGTTGCTGTTTGGTCAGGAAATTAACGGCAGTAAGCGCTGGATAGCGTTGCCGGGCCCGCTGCCTAGTCTTCAAGTATCTGAGCTTGGTAAAATAGGCCTTATCTTTTACATGGCGATGTTTATGTCGCGTTTTACCTATGATTTACGCCGCCGTGTTTTTACCATGTGGCGCCCCATTGCGGTGTTGGCGCTACCAGCAGGGCTGCTGTTTTTAGCGCCCGACTTTGGCGGCATGGTGGTCTACACCACGTGTGTCATTGGCATGTTAATGATGAGTGGTGCATCGCTCGTTTTACTTATTGGCAGCGGTGCTGTTTTGGGATCTGGTGCGGTCATGATGGTGGCATTGGAGCCTTATCGTCTGGCGCGTTGGACCAGTTTTTTGGATCCGTGGGCAGACCAGTTCGCAACCGGCTATCAGTTGACCCAAGCGCTGATTGCCTTTGGTCGTGGACATGTTACGGGCACCGGGTTAGGAAATAGTGTCCAGAAACTGCACTATTTACCCGAGGCGCATACCGACTTCATCTTTGCCGTTATTGCCGAAGAGCTAGGCATGATTGGCGCTATTGCGATTATCCTGCTGTTTACCCTATTGATTAGTCGCGCCATGTGGATTGGCCGGAAGGCTGAACTTGCGGGCCATCTTTTTGGTGCTTACGTAAGTTACGGTATCTGTTTTGTTATTGCCTCCCAGGCCTTTATCAATATGGCGGTAAGCTCGGGGCTACTGCCCACCAAGGGGCTGACCTTGCCGCTGATAAGTTATGGTGGTTCGAGCTTATTGGTTATTGGCATGATGATTGGTCTGCTTTTGCGGGTTGATGCAGAAACACGACAGCGGCCGAGCCGTGCGGCAACCCCCTATAAACCGCGCCATGAACCGCGGTTATCGAAATAATTTTCAAGGAGTCGTTTGTGACGGTGAACGCACATCGGCGTGTTTTAATCATGGCAGGAGGAACGGGCGGGCATGTGATCCCCGCGCTTTCCCTTGCGCGTGCGCTTATGGCGCAAAACATTGACGTTGAGTGGTTGGGTAGCCCCAGAGGTATTGAAAATCGGCTGGTGCCCGAGGCCGGTATTAAGCTGCATACCATTGCCGTGAGTGGGTTGCGCGGTAATGGTGTGACCGGCTGGCTTAAAGCGCCTGTGAACCTTAGCCGAGCTATTTGGCAAGCACGTGACGTCATAAAAAGCTTTAAGCCGCAGTTGGTGGTTGGCCTCGGTGGTTTTGCCAGTGGTCCGGGCGGGCTTGCTGCGTGGCTATCGGGTATTCCGCTGGTCGTTCATGAGCAAAATGCAGTTGCCGGTTTAACCAACCGCGTGCTTTCCCGCCTGGCGACGCGCAGCTATGCAGCCTTTTCTGAAGCGTTCGGCACGCGGGCAGACGTCATTGGCAACCCCGTGCGTGAAGATATAGCGACACTTGGCCAAGTGCCGCGTACGGTCGAGGCATTACAAGGGCGTCCGCTGCGCTTGTTAGTGGTGGGGGGGTCATTAGGTGCTGTGGCATTAAATGAACGCCTGCCCCAAGCGATTGCTGCGCTACCACCTGGTAAGCGCCCGGAAATACGCCACCAGGCCGGGAAGTCGCGGGAAGCTCAAACGGCACAAGGGTACGCTGAACATGGCATACAGGCCGACGTTTCCCCGTTTATTGATGATATGGCCGCGGCGTATGATTGGGCTGACCTAGTGGTTTGTCGAGCCGGGGCGTTAACGATTGCAGAGTTGGCGGCTGCGGCAAAGCCATCGCTTCTTGTTCCGTTTCCTTTTGCGGTCGATGATCACCAGCGAGTCAATGCCAATGTACTGGTTAATGCGGGTGCTGCGCTATGCGTTGTGCAGTCCGCGCTGACGCCTGAGCGTTTAACGCACTATTTAAATGACCTGTTAGAGCCCGCTACGCTGGCGCTGATGGCTTCCCGTGCACGCCAGGCAGCGCACCTGGATGCCACAGAGCGATTAGCCGAAGGATGCCTGGCGATACTACACAAAGGAGAAAACGTGTGACCGACTCAGTAACCCAATCGTCGCTGCAACGCATAAGCTCAAGCGGCCCGGGCATGCGCCGTATTCAGCATATTCATTTCGTCGGTATCGGCGGCGCGGGCATGTGTGGTATTGCCGAAGTATTGGCCAATCAAGGTTACAGCGTCAGTGGCAGCGATATGAAAGCCTCTTCGGTTATTGAGCGGCTTCGCGCGTGTGGTATTCGGGTTGAGATTGGCCATGCCGAGGAGAATGTCGAAGGGGCCGACGTTGTGGTTGTCTCAAGCGCCGTTGATACGACCAATCCTGAAATTCGCTGGGCACATGAGCACCGTGTCCCCGTGGTGCGTCGTGCCGAGATGCTGGCAGAGTTAATGCGATTTCGTCACGGCATTGCTGTTGCCGGTACCCATGGAAAAACAACCACGACCAGCTTAACGGCGACGTTGTTAGCCGAAGGCGGCCTGGACCCGACCTTTGTCATCGGCGGGAAGTTGACCAGTGCCGGTACCAATGCGCGCTTGGGTGAAGGGGATTATCTGGTTGCAGAGGCTGATGAGTCTGACGCTTCATTCCTGCATTTGCAGCCAATGGTGTCGATAGTTACCAATATTGATGCTGACCATATGAGCACCTATGGTGGTGATTTCGAACGATTAAAAGATACCTTTATCGAATTTCTACACAACCTGCCGTTCTACGGGTTGGCTATATTGTGTATCGATGACCCGCATGTACGGGCACTGCGAACTCAGATTAAGCGCCAGTTCGTTACCTACGGTTTTGCAGAAGATGCCGATTATCGGATTACCGATTTTGTGCAGCAAAGTGGTGAAGTTTCCTTTACGGCTTTGCGGCCTGGTCAGGCTGCGCCCTTAAACGTGCGGCTTGCCATGCCTGGTCAGCACAATGCGCTTAATGCGATGGCAGCGATTGTTGTTGCTACGGATGCAGGCGTGAGTGACGAGGCGATTCTGCGTGGTCTGGCGGGGTTTGCTGGGGTAGGGCGGCGCTTTCAAGTGCATGGCCATTTCCCTGCGCCTAAAGCGCCCGGCAAGATTATGTTAGTGGATGATTATGGCCATCATCCGCGCGAAGTGGATATGGTCATCAGAGCAGTCCGCGCTGGCTGGCCTGAGCGTCGTTTAGTGATGCTTTATCAGCCCCACCGCTACAGCCGGACTCGGGATCTCTATGAAGATTTCGTTCGAGTACTGTCCCAGGTAGATACGCTGGTACTTTTAGACGTATACAGCGCGGGCGAGGTGGTTATCCCTGGCGCTGAAGGGCGCACGCTTGCAGGTTCGATTCGTCAGCGCGGTGAGGTAGATCCGCTTTTTGTTGAACATAAGCAGGAGCTGCCAGCGCTATTAGCCAATGTACTGAGACCCGACGACATTCTAATTACTCAGGGGGCGGGCGACGTAGGTGGTATCTCGCTCAGCTTGGCCAAGGCGAAGCTGCAAATGAGTGAGGTGGAGCTGTGAGCCTGAAAGACATCAATATTGATTGCTCACGTGTGGTGGTGGTTTACGGCGGCTCTTCTGCTGAGCGTGAGGTTTCCCTTAAAAGTGGTGCTGCTGTACTTGAGGCGCTAAAACGCCAAAAGATTAACGCAGAAGGCTATGATTTACGCGACAAGGGGTTAGCTGGACTTGAGGCGATGGCGCCATCGGCGATATTTGTCGCTCTGCATGGTCGTGGTGGTGAAGACGGTACGCTGCAGGGTGCGCTTGAGCTCTTGGACATTCCCTATACTGGTAGTGGCGTTATGGCGTCAGCGCTGGGAATGGATAAGCAGCGCACCAAGCAGGTTTGGCAAGCCATTGGGCTGCCCACGCCGGAAAGCATTATGTTGACGGCTGATGCAGACTGGGCCGGAGTGGTCGCCACGCTTGGGTTGCCGATGATGGTTAAGCCAGTACATGAAGGCTCCACGCTTGGGATCAGTATAGTTAAAAGCCAGGAGGCGCTTGAGGCCGCCTATCGCGAAGCGGCACAATTTGATGCCCGAGTGATGGCCGAGCGCTTTGTGGTCGGTGAGGAGTACACGGTGGCGCTGCTGGATGAGCGTGTATTGCCCGCTATTCGGGTCGAAGTGCCTGGCGGATTCTACGACTATGAAGCCAAATACGTTTCCAATACGACCCAGTACCATCTTCCTTGTGGGCTTACCACAGAAGAGGAAGTGCAGCTGGCAGCGCTGTGCCAGCACGCGTTTGCGGCCATTGGGTGTGAAGGCTGGGGGCGTGTGGACGTGATGCGGGATGCCAATGGCCAGTTCTGGCTATTGGAAGTTAATACCGTGCCTGGCATGACCGATCACAGTTTGGTGCCTCAAGCCGCTGCCTATGCGGGCATCGAATTTGATGACCTGGTGGTGCAGATACTCCACTCTGCCGGAAAGCAGAACGCATCATGATGAGGCCTTATGAAAAGGCGTAATGCCTGGTTTGGTATCCTGCTTCTGGCGTTACTGTTAGTGGCAGGAGGGCGCGCACTATGGCTATGGCTGGATCGGCCCATCGAGCGTGTTTCCATCCGTGGAGAGTGGGATTACGTAAGCGCAGACTACCTACGCACTCAGCTTGCCCCTTTGGTTCAAGGTACCACTTGGTTATCGGCTGATTTAGGCGTGCTGCGTAACCGGGCCCTGGAGATTGGCTGGCTTAAAGAGGTACGTATTTCTCGTGAGTGGCCTAATGCGCTGGTGTTTGAACTGGCGGAACAAGTGCCCGTTGCGCGCTGGAATGATGACTTTTTGCTTAACCCGAAAGGCGAGCCCTTTGCTTTTGCACCTCTGGCGGTGCCTTCAGGTCTTCCTGATCTTGCGGGCCCCAATGGAAGCAGTGAAGAGGTGCTAAGTTACTATCATCGCCTAACACCTTATTTCGCAAACTTGTCGTTGGCACTTACTCAGTTTCGATTAGAACCGCGCGGTGCATGGCGTGTACAGCTAAGTAACGGTGCCTGGATTATGCTGGGCCGGCGCGAGCATGAAGTGCGTCTGGCACGCTTAGCGGCCTCCTGGCAGCGCGAATTATCAAGGTATAGTGAGCATATTCGTTATATTGATTTGCGCTATCCTAACGGTGTCGCTGTTGCCTGGCATGGTCAGAGCGATTTTGAGGCATCAGAAGACTAACTCAAGTTTTAATTAACGCGCTTTAGCCATGATAAGTCGCCGTCAGCGCGTAAAAACGCATTAATGGGGTTTAAATTACACTTCAAGCCCATTATTGTGGGCTTGGGCTGGTCGTATTATGCCAATTGTTTCTATACTATGGGATATCGGTGATTTTGTAGATTTAAACTTCACATCAGCGTACTGCGCTATTGAGCTATCAGCGCTTACCGGTTGCAAGTTATAATAGGCAAAGAATAAGTTGGTTTAAGTATCCCTATTTATTTTAATTTTAAAAAGTTTACAAGGAGAATTCCCGACTCATGGCAGGCTCACCCAATGCATCGAATATGGTGGTCGGGCTGGACATTGGAACGTCCAAGGTCGTCGCAATTGTCGGTCAACCTACCGATGATGGCGGCATTGAAATTGCTGGTATCGGCTCGCATCCGTCACGGGGTATGAAGCGAGGCGTTGTCATTAATATTGAATCAACCGTTCAATCTATTCAGCGCGCTGTGGAAGAAGCCGAGCTTATGGCTGGTTGCGATATTCACTCGGTATATGTGGGCATTGCGGGTAGTCATATTAGCTCGATGAATTCAGATGGCGTGGTCGCTATTAAAGAGCGTGAAGTTACTCCTTCTGATATTGATCGCGTTATTGATTCAGCGAGGGCAAGGGCGGTTTCAGAAGGTCAGCGCGTTTTACATGTACTGCCCCAGGAATTTGCAATTGATGCACAAGGCGGTATTCGCGAGCCCTTGGGCATGTCCGGTGTACGTTTAGAAGCGCAAGTTCATCTGGTAACGGCAGCACTCAACGCGGTACAGAATATTGAGAAATGTGTTCGACGCTGTGGTTTGGACGTCGACTCAATTATCCTGGAGCAGCTGGCATCCAGCATGGCAGTGTTGACCGAAGACGAGCGTGAATTAGGTGTTTGCATGGTGGATATCGGTGGTGGAACCACTGATATGGCCATCTTTACTGAAGGTGCCATTCGACATACGGCCGTTATACCGATTGCTGGTGATCAGGTCACCAACGATATTGCCATGGCGCTACGTACCCCGACGCAGCACGCAGAAGAGATCAAGGTTAAATACGCTTGTGCCTTAACGCAATTGGCCGCAAGCGATGAAATGATTAAGGTTCCTAGTGTGGGTGATCGTCCGTCACGCGACTTGTCGCGTCAGGCGCTCGCAGAAGTGGTCGAACCACGCTATGAAGAGCTATTTACACTGGTTAGAGACGAATTACGTCGCAGTGGCTATGAAGACATGGTTGCCGCTGGTGTTGTGCTCACTGGTGGCACCTCACGTATGGAAGGGGTCGGCGAATTGGCGGAAGAGATATTCCACATGCCGGTTCGTATTGCTTGTCCGCAAAACGTTAAAGGTTTAGCGGATGTCGTGCGAAACCCCATTTATGCGACAGGTGTCGGCTTATTGCACTATGCACTGCAAGAAGCGCGGCATGGGCAGGGTCTAGAAAGCCACGGGGGAGTCATTGCACCTCACAAAGGTCGCAACGAGCTCTCTCGACGTGATATCAAGGAAGACCATTCGGCGCTGGCCAGAATCAAGGGCTGGTTCAAAGGAAATTTCTGACAGGGCCGCAAGCGCGGTTCAGGAGACGGGGCTTATGTTTGAATTGGTAGATAACGCACCCTCAAGTAGTGCGGTCATAAAAGTAGTCGGTGTTGGTGGTGGTGGCGGCAATGCCGTCAATCACATGGTTGAAAGTAACATTGAAGGCGTTGAATTTATTTGCGCCAATACCGATGCCCAGGCGCTTAAACGCGTATCCGCAAAAACAGTATTACAGCTAGGTGGTGAAATCACCAAGGGGCTCGGTGCTGGCGCCAACCCTGAGGTAGGTCGTCAGGCCGCGATGGAAGATCGTGACCGAATCGCTGAGCTGCTTGAAGGCGCCGATATGGTCTTTATTACCGCTGGTATGGGCGGTGGTACAGGCACCGGCGGCGCGCCAGTGGTTGCGCAAGTTGCCAAAGAACTGGGTATTTTAACGGTAGCTGTCGTTACGCGGCCTTTCCCGTTTGAAGGCCCCAAGCGTATGCGCGCTGCCGAAGAGGGAATGAAAGAGCTCTCTCAACATGTTGATTCGCTGATCACCATACCCAACGAAAAGCTTTTATCCGTACTGGGTAAAAGCGCGACGCTGTTAACTGCGTTTAGCGCTGCCAACGATGTATTGCTTGGCGCTGTTCAAGGTATTGCCGAGCTGATCACAAGCCCTGGTATTATCAACGTCGACTTTGCTGATGTGCGTACTGTTATGTCTGAAATGGGCATGGCGATGATGGGTACGGGCGGTGCTACAGGCGAGAACCGCGCCCGCGAAGCAGCAGAAAAAGCTATCCGTAGCCCGCTTCTGGAAGATATCGATCTGCATGGCGCGCGAGGCATTCTGGTCAATATTACGGCAGGCCCGGATCTGTCGATTGGCGAGTTCAATGATGTAGGTGCCACCGTGCAAGAGTTTGCTTCACAAGAAGCGACCATTGTCGTGGGAACTTCCATCGATATGGAAATGTCGGATGAGTTGCGTGTTACTGTTGTTGCTGCTGGGTTAGATGGCGCGAAAACTGCCAAAGCGACGACACGCGAACCTGCACGTCGCTCTTCTGCTGACTCTTCTGATTACCGTAAGCTACAGCAGCCTACCGTAATGCGTCAGCAAGCAACTGCCCGTGCAGAGGCGCCTGAACACGCGCCAAAACCGCGTCCAGAAAAGAGTCGCTCAGCCGATGCTGATGACTATCTGGACATACCTGCTTTCTTGCGCCGTCAGGCCGATTGATTGTTTCAATAGGTTTACTGGGCCAGCAAACGAGTGTTTTATTGGTTAAAACGCTCGTTTACTGGGCCAGCAAACGAGTGTTTTATTGGTTAAAACGCTCGTTTGCTGTTAAAGTGAACACTGTTTGATAACTTTCCTTCCCCTACGGTACTACCGTCATTAGAGTTCGACCACTGCCCATGATCAGACAACGCACCCTACAAAACGTCATCCGCGCCACTGGAGTGGGTCTGCACTCCGGCAAAAAAGTCCACATGGCTTTGCGTCCGGCGCCGACAAACACCGGGATTGTGTTTGTTAGAACCGATCTGGAGCCTGTGGTACATATACCCGCACGCGCAGAGTTAGTGGAAGACACAACACTTTGCACTGCACTTTCACTCGAAGGTGTGAAAGTGGCAACGGTTGAGCATTTGATGTCAGCGTTTGCAGGACTAGGCATCGATAATGCTTATGTTGACCTAAGTGCTCCCGAAGTACCGATTATGGACGGTAGTGCCAGCCCGTTTGTGTTTTTAATCCAATCGGCGGGTATTCTTGAGCAGGATGCAGCAAAGAAATTTATACGTATCAAGCGTCGCGTCGCGGTTAAAGATGGCGATAAAGAAGCCGTTTTCCTTCCGCACCAAGGGTTCAAGGTCTCGTTCGCCATTGACTTCGACCACCCGGTTTTCGAACAGCAGAAACAAACCGCGCTTATCGACTTTTCGACGACCTCTTTTGTGAAAGAAGTTTCTCGGGCGCGCACCTTTGGGTTTATGAAGGATTTGGAGTTTTTGCGCTCTAATAACCTGGCCCTGGGGGGAAGCCTGGATAATGCGATCGTGGTTGATGATTATCGCATCGTCAATGAAGGCGGTTTGCGTTACGAAGATGAATTCGTCAAGCACAAGGTGCTGGATGCGATCGGCGATTTGTATCAGTTAGGCTACAGCCTGATTGGTGAGTTTCACGGTACAAAATCTGGCCATGCGCTGAATAACCAGCTTTGCCGCGAATTGATGGCACAGCCTGATGCTTATGAAATCGTGACGTTTGAAGATGAAAAAGCCGTTGCGCCTATTTCGTACGCAGCGCCTGCAATGGCCTAACTGCCAAGCAGGAGTGTCAGATATTAGCTATGACGCGCTATCCAGGTTCCACCTTTGGTAGTCAAGCTCGATAACTGGCCTTGATGAAAAAAAGCACCGCTCAGGCGGTGCTTTTGCGTTTCTGGCATTTGAGAAGTGCGCAATGTGCGCGGCGCTTATTTTGGTGCGTGAGACGCAAGGCGCTCTAGCGCTTTACGTAGCGCAGGATTGTGCGTGTCGCTTGCGCACTCGCTGAGCGTTTTTCCCGCACTGGCGGATAAGTGTCGGGTATTACGCAAAGGCGCCTCAACTGGGCGGACGGGGCGCACTTTAAAGGTAAAGCCGTTCACAGCCTCAAAGCCTGGCAGTTGATGTAGCAGCGTCAACAGCCGCTGCTGTTCAAAGCGCAACCATGTCAGCCAGCTTGCCTGTCCACTGATCAGGGTTAAGCGCCCATCGCGAAAGCCGCCGACAAAGATATGTGGGCGCATCTCTTCTGGCAGGTGGGCTCTTAAATGACACTGGGCCTGATCTATCAAGCGAGACTGGCGCATTAATTGGCCAATATCCCCTGACTTGTTTAGCAGACGGGCGATGGGCTGTGCGCGAGAACGCTTAACCTTTATACTCATACGCTTGAATCCTGGGGTAACCCCTCAATATATAGCCAAGTAGCGGCATCTACACGGATGCATTACTTATTTGCAGAGCCTAACACGCTCAGGAGCCAATCCACAGCATGTCCTCCACGCTTAACACCTTTTCTGCTTTGCCGCGACGTAACCGTCGCTATGGCTTGGCGCGTTGGTGGCTGGCAGGGCTCCTGGTAAGCTGCTTGTTGCCCAATAGTTTAGTGCCTTTTGATGCCATGCGGGGGGCTGAGCGTAACGTCTGCGTGTGTTTGTGGGTGCCGGCTATTTTACGTGCTCAATCGCATTGGATCGCCAAAAGGCGACGCGCATTGCGCGGTTGGCAGCAGCGATTTAAACGTATCGCGGTGCAGCGCCACTTTTTACCTGTTTATGATTTTATAAAGCGCCAGGTAGCCGCACACGATGTGCTTACCCAGCGCGGTCCGCCCGCTTAACTCACGGTTTTCTAAAACGTACTTTACTTGCCTTATACGGAACAGGGCGAAGCCCATTGGTTCGCTCAAGATGATTTGGAAATTTCATGATTAATAATTTGTTACGCAAGGTTGTTGGCTCCAAGAACGACCGTGAAGTAAAGCGCATGCACAAAAACGTTCGCAGTGTGAACGTGCTCGAAGCTGAGCTTGAAGGATTAAGCGACGCTGAATTACAAGGTAAGACAGCGGAGCTGCGTTTGCGCCTGGAAAATGGCGAGGCGTTGGATAGTTTGTTGCCTTCTGCGTTTGCGATTGTGCGAGAGGCCAGCAAGCGCGTCATGGGTATGCGGCATTTTGATGTACAGATGGTGGGGGGCATGACCCTGCACCGTGGTCGTATTGCTGAAATGAAAACCGGCGAAGGTAAAACGCTGGTAGCAACACTGGCCGTTTATCTCAATGCGCTGCCTGCAAAGGGCGTACACGTTGTCACCGTCAATGACTACCTTGCCCGCCGTGATGCCGAGTGGATGCGCCCGCTGTATGAGTTTTTAGGGCTTTCTGTTGGGGTTATCTTTTCCGGCCAAACCGGGGAGGAGAAACGCCATGCTTATCGGTGTGATATTACCTACGGTACCAATAACGAATTTGGCTTTGACTACCTGCGCGACAACATGGCGTTCTCTTTGGAGGATAAGGTGCAGCGTGGCCTGCACTATGCCATTGTTGATGAGGTGGATTCTATCCTGATTGATGAGGCGCGTACGCCGTTGATCATATCAGGTGCGGTGGATGAAAATACCAATCTTTATAACGTCGTTAATCAGCTTGCCCAGCAGTTGGAAGAGGGTGAGGTCTCGGAAGATGACGACCAGCCTGCAACTGGCGATTTTGTGCTGGAGGAGAAGCAAAAGCAGGTTGAGCTGACCGAGCAGGGGCATAACAGGGTTGAAGAGCTGATGCAGGCGGAAGGCCTTCTTAAAGAGGGTGAATCGCTTTACGCCGCTCAAAACCTGAATTTACTTCAGCACATGCATTCTGCGCTCCGGGCACGCCATCTCTACAACAAGGATGTTGATTACATTGTAGTGGAAGACCAGGTGGTCATCGTTGATGAGCATACTGGACGGACGATGCCTGGCCGCCGTTGGTCTGAAGGGCTTCACCAGGCTGTTGAAGCGAAGGAAGGGGTGACCGTTCAGCGCGAGAGCCAGACGCTGGCATCCACCACCTTCCAGAACTATTTCCGTCTGTATGAAAAACTGGCAGGCATGACCGGTACTGCTGATACGGAAGCCTTTGAGTTCCGTCAGATTTATGGGCTTGATGTTATCGTCATCCCCACCAATCGCCCGTTAGCCCGTAAAGACCTTAACGACCTGGTCTACCTTAGCGCCGAAGAGAAGTACGAGGCGATTATTAAGGACGTTCAGGTCGAGACAGAGGCAGGCCGCCCGGTGTTGGTAGGTACGGCGTCCATCGAGACGTCTGAATATCTGGCGCACTTAATGCGCGAAGCGGGGCTGAAGTTCAATGTCCTGAATGCCAAGCAGCACCAGAGTGAAGCCGAGATTATTGCTCAGGCAGGGCGTCCTGGCGCGATCACTATTGCCACCAACATGGCCGGTCGAGGTACCGATATTATGTTGGGGGGCAACTGGGAAGCTGACGTTGCCAAGCTGCAAAACCCAAGCCAGGCGCAGATTGATGCATTAAAAGCCGAGTGGAAGCAGCGTCACGATGGTGTGCTGGAAGCCGGTGGCCTGCACGTTATTGGTTCGGAACGCCATGAGTCTCGGCGCATTGATAACCAGTTGCGTGGACGTTCTGGTCGTCAAGGCGATCCAGGTTCAACGCGCTTCTTCTTGTCGTTGGAAGATAGCCTGATGCGGCTATTTGGTTCTGACCGCGTTAAGCGTCTCATGCAGGCATTGGGCCTGGAGCGCGGCGAAGCCATTGAGCACAAAATGGTATCTAACGCCGTTGAGCGTGCCCAGAAAAAAGTGGAAGGGCGTAACTTCGATATTCGTAAGCAGTTGCTTGAATATGATGACGTGGCAAACGACCAGCGCCGGGTTATTTACGAGCAGCGCAATGAGGTTCTGGCCTCTGATGACATTGCAGAAGCTATCGTGGGTATTCGTGAAGAAGTCATGGAAGACACCATTAACGACTTCGTTCCGCCGCAGGGTTTAGCCGAGCAGTGGGATCTGGCTGGGCTTGAAATGCACCTTAAGACAGAGTTCAACTTGGATGCCCCGGTGGTCCAGTGGGCCGCTGATGATGAGCGCTTTAGCGAAGAGAAGCTGCGTGAGCGTCTGCAAGACATGCACCATGACGCTTATGCGGCCAAGGTGGATGCCGCAGGCGCGACCCTGATTCGTCGTTTTGAGAAGCAGGTCATGCTTCAGGTTCTGGATACGCGTTGGAAAGAGCACTTGCAGTCCATGGATCACCTGCGTCGGGGCATCCATTTACGCGGCTACGCACAAAAGAACCCCAAGCAAGAGTACAAGCGTGAATCGTTTGAATTGTTCCAGCACCTGCTGACCAATATTAAAGCGGATGTCACCCGTATTCTAAGCCATGTTCAGGTACGTCAGCCTGAAGAAGTTGATGCGCTGGAGCAAAAGCGGCGTGAAGAGTTGGCCCGCGAAAAAGCCGCGGCCGCTAATCGTCACGATGATGCTTCTTCCAGTGAAAGCGGATTAAGCGGTGAAAACAGTGATGTGGAAAGCACTGAGCAGGACGCACGCCCTGTCCGTCGCGAAGGGCCGAAAGTCGGCCGCAACGACCCGTGTGTATGTGGTTCAGGTAAGAAGTACAAGCAGTGCTGCGGTAAATTAAGCTAATCAGAAGCGGTCTGGATTTAGGTAGAGGAGACGATCATGGCGGTGGGAAATAGTCCCTTTCCGGTGATGCCCCCCTTGGCTGGGGTGCGCTTGGGAAGTGCAATGGCGGGTATTAAAAAGCCGGGTCGTCGTGACATGGTAGTTATTGAGCTACCCGCCTCGGCAACCGTGTCTGGTGTGTTCACGCGAAATGCCTTCTGCGCTGCCCCGGTGTCGGTTGCCAAGGCGCATATTGAGCGCTGCCGCGAGCAGGGCCAGGCACCGCGTTACTGGCTAATTAATACCGGTAATGCGAATGCGGGCACCGGCAAACAGGGGCTTCATGATGCCTACGCCAGCTGTAAAGCGGTAGCAGAGCAAGCTGGCGTTGCCGAGCATCAGGTACTGCCTTTCTCAACGGGGGTTATCGGTGAACCACTTCCCATGGAGCACCTTTTAGCCGGTATCACGCCAGCGCTTGCGTCAGGTGCTGACAATAGTCAGGCGTGGCAACATGCCGGTGAAGGGATTTTAACCACCGACACCCGAGCCAAAGGTGACAGCGTTACCGTGAAGGTTAGTGACGGGTCAGTTACTATCAATGGCATCACTAAAGGCTCAGGCATGATTAAACCCAACATGGCGACCATGTTGGGCTTTGTCGTCACGGATGCTGCTATTGAACAGTCATTACTGGATCGCTTGTTACGCGAGACGGTGGATACCTCGTTTAACTGCATTACCGTGGATAGCGACACTTCAACCAATGATGCGTGCATGCTTGCAGCGACAGGTACGGGAACGGCGATTGAAGACGACGAGGATATCGCTGTCTTCCGTGATGCATTGCAGCAGGTAATGACGAGCTTGGCTCAGGCGATCATCCGTGATGGTGAGGGCGCGACAAAGTTTGTGACGCTCCAGGTTGATGGCGCAGAAAGTCGTCAGGAAGCGCTGGATGTCGCATTTACCGTCGCCCACTCACCCTTGGTGAAAACAGCGCTTTACGCCTCTGATGCTAACTGGGGGCGTATTCTGGCCGCAGTAGGGCGAGCGCCTGTGGCTGATTTTGACGTGGACCGCATTGTCATTGACCTGGCAGATGTTCGCCTGGTTGAAGAAGGTGGTCGTGCGGCTGGGTATACGGAAGCCGCAGGCAGTGCCGTCATGGCGCAAGACGAAATTACGATTCGCATCAGTTTAGGGCGCGGTCAGGAGAGTGCCACCGTATGGACCTCTGATCTTTCCCATGACTATGTGTCGATCAACGCAGACTATCGTAGCTAGTTAGCCAGTCACCGACTGGGTTTGGCAGTCATAAAGGGCTCACGCAGCGAGTAAGCGCCGGCACTGATCCGCCGGTGCGCACACAGTGGATAAAGACGTAATGAATGTAATGGTAAAACGACGAGTTCATGTTGCGGCAGCAGCCATCATTAGTGCCGATCAGAAGCAAGTGCTGATTGCACGTCGGCCCTCGAATGTCGATCAGGGTGGCTTGTGGGAGTTTCCGGGTGGGAAACTCGCGCCTTATGAAACAGGACTTGAGGGCCTTAAGCGCGAGCTGCACGAAGAGCTTGGTGTTGAGATTGTACGTGCGCAGCCCTTGATCCGTGTGCATCACGAATATCCTGACAAGCATATTTTGTTAGATGTTTGGCAGGTTCATGAGTTTGCTGGCGAGCCTTTTGGTCGCGAAGGCCAAGCCGTGCGTTGGGTGCCGATGGAGGAGTTGGCTAATTATCCGTTCCCGGCGGCCAACCTGCCGATCCTGCGTGCTGTGATGCTGCCCACTGAATATCTGATTACAAAAGAAGAGGCTGACGAGGCGCGTTTTGATACGCTCCTGGAGCGGGCCTTGAAAGAAGACAACATTCGCTTGGTGCAGCTGCGTGCCAAGCAGCTTGATGAAGCCGCTTATCTTAAGCGCGCTGAACGCGCTTTGCGCATGTGTCATGAGTATGGCGCCAAGCTTCTACTCAACGGCGAGCCTGCGCTGCTTGAACATGTGGATGCCGATGGTATTCATTTAACCAGCGAGCGCTTGATGCAGCTGGATCGACGTCCGATTGCCGAGCAAAAGTGGCTCTCTGCCTCGACACATGACCAAACTCAGCTCTCCAAAGCGGCGCTGCTGGGGTGTGATTTTGTGACGCTGTCACCGCTTCGCACTACGCCTTCACATCCGGAAGTAGCGCCGATGGGCTGGCATGATTTTCAACAACTGGTTGAGCGTGCCGGAATGCCGGTCTTTGCGCTGGGTGGAATGACACGCTTTGATGCCAATCACGCCCGCGCCGTAGGCGCCCAAGGCATCGCCTCGATTCGCGATTTCTGGAAGTGATAAGTTTGTTACTGCTGACGTAATGGCGTAAGTCAGCGCTGCGGTACGTGCAGAAATAGGTACTAGAAAAAACGCCTGCCAGATGATTTTGGCAGGCGTTTTCCGTCAAAGACCGCTACGTTAAACTGGCCTATAGATCGATAACGCCTAGTCGCGAAAGCGGCGGGTTAGATCGCTATAGGCATCGATACGGCGATCACGCAGGTAAGGCCAGATACGGCGAGTATTTTCGCAGCGCGCCATATCAATGGTCACAACCAGTTGTTCAGCTTCTTCACCGGCATGGGCAAGTAGCTCGCCCTGAGGCCCACAAATAAAGCTGCCTCCCCAAAACTGAATGCCATCGCCCACGCCTGAATGGTCGGTTTCAAATCCCACGCGGTTGGCAACAATCACCGGTAAGCCATTGGCGACGCCATGCGAGCGCTGGATTAACGTCCAGGCATCTTTTTGGCGGGTTTGTTCCGCAATATCATCGTTAGGATCCCACCCAATCGCCGTGGGGTAGAGCAGCAAGTCTGCTCCGGCCAAGGCCATCAGGCGAGCCGCTTCCGGGTACCACTGATCCCAGCACACCAGCACGCCCAAACGGCCAAGCGAAGTATCAATTGGTGTAAAGCCTTCTGCACGGCTCGCATCGTGGTCACCAGGGGTGAAGTAAAACTTCTCATAAAAGCCTGGGTCATCAGGGATGTGCATTTTCCGATACTGACCCACCCGGCCTTTATCTCGGTCGTATACCACCGCCGTGTTGTGATAAAGCCCTGGTGCGCGCCGCTCAAACAGCGAGCCGACCAGCACGATATCCAATTCGCGAGCAAGTGCGGCCAGGTGCTGTCCGGTCGGGCCATCCAGCGGTTCGGCCAGGTCGAACAGGGCCGGATCTTCATACTGGCAGAAGTAGTGGGTAGCATGCAGCTCTTGCAGCATGACAAGCTGAGCGCCACGTTCTACGGCATCACGAATGCCCGCTTCACTGGCTGCCAGGCTCTGCGCTTTATCGGGCCAGGCAAACTGTTGCACTACGCCAACCGTTAGGTCAGAGGTTACCTTGATAGACATCCTGGCTCCTTACTGATGAAAAGAGGTGGTGAGCGTGCCCTTGGGCAACTGCATGGTCAGGCAGTGTAAGCTGCCATGTTGACGAATAACGCTCGAGCACTCAATGGGAATGAGCGCATGGTTGGGGAACGCTTCGGCCAGCGCACTGAGTGCTAACGCATCAGCCGGGTCGCCGTAGGTTGGCACCAGTACTGCTTCATTAATAATCAAAAAGTTGGCATAAGTGGCTGGCAGCCGATGGCCGTCTTCAGGGTCAAAGCATGCTTGTGGCCAAGGCAGCGGGACAAGCTGGTAGGGCTCGCCGTTGCGTTGTCGAAATGCCTTTAACTCTTGCTCCATGGTGTGTAGGGCTGTGTAGTGCGGGTCTTGTAGGTCATCACAGCGCACATAAGCAATGGTCGATGGATTACAGAATCGCGCCAATGTATCAACGTGGCTGTCGGTATCATCACCTTCCAGATGCCCATTGGTTAACCAAAGCACCCGGTCGACGCCGAAATCATCGCCTATCAAGGCTTCAACGTCCTGGCGTGTTAAATGCGGGTTGCGATTAGGGTTGAGTAAGCAGGCTTCGGTCGTCAGCAGCGTACCCGCGCCATCGGTTTCGATAGCCCCGCCTTCCAATACCATATCGCGTGAAGCCACTGGGCATGCCCAGACGCCTGCATCGGCTAACGCCTGCGTCAGCCGATTATCGTTGCTGGCAGGGAATTTTCCGCCCCAGCCGGTGAAGGTGTAATCCAACAGTAGCGGCTGGCCTTCATCATCAACAACGCTAATCGGGCCGTGGTCACGCGCCCAGGTATCATCGGTAGGCGCTATGATCAGCAATAGCTTATGAGCAGGCACACCATAGGCATCGAACGTTTTGCGTACGCGGTCACAGGTGGCTTGATCTGGCATGCTGATCACTACCTGCTGGTAACGAACGGTTGCCAGCACGATGCGCTCAAGCGTTGCTTCTATACGCGATAGAAGCGATGCCCAATCGCCATCAGGGCGTGGCCAGGTCAGCTGTAGACCATCCTGGGGGTGCCATTCCGGCAGCAAGCGATATGTCATATTGGCCAAGGTTAGGAAGTCTCTTGGTAACGTTATTTGAAGTAAAGCGCTCACCGATTTAGCCAGCGCAAATGGGCGCAATGTAGGGCGTCGTCGAAGAACTTGCAAGCGTTACGTGGTTTCAGGGAACGGGCCTGGGGTCTGTTACTCTAATGCCCGTTTGCACATGCAGTATGGCTAAAAAAACCGTACCATGAGCGCTTATTAATAAGGAATGACGCCATGCTTGATCGTTTGCCTTTTCTGGTGGGGCTGCGCTACGTGCGCGCCAAACGCCGGAACCACTTTATTTCTTTTATTTCACTAACATCGATGCTGGGCCTAATGCTGGGTGTGGCGGTACTCATCCTGGTGTTATCGGTTATGAATGGTTTTGACCATGAGCTGCGTACCCGTATTTTAGGAATGGTGCCGCACACTAAAATTGAAGCAACCGATGGCCTGGTGGAGTGGGAGGCGCTGGCAGACCGATTGACGCAGCGTGAACACGTGATGGGGGCTGCACCGTATGTTGAGCAGCAGGGCATGTTTTCCGCGGGTGGCCGCAACCAGGGAGCCATGGTCAACGGTATTGATCCCGATTGGGAAGACCAGGTCTCGATTATTGGTCAGCATATGCGCCAAGGCACGTTGGCTGAATTAGTGCCAGATGAGTGGAATGTGGTGCTTGGCTCTATGCTTGCTCGTCAGCTGGGGGTGGGTGTAGGCGATCGAGTGACGCTGCTGGTGCCGGAAGCTTCTATCACCCCAGCGGGTGTCTTCCCGCGGTTAAAGCGCTTTACCGTTAGCGGTATTTTCAGCGTGGGCGCCGATTTGGACGCCAATCTCGCTTACGCCAATATCGAAGATATGAAAACCCTCGCGCGCCTTGGCGACGCGGTAGGTGGTTTGCGCCTTGAGCTTGATGATCTGTTTATTGCGGGCAGCGAGACCCAGGCCATTGTGAACGACCTGGGACCAGGCTACCGCGGCACCGATTGGACGTACTCGCATGGCAACCTTTTCCAGGCCATTCAGATGGAAAAGCGCATGATTGCACTGCTGCTAACGGTGATCATTGCCGTTGCGGCGTTCAATATTGTTTCTACTCTGGTCATGGTGGTCACCGACAAGCGTGCCGATATCGCTATTTTGCGTACCATTGGTGCTACGCCACGCTCGATCATGGGCATCTTTATCGTACAAGGCATGGCCATTGGTTTGATTGGTATTGCGATTGGCGTTGCTGTGGGCATACTGCTGGCGCTGACAGTATCTGATCTGATCGGTTGGTTTGAAGCGGCCTTTGGGATTAAGTTTCTGGATGCAGGCGTTTACTTTATCAGCGATTTGCCGTCCCAGCTTAGGTGGGATGACGTGCGCAATATTGTGTTGGCGGCCTTCGGTCTAACGTTTTTGTCCACGCTGTACCCAGCATGGCGCGCTGCTCGCGTTCAACCGGCGGATGTTCTGCGCTATGAATAAGGATGCTTCCATGTCTACTACTGGGCCGTTAACGTCTATGCAGTCAACTTCCACGCCGTCCAACGCTACGCCAGCCGCAGCAGGGGGAGCGAACGAGCCGCCTGTTATGTTGGATTGCCAAGGTTTAACGCGGGTATATAGCGAAGGACCACAAGACCTGACCGTGCTTGATAAGCTTGAACTTTCCGTTCGTGCGGGCGAACGGGTGGCGATTGTGGGTAGTTCTGGGTCGGGTAAAACCACGCTTTTAAACTTGCTGGGCGGTCTGGATCGCCCAAGCGATGGTCGGGTGGTGATCGCTGGTGAGCCACTTTCCAACTTAAACGAAGCGGCCTTAGGGACGTTTCGTAATCGCTACATTGGGTTTGTTTACCAGTTTCACCATTTGCTGGCAGAATTTACCGCCGTTGAGAATGCAGCGTTACCGTTAATTATCCGTGGTCAGTCGAAAAAAACCGCTGAAAAACGCGCTATGCAGATTCTTGAGCGTGTAGGGATGAAGGCGCGGGCTGATCATAAGCCTGGCGAGCTTTCCGGTGGTGAGCGCCAGCGGGTCGCCATTGCGCGTGCCTTGGTAACAGACCCAAGCCTGGTGCTAATGGATGAGCCTACCGGTAACCTGGATCAAACGACGGCAGCCACGATTCTAGCCCTGATGGATGAGTTGGCCAAAGAGAGTGCGTGTGCGTTTGTTATCGTGACGCATGACGTGGGGCTGGCTGCACATCAGGACAGGGTGCTTAAACTGGACGCGGGCAAGTTGGTTGAGCAGCCTCGCATGCCTTAATCATCGAACTCGGATTCGATACATGCCCGACGCCGCTGCCTATTTAGGCGGCGGCGTTTCCAATTATGAGAGACATGCCAGCGCCAAATAAGGCGAATGCCGATATTGGCGGCCACTGCTAGCACAATAGCCGTAATAAATGAGCCAACAATCAGTGGCGGTACGATATCGTGCATTTGTTCGGCAATCCAGCGCGTTGAAATACGCGTAGGTGCTTCACGTACCGGGGCTCCAAGCATAAATGTGCCAATTCGATAGTTAAAATAAAAAATCAGCGGCATGGTGAGTGGGTTGGTAATCCAGACAAGGCCTACCGAAAGTGCTAAATTACAACGGCTTAGGCGAGCGCCCACGGCAGCGACTACCATTTGAAATGGAATCGGTAGCATGGCGCAAAACAAGCCAACGCTAAAGGCGTTGGCAACGCTTCGCCGAGTTAAAAGCCACAGCCCGGGGTCGGCAATTAGCGGTGCTATAAAGCGTAGCGACCGCTGTCGCCGTAGCGTGTCGGGTCTGGGCATGTAGCGCTGCAGGAACCGGCGCGGCATGTCAGGTACTCTTGCCTATTAGTGCACCCTATTATCCATATCGCGTAGCGCTTCGGCTATGCCAAGTAGATGAAGTTCTTAAGCCAAGGAGAGTCGTATGCCGTTTGGCATGGCGATACCGGCAGCGCTAGCGGCACTGTTAGGGGCAGTAATCGCGGGATTAAGCGGTATAACGGGGGCAATGAACCCTTTTGTTGGCGTTAGCTTATTGGGCGTGCTGCTACTGATGGCCTGGCGCGCCAAGGCGGCTTTCTGGCTATTACTGGGTGGCTGGGTAATGGTTGGCATTCATCAGGAGTGGGGCAGTCGCTTGCCCGAAGGTCTCAACGGCGAAGATGTCGTTGTAAAAGCAAGGGTGCTGAGCGTAACCCCGTTGGGTGATGCACAGCGGTTACTGTTAGCGGTAAAAACCTGTGAAGGACCTACTCATCACCCCGCTTGCGATACGCTTAACAAGGTCCGTGTAACGGCGTATAACGCGCCGACTTACTATGCGGGAGAGCAGTGGCGAATGACGCTACGCCTGCGCCCGCCTCGCGGATTTGCCAACCCTGGTACGTTTGATTTTGAACAGTGGCTCTGGCGAGAAGGCATTCATGCAACGGGGTATGTACGCCAGGAGCCAGCGCCGACGCAATTGGCCACGGCTGGGTTTTCTGTACGAAAGCTGGCGCTTGATGTGCTGGAGAGGCAGCCACTCGGTGAACGAACGCGCCGCTGGCTCGCAGCCTTAACGCTGGGGGAGGGCAGCCAGCTAACCCAGGAGGACTGGTCGCTACTCAATGCCACGGGAACGACGCATCTGGTGGTTATTTCAGGCTTGCATGTGGGGCTGGTGGCCGGGTTTGCGCTATTGCTGGCAAAGCTCATCGCACGGCTAACAACGCCTTTGAACTGGCGAATGCGCGTGTGGCCCTGGTGGGTGGCCGCGCTGGTCACCATCGGTTATGCCTATCTGGCCGGTATGGAACCGCCCGCCATGCGCGCCATGGTCATGACGCTGGTAGGGCTGTGGGTGCTCAGTGGTCGACACTCCCCAGCCACTTGGCAGGCCTGGTGGCTGGCACTTGCCATTATTCTGCTGCTTGATCCGCTCTCTTTATGGCGCCCTGGGCTCTGGCTATCGTTTGTGGCTGTTGCCTGGTTGATCATTATTTGGCAAGGGCGCACGCGTCCAAAAGGGGTTAAAGGCTGGTGCTGGGCGTTGCTGCGTTCCCAGCTGTTACTGGCCCCGCTAATGGCCGCCGCCGTGCTGATCGCATTTGGACGTATGGCGCCGGGCGCGCCCATTATTAATATAATCGCCGTGCCCTGGGTAAGTTCAATCATGGTGCCGTTGGCGCTGCTGGGCTGGATATTTTCACCTCTGCCGTGGCTGGGCACGGGCATGTGGTGGTTGTTTGAGCAAGCGCTGTCGGTTTTTTACGTTTTTCTGACCGTTACGTCAGAACGATGGCCGCTGTGGGAACCTGATCATGCGCTAGTGTACCCATTAAGCGGCGCTCTTCTTTTGTTGGCTTTGTGCTGGGGTCTGCCTGGCGTGGTGTCCTGGTTGAAAGTGGGGGCTACGTGCCTAGTGGTATCGCTTGCCTGGTGGCTTCCGTTGGAGCAAATACCTAAAGGCACGTTGCGCGTAACGGTGCATGATGTGGGCCAAGGTCAGCTTATCGAGCTACGCAGCCAGCAGTACCGGCTTTTATACGATACTGGGCCACGTTTTCAGGCAGGCTTTATGCCTCTGCAAACATTGTGGTCGCCAGGCCAGCGTTTTGATGAGGTGATTGTTAGCCATGCCGACAGTGACCATGCAGGTGGTATAGGCGCGCTACTGGAGAGCCATGCAGTCACGCACTGGCGTGCGCCTCTAGGTGAAGCTCTACCGGTAACGGCCACCCCGTGCGAGCGTGGCCAGCAGTGGCAGCGCGATGGAATTACGTATCGGTTTTTATGGCCGCCTGCCGGGTCCAATGATTACTCGGCCAATGACCGCTCCTGCGTGCTGGAAGTCAGCGCGGGAGAGCATCAATTATTAATTACCGGGGATGTCAGCCGTGATATAGAGCGGCGTTTTCTAAAAGATATTGATGTGCCGCTCAGCGTATTGGTCGCCGGACATCACGGTAGCCGCACAAGTTCAGGTGTTCAGTTTGTCCAACATACGACGCCTTTGCATGTGATCTTTAGTGCAGGTCGCAATAATGCTTTCCAGCATCCGGTCGATGATGTGGTACGCCGCTTCCGAGCGTATAAGAGTTGCCTGTGGAGTACCGGGCACGATGGGGCACTGCGGTTTTGGCTTCAAAAAGATCATCCTGTGTCTATTACACCAATGCGTTGGCCATCCGGCAGTGTTCAACATGGTGGCGTTAAGCGGTGTTGATGCGCCTCGCCATAAGGTAGAATCCAGCGCATTGCACACTATTGCCAGGAGCGCGTGTGACCGATTCAAGTTGGGTTATTTATAAACGGCTACTTAGCTACGTAAAACCACACTGGCAAGCATTTGGCTTGGCCGCTGTTGGGTTTGTGGTATATGCCGCATCAAGTACGGCACTTGCTGAGATGATGAAGCGGTTAATCGACGGTATCCAAAACCCTGATGCTGCTTTTCGGCTGTTTCTTCCGCTGTTTGTTATTTTGATGTTTGCTTCGCGTGGTGTAGGCACTTTTCTAAGCACCTACTATATGGCGTATGTAGGACGCTATGTGATCCACACGCTGCGCTGCGACGTTTTTGCCCACATGCTGCATCTGCCTGGACGGTTTTTTGACCAGCACTCAAGCGGTCACCTTGTTTCGCGCGTGACCTACCATGTAGAGCAAGTGGCGGGCGCTGCAACGAACGCTGTCACCGTTATTTTGCGTGAAGGCCTGTTTGTTGTGGGATTGGTGGGTTATTTGTTCTGGACGAACTGGATGCTAACCCTACTGTTTTTAGGGGTTACCCCCATTATTGGCGTGGTGGTGAGCTATGTCAGTAAGCGCTTTCGGCGTATTTCAAAACGCATACAAAGCTCGATGGGTGATGTCACTCATGTCGCTTCCGAAGGCTTGTCAGGCTACCGCGTTGTGCGCACCTACGGCGCTGAGGATTATGAAAAGCAACGGTTTGCACGGGTAAGCGAAGAGAACCGTAAACAGAGTATGAAAGAGTCAATGACGCGGGCGATAAGCTCCCCGGTTATTCTTATGCTGGTAGCGATATCCATGGCGCTGCTGGTGTGGCTGGCCATGGCGCCGGCGATAATGGCCAATATGACGCCAGGTGAGTTTGTTGCGTTTATTACCGCAGCGGCCTTGATGATCAAGCCGGTACGCCAGCTCACTGAAATTAACAGTGAAATTCAAAAAGGACTTGCCGCCGCTTCAGAGCTCTTTGGGTTGATGGATACAGCACCGGAACAAGACACCGGCCAGCGTGTGCCCAAGCGTCTAACGGGCGAGCTGATGCTCGAAAATGTTGGCTTTCGCTATGCCGACGACCAGCCAAACGTGCTGCATGACATCAATTTGCACGTCTCGCCTGGTGAGATGGTGGCGATTGTGGGTCGCTCAGGCAGCGGAAAATCAACCCTCGTTAGCCTATTACCACGCTTTTATCGTCTTAATGAAGGACGCATTTTAATCGATGGTGTGGATATTAATGAGTATGCGTTAGGCCCATTGCGTCAGCAGATTGGCTTGGTCACACAGCAAGTGACGCTCTTTAACGCCACGGTGGCCGATAATATTGCTTATGGCACGGCGAACCCTGATCGTCAGGCCGTTGAAGCTGCTGCCAAGGCGGCGTATGCCAGCGAATTTATCGATAAGCTGCCACAAGGTTATGAAACGGTGGTGGGTGAAAACGGGGTCATGCTATCGGGTGGGCAACGTCAGCGTCTGGCGATCGCCCGGGCGATTTTCAAAGATAGCCCAATATTGATTTTGGACGAGGCAACCTCCGCTCTGGATACCGAGTCTGAACGTTACATCCAAAAAGCGCTGGAGCACGTCTGCCAGGGACGCACGACACTCGTCATTGCCCATCGTCTGTCCACGATTGAGCGTGCAGATCGAATCCTGGTGATGGACCAGGGGCGTATTATTGAGCAAGGAGCGCACCAGGAGCTGCTGGACAAAGGTGGTGCCTACTCTGCGCTGTATCAACTTCAGTTTCAGGAAGCATAATGACGCTGGCGCAGCGCTGGCTTGAAGCGGGCTATCACAATAGCCCATGGCTATTGCCGCTAAGGCCATTGGGCGCGCTTTATAAGTATGTCATGGCGCGTCGTGAAGCCGCGTATGTGAGTGGCCAAAAGGCCACATGGCGTGCGCCAGTGCCGGTCATCGTGGTGGGTAATATCACCCTGGGTGGAACCGGAAAGTCGCCATTAGTGGCCTGGTTAAGCCGCTGGTTGGTTGCACAAGGTTGGACGCCGGGTATTGTCACGCGTGGCTATGGCGGTAAAGCCGAGCACTACCCGCTCCAGGTAACGCCCTCGACGGATCCCGCGCAAAGCGGTGACGAGCCGGTTATGTTGGCCCAGCAAACCTTGTTACCCGTGGTAGCAGACCCCAAGCGTGTGCGTGGCGCTCAAGCGTTGGTCGATCTCGGTTGCGATATTATTTTGAGTGACGACGGGCTGCAGCATCTGGCGCTTGAGCGAGACATTGAGATCGTGGTGATTGATGGGGCGCGAGGGTTGGGTAATCGTCGCTGCCTGCCTGCGGGGCCACTGCGTGAGTCGCCCGAACGTTTAGCGCGTGTAGATGCGGTGGTTGTTAATGGTGAAATAGCGAATGGTGAAATAGCGAAGGGAGACATGCGCCAATCACTTTCGGTGAGCGCCACTTCCATGCAGCTAATGCCGATAAGTTGGCGGCGCCTAAATGATGGCAAGCGCTTTCCGCTGACACCGCTACCTTTTAGCGTGCCGGTGTTTGGCGTGGCCGGTATCGGACACCCCGCGCGCTTTTTTACTACATTGCGTGATTTAGGCGTAAACGGTGAGATGCTGGCGTTGGCAGACCATCAGCGTTTTAGTGCGGATATATTTACTCCGGCGAAACAGCGGCCCGTGGTCATGACCGCCAAAGATGCGGTGAAATGCATGGGAATTGCGCCACCCAATAGCTGGATATTAGAAGTGGAGGCAACGCTTCCATTAGAATTTGAACATTGGCTGGCAGCCAGGCTGTCAGCCCTGTCCTGAAGGGGATGCATAAATGGATAAGGAACTGCTGGCAATGCTGGTTTGCCCGTTATGTAACGGCAAGCTTAAGTACGACCGCGAAGCGCAGGAACTGGTTTGTCTTTATGACGGTCTAGCGTATCCGATACAAGAAGGTATCCCGGTTATGCTGCCTGAGGAAGCCCGGGTAATGGACGCTGACGAAAAGCTCCCAACCTCGCCAGGTCGCACGGGAGACCTGTAATGGCGTTTCCTGCATTTATAGCCGTTGTGCCTGCCCGCTATGGTTCAACCCGGTTGCCAGGTAAGCCACTGCTGGATATTGCTGGTGAGCCTATGGTCGCCCATGTGTGGCGGCGTGCCTGTCAAAGCCAGGCGGCTCGTGTCGTTGTTGCGACCGATGATGAACGTATCCGTGATGCGATGCTGCCGTATGGGGCTGAGGTCGTCATGACGCGCGATGATCACGCCTCGGGGACGGATCGGCTTGCCGAAGTTGCCCAGAGCCTTTCTTTGGGTGAAGACGAACTAGTGGTGAATGTGCAGGGTGACGAGCCGCTCATTCCGCCCGCGTTAATTGATCAGGTGGCACTGCGCTTAGCTGATGACGCAGAAGCCTCCATTGCGACGTTGGCTGAGCCGATTAACGATGTAGCATCACTCTTTAATCCCAACGTGGTCAAAGTAGTGCGCTCACTGCAGGGGCGGGCGCTGTATTTCTCACGTGCGCCCATCCCCTGGGATCGTGAGCAGTTCAAGCAGCAGCCTGCACTGCTTGAAACGGATGCATGGCTGCGCCATATCGGGATTTATGCCTACCGCGCGAGCTTTCTAGCCGCCTACCGGGACTGGCCGGCCTCAATGCTGGAGCAGTTAGAGCAGCTTGAACAGCTGCGCGCTTTGCAGAATGGCCATTTAATTCAGGTGGCGTTGGCGTGTGAGGTTAACCCAGCAGGTGTCGACACGGCGGAAGATTTAGCTCATGTTCGCGCTCTGTTAGCGCCATCTGGTTAATACTTTTCAACGTACAGGGAGCGCGTTGTGACGCGGGTACTTTTTGTCTGTTTAGGGAATATTTGTCGCTCGCCCACTGCCGAGGGCCTTTTTCAACGCGCGTTGAAAAACGCAGGTATGAGTGAACGTGTCAGTATTGACTCTTGCGGAGTAGGCGCTTGGCACATCGGGAAAGCACCCGATTCGCGCGCTCAATCAGCAGCCAAGCGGCGAGGTATTGACCTGAGCCAGCTATGTGCCCGGCAGCTGACCCCAGAAGATTTTCTGGATTTCGATTATGTACTGGGCATGGATAACGATAACCTGCGGGCAATGCGTGCCTTAAAACCTGCCGAAAGCAACGCTTATGTCGGGCTTTTTCTGGAGTTCTCTGGAACGCCGGGAGCAGAGGTTCCAGACCCTTACTATGGCGGTGAACAGGGGTTTGAAAACGTGCTTGATATGATTGAAACGGCGTCACAAGGTTTAATCCAGCACCTGAAAAGTGACCGCGTGTGACAGCTTCAGCCCTTAAAAACTCGGCTTGTACCATTAACGAACACGTGGATCTTTCATCGTCCAATACGTTACGTTTGCCCTGCGTGGCTGATTATTACGCTGAACCCACCACGCTAGGCGCCTTACGCGCTACGCTTGCTATCGCCCATCATAAGCGCTGGCCGGTAACGCTTTTGGGCGGAGGGAGCAACGTGCTTTTGCCGCCGCGCTTAACAGGGATTACGATACGCCCGGCACTACGACAGTGGTGGCTGACCTCGGCGGGTAATAATGTGCTGGCGCATGTGGGGGCTGGCGTTAACTGGCATGCACTGGTGCTCAATATGACGGCCCGAGGGCTCTGGGGAATTGAGAACCTGGCGCTGATTCCGGGTGATTGTGGCGCAGCCCCCGTGCAAAACATCGGTGCCTATGGCGTTGAGCTCGCCGATAGCCTTCAGACCGTGCAGATCATGGAGATTGCGACAGGAAGAACGCGTTGGCTTGAGAATGCTGAGTGTACGTTTGGCTACCGCGACAGCCTTTTCAAGGGTGTGCTGTGTGATCGTGTCGTGATTACTCGGCTGGTATTGCGGCTTTCCAGGCAGCCCGCACCGAAGGTTCACTATGGCGATCTTGCCTCGCGCTTGCCGAATGCGCCCACCCCGTTGGATGTTGCAGAGGCAGTGGCCGCTATTCGCCAGGAAAAATTACCTGACCCAAGGCAGCTTGCCAATGCAGGCAGTTTTTTCAAGAATCCCATTGTTTCAGATCAGCAGGGGCAGGCGCTATTGGCCCGCTATCCTGACATGCCGCATTTCCCTTTAGGCGAAGGAAAGACCAAGTTGGCGGCCGGTTGGTTGATTGATCAGTGCGGTCTTAAAGGCGTATGTGAAGGCGCATTTGGCGTGCATGACCGCCAGGCGTTAGTGTTGGTTCATTTGGGCGGCGGCGACCGTAAGGGATTGCTGCGCTTTGCAGGCAAGATTATCGACCATGTGCATGCTCGTTTTAACGTACGGCTGGAGCCAGAGCCACGTTTGGTTCAAGGCTGATAAATGTGTGAGCACTGACGCATAAAAAACCCCGCCGAGGCGGGGTTTGGTTTTTTGCGCAGTCAGCAAATTACTCTTTGCTGGCTTCTTGTGCCTGCTTGCGCAGCTCACGAGGATCGTTATGCGCACGGGTACGGCGACGACGCGGCTTGGGTGCTTCTTCAGCCACTTCTTCGGCGATAGGTGCGTCTACCGATTTAGCGGCGTGTGGCGCAACGTCAGCGGTAGTGTCGTCAGTCTGTGCATCTGCCTGGGGTACGTTATCCGCAGGTGTTCTGCTTTCTACGGATTCCTGAACAGGTGTAGCGTCTGCCAACTCATTTACCGGTGCCAACTGTTGGGGTTCATCGGCAACGCCGCTTTCGGCCAATTCAGTGGGCGATGGCGCGAGCGTAGTATCGGCGTCGCTACTTGCGTCGCTTTCGAGCTTTTCATCGATCTGGTGCGGAAGAGATATGACATCGTCACTCTTCAGTTCATCTGCCGTTTTCGGCTCATCTTCCGTGACCGGTGCGCTTTCAGGCTCGGCAGCTGCGGGCGTCTCTTGCTGGGCCGGTGCTGTTGCTTCAGCTGGCGCATCGTCATGCTCGGCGACTTTCGGAGAGGGCTGTTCCGCTTTAAGTGTTTCGGCGGGTTCAACTGCCGCTACCGGAGTCGTTTCGTCAGCAGCGCTAACGCCGGTATTTTCCGCGTCTTGAGGCTTGGCACTTTCCTGAGCTGCTTCCTGAGCTGGTGCTTGAGATGGTGCTTGAGATGGTGCTTGAGAGAGTTCCTGAACGGTTTCCTGAGTGTTTTCCTCAGCGGTCGCTTGGTGCGATTGGCTGTCAGCGTGATTGCTATCCGCAATGCTGCTGGAAGGCGAAGCCTCGGCTTGCGTTTCAGGCAACTGAACAGAGGCTTGAGAAAGACTTTCGTGAGCTACTTCCTGCTTCGGCGCTTCAGTTTCGGGCGTTTCCGTCGCTGGGGCCGTGGCGCTTGCGTGCGTTGCCTCTTCGGCTGCTTGGGCCTGCAGTTTTAACTGCTCGGCTTCCGCCTGAGGGCTAACCGCCTGCTTGCGTGAACGGTTGCGCGGGTTGTTGCGCGTACGTTTCGGCTTGCCATCATCCTGAGCAGTTGGCTGCTCTGCGTCGTTGTGTGCAGCCTCTTTTGCAGGTTTATTGTCGCGCTGAGCATCTCGACGCGACTCTTTTTGAGGCGCCTTCTTCGATGTGTCAAGATTTTCGTCTTTTGCGGGAGATGCCTCTTTCTGACTCTGGCGGCTGTTTTTGCTGCCACTCTCCTGCGCTTTAGCATCGTCCTGCTGCTGGTTCCGGCGACGATTGCGAGTGCGAGAAGGGCCACTGCGCTTATCGTTGGCTTCTTCGCTGACATCGGCATTGGCATTTCGCGACGGTGTTTGCCGCTGATCTGCCTTGCTGTTTTCGGTGCGCTCGCTACGGGCAGGACGCTGTTTCGTCTCACTGCCTAATGGGGCCGGTTTCTGTTGGCTGCGTTCGGCTTGTTTACGTGGCGCAGGTGCTGCTGGCTTGCTAGTAGGGGCTTCGGCTGCGCTGTTGTCATCGCTGCCCAGTAGCTTTGCAAACCCGCGGATAAAGCGCCCAATAACGCTGGGTTGCTCATCATTGGTTGTGGGCGCGGTGGCCTTGGCTGCTGCTGGCTCATCCGTCTGTAGCGAGGCGGGTGCGGGTGCATTATGAGCAATGCTCTTAACTGCCGCTTCAGCGCGCTGTGTGGGCGGCGCGAAGTTGGGGTTGGGCTCTTTACCTACTTCGGTATCGGTAGATAGCTCGAAGCTTGACAGTGTTTGTGTGTCATCTTCATCTATATGATCATCGCGTAAACGCTGCACGTCATAATGAGGCGTATGCATTTCCGGGTTAGGTAGCAGTACAACGCGTACCCCTTGGCGCGACTCAATATCGGCCAGTACGCTACGTTTTTCATTGAGCAGGTAGGTAGCGACAGGTACTGGCAGAATCGCGCGGATTTGTGCGCTACGCTCTTTCATGGCCTCTTCTTCGATAAGGCGCATAATCGAGAGTGAAAGCGAGCGTACATCACGGATGGTGCCTTGGCCGATACAGCGCGGGCAGACCACGCCGCTGGTTTCGCCTAGTGAAGGACGCAGGCGCTGGCGTGACATCTCCATCAAGCCAAAGCGTGAAATGCGACCAATCTGTACCCGTGCGCGGTCAAGCTTCAAGGCATCGCGCATGCGGTTTTCGACTTCGCGCTGATTGCGTGCCGGACCCATGTCGATAAAGTCGATCACCACCAGGCCGCCAATATCACGAAGGCGCAGCTGGCGGGCGATTTCATCGGCCGCTTCAGAGTTGGTCTGAAGGGCGGTTTCTTCAATATCGCTGCCGCGGGTCGCCCGGGCGGAGTTGATATCGATTGAAACCAGTGCTTCGGTGTGGTCGATAACGATCGAGCCGCCAGACGGGAGTTTTACCTCACGCTGATAGGCTGTTTCGATTTGGGACTCGATTTGAAAGCGTGAGAAAAGCGGCACTTCATCCGCATAGAGTTTGATTTTTTGCTGATACGAAGGCATTACCTGGCGGATAAAGCCTAGCGCTTCAGCATGAATCTCAGGGCTGTCAATGAGCACTTCGCCGATATCCTGGCGTAGGTAATCCCGCATGGCCCGGATAATAACGTTGGATTCGCGGTAAATCAGGAACGGAGCAGGGCGCTTGGCGGCCTCCGTGGTGATTGATTCCCACACCTGAGCCAGATAATCCAGGTCCCACTGAAGTTCTTCGGGATTACGACCAATGCCCGCCGTACGCACGATGAGACCCATTTTGTCAGGTACGGTGAGCTGACCCATGGCGTCTTTTAGCTGGCTGCGCTCTTCACCCTCAATGCGGCGAGAAATACCGCCTGCACGAGGGTTGTTGGGCATAAGCACCAAAAAGCGGCCTGCCAGGCTAATGAAGGTCGTTAAGGCTGCGCCTTTGTTGCCGCGCTCTTCCTTGTCCACCTGCACGATAACTTCCTGACCCTCTTTCAGTACCTCTTTGATACTGGGGCGGCCAGATACATCTTTGATAAAGTATTCGCGGGAGATTTCCTTGAGCGGTAGAAAGCCATGGCGTTCTGCGCCAAAGTCAACGAAGGCCGCTTCAAGGGAAGGTTCCACGCGGGTAATCTTGCCGCGGTAAATATTGGCTTTTTTCTGCTCTCGTGCACCTGATTCAATATCCAAATCGTACAGGCGTTGTCCATCAACCAGCGCGACCCGAAGCTCTTCGGGTTGGGTCGCATTGATAAGCATCCGTTTCATGTTGTCTCGCATAGCGTTGTGCACCGACGGACCGTCTAAGGAGTGACGTAGACGAATCGGTGGGTGCTGCGTGCTTGTGCTCGGCGCATGGTTATGCTGACGCGGCAAGCCAGGAAGGTTTTAACCGACCCGGCTGACAGGTTGAGTACGTGGCGGAGGCAGGACGTGTTTCGGTGGCTGTCACGTCCATCCGGCCCTGCTGACACCGCCTACACCTAGCATTCATCGATTCGTCAACGCCGGCCGTCGGCACAGCGTTGAACTTGTCGCCCAGAAGTGGCCAGCGCCTTGTGACGAAAAGGCGGGGCAGTTCTGAGCGTGGCGTTTTATTCAGCATTCGCTTGCCGTTTTAGGCCAAGCGTTAGCAAATCTGTCGACATCATACGGGCGACAGAGTGACTGCATTTAATACGTTAAGATTCGGGCAATGCGTACACTGGCGCCGCTTCTTGTGCTCAGGCCTGCGTGTTAGTCGGGCAGGCGCTTTTAGCTAAACGTGGTAGTAGCTCTTGTGAAAACAGTAATACTCGACAAGCTGCCCACGCTTAGTAGTGAACGATTTGGAATATAACAGTAAAGACAACTACCAGCAATTGACGCAATGCCCTTGGGTCTACGTTAGAATGCCGTTTTTAGCCTGGCATCATAGAGACACAGCAGGAGTGCGCGGCAATGGCCGAAGGGCGTGAAGTACAGTGGGTGGATATCGCCCCGGAACAGGCAGGTCAAAGAATTGACAATTTTTTGATGACTCGCCTGAAAGGTGCTCCTAGAGCATTGATATACCGCATCGTACGTAAAGGTGAAGTGCGGGTTAATAAAAAGCGCGTCAAGGTGGACTATCGTCTCCAGGCGGGTGACCTGGTTCGGGTGCCGCCATTACGTTTGGCGCCGCGTGAGGCGGTGAAGGAAGTCAGCGATAATTTGCGTGACGTGTTAGTAGGTAGCGTCATTATGGAAGGCCCTGACTGGATGGTGCTTAATAAGCCTTCTGGCTTGGCGGTGCATGGGGGGAGCGGGGTTAAAATCGGGTTGATTGAAGCACTGCGTCAGGTGCGGGATGATTTGAGCTTTTTGGAGCTTGTTCATCGGCTTGATCGCGATACCTCTGGCTGCTTGTTGCTGGCGAAGTCTCGTGATGCCTTGGTGACACTTAACGAGTCGTTAAAAAAACATGGTATGGACAAGCGCTATCTGGCGCTAGTGAGTGGTCGCTGGCCTGCACGTAAAACCTATGAGAGCGCGCGTCTTGACCGGTTCGACGCAGGCAACGGTGAGCGTAGAGTGCGGGTGGATCCAAACGGCAAGGTATCGCGCACCCATTTTGCGGTTGTTGAAACCTTTGAGAAAGCCACGCTGATTGAAGCCGAGCCGGTGACCGGACGAACACATCAAATTCGCGTTCATGCGACTCATGCGGGGCATGCGCTGCTTGGGGATGATAAGTACTCGACACGTGAAAGTGCGCACTTGACGAAACAGCTAGGCGTTAGCCGTCTGTTTCTGCATGCCCGCTCGCTAACGTTTCCGGAACCTACCAACGGCCGCCCAGTGACCGTTAAGGCGCCGTTGCCAGAAGTTCTGGAAGACGTGCTCAAGCGTGCTCGGCAATAAATGCACGGGCAGTGAAGTAATAAGGGGCGGTAATGCGTTACGAGCTGATTATTTTTGATTGGGACGGCACCCTGATGGATTCGGTGTCGAAAATTGTTGCCTGCATGCAGGCAGCGGCCCAAGAGGCAGAGTGGGGCGAGCTGGACGTCGCGGCAATTAGAGATATTATCGGCCTGGGACTCCCTGAAGCCATCGCCAAGCTGTGCCCGGGCATCGGTCCTGCTCAGGCCGAACGCTTGCGTCAGCGCTATGCACATCAGTTTGTGCATGGGAACACAACGCCCATGCCGTTTTTTAATGGGGTCGAGGCGCAAGTGGCGCGCCTTCGCGAGCGCGAACAGCAGCGTTTGGCCGTTGCCACGGGTAAAAGCCGTCGTGGCCTTGACCGGGTTTTCACTGAAACGGGAAGTGGGAGCTGGTTTCATGCTAGTCGCACCGCAGATGAAACACGTTCAAAGCCACACCCGCAAATGCTGAATGAGTTGCTTCTAGAGCTTGACGTTCCTGTGGGGCGTGCGGTGATGGTAGGCGATACTGAATATGATTTGGAAATGGCGCGGGCCATCGGCATGGATCGTGTGGCAGTAACTTACGGTGTTCATACGCCAGAGCGGCTAGCGGCAAGCCAGCCCAAGTGGGTCGCTCATAACGTTGAAGATCTTTTTGGCTGGCTGCATGGATAGAGGATGCGACGTTGGGTGGATGGTCAATCATCTAGCGTCCCTAAACTCAAGAAGGATGATATATGAGTGATGATTGGCGCCGCAGTGATAGCCGCGGGTACCAACAGTCTGCGGACAACCCTACGCCTGATCATTCAAGTCAGGATCGCTGGACACAGGGCCCGGACGTGGCGGCTTATAAAGATGAGGCTGCTACGGTGGGGGCGGCAGGCGATGATGCTGAAACGCTACGTGAGCGGCAGCGCTTGGCTCAGGTTGAAATGATGGATCGCTGGATTGGTGGCGTGTTAACGGAGCAGCGCCGTACACGGCGTTGGAAGTTGTTTTTCCGTTTCATGACGCTCTTTTTGATACTGGCGTTCGTCGCGACCGTTGTATATAACGCCTTTTGGGCGACAACGGGCGATGCGTCTACCCTGCAGCGTCACTTAGGCATCGTAGACGTTAATGGCGTTATCGCCAGTGACGCTCCAGCAAATGCCGAGCGTATCATTCAGGGGCTAAACCGCGCCTGGGAATCCGATAATGTCGAAGCCGTTGTGCTGCACATTGATAGCCCTGGTGGTAGCCCGGTTCAATCGCAGCGTATTTATGCGGAAATCATGCGCCTGCGCGAACAGGGTGATAAGCCGATTCTGGCGGTTATCGAGGATATCGGTGCGAGTGGGGCGTATTATATCGCCTCGGCAGCAGATGAAATTATTGCTTCACCGGCAAGCCTGGTGGGCTCGATTGGGGTTATTTATGCAGGGTTTGGCTTTCAGGATGCGATCAGCCAGATAGGTGTGGAGCGCCGTGTGTTAACGGCGGGCGAGAATAAGGCATTTTTGGATCCGTTTCAGCCGCTTGATGAAGAAGCGCAGGTATTCTGGCAGAGTGTTTTAACGCAAACACATCAGCAATTTATGGATGACGTTCGTGCTGGGCGAGGCGATCGGCTAAGCGATCAGCCCGATATATTCTCTGGGCTTATCTGGAGCGGCGAGCAGGCGCTTGAGCTTGGCTTGGTGGACCAACTGGCAAGTCTGGAAGAAGTGGCGCGTGATCAGGTGGGTGAGGCGAGTTGGGAAGATTACACGCCGCGCCTTGATCCGTTTGATCGGCTGACGCGACGCTTTACTCAAGTGGCGGCGGAGGTGCTTGGCTTTAAGGCGCCTAACTCGCCGCTACGCTACCAGGCACAATAAGCCTGACGTTAACCGTCGAGTGGGTCCATGCCCACTTGACGCAGCATGCTACATAGCGCAATAAGCGGAAGTCCGATCAGTGCATTCGGGTCGCGCCCTTCTAACGCTTCAAACAGCGTGATGCCTAATCCTTCCATTCGAAAGCTGCCAGCGCTGTCCAATGGTTGCTCAAGGGCGACATAGCGCTCAATTTCGCGTGTGGTTAGCGGCCGAAAGACAACGTCGAAAGGCTCTATATGGGTATAGTGACGTTGCCTTTGGGTATCAAGCAGCGCTAAGCCGGTTAAAAAGGTAACGCGCTGACCTGAAAAGCGCGCCAGGTTGGCGCAAGCGCGTTCCTGCGTGTGAGGCTTGCCCAGTATGTCGCCTTCAAAGAGCGCTACCTGGTCTGAACCGATGATGTAGTGATTGGGGAAGTGGGGCGCCACGGCGTTGGCTTTGCTGAGCGCTAAACGATGCACAAGCGCCTTGGGGGACTCATTGGCACGAGGTGTTTCGTCAATATCGGGTGAATAGCACTGATAGGGAAGCTGTAAGCGTTCCAACAGCTCTCGTCGCCAGCGCGAACTTGAGCCCAGCACCAGCGATGCGTTTTGAGTAAGCGGCACGCCATTTCTCCTAAGCGATTTGGAATAAAAAGGGAGTGTAGCGAAAGCCAGCGAGCGTGCCTAATTTGCTGGTTTGGGCGATAAGTCATGGGGAAATGTGCGATAAACCATGAAGAATTGTGTTGAAGCTTTGACACCAGCGGGGGGAGTGCCTATCATTGCGCGCCTATGTTGACCTCACAACTCCCCAGCCGGGTTGAGCCTTATAAGCTTGCAGCCCGCCGCGAACGACTAGAAGGCGTAGTGGCACTGAATTCGTTGCCACGGCTTGCCGAAGAGGCAGGTGACCAAACAGGCGACTGTCATGTTGTCCTTGAGTTTGGTGTGGATGCCCAAGGTCGTCGTGAAATTCGTGGCCATTTGCAAGCGACACTGGCATTGCCATGTCGTCGTTGCCTGGTGCCGCTGAGCCAAGACGTGTCCAGTGATTTCCTGCTTGGAATGATCAGTGACGAGGCCTTGGCCGCCGAGCTGCCTGCCAGTCATGAACCGGTGCTGGTGGAAAAAGAACAGCTGGATCTACTAACGGTAGTTGAGGATGAACTTATCCTCAGTCTGCCGCAGGTGGTCTATCACGATGAGACCGAATGCCATGTCTCGGCGGAGCAGCTGGTCAGCAAGACAGACGGCACGTCAGAAGAAGCGACGCCGGCCACGAACCCTTTCGCAGTGCTTAATGCCTTAAAGGGCAAAAAGTAAGCGTTATTTACCCTACACACCCTGGAGTAAACACCCATGGCAGTTCAAAAGAACCGTAAGACTCGTTCCAAGCGCGGTATGCGTCGTAGCCACGACGCGCTGAGCGCGCCGACGCTGTCTCAGGACAAAGAAACCGGTACAACGCACCTGCGTCACCACGTCGCTGCAGATGGTTTCTACCGTGGTCGCAAGGTGGTTGAGGTATAAGCCTTAACTATCTTGTTAAGCGGCCAAGTAGAGTGGGTGCTGCATGCGCCTAGCGATTGATGTGATGGGAGGCGATCAAGGCTCCCATGCGGTTATCGAAGGCTCTGCAAGAGCAGTGATTGAACATCCTGGTCTTGAATTGACTCTGTTTGGTCCGCGTCAGCAAATTATTGCTGAGCTTTCACGCTTGCCGCAGCCTTTGGCTGCGGCAGCGTCACGTTTAGCGGTTAGTGATGCCCCTTTAAGCATCTCTCAGGCATCAAGTGCTGCCTGGGCGCTTAGGCACGGCCAGGCGAGTAGTATGGCGTGTATGCTGCGAAGCCTTCGGCTGGGTGAGTCAGTTGCTGGAGTAAGCGCGGGCAATACGGCTGCGTTGGTGGCTCTTGCTCGTCGTGAACTGGGAACGCTTAAAGGTATTTCGCGCCCTGCCATTAGTACTGCGATTCCGGCCCGTTACGGTCGCCGCTGCTACTTACTGGATTTAGGGGCGAACGTGGATTCACCCGCGCACCGGTTGGTTGATTTTGCCGTCATGGGTGCTGCGATGGCACAGTGTGTCGATAATGTAAGCCTGCCCCGTGTTGCGCTGCTTAATGTGGGGGCGGAAGCCACAAAGGGGAGTGCTAATGTGCGCGAAGCAGACCGGCTTCTGCGCGAATATCCTGATGCGTCCGCCTTTGCCTATCACGGGTATGCCGAAGGTGGTGATCTTTTTGAAGGCAAGCTTGATGTGGTTGTGTGTGATGGCTTTGTCGGGAATGCCGTACTCAAAGCAAGCGAAGGTTTGACTCGTATGCTGGTTGAGCGTGTCCAAATGGCGTTTGAATCGCGTCTAAGCGGTCGTTTGGCAAGTCTACTGGCCAAGCCTGTGTTGCGCTATCTAAAGCAAGAATTAAACCCTGTGCGCTACAATGGAGCAAGCCTGCTTGGTTTGAAGGGCATCGTGGTGAAAAGCCATGGTGGTACCCAGGCAGAGGGTTTTTACTATGCGATCCAGCGCGCTGTACGTGAAGTGGAGCATAATCTGCCCGCGCGTATGGCAGGGCGTTGGGAGCGCCGTTAATACAATTTTCAGCTATTAAGAAAGGCGCCCATGTGTGCACCATGGTGTAGGGTATGGGTGCAGAGTGCTACTAGGTAAAGTGCTCGATAATAATAGGTTAGAACTTATTTTGCGGGCTATTGGTGACAGCAGGATGTACCCATAGCCACGCCTATCGCTCAAATGAGCAAATGCCTAAAGAGCAAAGGTGAACGACATGTCTCAACCCCTTGCCCTCATTTTTCCCGGGCAAGGCTCTCAGCAGCTTGGAATGCTGCGTGAGCTAGCCGAACGCTATAGTGTAGTGGGAACAACATTTGAGGAAGCTTCGGATGCACTTGGTTACGACTTGTGGAAAGTCGTCCAGGAAGGCCCCGAGGCCACGCTAAACGCGACCGCTTGCACGCAGCCTGCGCTGCTTTCTGCTAGTGTTGCAATTTGGCGGGTGTGGCAGGAGCTTGAAGGGCCTCGACCTACTGTCATGGCCGGGCATAGCCTGGGTGAATATAGCGCCATGGTGTGTGCGGGCGTGATGGGCTTTGCTGAAGGCGTTCAACTGGTTCGCCTTCGTGGCGAAGCCATGCAGGACGCAGTGCCGGTCGGTGAGGGCGGTATGGCGGCTATTCTCGGCTTGGAGGATAATGCGGTTGAAGCCGCTTGCGCCAGTGCTGCGCAGGGAGATATTGTTTCGGCCGTTAATTATAATTCACCGGGCCAGGTCGTGATTGCTGGAAGTGCCGCTGCGGTTGAGCGGGCGATTGTGGCGTGTCAGGAGGCGGGTGCCAAGCGTGCAATGGCGCTACCGGTTTCGGTGCCTTCACATTGTGAACTGATGCGTCCAGCAGCCGAGCGTTTGGCCGCCGCTATGGAAAGTGTCGAATTTCGAGCGCCACGTTACACGGTTATTCAAAACGTAGATGCGCAGGCGCATGCCGACATTGATACGCTGCGTACGCGGTTGATCGAACAGCTTTATCAACCGGTGCGTTGGGCAGCATGCGTTGAAGCCATGGCTGCTCAGTCTGTTAATGTGTTTATTGAGTGTGGCCCAGGTAAAGTGCTGACAGGGCTTAACAAGCGCATTGTCCGTGGTGCTAAAGGGTTGGCAGTCAATGACCCTGACAGCTTGGATGCGGCGCTTGAGCTGGCACGTGAAGCGCAGGCTAGTGACGCCTAGTTAGCCGAAATTTTCGCTATCCTTGCTTATTTACGTGGTTAAAAAGCAAATAGTTAAAGGCAAAAAATTATGACGCAAGAACGCCGAGTTGCGCTTGTTACTGGTGCCAGTCGTGGTATCGGTCGAGCGATTGCCCACGAGCTGGGCCGTCAGGGCCGTATCGTGATCGGAACCGCGACCAGTGAGTCCGGTGCACAAAAAATTGATGCCGATTTGCAGCAAAACGGCATTGAAGGTGCTGGTCTTTGCCTTAACGTGACGGACCAGACGAGCATTGATGACGTGCTTAAGGTCATCGCGGAGCGCTTTGGTGCGCCGACAATTTTGGTTAATAACGCGGGTATTACGCGTGATAATTTATTGATGCGCATGAAAGAGGATGAGTGGGATTCGGTGATGGATACCAATCTCAAGTCCGTCTATCGTGTAAGCAAGGCGTGCCTGCGAGGCATGACCAAAGCGCGTTTTGGACGTATCGTATCCATCAGCTCTGTAGTGGCGACCATGGGCAACCTTGGCCAGACTAACTATGCGGCTGCAAAAGCGGGTATGGAGGGTTTTAGCCGTGCGTTGGCACGTGAAGTGGCTTCACGTGCAATTACCGTTAATGCGGTAGCACCAGGCTTCATTGCCACCGATATGACCGAAGCGTTGCCGGAAGCACAGCATGAAATGCTGCTAAAGCAAATTCCGTTGGCTCGTCTGGGCGGCCCGGAAGAGATAGCCGCCGCTGTCGGTTTTCTTACCAGTGATGCTGCAGGTTACATTACCGGTGAGACGCTGCATGTGAATGGCGGCATGAATATGCGTTGATGGCCTTAGGCTTAGCGGTTGCGTCTGCCTAAGGGCGTCTATAAACTACCCCGCAGCTTTTGGCTTGCGGTTTCCAAATAGCTGGTTATCCAAAACGGCTAATGTGAACGACTGGAGTACGTTAATGAGTACTATTGAAGAGCGCGTTAAGAAAGTTGTAGCAGAGCGCCTGAACGTTAAAGAAGAAGACATCCAGAACAGCTCTTCTTTCACTGAAGACTTGGGTGCTGACTCGCTTGACACTGTTGAGCTGGTAATGGCTTTGGAAGAGGAATTCGATACTGAAATTCCTGATGAAGAGGCGGAAAAAATTACGACAGTTCAGGAAGCCATCGACTACGTAAACGCCCACCAGTAAGGGCAAGTTGGTGCATCAAACGAGGGTGTGGTGCTAGCACCCCCCTTAAAAGCCGCCCTTTTAACGGGCGGCTTTTTTGCTTTGTGCTTCACCGTAAACATAACGTTCAATCTCCGTTATACTAGGCACCTAATTTCTGCTGAAAATGACCCGGATGGGTCGAGTCACCATGGATGCCTGGAGGAAAGCTAATGGCGCGAAGAAGGGTAGTGGTAACTGGGTTAGGCCTGGTGACCCCAGTGGGCAATAGCGTGGATGAAACGTGGGCGAATATTACGGCCGGTAAGAGCGGCATAGCGCCCATTGAGCACTTTGATACAAGTAGCTTCAATACACGCTTTGGTGGTTCGGTTAAGAATTTTGATATTAGCCCTTATCTGAATCCCAAAGAAGCCCGCAAAATGGACCTGTTCATTCAGTACGGCATGGCGGCTGGCGCGCAGGCAATTCAGGATGCTGGTATTACCTGTACAGAAGAGAATGCACCGCGTATCGGGGTGGCCATGGGGTCAGGCATTGGTGGCCTGCCCATGATCGAGCATAACCACAATGCGCTTAATAAGGGCGGCGCTCGTCGCGTATCACCTTTTTTCGTGCCGGGCTCCATCATCAATATGATCTCGGGCAATTTGGCGATTCAACATGGCTTTCAAGGCCCTAACATCGCTATTACCACCGCATGTACCAGCGGTACGCACAATATTGGCTATAGTGCACGTACGATTGCCTATGGTGATGCGGATGTCATGATCTGCGGTGGTGCTGAAATGGCAACGACGCCACTTGGCCTGGGAGGCTTCTCTGCCGCCCGAGCGCTTTCAACGCGTAATGATAATCCCGAAGCAGCAAGCCGTCCTTGGGATAAAGATCGCGATGGCTTTGTTCTCTCGGATGGTGCCGGTGTACTGGTACTCGAAGAGTACGAGCATGCCAAGGCACGTGGCGCGAATATCTATGCCGAGCTTGTCGGGTTTGGTATGAGTGATGATGCCTATCACATGACGGCACCGCCTGAAGATGGTCGCGGGGCTGCGCTTTCCATGAGCAATGCGATTAAAGATGCTCAAATGGACCCTTCCGAAGTGCACTATATTAACGCGCATGGAACCTCCACGGCCGCTGGCGACCTTGCAGAAAGCCGTGCTGTTGAACGGGTGATGGGCAGTGCCGCTCAGGATGTGGCGGTAAGTTCTACCAAGTCCATGATTGGCCATTTGTTAGGAGCTGCTGGCGCTGTTGAAGCGGTGTTTAGCATCCTGGCCATTCGTGATCAGGTGGCACCTCCAACCATTAACCTGGATAACCCTCAGGAAGGCTGCAATCTGGATTATGTGCCGCACACGGCGCGTAACATGCGCATTGATGTTGCCTTGTCCAACTCGTTTGGGTTTGGCGGCACCAACGGCTCGCTGTTGTTTAAAAAGGTATAACGCAAGATGACCCTGCCTCAGGTGCCGTTTGATGATCGCGGGCTGGCGTATGGGGACGGCGTGTTCGAAACGGTGCTGCTGCGTAACGGTAAACCGGTGCTGTGGGCATACCACGTAGCGCGGTTGGTGAAGGGGTGTCAGCGGCTCGGCATTCCAGTTCCCTGCCAAGAGGCGATTGATGCCACTTGGCAGGGAAACGCCACGGCACCGCTTGAAGTATTAAAACTGATTGTTACACGGGGTAGTGGTGGAAGGGGGTATGCATTACCTGATACACCAACACCCCGTTTGCTAAGTCGGCGGACTTCTTTCGCCCCTATGGTTGAGCGCTGGAAAAGCGGCGTGACGGTGCGTATCTGCCGCATACGCTTGGCTCACCAACCGGCTTTGGCTGGTATCAAGCATTTAAACCGCCTCGAAAATGTAATGGCACGACAGGAGTGGCAGGATGTGTCGATTGCCGAAGGTTTGTTGGCGGACGCTCAGGGGCAGCTGATCGAGGCGACCAGCATGAACCTGTTTTGGCAGCAACACGGTGAACTGTTTACGCCGCCACTCGATACATGTGGCGTGGCCGGTACATTGCGTGCCGCGTTAATTGCTGAAGGCGCTGTGCGCGAAGCCAATCTAACCCTTGAAGCCTTACCCGCCGTTGAGCGCGCTTGGGTGGCGAACTCCGTACAGGGGGTATGGCCAGTGGCGACGTTATTGTCTGAAGATGCGGATTGTCTGCAGCGTTGGCCGATTAATCAGCCCGATAAGCTCCAAACACAGGCGCATCGTCTGCTTGGCTATGCGTCAACTTATACCGCAAGCCCTGACCTATTTTGTTGAGGTGATACGTTGAAACGGTTACTGGCCGCTGTTGGAATTATTCTGGTATTGGGCATCGTTGGCGTCGCAGGCAGCTATTTTTATTGGCAAAGCCGATTAGACGCTCCTCTTGCTTTAGAAGCCCCTGTTTTATATCAGGTGCCTGCTGGAGCAGGCTTTAATCAGGTGGTTGCGCAGTTGGAGGCGCAAGGGATTCTTGAGGATGCCTGGGCTTTTCAAGTATTGGCTCGGGTTCAGCCGGAACGTATTCCCCGTCTTCGGGTGGGCGAATATGAGTTAACGTCCGGTATGAATGGGCTTGAAATGCTGGCGCTGTTAGGCAGTAACCGAGTGGTGACGTATCCGTTGACGCTTCCAGAAGGACGCTCATTCAGTCAACTACGCGACCTACTCAATAACGCGCCCAAGCTGGAGCATCGCACGGCGGAGTTGAGCGATGAAGAAATAATGACCTTGCTGGATAGAGAAGGCACCTTTCCAGAAGGCTGGTTTTTCCCCGATACGTACCGCTACCACCTGGGTATGAGTGACGTCGATATTTTGCGCCAAGCGTTGGTGCGGATGGAAAACATTTTAGAAGAGGTATGGGCCGCACGCTCGGATGACCTGACCATTGAGACGCCTTATGAGGCGCTTATTATGGCATCGCTGATTGAGCGTGAAACAGGCGCGCCTGAAGAGAGGCGTGAGATCGCCGGTGTCTTTAAGCGCCGGACGGAGCAGGGCATGCGCCTACAAACTGATCCGACCGTGATTTATGGTATGGGCGACCGGTATCAAGGGCGCATTACCTATGCCGATCTGCGTGAAGCCACGCCTTACAATACCTATGTGATTGATGGCATGCCGCCTACGCCGATTGCCATGCCGGGGCGAGCGTCGCTTGAAGCAGCGGTCGATCCACTGCCTGGCGAGACGCTCTATTTTGTATCCAAGGGTGACGGTACACACCACTTTTCGCGTACGCTGCGTGAGCACAATAATGCAGTTAATCGCTATATTCGCAACCGCTGATCCAAAGTGTTGGTTTTTCATGAAGTTAATCTCAACGATGCACGCGTTGATTAAGGGATGGCAATGACCAAGCGGGGACGCTTTATTACGCTTGAAGGCGGTGAGGGCGTAGGTAAATCCACCAATATGGCTTTTGTGGTCGCATCGCTGGAAGCGCAAGGTCTTGACGTGGTGAGCACCCGCGAACCGGGGGGAACGCCGCGCGCCGAGGCGATCCGCGCGCTACTGCTGGACCCCGCTCCCCAAGAGCCATTGCACGCCGATGCCGAGCTGTTACTCATGTTTGCCGCGCGAGCGCAGCATCTGGCCGAAAAAATAGTACCTGCATTGGAGCGCGGTGCATGGGTGGTATGCGACCGTTTTACTGATGCAACCTTTGCCTATCAGGGCGGCGGGCGTGGTATGTCGGTTGAGCGTATTGCCCAGCTTGAAGCCTTTGTGCAGAAGGGGCTAACGCCAGACCTGACGTTACTGCTCGATATGCCGTTAACTGCGGCGCAGTCGCGCCTGGAGTCACGGCTTAACAGCCGCAATGAACAGCGTGACCGCTTTGAGCAGGAGCGGGGCGAGTTCTTTCAAGCCGTCCGTGACGCCTACCTGGCGCGTGCTAGTGCTGAGCCTGAGCGCTTTGCGCTCATTAATGCCCATCAGCCGCTGGCCAGCGTGCAAGCCGATATACTGGGTACGCTCGCCGAACGGATAGCGCTATGGCGTTAAGCGGTCTACTGCCTTGGCATGAGGCCACATGGCAGCAGTTGGTGCGGCTGTCAGATGAGGGGCGTATGCCCCATGCCATTTTGTTAAGCGGCGCTCACGGCGTGGGTAAGCAGCAGCTGGCAGAGGTGCTAATTGCCCGCATGTTGTGCGCAAGCCCGAATGGGCTGGCATGCGGCCAGTGTCACAGCTGTTCCATGCTGGCGTCGGGTTATCATCCGGACCTGTTGCGGGTTTCGCCTGAAGAAGGCAAGCGCCAGATACGTATTGACCCTATCCGCGATGTTAATCGGTTTGTCTCACAGACCGCTCAGCAGGGCGGCTATCGCGTGATTGTTATTTCACCGGCAGAGAGCATGAATATCGCCGCGGCCAATGCGTTGCTTAAAAGTCTGGAAGAGCCTGGTGCTAAAACGCTGTTTATTCTGCTGTCTGATGTGCCATCTCGCATGTTGGCGACTATTCGCTCCCGGTGCCAGCAGTGGTCGTTGCCCAGTGTACCTTTCACTGCGTGTCGCAGCTGGTTAATCGAAAAGTTGGGCGGTGAGGAAGAGGCGCACTTTTGGTGGCAGGTATCGGGTGGATTACCGCTTTTGGCGGCTGAATTAGCCTCGCCTGAAGAGCGGGCATTACGCCACCAGATTCATGATTGCTTTGAGCAACTGGTGCGGGGCGCTGAGCCGGTGTCGGAGGCCGCACGGCTGGACCGCCAAGCGATTGACGCTATCTTGTGGTACGGTATCGCGTGGCTTGAAGACTTAATTCGTTTGGGTATTTCAGGTGAAGCAAGCGTACTACATAATCCCGATTTAGAGCCCCTTTACCGCCAGGCGGTCAAAAACGGCCGTGCACAGGATTGGTTCCGTTTGCTGGATTACGCCCGAGAACAGCGGCGCCTGTTAGCGGTTGGGGCCAACCCAAATCCGCAGTTGGTGCTTGAAGCATGGTTAGTGCGTTGGGCAGCGCTACTGCGCTCATAGCGTTATTGCGTTGGCTATGGATTTCAACCATCAACCTCTAGTTATGTATTTACGACTGTGGTTATGGGTTTACCGGCGAGTGAGGTTGATATGAGTGTTCAGAAAGCCCTTGCCCTCACCGTACCTGATACGTCTACGCTATTTTCAGCTTATATGCCGTTTTTGGAGCGTGGAGGTCTGTTTGTACCTACCAAAACGCCCTATGCGCTGGGTGATCAGGTAACTTTATTGCTCACGTTGCCGGGTGAGTGTGAACGCCTGACGGTTTCGGGTGATGTCGTATGGATATCGCCTGACGAGGTAAGTAGTCAGCGTGTCGCGGGAATTGGTGTTCACTTTAGCTTCAAGGATAGCGCTCTGCGCGAGCGCATCGAAATGCTGCTGGAAGCTGATGACCATACGGCTCCCTCATTGACGCTTTAGCGTTATCCTGCCTTTTTTATTTCTCTTTTTGGTTGATGAGACGTTCATGTTTGTTGATTCGCACTGTCATTTGGATCGTTTGTCGGAGCACACACACGGTGGTGATATCGCCGCCACGCTAAATGCGGCGAGAGCTGCAAACGTTAGCCAGTTTTTGGCGATTTCAGTGACCCTTGAGGATATGCCAGGCCTCGCTGCGATTGCTCGTGAGCATAGCGACGTCGCTATTTCGGCGGGCCTTCATCCGCTGCATACGCCTGTTCAAGAGCCATTGGCGAGTGATATTCAAGAAGCCGCAGAGCAGTACGGCGCCATTGCCATTGGTGAAACCGGGCTGGATTATCACTATCAGGAAAGCGTGCCGGTTGCGGTGCAGCATGAGCGCTTTAAGCAGCACTTGATTGCTGCCCGCGAGCTTGAGTTGCCAGTTATCGTACATACCCGGGAAGCCAAGGAAGACACGCTTGCCTTGTTGCGAGAACATAGCGATCCACGCGTCGGTGGTGTGCTCCACTGCTTTACTGAAGACCTGGACATGGCGCGTGAAGCGGTGCGGCTTGGCTTCTATATTTCGTTGTCCGGTATTATTACCTTTAATAACGCGGCGTCGCTGCGTGAATTGGCCCGTCAACTGCCGCTGGATCGTCTTCTTGTTGAAACCGATAGTCCTTACTTGGCCCCTGTGCCTTACCGTGGCAAACCCAACGAACCTGCGTGGGTCGTTGAGGTGGCAGAGTGCATCGCCAAAGCGCGGGGTATCAGTGTCGATGAAGTGGCCATGCAAACGACGGCCAATTTCTTTCAGCTTTTTAAAGCGGCCGTGCCGGATGCGCCTGCGCATGTTAAGCAGGCCCTGGCGCAGTCTGGGCTCGTGTCTTCACGTTAAGCGGTATTAGCGCAAGGCGGATGCAATGAATATTGATCGACTCCTGCAGCAGCGTCAAAGTGTGGCCACTATTCCGCCTGTGGATCAATGGCAGCCAGCGCTGTCTGGCGATATCAATATTGTGATTCAAGCAGACGGCACCTGGTTACACGAAGGACAACCGTTTGCCCGTCCTGATGTTGTGCGTTTGCTATCCTCGCTGTTGCGCCACGACCCGGAAGGCTACTGCCTGGTTACACCTGTTGAGCGTTGGTGTCTCCAGGTAGACGATTTGCCCTTTGTGGCTGTTGAGGCCGACTTTCATGATGATGCCTGGTGGTTTACGACCCAGTTTGAAGATGTCGTGCGCCTTGACGCGACACACCCTCTGGCGTTCAGCGAGACCCCGGGTGGCGAGATGCTGCCGGAAATTGCTGTCCGTTATGGGTTATCCGCCCGATTACATCGCCATGTTTTTTATCAGTTGGTTGACGCGGCAAGTATGAAAACGCTGGCTAATGGCCAGTGTGAAGTCGGTGTGTGGAGTGCCGGTGAATGGTTTCCACTCGGCTGTGTGGATGCTGAAGACGGTGCTGGTGGCGGTAATGGCGCACCGAGTGAGGCTTTGTGAAGTTAACCGCAGAACAACATGCTGTTGTCCATCATGAAAACGGCCATGCCAGAGTAGCGGCAGTCGCCGGTGCGGGTAAAACCACCACTATGGCAGCACGAGTACTGCACCTGCTGGCCGGTGGGGTTGCGCCCAAGCGGATGCTGATATTGATGTTTAACCGCTCAGCACGGGATGATTTTCATCAGCGCTTGGTAAGCATGGCCCCCTCCGGGCAGGCGCTGCCTGCGGTGCGTACTTTTCACTCGCTGGGGCATCGATTAACCCAAAGTCTGTGCCGATGGGGAGTGCTCGCATCACGCCGATTGCTGTCGGCTGATTGGCAGTTGGAGCGCTTGCTTCGCCAGGCAAGTTTAAATGTACTGCATGAAAGCGTTGAGCGGCGTGATGCGGCCATTGAGGGCGAGCGCCTGGAGGCGCTGGCGCATTTTTGTAATCTGGTCAAAGCAGAAATGGCCGAACCTCAAGCACTTTATGAGCGGCTTAACTACGAGCCGGACACCGATTATTTCCCCGGCGCGTTTAACGAAGCAGAGCGAATGCTAGCGGATGAAGGTCTTATGACCTACGCCGATTTGCTTTATCGGCCACTCTTGGCGCTGGAAGCTGACCGTGCGCTACGCCAGCGCGTGGAGGGCTTTTTGGATCACGTTATTATTGATGAGTATCAGGATATCAACGCGGCTCAGCAACGCCTCCTTGCGGTATTAGCGGGAAGCACGGCTGCGGTTATGGCGGTAGGGGATGCCAATCAGTGTATTTACGAGTGGCGTGGTGCGCGGCCGGACACCATGCTGGAGGATTTTACCGCGACCTTCGGGCAGCCCACCGATTACCCACTATCAACGACGTTTCGCCATGGGCATGCGCTGGCATTAACGGCGAATCACGCGATTGTTGCCAATCAACGACGTCCCGATCAGCTCTGTTTAGCGGCGGCAAATAATCCGGATACGCGGGTATCGGTCGGGCAGAGAAGTGCTGTCCTGCTGGATACCTTGATGGATTGGAGTGCGCAGGGACGCGCTTTTTACCAGGTCAGCCTGTTAGTGCGCAGTTGGGCACTTTCCGTGCCGTTCCAGCTGGCGTTATTGCAGGCCGGCATCCCCTTTCGCTTACTACGTGAAGATCGTTTTGTCTTTCGCTTACCGCTGGTGCAGGCGTTGGTGGGTTACTTAAAACTATCTCGCCGTCCTGAGCTTCTCCACGACCCGGAGCACTTGCTGTTACTACTCTCTCAGCCGACCCCTTTTGTTGCACGGGAACGGCTACAGCGCTTGGCCTACCAGTTGGCCACTACGCAAGACTGGCCAGAACGGCATGACCCCGTGCTTACTGAGCTAAAGCCGCTTCAACGGCGTACGCTAAAAAAACGCTGGGCGTTATTGTGTGAGCTTCCCAAGCTAAGTGCATGGCCATCCGCTAAATTACTTAGCCATGTAGTGGAAAGCATCGACGCTGAAAAAACGTTAAAGCGTGCCGCAGCCCGGCGAGATAAAGGTGAGGAGGACGTCCGACTTTTGGATGTGCTGATCGAACAGGCTCAAAGCGTGCCTGATCCTGACGCCTTTATAGCGTTATTAGAGCGTCCGGTTGAAAACCAGGCCGAGGGTGTACTGATTTCAACCGTGCATGGTGCCAAAGGGTTGGAGTGGCCGCTTGTGGTCGTCGCTGGCGTCAATGAGGAAGACTTCCCGCATTATAGCCGGGATACGCCGCTTAGCGATGAGCGTCTTGAAGAAGAACGCCGACTCTTTTATGTCGCGATTACTCGCGCAGAAGAGCAGCTTCTGGTCATGCACGATGGTGGCTCGCATCGTCCAAGTCGCTTTATTGCTGAAAGCGCCTGGCAAGACAGCATGCAGGTTGCCGAGTGTTTGGCGAAGAGCGAACCCTCAAGAGCTGCGTTACAAGCGGCTTCGCCAGCGATTGTAAAACGCTATCTTGAGCGGTTAGGACGTGAAGATATTACGTTAACGGTGCCCGAGGTGAAGGAGCCCCAAGCCGCTTATGCGCCTGGGGAGCACTTTTACCCCGGTCAACGCCTGCATCACGCCGTTTTTGGTGAGGGAGAGATTGCCTCGGTAGAAGGTAATCCCTCTGACCCGGTCATTGATGTGCGTTTTGTTCAAGCAGGCAGGCGACGTTTAATTGCTCGCCGCGCACCCATTGAGCGATTAGAGCCACCTGTGCAATCCGCCTAACAATTAGGCGGTGCAAGTGGCTCTTTTGCCGCTGTCGTTTACAGCTTACATATTAGGATAGTTGGGCCCACCGCCGCCTTCAGGCGCTACCCAGGTAATATTCTGGGCCGGGTCCTTAATGTCACAAGTTTTGCAGTGCACGCAGTTCTGGAAGTTGATCTGAAAACGTGGCTGCCCAGCATCATCCTCTACCACTTCATACACGCCAGCGGGGCAGTAACGCTGGGCCGGCTCGGCATACTTGGGTAAGTTGTGCTTAATCGGAATGTCAGGATCGTCCAGGTGCAGGTGGCACGGCTGGTCCTCTTCGTGATTGGTGTTGGAGAGAAACACCGAAGACGACTTATCAAACGAGAGCTTTCCGTCCGGCTTGGGATAGTTGATTTTTTCAAACTCAGCCGCCGGTTTTAGAGCGCCGTAATCAGTGGTCGTATCGTGAACATTGGGCAGCTTGTTGCCCAGCAACTGATTAACAAAGTTGTAAGCGCCGCCACCCACGGTGCCGTACTTATGCATGGCGGGTCCAAAGCTTGCGCTCTCTTTAAGCTCTTCGTAAGCCCAGCTGGCCTCCCACTTTTGGGTAAAGCTAGCCAGTTCTTGCGCGCCTTCATCACCTGCTTTTAGGGCTTCAAAAACGCTTTCAGCGGCCACCAGGCCTGACTTCATGGCGGTATGTAGGCCTTTGATTTTGGAGAAATTAAGGGTTCCTGCATCACAGCCAATTAGTAGGCCGCCTGCAAACGTCATTTTAGGCAGGCAGTTAAAGCCTCCTTTGGTGAGCGCTCGGGCGCCGTAAGCCACACGCTTACCGCCTTCCAGATATTGGCTAAGCGCCGGGTGGTGCTTCATGCGCTGAAATTCATCAAACGGTGAAAGCCAAGGGTTCTGATAGGAAAGATCCATAATCAGGCCAACCACTACCTGCTGGTTTTCAGCGTGATACAGGAACCAGCCCCCAGAGGTATCTTTATCCAGCGGCCAGCCAGAACCGTGAACCACAAGCCCCGGTTCATGCTTGTCAGCGGGAACGTCCCAGAGCTCTTTTAGGCCAATGCCGTAGTGTTGCGGGTCGCGTCCGGCATCAAGGGAAAAATGCTTGATTAAGCGTTTGCCTAAATGGCCACGCGCGCCTTCAGCAAACAGCGTGTATTTGGCGCGCAGCTCCATGCCGGGCATATAGCCATCTTTCGGCGTGCCGTCAGCGGCAACGCCCATATCGCCTATCAAAATGCCGCGTACGGCGTCTTCTTCAATAATGACGTCCTGGGCGGCGAAGCCAGGGAAAATTTCAACGCCAAGCTCTTCAGCTTGCTCGGCGAGCCAGCGGCACAGATTGCCAGCACTGATCACGTATCGCGTTTGATCACCGCCGGTATTGTGCATGCTTTTGGGGACCAGCGAATTGGGTAGCTTCTGCGCCTTTTGATCATCTTTCAGTAGGTATACATCGTCGCGAATGGCGGGAGTGTTCAAAGGGGCGCCACGCTCTTGCCAATCGGGAAAGAGCTCATTGAGCGCCCGTGGTTCAAACACCGCGCCAGATAAAATGTGCGCGCCCACCTCTGAGCCTTTTTCCACCACGCAGACGGTGAGCTCATGTTCGGCTTCATTTGCTTGTTGCATCAGGCGGCAGGCAGCGGCAAGTCCAGAAGGGCCCGCGCCTACAATCACTACATCGAAGTCCATGACGTCGCGTTCAACATTTTCCACCTGGTCTCTCCTTATTCTCATAAGTGCAGTGCCTTATAAAAACACGGCCTTAATATAAAACGGTCGTTTGCTTCTGGTTATGCTCCATGATAGGCATAATACCGTGGTCAGGTCACGCCTACGATGCTAAAAGCCGCGTTTCACACTAAGTGGCCCAAACGTATCCCTGTTTGGCGACTGTTCGACTATTGCGGTAGCGAATGGGTATTGTTGCTATTGGGCAGGCTGTGGCAAATTAACAAGGTTTTGAACTGCGTGCCTATCAAACGCTTGCATGAATCTCTTCGGCATCGTCATCGCGTATGGCGAGGCTGACTCTTTTATAAGCGGTGTCCGCTGGGCGGGTGCCGACTTTGGTTAACGGCTTTTGCCACCAGCCAAGCGAGGAACCTATGAAAGTACTCGTCGCGGTTAAACGCGTCATCGACTATAACGTCAAAATCCGCGTCAAAGCAGACCACTCTGACGTTGATCTTACCAATGTCAAAATGGCCATGAATCCCTTCTGCGAAATTGCGGTGGAAGAGGCGGTACGTCTAAAAGAGAAGGGCGTTGCTACTGAAGTAGTGGCCGTCACCGTTGGCCCCAAAGCCGCCCAGGAGCAGCTGCGTACGGCGCTGGCGCTGGGTGCTGACCGCGCTATTCACATCGAAACCGACGCGCGAGTTGAGTCGCTAGCAGTTGCCAAGTTGCTGGCCAAGGTGGTTGATGAAGAGCAGCCCGGCCTGGTCATTCTGGGTAAGCAGGCGATTGACACCGACAATAACCAGACGGGCCAGATGCTGGCCGCATTAACCAACTTGCCGCAAGGCACGTTCGCCTCAGAAGTGGTCGTTGATGGTGATACGGTTAATGTTACCCGTGAAATCGATGGCGGCTTGCAGACCGTTGCCCTGACGCTGCCTGCCATTGTGACAACCGATTTGCGCTTGAACGAGCCACGCTACGCCAAGCTGCCGGATATCATGAAGGCCAAAAAGAAACCGATGGATGTCAAAACCCCAGCCGATTACGGCATTGAGGTGGCATCCAAGGTAAGCCTTTTGAAAGTCGAGTCCCCGGCAGAACGTAAAGGCGGTATTAAAGTTGCGTCGGTGGATGAATTGATCGATAAACTAAAAAATGAAGCCAAAGTTCTTTAAGAAAAGTTCTTTGAGATAAGTTCTTCAAGATAAGTGCTTTGAAAGGAGCTGATCTAATGAGCATTTTGGTACTTGCCGATATCAATGACGGCCAACTCGCCAGCGCCACCGCTCACGTGGTAGCTGCCGCCAAAGCCATCGGTGGCGATATTGACGTTCTGGTGGCTGGAGAAGGCGTCCAGGCCGCCGCTGAAGCAGCCGCCAAGCTTGATGGCGTAAGCAAGGTGCGGGTTGCAGATAACGCTGTTTACGCTTACCAGCTGGCTGAGCCCATGGGTGCGCTGCTGGTGGAGCTAGCCAATGGTTACACCCATGTGCTGGCGAGCGCCTCCACAGCAGGTAAAAATGTGTTGCCGCGTTTGGCTGCACTGAAAGATGTTAGCCAGCTTTCCGACGTCATTGGCATTGAGAGCGCTGATACCTTCCTGCGTCCCATTTATGCGGGGAACGCCATCGCTACCGTGAAAAGCGATGATCCGCTGAAAGTAATTACCGTGCGCTCCAGCGCGTTTGATGCCGTTGCCGACAGCGGCAGCGCTACGATCGAAGCGGTCGACGTGGTGGTTGAAAACACCCAGTCAAGCTTTGTTAAAGAAGAGCTTGCACAGTCCGACCGCCCCGAGCTGGGTGGCGCCAAAGTGGTTATTTCAGGCGGCCGCGGCATGGGCAATGGTGAAAACTTCAAGCTGCTGGACGGTATTGCCGATAAGCTGGGGGCGGCCGTAGGCGCCTCACGGGCAGCGGTAGATGCAGGCTTTGTTCCTAACGACATGCAGGTCGGGCAAACTGGCAAGATCGTCGCGCCGGATCTCTACATTGCCGTGGGCATTTCGGGCGCGATCCAGCATTTGGCGGGCATGAAAGACTCCAAGGTCATTGTCGCGATTAATAAAGACGACGAAGCGCCGATCTTTCAAGTAGCGGACTATGGTCTGGTAGGCGATCTGTTTGATATTCTGCCTGAACTAGAGAGCAAGCTATAAGCTGTTTTGGGGGATCTGATTGATGTAAGCCGGCTGAATCAAGAGCCGGCTTTTTGCATGCGAGCAGTTAGATAAATCGCCCGTAGTTGGCTAAAGTACGGGCACAATACGAAACAGCATCAGCCAAGGCTGAGAAAGTATCGCCATGGCGGTTGAAAAAGGTGCGGGCTGACCGCATGTAATGTAGTGAACGCAACGAAAGCCACTCAAGGAGATGATAAAATGGCACATACCCTTCCCGAACTGCCGTACGCTTATGACGCTCTCGAGCCGAATATCGATGCGATGACCATGGAAATCCATCATTCGCGTCACCACCAAACGTACGTTAATAATCTCAACGCTGCGCTTGAAGGCACAGGCCTTGAGGACGTTGCGATTGAAGAACTCGTTTCAAACCTGGACCGCGTACCAGAAGCCAAGCGCCAAGCGGTTATTAACAACGGCGGCGGCCATGCCAACCACTCCATGTTCTGGCAGATGATGTCACCAAATGGTGGTGGTCAACCCCTGGGCGATGTTGCAAAAGCTATCGATAGCGAGCTGGGCGGCTTGGACTCCTTCAAGGAAGAGTTCAAAAAGGCAGCCGTAGGTCGTTTTGGTAGCGGCTGGGCATGGCTCTCTGTTACTCCCGATAAAAAGCTGGTTGTTGAAAACACGCTAAACCAGGATAACCCGTTGATGCACGGCAACACGCCGCTGCTCGGCTTGGATGTATGGGAGCACGCCTACTACCTGAAGTATCAGAACAAGCGTCCTGATTACGTTGCTGCGTTCTTCGACGTCGTTAACTGGGAAGACGTAGAGCGTCGCTACCAGGCTGCTATCGCTTAATTTAGCGCTATGTAGGGCAGGATGCCAGCCGTTGGCGCCTGCAAAAGGCCGCCCCTCTGTGGGGCGGTTTTTTTATTTCCAGGCCATAGGCTGGGCATGAGCTGTCAATAACCTGTGGATGAAAAAATACTATATATGCTTGAATTGATTTTCCCATGGTCTATATATAGTATGCGTGATGTCTTCAGAGAGGGGGAGATACTAGATATGCTCTACCCGAAAAATACCGCTATGAAAAGGGGAAAATGACCATGGCAATCCAGATTTATAGCAAGCCTGCTTGTGTTCAGTGTACTGCTACCTACCGTGCTCTGGATAAACAGGGTTTAGCGTATACCGTTATCGATATTACGGCCGAGTCGGGTGCCCAACAAGAAGTAGAGGCCCTGGGCTACCGTCAGCTTCCGGTTGTCGTTGCTGGTGATGATCACTGGTCGGGTTTCCGCCCGGACCGTATCCAAGCGTTGGCGTAAAATTGCTATGTTGGTGGACGCCGCCGCTGCAACACCCAAGGTCGGCAGCCTAATTTATTTCTCCACCAAATCAGGTAACACTCATCGTTTTGTACAAAAACTTGGTCTGGCCGCACAGCGTCTTCCGCTAGGGCGTGATGAACCGACGCTACATGCCACAGCACCTTATATATTAATCACGCCCACCTACGGGGGCGGCGAGGCAAAAGGCGCAGTGCCAGGACAAGTCATTCGCTTTCTTAACGATGAGCAGAATAGGCGCCTTATTCGCGGCGTCATTGCTGCCGGTAACACTAATTTTGGCGAAGCGTATGGCCTGGCTGGTCGCATTATTGCAGAAAAGTGCCGTGTGCCATTGCTGTATCGATTTGAATTATTTGGCACCGACGACGACGTGGCCAAGGTTCGCAAAGGAGTAGAAGAGTTTTGGAAACGACAAACCTAGTCACGAAAAACCAGGCTGAACCCAAACGGCCGGCTACGGGAGCTTCCGAAGCGCGTACTATGGATTATCACGCGCTAAACGCGATGCTTAATTTGTACGGTGCCAACGGTGAACTACAGCTGGATAAAGACCGTGAAGCAGCACGTCAGTACTTCCTGCAACACGTTAACCAGAACACCGTCTTTTTCCACTCGCTGGAAGAAAAGCTCGATTACCTGATGGAAGAGGGCTATTACGAAGCGGAGATGCTCGGCCAATACAGCTTCGCCTTTGTTAAAGCGTTGTTTGAACAGGCGTATGCCTACAAATTCCGTTTTCCAAGCTTTTTAGGCGCTTTCAAGTACTACACCAGCTATACGCTAAAAACGTTCGACGGTAAGCGTTACCTTGAGCGCTATGAAGACCGCGTATGTATGGTGGCACTGACCCTGGCGCGCGGCGATGAAGCGCTGGCAAAATCCTTGGTTGATGAAATAATCAGCGGTCGTTTCCAGCCAGCGACGCCTACCTTCCTAAACTGCGGCAAGCAGCAGCGTGGTGAGTTGGTATCGTGCTTCTTGCTGCGTATTGAAGACAATATGGAGTCGATCGGTCGCTCGATTAACTCAGCGCTGCAGCTTTCCAAGCGGGGCGGTGGTGTTGCCTTTTTGCTGAGCAATATCCGTGAGTCCGGCGCACCCATCAAGCGTATTGAGAATCAGTCATCGGGCATTATCCCGATCATGAAGCTTTTGGAAGACGCCTTCTCCTATGCGAACCAGTTAGGTGCTCGCCAAGGCGCTGGCGCGGTTTATCTGAATGCGCACCACCCCGATATCCTGAGCTTTTTGGATACCAAGCGTGAAAATGCTGATGAGAAAATCCGCATTAAAACGCTGTCGCTGGGTGTGACGATTCCGGATATTACGTTTGAACTCGCCAAGCGTAACGACGATATGTACCTGTTCTCGCCTTACGACGTTGAGCGCGTTTATGGCGTCCCGTTTGGCGACATCAGTGTTACCGAGAAATACCATGAGATGGTCGCTGACGCGCGCATCCGTAAGCAAAAAATCAATGCGCGGGCGTTCTTCCAGACACTGGCAGAGCTGCAGTTTGAGTCGGGCTATCCGTACATCATGTTTGAAGATACGGTCAACCGGGCGAACCCGATTGCTGGTCGTATCAATATGAGTAACCTGTGCTCGGAAATTCTGCAGGTCAATACGCCTACCGAATACGACGATGATCTTGGCTATCGCCAAATGGGTCAGGATATCTCCTGTAACCTGGGGTCGATGAACATCGCCAAGGTAATGGACGCCGGCAACATTGGCGAAAGCGTTGAGATCGCCATTCGCGGGTTAACCGCGGTTTCTGAAATGAGCAATCTGCGTAGCGTACCCTCTATTGCCGAAGGTAATGCCAAGTCACGCGCTATTGGTCTTGGTCAGATGAACCTGCACGGTTACCTGGCTCGCGAACACATTTATTATGGCTCCGAAGAGGGGCTGGACTTTACCAACCTGTATTTCTACTGCATCGCCTTTCATGCCATTCGCGCTTCGAACCGCTTGGCGATTGAGCATAACGATACGTTTGCAGGCTTTGAAGACTCCAAATATGCAACGGGCGAGTTCTTCGATAAATATACGGAGCAGGAGTGGCTGCCGCGCACCGATAAAGTACGTGGACTGTTCGAGCGTAGCGACATTACGCTACCTACTCAGCAGGACTGGCAGGAGCTCAAGGCATCGGTAATGGCCCACGGCCTTTATAACCGCAACTTGCAGGCAGTGCCGCCCACGGGTTCTATTTCCTATATTAACCACTCGACCTCAAGCATCCATCCGGTAGCGGCCAGGATCGAGATTCGTAAAGAAGGCAAGCTGGGGCGTGCTTATTACCCTGCGCCGTTCTTGAGCGAGTCCACGTTTGATTACTTCCAGGACGCTTATGAAATTGGTCCTGAGAAGATTATTGATACCTACGCTGAGGCTTCCCAGCACGTTGACCAAGGGCTCTCATTGACGCTGTTCTTCCCGGACACTGCGACAACGCGTGATATCAATAAGGCGCAGATTTACGCCTGGCGGAAAGGTATTAAAACGCTTTATTACATTCGTCTGCGCCAAAGCGCGCTGGAAGGTACTGAGGTGGAAGGCTGCGTTTCCTGCACGCTTTAATACCCGTGCCTGGAAAATTGCCAGCATTTGATATTCTGTACTTGATGCGCCGTATGTAATACGGCGCTTTTAATGAGAGTTATTTCATGACTACCACGCAACGCTTATCGCGGGTGAATGCGATTAACTGGAACCGTCTTCAGGATGACAAGGATCTTGAAGTATGGAATCGCCTGACCAGTAACTTTTGGCTGCCGGAAAAAGTGCCGCTTTCCAACGATATTCAATCGTGGAACACGCTGACTCAGCAGGAAAAGCAGCTGACCATTCGCGTGTTTACGGGCCTGACGCTGCTGGATACCATCCAAAGCAGCATTGGTGCTCCGGTGCTAATGGAAAATGCTCGCACACCCCATGAAGAGGCGGTATACACCAATATTGCGTTTATGGAGTCGGTGCATGCGCGCTCGTACAGCTCGATTTTCTCAACGCTTTGCGCCACGCGCGATGTTGACGATGCCTTCCGATGGAGTGAAGAGAATCCCACGCTCCAGGCTAAGTCAGAACTGATTCTGGAGCGCTATCGCTCTGATGACCCGTTGATGCGCCAGGTGGCCAGCGTATTTTTGGAGTCCTTTTTGTTCTATTCGGGCTTCTATCTGCCCATGTACTGGTCCAGCCACGCCAAGCTAACCAACACCGCTGATCTTATTCGTTTGATTATTCGCGATGAAGCGGTACACGGTTACTACATTGGCTACAAATTCCAGCAAGCCTTGGCAGAAGCCACGCCCGAGCGTCAGCAGGAAGTCAAGGATTACGCGTATGAACTGCTTCTTGAGCTGTATGATAATGAAGTGCGCTACACCGAGTCGCTGTATGACGAAGTGGGGCTGTCGGAAGATGTGAAGAAATTTCTTCACTATAACGCCAACAAAGCGCTGATGAACCTGGGCTATGAGCCGCTGTTCCCCAGTAGCGTGACCGATGTTGACCCGACGATTATGGCGGCTCTGTCGCCCAGCGCGAATGAAAACCACGACTTCTTCTCAGGCTCTGGCTCCTCGTATGTTATTGGCAAAGCCATTGCCACTGAAGATGATGACTGGGAGTTTTAATAGTCTCATCCGGTAAGCGGTAAGGGTAAAAAGAGGGAAGGGCCATGCCAGATGTAGCGCCAAACAAGGCCAGTGTACTGCAAATCGTAGCGGCTGTTGTAAGTGACCTTGATGGTCAACTGCTACTGGTGCGTAAACAGGACACCGCTTTCTTTATGCAGCCGGGCGGTAAGATCGACCCGGGTGAAACGGCGCTGGCAGCACTATGTCGTGAGCTTAAAGAAGAGCTCGGTTTGCATGTCACTGAAGACCGGCTGCTTCCTTTGGGCGTACAGAAGGCCCCTGCGGCGAATGAGCCTGGCATGACGATTGAAGCACAGCTCTATGGGTTGGTGATTGATGAGCCGGTAGAGGCGGCCGCTGAAATCGCTGAAGCCAAATGGGTAAGCCATGAGCAGGCGAGGGAGCTTCCACTCGCGCCGCTAACCAAAGACTATGTCATCAAAGGCTAAGTCATCAAAGACATGTGTCATGTTGAGCGTTTAAAGACATCAAGCATCAACATTATAACCGGGGCGCCATTTGGCGCCCTTTTTTATACCCAAAATAAAGCAAAAAGCGTCTTAATGTTAATGATAAATATTGTCATTTATTGAGATGGTGGTAGGCTAGCGCGTAGAATTTAAACGCAAATCGTTCTTATACTTAATTAGTTTCTAGTGTGGCTAATGGTAAAGCCCGCTAGGCAGTAACGGAGAGTCGACGTGCTGAACAGGTCTTTCTTTGCCGTGCGTACGTGTTGCTTAGCCTTTGTGCTAGTCAGCGGTGGGCTAATGGCAAGCGATGAAACAGCGGGCCAGGCAGCCCAGAGTGTAGAAGCCCAGCAAACCCAAGCGGCCCTGCAGCAGCAAATTGACGCAGCCGATGAAGAGACCCGGGGGGCGCTAGAAGAGTTACGTCGGCTAGAGCGTGAGACTCGTCAAATGGAGGCCGCAAACGCGTCGCTAAGTGCGCGTTTGGTAGAAGAAGCCGATCGTCAGCAGCGTTTAAGTACTGCACTGAATACTCTGGAAGAGACACGCGCGGCGCTACCGCTTATCGAGCAGGATATGCAAGCGCAGTTAACGCGCTGGATTGAGCAGGATATGCCGTTCTTGCGCGATGAGCGCTTGGCTCGAGTCGCGCGCTCTGATGAGGCGCAGAGCACCGACACCGTTGAGCGGATCAACGGCTTATTAGAAGCATGGCGAGTAGAGCTTGAGTACGGCCGTGACATTGATAACTGGCGTGGACGCTTGCAAAGCCCTGAAGGCAACGCTCGGGAAGTGGATTATCTACGCGTCGGTAGAATTGGATTTTACTACCTGACGCCAGACGCTCGGGAAGGGGGTGTTTGGGATGCCGCCAACCATGAATGGCTACCGCTGGATGAGCGAGCACGGCGCGAAGTCCGCAATGGCCTGCGCATCGCCGCTGACCAGCGCACGCCGGATCTATTGAGGTTGCCGCTATCCATTACCGTTGCAGAACAGCAGGGAGGTCAGCCATGAGCGTCAATCGTCAACGTCTGCAACGCCTGATAAGTGCTGGTTTGTTGGTAGGACTTGTCGCCGTCAGTTTCGGTGTCTCGGCGCAAAGTGAGCCTGTTTCATCACTACGGGAAGCACGCCAGGCCGCTGAGGCGCGTGACCAGGAGCGCTTGGCGCGCTTTTTGGAAGATCAACAAGCGTTAAATGCAGCGCTTGAAGAGGCTCGCGCCGCCCATCAGTCAGCCGAGGAGCAGAGTGAAGCGCTGCAAGCCCAGCAAACCGAGCAGGCTGAGCAGGCCAGTGAGCTAACCGAGCGACAGAACGAACAGGGTGAAGCGCTTTCCGGCTTGTTGGCAAACCTTGCGCGACACAGTACCGAAGTGCGCAATGGATTGGGTGAAGATAGCTGGTTAACCTTGCAAGAAGAGATACTGCCGCCTCGCCTGGATAACGCGGAAGTGCTTGAGCGTAGTCAGCTAGAAAACGTGGTCGACAGTCTGGCAACGCTGGCTGCAAAAACTGGGCAGGTTGAACGTTTGGAGCTTCCGGTCGCGGATTCCAGCGGCGCGATCGCGCCCCGTAACGTGGTTCGATTGGGTGACTTCGCCGCCTTTACGGAAAATGCACTACTTCGTCAAGAAGGTGGCGTCAGTCATTTGGCCGAAGTCTCGCGTACGCCAGATGAAATTCAAAGTGTGCTCGCGGCTTACCATCGGGGAGAAAGCAGGGAGTTCCTGATTGACCCCACTCAAGGCCCCGTTTTACAGGCACTTTCTCAACGTCCTAGCCTGTGGGAGCGTTTCCAGCAGGGTGGGTATGTCGGTTATGTCATCGTCGTACTGGGGGTGTTGGGTCTGCTGGTGGCGCTGGGGCAATATGCCTACTTGGTGCTACAGAGTCTTCGCGTGCGCCGTCAACGTCAGTCGCTTAATCAGTTGCAGTCGAATAACCCGCTAGGCCGCGTGTTGCTACGCTTTAAAGAGATGGATAAGCACCAAACCCCTGAAGCGTTAGAAGCGCGTTTGGATGAAGCGGTACTAGCAGAGTTACCGCGCATTGAGCGGGGTCAGCCCATTGTTAAGCTATTGGCTGCTATTGCGCCGCTGCTGGGGTTGTTGGGAACGGTGACCGGCATGATTGTAACGTTTCAGGCGATTACCGTGTTTGGTACCGGCGATCCGCAGCTCATGGCAGGGGGGATTAGTCAGGCACTGGTCACCACGGTACTAGGCCTCATTACGGCGGTACCTTTGCTGTTTGCACAAACGGCGCTTTCAAGCCGCAGCCGTCACTTAAGCCAAGTGATTGAAGGCGAGGCGAGTGCGACCTTGGCGGATCATTTGGAAGCTCAATCTACTGTTCATGCTACGTCGGTGAATTGATATGCCCACGCTACCTCTCTGGCTTGAACCGGTAGAGCGGCTAGTCGATGCCGGTGGTGCGGTTCTGGTCGTACTGGCGTTGGTCGCGGTGCTGGTATTCGGTATGGCGATAGAGCGCTGGTGGTACTACCGCATTACCTGGCGTTCCGCCCGTCGGCAGTTGATTCGTCGCTGGGCGGAGCGCCGCGACCACCGTAGCTGGAGCGCGCGCACGCTACGCCACGTGTGGACAGAAGCATTGGTGGCCAAGCTTCGTCGTCCGCTACCCTGGTTAAAACTGCTGGTCGCGCTCTGCCCCTTACTAGGCCTGCTGGGTACTGTTACTGGCATGATTACCGTGTTTGATAGCCTCTCGATGAGTGACACGCATCAGGCGCGCGCGATGGCCGATGGTGTGGCGCGTGCAACGCTGCCAACGTTAACCGGCATGGCGATTGCGGTCGTGGGGCTTCTGTTTATTAGTCGTTTAGAGCACGTGATTCGTCGAGAAGATCAGCGGTTGCATGACCGGCTGGCACGTGCCTTGGAGGAGAATGATGCGTAGACGCCGTTCAATGGACGCAAACGCAGAAAGCAATGAAGTCAACCTGACGCCCATGCTCGATGTGGTGTTCATTATGCTGATCTTCTTTATCGTAACGACCAGCTTTATTAAAGAGAGCGGCATTGAAATTGAGCGCCCCGAATCCAGTGCGGCGAGTCCGCGTCCGGAAGCGCAGGTGCTGGTGGCTATTACGCCTGAAGGTGCTGTCTGGGTGGACGGTAAGCCAGTGGATATCCATCACGTAGGGCGGGAAGTGGCCGGTATGTTGACCGAGCAAGGGTCTGCTGTGATTCAGGCGGACCGGGCATCGACGACGGGGCTGCTCATTGAAGTTATGGATCGCCTGAAAGAGGCCGGGGTAGAGCAGGTGGCCGTCGCTGCGAGCCGGAGTGCGCCATGATGCGTCATGCGGTGTCCTTTCTGGTGGGAATTACGCTGGCAGTGGGTCTGTTTTGGCTGCTGGCGCTACTGGTAACGCCGCCAGAAAGTGAGCCTGAATCGCCGATAATGGCTATGACCATGAATATGGTGGAAGCGCCAGAAGTGGCGCCTGAGCAAGAGGCGCCAGTGCCGCAGCCTGTGCAAGCCACGCCTCAGCAGGCGCCGCCGCCCATGCCGACACCCGAGCCGCCTCCGGTAACCGATAGTGTTATTACGCTGCCTGATGTAGAGCTACCTGACGTGCCCGTCGAGCCGGTGGAGATGGATGATGAGCTGCCGGAGTTAACGGAAATAGCGCCCGAGCCTCAACCTGAGCCTCAGCCCGCACCGCAGCCGGAACCTGCACCTGAGCCATCCCCTGAGCCGCCGACGGAAGCAGCGCCAGTAGCGACGCCCACGGAGGCACCCGCTCAGCGTGAAGCGGCCCCAGTAGCCGAAGCGCCGCCTTCCAACGAGCCAGTAAGTGTCGGGCAGGTAGCGCCTACCAATCGTGTTAACCCCACTTATCCACCGCGCGCGCAGCGCAGAGGTATGGAAGGGTTCGTTGAGGTGGTATTTATTATTCGTCGCGATGGCAGCGTTGACCGGTCCTCCGTTCGAGTGACGGACTCTCAGCCACGGCGTGTATTTGATGATGCCGCCCAAGAGGCTATTGGGCAGTGGCAGTTTGCCAGCAGCCAGCAGATCCGGCGTGCCACACAGCGCATAGAGTTTCAATTGAGGTAGCGGTATGCAGCGTTTAGCGTGGATTCTAATATTCAGTGTTTGGGTCTCTGCCGCCCAGGCCGATGCGCCACTTCCAGGTGATGTCATTCGTGATTTAAAAGCGCAGCAGGAGCAGTTACAGAGCGGCGCATTTGAAGCGGTGGCTGAACGCGCCACCGCCCAGGCGAATCGATTGGCTGGAGGAAATGTTTCTGACCGTTGGGCTAGTGCGCTCTACCATCAGCTGGCGGCAAGCGCTTTGGCTCGCCAAGAAAAGCCTGCTCAGGCCGCTGATCATCTCGCATTGGCGCGTCAGACCAGCGGTGTGGATGCAGAGCAGGCAGCGCGTTGGCTGCGTGAAGAAGCGTCGCTGCGGCGTGTGGCGGGGCAAAATGAGCAGGCCATTGATTTATTGAGCGAATGGCTGGAGAGCGAGCAGGATACCGCCACGCTATGGCAGTTGGTGCGTTTGATGGCGCAAGAAGCGCAGTGGGATGCTGCCGCTGAGCGGCTGAATCAGGCCGTTGAGCAGACACAAGCGCTTGATGAGAGCCAGCAAGCACTGGCGCTTGCCATACTGCGCCATTCAGGGCAAAACGAGCAGGCGCTTGGCTGGTTGGTTGAGGGCCTGGGCCCTCAAAGCGATAGAGACGCGTGGCAGCAGGCAGCGGGGCTTGCCCAGCAGGCAGGCCAGCCAGGCGTTGCCGCTGGCTTGTGGGAAAGGGCGTGGCAGTTGGGCAAGCTGGAATCAAAGGATGACTTTTGGCTACTGATTCAGTTGCATCGAAGCGGAGGAACGCCTGCGCGGGCCGCTGAGCATGTGGAAAATGCCTTGGCGAAGGGGGAGCTTGAGCGAGATGAGCGCTCGTTACGCTTGCTCGCCACGTCCTGGCAGCAGGCCAGGCACGTCGACAATGCGCTAAGTGCCTGGCAAGCATTGGCTGAATATACCCAGGCGGCCAAGGACTGGCGCCAATATGGGCAGTTGGCTTATGCCTGGGGAAGTGAAGAGCAGGCCGAACAGGCACTTTCCAAGGCTGCTGAGTTGGGCGATGAAGAAGCCAGCCAATGGCTGGCTAATTTCAATTAACGTCAGAATGACTGAGAAGATTAACGTCCGGCGCGTAACTTACACAGAGGGGTTATGCAGAAGGGCTATGCAAAGGGCTCTGGCAAAGGGCTACGGCAAAGAGCTTGTGCAGAGGTTTTGTACAGAACAATTACGCTGAAGGACTGAGCGTAATCGCAAAATCGCTCCAGGTAGGCGCGTGGTCGGAGGGACGTTCCATGGCGCGCAGCTCATAATCGATCCCCGCTGCCTGAACGCAGCCGGCAAGCGGTTCTGTCACCAGAATATAGTCGATCCGTAGGCCACGTTTGGGCTCGCGATCAAAGCCTTTGGAACGATAATCAAACCAACTGAACCACTCATTGTTCTCTGGGTAGCAAAGGCGATAGCTGTCGGTTAGCCCCCAGGCTTTGATGCCCTCCAGCCATTCGCGCTCAATCGGCTGAAAACTTGCTTTGCCTTCACGCAGCCAGCGCTTGCGGCTCGCCTCGCCAATGCCGATATCCTGATCTTCAGGTGAAATGTTAAAATCACCCATAATCGCTAGACGCTCGTCCGCGCGGTAATGTTCGTTGAGCAGGCTTGTTAGTTGGCGGTAAAATTGCGCTTTATGGGGAAATTTCGTCGGATGGCTAACGTTTTCACCCTGTGGGAAGTAGCCGTTCCAAACGGTGACTGATTCGCCGTCGTTAGCCAGCAAGCGTACGCCAATCATGCGCCGCTGCGCTTCTTCGCCATCATCGGGAAAGCCATAAAAGATGTCCTGAGGCTTTTGGCGGCACATTAACGCCACCCCATAGTGACCTTTTTGCCCATGGTAATAAACGTGGTAGCCCATGGCCTCCACATCGGCCAAGGGGAACTCGCTGTCCTGTACTTTGGTTTCCTGCAGGCCTATAACGTCAGGCTGCTGGGTATCAATCAAGGCCTGCAACTGATGAAGCCGAGCGCGAATGCCGTTGATGTTGAAAGAAACCAACCGCATTACGATTTATCCTCTGGCGTGTGATCCGCCCCTTTGTCAGGATGGATGGCGATACTTTGTCCCTCCTGTTGGCGCGCTAGCTTGCGCACTGCCTGAAGTTTACGCTGCTGCTGCTTTTTGGCGACAAAACGGCGTGAAGAGGTCACCTGGTCGGGGTTATCATGGCGCCACTGTTTATAGTCTTTGCGGCGCCCGGTGCGAATCGTCACCTTGTCAGCCAAAGAACGTGTTTTTTTCTTACGCGTCATGTCGCGCTCCTTATGTCGAATTAAGCCATATTCTAACAGGCTCTGGCCTACCTTCGACAGCAGGACGCGCTCTTAGCGCCAACCCCTGATACAATACGCGCTTCGTGATGCCTAACATTCACAGTAATGGACAGATACATAGCCTATGAGCGAGTCGGAACAGACCATAGCATCGGCCCAGAACCGCAAGCCGAAACGTCGCCGTCGGAAACCGCGTCGCCGCCAGTCGAGCTGGGATCTTCGTCAGTTTCAGGTGCCTGCCGTGGCTGGCAAATGGCGCTTTCATGACTTTGATCTGCCGCTACCGTTGATGCGCGCCATTCATGCCCAAGGGTTTGAGTACTGCACACCGATCCAAGCTGAAGCGCTGCGTGCAACGCTGCTGGGTGGCGATATTGTTGGTAAAGCGCAAACCGGTACCGGCAAGACGGCTGCATTTTTGATCTCGGTAATGGCGTACTTCCTTGAAGAGCCTGCACCGGATGGTCAAAAGCCCGGTGCGCCGCGAGCCCTGATTATTGCGCCTACGCGTGAGTTGGCCCTGCAAATCGAAAAAGACGCCAAGGCGCTTGCTCGCTTTACGCAGTTGAACGTGGCCAGCGTTGTTGGTGGAATGGACTATCAAAAGCAGCGCGAAAGCCTGGGCAAAAAGATTGATATCCTGGTCGCAACGCCAGGCCGCTTGTTGGATTTCCATCAAAAGCGCGATATCGACCTTTCTGAAGTGGAAGTGCTGGTATTGGATGAAGCCGACCGTATGCTGTCGATGGGCTTTATTCCTGACGTGAAGCGTATTATTCGCTACACGCCGAAGACAGAAGAGCGCCAGACGTTCCTATTTTCTGCCACCTTTACAGACGATATTCTCAATCTGGCCAATCAGTGGACGGTTAACCCGGCCCACGTTGAGATTGAAGTCACGGTTGAAAACCAGGCGGATATTGACCAGCGTGTTTATCTTGTCTCGGACGACGATAAGCAGCGCCTGTTGGTAAACCTGCTTGAGCAAGAGAGCTTTGAGCGTGTGATGGTATTCGGTAATCGCCGCGATTTGGTTCGTAAGCTGGATGATCTGCTGAAAAAAGCCGGTATCAGTGCGGCCATGTTGTCGGGTGACGTACCGCAAAACCAGCGCATCACTACGCTTGAGCGTTTCCGCGAGGGTGAAATCCAAGTGCTGGTTGCCACGGATGTGGCAGGCCGCGGTATTCATATTGAAGACGTAAGCCACGTCATCAATTACACGCTGCCTGAAGACCCGGAAGACTATGTTCACCGTATTGGTCGTACCGGTCGTGCAGGCGCCAAAGGCGTTTCAATCAGCTTTGTGGGCGAAGAAGATGCCTTCTCATTGCCTGAGATCGAACGCTATATCAACGGCAAACTACCCTGCGAACATCCGCCGGAAGGTATGCTGTAAAGCACATGCTTGATGATGCCCTAAAAAGCGATATTCAGGACGCTTATCGTCGCGTGGTGGAAAAGCTTGAGCTGACTCCGCGCTACGGGCAGCGTCTGATGATTGCTGAGATTGCCCGCACGTTAGGGGATATCGAAAGCGATAGCGAAGGCAAGCGGACCAGTGACAGCCATGTCTGTGTGCTGGAGGCGGGCACCGGAACCGGCAAAACGCTGGCGTATCTGATCGCTGCATTACCTATTGCGAAAGCTCGTGGTAAGCGGTTGGTCATTTCGACCGCTACGGTTGCCTTGCAAGAGCAGGTGCTGAATCAGGACTTGCCCGCGCTTGCCAGCCATAGCGGCATCGCTTTTCGCTACGCGTTGGCAAAAGGTCGCGGCCGGTATGTCTGTGTGGCCAAGCTGGACCAGGTCATGGAAGGCGCTGAGCCTAACCCGACGCTTTCGCTATTCGAGCAGTCCCTGCAAACGGAAAGCAGCGATTTTACCGTGCTTGCCACTGATATGACGGACGCCTATGGGCAGGGGAATTGGGAGGGCGACCGCGATAACTGGCCCACCACCATTGATGATGCCCACTGGCGGCGGCTAACGGTAGACCACCGCCAATGCACCGGTAGGCGCTGTGGCCACTTTGGCGCCTGTGCCTTTTTTCGCTCGCGTCGTGATCTTGAGAATGCGGATGTCATCGTTGCTAACCATGACCTGGTGCTGGCAGATTTGGCACTGGGAGGTGGGGCTATTTTACCGGATCCTTCCGACTGCATTTTTGTATTTGATGAAGGTCATCACCTGCCTGATAAGGCGCTTTCGCATTTCGCCCACCGGTTTGCCGTACACGGCTGTGTGCGCTGGTTAAATACGCTTAAAAGCAGTTTGACCGACCTGAATCAGGCGTTGGCGGTGCAGCCCACCATCGCACGCCTACTGGCAAGCCTCCCCGAAGCTATTCATGGCCTGGAGCCTGTGCTGGGCGATGTGTTTAGCGTAGGGCACCAGTTGGCAGGGCGGCCCAATGGGCTGTCAGATGAAGAAAGCACACTGCAATCGCGGTTTGAAAAAGGCCAAGTGCCTGATGCGCTGCGTGAACAGGCGCAGCAGTTGTTGGTGATGTTTGCCACGCTCTCGCGTTGCCTGGAGAGTATCAGCGATATTCTGCGTGAAAGCCTTGATCCTGATAAGCAGACCGGGCTTGATCGCGAGCAAGCGGAAAGCTGGCTGCCACTGGTCGCGCTGTTGCATGGCCGCGCCTTGGAAGCCCACGCCTTATGGCAAGCGTTTAGTGAGCAGGATGCACCTAACGCCCCGCCGAGTGCTCGGTGGCTTACGCTAAGCCGGGTGGCGGGTGAGCCCGAGATTGAGTTTTCTGCAAGCCCAGTATCAGCGGCCCATACGCTTGCCAAGCATTTATGGGGGCGCTGCCATGGTGCAGTGGTCACCTCGGCAACGCTTACTGCACTGGGTCGATTTGAACGCATTCAGGAGCGCGCCGGGTTAGCTAATCGGTACCGCTACCAGGCGTTGCCCAGCCCGTTTGATTATGCCAATGCGGTGCTGCGTGTGCCAAAGGAGGCGACTGACCCTGGTGATCGCGATGCGCATGAAAATGCGATCGCTCAGTTTGTCACGCAGTTGACCGATAAAGAGGCGGCCCTGGTGCTGTTTTCTTCTCGTGCGCAGCTTCGCGCGGTAGAGAAAAGCCTGCCAGCGGCAATCAGAGAGCGGGTGCTTGCCCAGGATGCGCTGCCCAAAAGAGAGCTAATTGAGCGGCACCGCGCAGCGGTCGACAAGGGCAAAGGTAGTATTATTTTCGGACTAGCAAGCTTTGCCGAAGGAATCGATCTGCCTGGTGACTATTTGACCCATGTGGTGATTACTCGGTTGCCGTTTTCAGTGCCGGATGACCCGGTAGGGGCGACGCTTGCCGAATGGATCGAGAGCCAGGGCGGGAACTCTTTTATGCGCATTAGCGTGCCGGATGCCTCGATTAAACTGGTGCAGGCCTGTGGGCGGCTAATTCGTAAAGAGAGCGACCAGGGGGTGATTACCTTGCTGGACAAGCGCGTGATTACCCGGCGCTACGGTCAGGCGCTACTGGATGCTTTACCACCGTTCAGGCGCGAGATTCACCCATAAGCCACCCGCAATCATCTGAACCCCCGCTATGGCATACGCCATAGCGGGGCATGTGCATGCAGTCGGGTTACTGCGCAATGCGCTTGGCAAGTGCCGGTGCCAGCTTATCGTTCATGCGGGTAAACGTTTCAACCGTTGTATCCCAGTCGATGCAGGCATCAGTAATGGAAACGCCGTACTGCAGTTGGCTTAGGTCCGCAGGGACTTTTTGATTGCCCCAGCCGATATTGGATTCCACCATCAAGCCGATGATAGAGGTGTTGCCTTCAAGGATCTGGTTGGTCACGTTCTCCAATACCAACGGCTGCAAAGCCGCGTCTTTATTAGAGTTGGCGTGAGAACAGTCGATCATGATGTTGGCAGAAAGATTGGCTTTTTTAAGCTCTTTTTCGGCCAGCGTCACGCTAACACTGTCGTAATTGGGTTTGCCGTTACCGCCCCGTAGAACGACGTGGCCGTATGCGTTACCTCGGGTGCGAATAATGGCCACTTGACCGGCTGGGTTAATGCCCAGGAAATTATGCGGGCTCGCCACGGACTGCAGCGCATTGATGGCGACATCCAGGCTGCCATCGGTTCCGTTTTTGAAACCGACCGGCGAGGAGAGGCCTGAGGCCATTTCGCGGTGGGTTTGTGACTCAGTGGTACGTGCACCAATCGCTGACCAACTGATACAGTCTTGAAGGTATTGAGGCGAAATGGGGTCGAGTGCTTCGGTCGCCAGCGGCAAGCCAAGTTCCGCCAGGTCGACCAGCAGCTTGCGCGCAATATGCAGGCCTTCATCAATCTCAAAGGAGTCGTTGAGGTGCGGGTCGTTGATAAGGCCTTTCCAGCCGACTGTTGTGCGAGGCTTTTCAAAATACACGCGCATCACGATATAAAGACTATCGCTCACCTGGTCGGCCAGTTTGCGCAAGCGGCGGGCGTAATCCAGCGCTGCGTCTACATCGTGGATAGAGCAGGGGCCGACGACGACTAAAAGGCGTGGATCTTTACCATCCAGAATATTCTGAATGGTTTGACGCCCTTCGATGACCGTACGTTCAGCTGTGTCGGTAAGAGGAACCGCCTGCTTGAGCGCGTCGGGTGTGGTGAGGACATCCTGGGCGAGGACGTTAAGGTTATGAACCTGTTGTTCTGACATCTAGCTACCTATGCGTGCGTAGTGAGCGAAAAATAACGCCTACTATGGCGTGTCAGGGTGGTAAAAATCAATTCTTGAGGAACTTGAAAGCGTTGAGCAGTGTCAGCTTCAAGATTTTGCAAGTAGTGTGTAAGCGCTTGATGCCTCGTACAGAACGCGTAACACTTAACGTTATGAACCATAAACACAGCGGCATATTGGTCGCCGCTGTCATCATTGTCATTAATTAATGCCCAAGGGACGCTATGCTGCTTGCTGTGAAGGCCCGATCAAAAGGGGTGACAGAAATAGGGCTCGACGCATGTCGTACGAGCTGGAGGGGCGTGTGAATGGGCACTCGGGAAACGGATCAACAGCTTGTCGAACGTGCCCAGAAAGGCGATACGCGCGCGTTTGATCTGCTGGTAAAAAAATACCAGCATAAAATTATTGGTTTGATCGGCCGCTACGTGCACGACCACTCTGAGGTCCAGGATGTGGCCCAGGAAGCGTTTATCAAAGCCTATCGAGCGCTCGGTAAGTTTCGTGCTGAAAGTGCTTTTTATACCTGGATGTACCGTATTGCTATCAATACGGCTAAAAACCACTTGGTGTCTCGGGGCCGACGGCCACCTGGTAGCGACCTGGACATCGTGGATGCAGAGCTTGTCGATCAGAGCGGCCGACTGGCCGATGCCGAGTCGCCAGAAGCCGCTATCGCACGTGATCAACTTGAAGCCGCCGTTTATGAGGCGATTGAAAAGCTGCCGGACGATCTACGTACGGCGATTACGCTGCGCGAACTGGATGGTCTTGCCTATGAAGACATTGCTCAGATAATGCAGTGTCCAGTGGGGACTGTGCGTTCGCGGATTTTTCGCGCGCGTGAAGCGGTGGATGAACACATTCGACCGTTAGTGACGACCGCACGGAACAGTCGCGATGAATAGTGGTCGATAGAACTGAATAAACACAGTGCTGCTGGAAGTTGCAGGTAGAAGTTGCAGGTAACGGTCAGGACACAGAAAATTACGTTTTTCCTTTTTTTGTGAACTGTCTGGCAGGTAAAGCGTCATACACACCAGCTGCTTCCGTTAAACGGATGAGAACAAGCAGCCGTGACGCTCTAGCTACCATGTCGCATCGAGCGGCTGATGTACCGAAGAATGAGGCAACATGATGCGAGGTGCATTGCACTAAGCGAGTTGTTATCAGATCTTGGCCAGTGGAGTTGTTACAGCGGTCGCTGCTTATTTGCCGTGCTGCGGTAAGGCTTCATTTAACACAGTGTGAGGGTGTGAAGTATGAGTCAAAACACACGGGAATCGCTTTCAGCGTTAATGGATAGCGAAAGTGATGAGCTGGAACTACGCCGAGTGTTGAAGGCACTGCCAAATGATGCTGATGCGGCAGATACGTGGCGACGTTACCACTTGGCTCGTAGCATGATGCAGCGTGAGCGGAGTGTTGATGTGAGTGCCGACCTTTCCGCCGGTATTATGGCGCGTTTACAGGATGAACCTGCTCCGATGATGGCTGACGCCCCAGCGTCAACTCCTGCTCGGTCAAGTAACATCTCTTTTGCTCGCGGCGCCGGTGTTGCGGCAGCAGTATCGCTTATGGTGATTACTGGTGTTCAGTTCTTTGGTGCTGACGGTGAAAGTATTGAACCCGGCAACACTATTGCGGCAACGTCCTCGACGGGAGGAGGCGCAGCGGGTCAGGTTCAGCCTGTCAACCTTGCCGCCTCGCAGCCAGCATCAATGACCTCTGCTGGTATGCCGATGTTTGAACCAACGCCTTTTCGGGTTAATGGTCAAGCGCAAAACGGGCTAATGAACGTAAGCGAGACGGGTTTCGCTTCAGCCGCCGTGGCTCAAAGTGCTCCCGCGCAGCAAGTTAACACTATTGATGTTGATCAGATTAGGCTTCTGCAGTCGTATCTAGAGCAGCATTCTCAGGGCGCCGCTTATGGCAATGGCGACAGCTGGATGCCGTTGATGCGTTCTTCTGTCACTGAACCGCTAGGCCAACGCTAACACGTTATTACAATGTTTCCTGAGTGTGGTACCTGAATACGAGTTTTAAACGCGTATTCGTAAAACCAAGGCTCGGGAGCATGCCTTAATCTCTAGATAGGCATTTGAAAGATTGTACGTAATAGCAGGCTAAGAGTGGCTACCGATAGATAAGGGAATACCCCGGATGATGGTGACCTGGCGAAACAGGTGGGTGGCTTCTGCTGCGTTATTGAGCATTAGCCTGTTGCCTTTACAGCTATATGCACAAACTGATGAACCTGACATGTGTGCGGATGCGCCCTCTGAAAATGCATCTGGCAATGTTCAGCTGTGGCTGGAAAGAAGTTTACAAGCGAGCCATTGTTATACTTTTCAAGCACGGGCTGTTGCGATTAATGCCATTGATGTGCGCACGCTAGCGCTTTCACATCGCATTCAGGATGGTATTCGCCAGCAAGTTGTTCAGTTGCTTGATGGTCCCTCTATAAGCGTCGAACGCCGCTCTCGGGTAGGGCAGCTGGCTTGGTCAGCAGAGAGTAAAAACGGTGCATTTCCTTCCCTGGAAGGGTGGGTTGAGCACACTTCTCGTTTTTATGATATTTCACTGGATGAAGACGTCCGAGTCGCTGGGCGCGAGGCAGCAACGCTTCGATTTGAGCCGCACGACCAGCAGCGCTATACCCATGAGTGGTGGTTGGATAATACAACCGGCTTATTGTTAAAACACGTGTTAAGTGATTCAACGGGTCGTATTTTAGAAACCTTTCAAATAACACAATTAAATGAGCCCGAGCGCTATACAGGTCCGGTTGTCATTGATGCGTTGCCCGTCAGCACAGAGCCCGCTTGGCAGCCTTCATGGCTGCCCGAAGGCTTTGTCGCTCAGCCGACATTCTCCCAGGATGACGACGCGCATCAGCGTTTGTATAGCGACGGTTTGGCCACCATTAGCATTTTTGCCGAGCCTCAAGCGGGGCCGCAAGAGTTGAATCGCGGCGTCCATCAAATTGGTGTTTCGTCGATAGCGGTTGACGAATATGCTGAAGGCGAGCAGTACTGGCAGCTAGTCGGTATTGGTGAAGTTCCCCCTTCAATGCTTCAGCGTATTGTTCAATCGGTTGAGTTTGACTAAATTTTCTTATTTACATTGTGCGCATGTTCTCCAGCTCAATCAGTTCAGCCAAGGTGTTAGTGCGTTGATGAAATCTGAAGGTGATGCCTTGCTGCGCACCGGTCGCGTTGTTGGCTACACCCCGCGTGGGCTGTTAGTTGATGTGTCGGTGAAAGAGAGCTGTCAGCAGTGTGCCCAGGGTCGTGGATGTGGCATGGGCGTATTGGCGCGTCAGCAGCGCCAGCGTATCGAAGTAAAAACCTCTTATGCTTCCTCTCAACTTTGCGAGCACTACCCGCTTGGCACAAGCGTAACGCTTACTCTTGGTCGTTCTGATATTACCCTGTTAGCCTTGCTTGTCTATGCGCTGCCGCTATTGGTTGCGCTACTGTTATCAGGAGGGGTTGCAGCGTTAGACGGGGCTGTGTGGTGGGCACCTGCCAGTTTTTTTATGACGCTGTTCGTTGGATGTGTGATTTTAAAAAAATTGATTAGCGGGCGAACGGAACGCTTTCGCCCTCAATTGGTCAGTTAGGCGTCCTGCATCTCATGGTGAGTTGCACTTCCTTCGTTTGATGTCTGCTTTATTAGGAGCTCTTACATGAAGCGCTTGGTTCTTCCTTCCGCATTATGGCTATGGTTAGTTACATTATTGATGATAGGCCAAAATGCCTATGCCTATAATTTACCCGATTTCACTGAATTGGTTGAAGAGGCTGCGCCAGGCGTTGTCAATATTTCAACCAGCCGTACCGTGCAACGCAGCAGCGGCCCTTCAATGGGTGGGTTCGGCGGGCAAGAGATACCTGAAATTTTCCGGCATTTTTTTGGTGATAGTTTTCCCACGCCGCCAGGCAGTGGCGGACAAGGACGTAGTGAAGAGCGTCAGTCGCTGGGGTCTGGGTTCGTGATTAGCGATGATGGCTATATCATGACTAACGCCCACGTTGTACAGGATGCTGATGAGATATTGGTGCGCTTGAATGACCGTCGAGAGCTCTCCGCTGAGTTGATCGGCAGCGATGCTCAGACCGACGTTGCACTTTTGAAAATTGATGCTTCTGAATTACCGGTCTTGAATCTTGGCAATTCTGACGATCTTAAAGTGGGTGAGTGGGTGGCCGCGATTGGCTCTCCGTTTGGGTTTGATCACTCAGTCACTGCAGGCATTATCAGCGCGATTAATCGCACATTGCCGCGTGATGCCTACGTTCCCTTTATTCAAACGGATGTGGCGATCAACCCAGGTAATTCCGGTGGGCCGCTGTTTAATCTTGACGGAGAAGTCGTCGGGATTAACTCGCAAATCTTTACCCGTAGCGGCGGCTTTATGGGGCTTTCATTTGCGATTCCCATTAATGTCGCCATGGACGTTGCTGATCAACTGCGTGAAGAGGGACGCGTTGATCGTGGTTGGCTAGGCGTCATGATTCAACCTGTATCTCAAGATTTGGCCGAATCCTTTGGTATGGAAAACGCAAGTGGGGCCCTCATTGCTGACCTTGACCCGGAAGGCCCTGCAGCGCAAGGCGGCTTACGCGCTGGTGACGTGATTACAGGTGTCAATGGCGAAGAGGTTGATCGCTCAAGCACACTACCGCGTTTAATTGGTCGTGTTGCTCCTGGAAGTGATGTGGAGCTTACCTTAATGCGCGATGGCGAAGAGGTAACGGAGACGGTAGCGCTGGGTCATTGGCCCGATTCCGAAACAGCCTCACAGGGTGATGAAAGCAACAATCAGGTGCGTTTGGGGATTTCGGTTGCCGAGTTGGATGACGCGATGCGTGAGCGCTTGAATATTGAGGGGGGCGTTGAAGTGCGTCAGATGGAGCCTGATAGCGTTGCCGCTCAGGCGGGCCTCCACGTTGGCGATGTGCTGGTAAGTGTTGATCACCGCAGCGTGTCTTCTCCGGATGAGTTGTTAGACATTGTTGAACAGCTACCAAGTGATCGGGCAATTCCAGTGCGTGTTTACCGTGAGGGTCGCTCACTGTTTTTAGCTTTACGCCTGGAATAATCCCTTCTCTGCCTACCCAGTCCGGCGGTTCTCGCCGGACTGCTGTTCCTATCCCGCACATATCGCTACAATAGCGCTTATCTTTTTAACGGAAATAGGCAAAGTGGCCAACATGCCAGCTGTTTTCGGGCTTTAAACTCTCGAGGCGGCTGGTAATAAAGCCGCTTACGTACCACTAAGGCAGACCACTCTCGATGTCCCACGACGTTTCTAGCAGTAATTTAAAGAATATAAGAAACTTCTCAATTATCGCTCATATCGATCACGGGAAATCAACGCTCTCTGATCGCTTGATCCAAACCTGCGGTGGATTGACCCAGCGCGAGCTTAAAGAGCAAGTGCTCGACTCCATGGACATTGAGCGCGAGCGTGGTATCACCATTAAAGCGCAGTCGGTGACGCTCGATTACACTGCGGCCGATGGCGAGGTGTATCAGCTTAATTTCATCGATACGCCAGGCCACGTGGATTTCTCCTACGAAGTATCGCGCTCGCTGTATGCCTGCGAAGGGGCGCTGCTGGTCGTAGATGCGGGCCAAGGGGTTGAGGCGCAGTCGGTGGCTAACTGCTATACCGCCATTGAGCAGGGTCTGGAAGTATTACCCGTCCTCAATAAAATCGATTTACCCCAGGCCGACCCGGACAAGGTAGCGCAAGAGATTGAGGAGATCATTGGTCTCGACGCCACTGACGCCTGCCAGGTGTCCGCCAAAAGCGGTATTGGCATTGATGGACTGCTTGAACGTTTAGTGCGTGATATTCCGCCGCCCAAAGGTGACCGGAATGCGCCTCTGCAAGCACTGATCATTGACTCCTGGTTTGATAACTATCTAGGCGTTGTCTCGCTGGTGCGCTTGTTTGATGGCACGCTGCGCAAGGGCGACAAGATCCGAATCAAGTCAACGGGCCGCGACTGGAACGCCACTGAAGTGGGCATTTTTACTCCGTTGCGCAAAGAGACCAATATCCTGCGTGCGGGTGAAGTGGGCTTTATTGTCGCAGGTATTAAAGAGATTCACGGTGCGCCGGTGGGTGACACTATCACGCATACCAAAACGCCCGACGTGCCGCGTCTGCCTGGTTTTCAGAAGGTGAAGCCTCAGGTGTATGCCGGCATGTTCCCCGTCAGTGCTGATGACTACGAAGACTTTCGAGATGCGCTTGAAAAGCTCGCGCTTAACGATGCCTCTTTAGAGTATGAACCGGAAAACTCGGATGCCCTGGGCTTTGGTTTTCGCGTAGGTTTCCTGGGCACGCTCCACATGGAAATTATCCAGGAGCGGCTTGAGCGCGAATACGATATTGATCTGATTACCACCGCACCTACCGTGGTATACGAGCTTGCGATGAAAAATGGTGACGTTACTTACGTCTCCAACCCCTCCAAACTGCCGGATATGGCAGACGTGGATGAGATGCGTGAGCCCATCGTGCGGGCCAGTATTTTGGTGCCTCAGGAGTTTGTGGGTAACGTCATTACCGAGTGTGAGCAGCGCCGCGGCACCCAGAAAGACATGCAGTTCCTGGGTAACCAGATTCAGTTAGCCTATGAGTTGCCGATGTCGGAAGTGGTCATGGACTTCTTCGACCGCCTGAAATCCATCTCCCGCGGTTACGCGTCGCTTGAGTACAATTTCGAGCGTTTCGAAGAGGCCAAACTGGTGCGCCTGGACGTGCTGATCAATAGCGAAAAGGTCGATGCCCTCGCGGTGATCATCCATCGTGATCATGCTCATAGCCGCGGCCGGCTGCTGGTCGAAAAAATGAAAGAGCTGATTCCGCGCCAGATGTTTGACGTGGCCATTCAGGCCGCTATCGGTGGTCAGGTAGTGGCGCGCTCTACCGTAAAAGCCCTGCGTAAAAACGTAACGGCAAAATGTTATGGCGGTGATGTAAGCCGTAAGAAAAAACTGCTGGAAAAACAGAAAGCCGGTAAAAAACGGATGAAGCAGGTGGGGCGCGTTGAAATTCCCCAGGATGCCTTCCTCGCTGTGCTCAAGGTTAACGACTAGGGAAGGTTTTCTTTATGGATTTTTCATTACTGCTGGTACTGGCCGTTGTAATTTCAGGGGTCGTTTATTTTATCGATGTGATTTGGTTGCGGCCTAAGCGTCGTGAGCGGTTGGCGAAAGCAGAGGAAGCCGCTGCTGGGAACCTTGACGCACCAACACAGGAAAAACTTTTAAAAGAGCCTTGGCCGGTCGATTATGCGCGCTCTTTTTTCCCGGTACTTCTGGTGGTATTGGTAGTACGCAGTTTTATTGTCGAACCGTTTCAAATTCCATCGGGTTCAATGCGGCCCACGCTTGAAGTAGGCGATTTTATCCTGGTGAACAAGTTTGCCTACGGCTTGCGTTTGCCGGTGGTTCACAACCGTATTTTGGAGGTTGGTGAGCCTGAGCGTGGCGATGTGATGGTGTTTCGCTTCCCGGATGAGCCATCGGTCAACTTTATCAAACGGGTGGTAGGCCTTCCGGGCGACCGTATTCGCTACGAAGATAAGCAGCTTTATGTGAACGGCGACCTGGTCACTAAAACGTTATTGGAAGAAGGCCCCGATGCCTCGCCACAAGAGCTATTATTAGAAGAGCAGTTGGGTAGCGTGCGCCATACTATCTACAACAACCCCCGCGACCCAGGACCGCAAATGCGCGAAGTTGAAGTGCCTGAAGGTCACTACTTCATGATGGGCGATAATCGCGATCACTCCAACGATAGCCGTTACTGGGGGTTTGTACCGGAAGAGAATATCGTGGGTCGTGCATTTGCTGTTTGGATGCATTGGGACGGCGGGTTGCCCAGCTTTAATACGGTGCGACGGATTGAATGAATAAGTTTATGTCAGCCTTGGTTAGTCATGTCACTAATAGTTAACGTCAATGACGTAGGAGCCTTGTGAGTAATCCTTTAAACGCTTTTTGCCGACGAATCGGCCATACCTTTGGCGACGAAACGCTCTTGGAACTGGCCATGACGCACCGAAGCTACGGTGGTCGTAACAATGAGCGCCTGGAGTTTCTGGGTGATTCAATTGTTAATTTCGTTATCGCAGAAGCCTTGTTTCAACGTTTTCCTCAGGCGCGGGAAGGGCAGTTATCGCGCCTTCGCGCGCGTTTGGTGAAAGGCCAAACGCTTGCTGAGCTCGCCCGTGAAATGACCTTTGGCGAATGCTTGCGCTTGGGGTCTGGGGAAATGAAAAGCGGAGGGCATCGCCGTGAGTCGATTCTCGCCGATGCGGTTGAAGCGATAATTGGTGCCATTTACCTGGACGCCGGTATGGACGTTGTCCGGGAGCGCGTGCTGTCCTGGTACGCCGAGCGTCTAGAGAATATCTCGTTACAAGATACCCAGAAAGACCCTAAAACACGCTTACAAGAGTTTTTGCAGTCGCGTCAGTCAGCGCTGCCGCGCTATGAAGTGGTCTCTGTAAAGGGCGAGGCGCATGCCCAGACCTTTACCGTGGAGTGCTACATTGAGCTACTAAGCAAGCATACCACCGGTAAAGGCCCTAGCCGCCGCCATGCTGAACAGCAAGCGGCAGAAGAAGCGCTTTCGTACCTTGAGAAAAAACCAGGAGACAAATCATGAGCCAATCCTGCGGCTTTGTGGCCATTGTTGGACGGCCTAACGTAGGCAAATCAACCCTCATGAATCGTATTCTGGGGCAAAAAATCTCAATTACCTCTCGGCGTCCGCAAACCACGCGCCATCAGGTAATGGGTATTAAGACGGTTGAAGATACGCAGTTTATTTACGTGGATACACCGGGCATGCACATCATGTCCAAAGACCGTAATAAAGCCATCAACCGCTTTATGAACCAGGCGGCTACCCAAGCACTTCGTGATGTTGACTGTGTGGTCTTTATTATTGATCGTACCCGCTGGACTGACGAAGACCAGGCGGTACTCAAACGTCTTGAGCATGTTAAGGCACCGGTTATTCTCGCCGTCAATAAAGTGGATCGTCTACAGGATAAGGGCGATTTGCTTCCCTGGCTTGCTGAAGTGGGTGCGCGGCGTGAGTTTGCAGCCGTTGTGCCCATTTCAGCCAAGCATGGCACTCAGGTAGAAACGTTGGAAGAGGAAGTGGCTAAATACCTGCCAGAAAGCGTTCACTTCTTCCCAGAAGACCAGATTACCGACAAGAGCCTGCGCTTTATGGCCGCTGAGCTGGTGCGTGAAAAAGTCATGCGTCAGTTGGGTGACGAGTTGCCCTACCAGATGACCGTTGAGATCGAAGAGTTCCGCGAAACCGAGCGCATCACGCATATCAGCGCGCTGATTCTGGTGGAACGCCAAGGGCAGAAAGTCATCCTGATCGGCGAAAACGGTGACCGAATCAAGAGCATTGGCCGCGAGGCGCGCCTGGATATGGAGCGCGCGCTGGGCACCAAGGTCATGCTGAATATGTGGGTAAAAGTGAAGCGCGGTTGGTCCGATGACGAGCGTGCCCTGAAAAGCTTGGGTTACGACCTCGATTGAGTGTCGCAATGTCAGCGGAGCCCGCTTTTTTACTGCACCGCAAGCCCTACCGTGAAACCAGTGCATTAGTCGATTTGCTGACGCTTAATAATGGCCGTATCCGCGCCGTTGCCCACGGAGGGCAGCGGCCGGGGTCCAAATCGCGTCAACGACTACAGCCGTTTACGCCACTGTTTGTTAGCTGGCGCGGCGAACGCGATTTGAAACGACTAACATTGATGGAGTCGCGTGGACAAACGGCATTACTGGCAGGAGAGGGCCTTCTATGCGGTCTTTACGCGAATGAAATCGCCACCCGGCTGCTGCCGCTAGAACTCGCTGCGCCCGATGTTTTTGCCTTCTATACGGCGTTGCTTGAAGCGCTTCCAATGCCTTCCGAGCGCGCTCTTGCCTTGCGGCGGTATGAATGGGCGTTGTTGGATGCGCTTGAAGCTACCCCGCGCTTTTGCACGCCAGATAATAATGTGCTGGACCCGCAAGCCCGCTATCGGTTTGATGCACAAAGCCGTGCTTTTCTTCCCGCAGAGCAGGGGCTTGAAGGGCGCGCATTGCGTTATATTGAGCAGGGTGACTGGCAGCATACGGGGCTCGCGAGCGTTCTTAAATCGGTCATGCGGGCGGCTCTGGCACCGCATTTGGGGTCTACTGCGCTGCGCTCCCGGGAGCTAATGATGGCATTGGCCCGCCGGCGACAGCCATAGTTCATGCTTATGATTTTTTGGAATGGAGATAGTTATGCATCCTCCGCGCATTCTACTGGGCGTTAATATCGACCATATCGCCACGCTGCGTCAGGCACGTGGTACCCGCTATCCGGACCCGGTACAGGCTGCCTTGTTGGCTGAAGAAGCGGGCGCAGATGGCATTACGGTGCATTTACGCGAAGACCGCCGTCATATACAGCTTCGCGATGTCAGGCTGTTGGCGGAAGTGTTAAATACCCGCATGAATTTAGAGATGGCGGTGACCGAAGATATGCTGGCGCTGGCTGAAGAGGTGCGCCCAGCACATGTATGCTTGGTACCAGAAAAGCGTGAAGAACTCACCACAGAGGGCGGGCTGGATGTGGTCGGTGGTTTTGAGGCGATTGCCAAAGCATGTGAGCGGCTTAAAAACGCAGGCTGCGATGTATCGCTGTTTATCGACCCTGACGAAGCACAAATCGATGCGGCTCATCGCGCTGGTGCCCCAACGATTGAGCTTCATACCGGTGCTTATGCAGAAGAGAAGCTGGGGAGTGACGCCGCAAATGCTGAGTATCAGCGCTTAACCGCCGCAGCGATGCAGGCCGTTTCCCTAGGGCTGGTGGTTAATGCTGGGCATGGACTTCATTACCATAATGCAGAAGCAATAGCCGCACTGCCTGGGGTGAATGAGCTGAATATCGGTCACGCAATTATTGCTCGGGCGCTGTTTGTTGGCCTCAAAGAGGCTGTTCAGGAAATGAAGCGCCTTATTATTGCAGGCCAGGAAGCGGGGTTGATGGCGGCTTTAGATGCTCACGATCATGAACATGACCATGCAGATGAGCATACGCATGGTCATCATGACTGCTGTGGTCACTAACACATGATTGTGGGGATTGGCTCTGATATTGCCCGGGTAGCGCGTTTTACCCGGGCAGTTGAGCGTCATGGGTCACGTTTTGCTCAGCGTATTTTGGGAACTGACGAATACGCGATATGGCAGCAAAAAGGCGAACCGGTGGCTTACTTGGCGAAAAGATTTGCCGCCAAAGAAGCGTTTGTAAAAGCACTAGGGCTTGGCCTTCGAGGCGGCATGCAGTGGGGGGATATCCAAGTGGTTAATGACCACCTGGGGAAGCCCTTTTTACAGTTGAGTCGTGAGGCCAAGCGGCTAATGCAGGCATCCGGTGCGACGACCAGCCATATCACGCTAAGTGATGAAGCGGAGTACGCAGTTGCCTTTGTCATTCTGGAGCGTTAGGCCCACGGGCCAGCTTGCTTCGATGAGTACGCAAGCGTGCCATTGCGGTGTACAACGCTTCCAGGAGGCTGCCCACATGACTGAGCCCGCTGGTGCGTAACCGCGTCTCAAGGGTTTCTACCAATAGGGCTAGTTCAGGTGCGCCGCAGTAACGGCTTGCTCCATTGAGCCCATGTACCCAGTCAAGCAGCATCGCCAGGTTTTTCTGGGCATAGGCGGCACGCATTTGCGTTTCTGTTTCATCCAGGCTGTCAATCAGGCGTATAAGCTGTGCATAGGCAACGCTCTCTTTACCGCCCGCAAGCTTTGTGCCCATGGTTAAATCGACGGCCGCGAGTGCCTCACTGGGAAATTCAGTAGTGCCTTTTCGTTGCAAGGCAGTCGCTGATGTAACGCTAGGCAGAGAAGGGGTTACGGCCAAAAAACGCAGCAACAATTGTTGTAGCTGCGCCTCATCAACAGGCTTTATCAGTACATCATCCAGCCCAGCCGCCAGCCACTGCTGACGTTCGCTGCTTAAGGCATGAGCGGTTACCGCAATAATAGGGCAGCGTGACCAGTGATTATTGATACGGCGCAGCGCTTGGCTGGTTTCAACGCCGTCCATACTCGGCATACGAATATCCATTAGCACCATGTCAGCCGTGTAATTAACTGCCAAGGCAAGCGCTTCATGCCCACTATCGGCAAGCGTAATACGTAGCTGATCCGTTTCAAGCAGCGCCTTAAGCAACTCACGGTTGGAGGCATTGTCATCAACGATCAAAATATCAATGACGGAAGCGTCCGTTGGCGGAGGCGCTTTTGATTGAGCGGACGCTATCTCTTGATCTGCGGGCTGCAGCAAATGGCGCAATGTCGTGACCAACTGGGCTCGAGTGAAAGGTTTGCAGAGCATTTCCCCACCATGAGGAAGCTCCCAAGGCGGTAAGTCATAGCTGGTGGTATTTGCCAGAATCAATACGGGGCAGGCGGCTTGATCAATCAAATCTCGCCAGTAGTCTCTCTTCTCTATTTCGAACTCATCTTGATCCAGGCATAACATCAGCAGATCTTCGGGTTCATTAGCGGTAAAGGCGACGGGGGTAGCCCCCCAGCGCTCTAGCAAGTACTCAAGCGTATTGCGAGTAGGCGTATGGGTTTCATAAAGACGTACGACCGGGCTTTTCAGAGTAAGCTCTGCGGGGCGTTCGCCGCTTTGGTTAGCCAATAGTGGAAGGGTAAATGAGAACGTTGAGCCGTGGCCTACCTCGCTTTCCACGCTGATAGTGCCGCCCATTCGCTCAATCAACTGGCGACAAATCGATAAGCCCAGCCCGCTACCGCCAAATTGGCGTGAATGGCTGGGTTTTGCTTGGGAAAAGGCGCTAAAAAGCTGTTTTTGATGCTCTTCACTCAAACCAATGCCGCTATCACTAATACTGATACGCAGTACCACGTGCTGACCTTCCTGGGTGTCGAGCATCACACGAACAATAACGTCGCCTTCGTGGGTAAACTTGAGTGCATTGCCGATCAGGTTACTAAGCACCTGATGAATACGCAGCGGGTCGCCGCTAAGCGGCGTAGGCACATCATCGTAAATCATTGCCACCAAGTGCAGGTGTTTACGTTGCGCCTCAGGCGCATGCAAGCCAATCACTTCATCCAAAAGCGAGACAATATCAATGTCGACTTCTTCAAGTGTGAGGCGATTTGCTTCAAGTTTGGAAAAATCGAGCACGTCATTGACGAGCATTAGCAGGTTGTCACAGGCACGGTGAACGTGCTCTAACCACCCCTGTTGGCGGTTATCCAACCTGGAGCGGCCCAGTAACCGGCAAAAACCGATAATGCCATTGAGTGGTGTGCGTATCTCATGACTCATATTGGCTAAAAATTCGGATTTAACGGCATTAGCACGAAGCGCGCTGCGGTGGGCCAGGTCGAGCTTGATATTTTGCTCTTCAATGGTTTCCATTGATTCCTGCAATTCGCTGGTCGCCTGCTCAATCTGGGTCTGCATATCGCGCTGCGACTGCTGAAAGTGCTCAGCCAAGCTATTCACATGAACGGCTAGTTGGCGAAGTTCGCTTGGTCGTGCAGGCGTTAACTGCAGCCGATAGTCGCCACGAGATAAGCGATATAAGGCCTGGTTAGCTTCCTCAATAGGCCGGGAAATATACCGACTAACAGCAAAGGCACCCAGAAAAAGCAGTAGCCCTAACAGCATGCCGCCCAGGCTTAAACTGGCCAACAGTTTGTAGCGTTCAAGCGTCAAGGGGCGGGCGTTTGCCTCGGCTTCAAGCCAGCCCACCCCTGTCGGGTTCATGTTGGGGAGCGCGCTATCAAGAGGGACTAGAAGTCGCCAAATATGCTCTTCTTCTTCTATCAGGGGGGCACTGGGCGCTGTTAAACGTAGATGAGGTGGGGTGGAGCGGCCTAGCACGAACAAACGGTTACCTTGCTCATCAAAGAGGCTGACAGAACTAAGCCCATAACGGTCCAGCAGCCGTCGAGAAAGCCTTTCCATACGCTGGAAGTCTGCGTCTACCATGGCGAGCTGGAAACTTGGGGTTAATAGCTCACCGGCATCTTTAAGTCGCTCGTGAAGCGCAGCACGTTCAGCCGTATCACTTTGTACCATGAGCAAAATAGCCATCATGGCGTACACCAGAAGCGGAAAGCCGAGTAGCGCGAACAGCAAACGTGTGTTTAAAGACATGGAAGAAACTCGTTGATTCAATGTGGTTGCCTGTCCAGCGTACGACAGCACCGATATAATGCAGCATAACGGTAATGATAAGGAACGTGTGATGAATTATCCCATGCTAGAGGATGTGGTTGGCAACACTCCCTTGGTGCGTTTGAAGCGGATCACTGCTGGGCGCAACAATACGCTGTTGGCGAAGCTTGAGGGCAACAACCCCGCTGGTTCGGTAAAGGATCGTCCCGCGCTTTCGATGTTGAACGAAGCGGAAGCGCGTGGAGAAATAAAACCAGGCGATACCCTGATCGAGGCAACCTCGGGAAATACTGGTATTGCGCTCGCCATGGCGGCGGCTATCAAAGGCTACAACATGGTTCTGGTGATGCCTGAGAATGCGTCGGAGGAGCGTAAGCAGGCCATGGTGGCTTACGGCGCGACGCTGATTTCTGCCAGTAAGGCCGGTGGTATGGAAGAGGCCCGGGATATTGCCGATGCCATGATTGAACGGGGCGAAGGCAAGCCGCTGAACCAGTTTTCCAATCCGGACAACCCCTTGGCGCACTACCGTACAACGGGGCCTGAAATATGGCAGCAAACCCAGGGGGAGGTTACCCATTTTGTAAGCTCCATGGGCACAACGGGCACTATTATGGGGGTGTCTCGCTACCTCAAGGAGCAGAACGACGCTATTCAGATTGTCGGCTTGCAGCCCTCTGATGGCGCCAGCATTCCCGGTATTCGCCGTTGGCCGCAGGCGTACCTGCCCGAGATTTTTGAAGCCCCGCGGGTAGATATTACGCTGGATATTAGCCAGCAAGAGGCTGAGAGCAATATGCGCCGTCTGGCCCGTGAAGAGGGCATTCTGGCGGGTGTTTCATCGGGCGGCAGTCTTGCGGGTGCGCTGCGTATTGCTGAGCAAGTAGAAAATGCGGTCATCGTGTTTGTTGTGTGTGATCGGGGGGATCGTTACCTCTCAATGGGCCTATTCGGCCCGGAGCTATAAATGGCCATGCTGGGTAAGCGGCGCCCATCGCGCGCTGCATCAGGCAAATCAGGGCTGGTACGCCAGCCCGCTGCTAAATCAACAAGTGCTTCTGACACGAGTGATGCGCTGGTGGTTGAGCGATTGGCGCATGATGGCCGGGGAGTTGCTCATGACGCCACAGGTAAAACCGTGTTTATTGACCGGGCGCTTCCCGGCGAGCGTGTTGACGCTGCCGTGCATGTCAACCGCAAACGCTTTGATGAAGCGCATGTAAAAGCGCTGCTACACCGTTCTCAACAGCGCGTTGAGCCCCCCTGCGTTTATTTTGGCCAGTGCGGTGGTTGCCAATTGCAGCATATGGCGATTGAAGCACAACGCACGCATAAACAAGACGTTCTTTGCGAGCTGTTTGCTCGTCAGGGTATTGAACTGGGACCGCCCCATGTGCTTCATGGCAGTTCTGAGCACTATCGCCGCCGAGCGCGACTAGGCGTAAAAATAGATGGGCAGGGGAACGTGTTGCTGGGGTTTCGCGCAGCTCATAGTCATCGGTTAGTCGATATTCATCAGTGCCATGTATTGGTGGAGCCCTTACAAGCGCTTTTGCCTCCCTTGAGGGCCTTGTTAGCAACGCTTGAGGCGCCGCGTCTGGTGGGCCACATCGAGCTATTGGCCACTGCATCGGAATGCGTGCTCTTGGTCCGCCAGCTTAAAGCACATGCGCTGGATGCCGAGCGCTGGCAGGCGTTTGCCAAGCAACAGGGGGGGGCGCTTGGCGCGTGGCTGGGCCGCGAGTCTGCCAGTCTACACTGGTACAGCGCTGAACCGGTGCTGGAAGAGACCCTGCAGATAGAAGGCCAACCACCGCTCACGCTCACCTTTGCTCCCGGCGATTTTTTACAGGTTAATGCTGACGTTAACCAACAAATGGTGGCGCAAGTGGTGAAATGGCTTGCTCCCGCGCCTGGCCAGCATGTTATGGACCTGTTTGCCGGAATGGGTAACTTTAGCCTGCCCATCGCCTCGGGCGGTGCCAAGGTACATGCCGTTGAAGGCAGCGCTTCAATGGTGGCGCGCATCAGCAGCAATGCGGCGCGTAACGGGCTAGACGTAAGTGCTCAACAGGCTGATTTAAGCGATAGCGCAGCGGTTGAGACCTTGTTGACAAACCAGCAGCACCTTGATGCGCTGGTGCTGGACCCACCGCGTAACGGTGCAGAAACAGTGTGCAAGGCGCTGAGTCGTTACCCGGTACCCAGGCTTGCGTATGTGTCGTGTGACCCGGCAACGCTTGCCCGTGATGCGGCGCACTTGGTGCAGGCAGGCTATCGTATTAAGCAAGTAGCAGTGGCAGATATGTTCCTGCACACTGCACATATGGAATCGCTTATGCTGTTCGAGTACGAAGGCTAGTCCGCCTATCGCATCAAGCCACGGTATTCGCCGTCAAGACGAATACCCTGAAGGGATGAGTAAGAGTCATGGTGAAAGTGCGTGAAGACCAGCCGCTAATGGATAGCGGCGGGGTAGACATACAACAATGGTTAACGCGCCTGCAAGAAGATGTGCGTCTAAGTGAGCCTGAGCGTCTTATTGAAGCCTGCGAACTGGCAGAGCAACTCGAACGTGAGGCGCCTCGTACTCATCGTGAATGGCTATCTCTTGGTTCAAGCTTCCGTATGGGGCTTGAAATGGCAGACATTTTGGCAGACCTAAAGCTTGACCAGGCGACCCTGGAAGCGGCAGTGCTCTATCGCGCCGTGCGCGAAGGACTGTTGAGTCTGGAGGCCGTTTCCAAACGGTTTGGCAGTGAAGTTGCCACGTTAATTGATGGCGTCCTGCAAATGGCTGCCATCAGCTATCCACACGCTCCCAACCACGGTATGGCCCAGCATAATCAGCAGGAAAACCTGCGTAAAATGCTGGTCAATATGGTGAGCGATGTTCGCGTTGCGCTCATTAAAATCGCCGAGCGCACCTGTGCGCTGCGTCAGGTCAAGGATGCTCCGCTTGAAAAATGTCTGCAGGTAGCCCGCGAAGTCGCCGACATTTATGCACCCCTCGCGCATCGCTTAGGAGTGGGGCAAATCAAGTGGGAACTTGAAGACCTGTCGTTTCGCTATCTGCACGAAGAAGAGTACAAGGCGATCGCCAAGCTGCTTGCTGAGAAGCGCCTGGATCGAGAGCACTATATTCATGACGTGGTCGAAACGCTTAAAACGTTGATGGAAGCTCAGCATATTACCCATCACGACGTGAGTGGCCGAGCCAAACATATTTACTCGATCTGGCGTAAAATGAAGCGCAAAGGGATCGAATTTTCTGACGTACACGACGTTCGTGCAGTACGCATTTTGGTGCCAGAAGTCACCGACTGCTACACCGTATTAGGGATTGTTCATTCGCGTTGGCACCACGTCCCAGACGAATTTGACGACTATATCGCCAACCCTAAAAAGAACGGCTATCAATCGCTTCATACTGCGGTGGTCGGGCCTGAAAACAAAGTCCTCGAAATTCAAATCCGCACGTTTGCCATGCATGACGACGCAGAACTTGGGGTATGTGCCCACTGGCGCTATAAAGGGCACGACACCAACGCGAAAAGCCGCAGCTACGAAGAAAAAATTGCCTGGCTGCGTCAAGTGCTTGAATGGCAGGACGAAGTGGGCGATTTTGGTGATCTGCGCGAAGGGCTTTCAAGCGACGTTGCCCCGGACCGCAACTATGTCTTTACGCCTGACGGTCATGTTATCGACTTGCCGCGTATTGCCACCCCGATTGATTTTGCATACCGGGTTCATACCGAAATTGGCCACCGTTGCCGGGGCGCCAAAATTAACGGGCGCATTGTTCCGCTGACCTATGAGCTTAAAACGGGCCAGCAGGTGGAAATTCTTACCGCCACCAAAGCTGGGCCAAGCCGCGACTGGCTCAATCCTAATCTTGGCTACGTGCGCACATCACGAGCGCGCGCCAAAATTCAGGCATGGTTTAAGCATCAGGCCAGAGGCCAGAACCTGGAAGAGGGCCGGGTACTTTTTGAGCGAGAAATGCGCCGTCTTGATGTCGACGGGTTGGATCTACCCAAATTGGCCGACGCGGTTAATTATCAAAACGCTGATGATATGTATGCCGCTATCGGGGCAGGCGACCTGCGTATCGGGCAGGTATTGAACCAGGCCCAGCAGTTATTTGGCGAGACTGACGATCAGGAACAGCTGGAACGTTTACTTGCCAAACCGCGCAAGCAGCCGAGCAAACCCCCTAAAAGTGACATTACCGTGCTTGGCGTGGGCAATCTTAAAACCAGCATGGCTAACTGCTGCCGCCCCGTTCCGGGTGAGCAGATTGTGGGGTTTATCACCCAAGGGCGAGGAGTTACCGTACACCGTCAGGACTGCAGCAATATCCTCCAACTGCGTATGGAAGAGCCCCAGCGGATCATTGAAGTAGAATGGGGCGAGCGCGCCCATACGCGTTATCCGGTCACTATCGAAATCCAGGCTTGGGATCGCTCGGGCCTACTGCGCGATGTGACGGGCCTTCTAGGCAATGAGAAAGTCAATGTGCTGGCGGTGAATACGCTAACGGATACCAACGAAGGCATCGCCCGCCTGAGGATTACGTTAGAAGTGGATGGACTTGAATCTTTGGGGCGGCTCTTCTCACGTATTCAGCAACTGCCCAATGTGACCGAAGTGCGCCGCCTGCGAAACGCAGACCCTGAAAAAGGTGCCTAATATGGAGCGGCTTGATGCGCTATGATCTGGATGACCTGCTGACATTGATGCAGGTACTGCGCGACCCCGAACAAGGGTGCCCGTGGGATATTAAGCAAGGCTGGGACAGTATCGTTCCTCATACGCTGGAAGAAGCCTACGAGGTTGCCGATGCCATTGAGCGGCGCGCCTTTGATGAACTGCCGGGGGAGCTTGGCGATTTACTCTTTCAAGTCATCTATTACGCTCAGTTTGGTGCAGAAGAGCAGCGCTTTGATTTTCACGATATCGTACATACGTTGACGGCTAAAATGCTGCGCAGGCACCCGCATGTGTTTCCGGAGGGTACGCTTGGCTCGCGTAGGCCGCCAGGTGTTAGCGCTGAAGCGCTACAGACCCAACAGATTAATCAGCGCTGGGAGTCACTTAAGGCGGAAGAGCGCGCCCAACGTGTCATTGAGGCGCCTTCGGTACTTGATGACGTACCTCGCGCGTTGCCTGCGTTAAGCCGTGCGAACAAGCTTTCAAAGCGCGCGGCCCGGGTAGGTTTTGATTGGCCCGATACGCAGGGCGTTCTGGATAAAATTCGTGAAGAGCTGGGTGAGGTAGAAGAAGCACTGGCGACAGGAGATACACGCCATGCTCAGGAAGAAGTCGGTGATTTACTGTTTGCGGTCACCAATTTAGCCCGCAGTCTGGGTGCTGATCCTGAACAGTGCTTGCGTGGAACCAATCGTAAATTTGAACGTCGTTTTCGCTATGTGGAGCATGCCTTAAACGCGGCCCATCGACCGATAACGGAAGCCTCGCTGGAAGAGATGGAAGCTCACTGGCAGGCGGCTAAACATCAAGAATAAAGCATAAATTGATCATTAATAATGACGCGACCCCGCTAGGAGGCCTTGCCAATGAGTCACGACCTGCACGAATCGCTGCGCGATAACGTACGCATTTTAGGAGATAGCCTGGGACGCACCATAGCGGACGACCTGGGACAGGCATTTGTAGATAAAATTGAGACGATCCGAGCGCATGCCAAGCAAGGTCGTCAAGGTGACTCACTCCAGCAGCGCGCACTTATTGAGTATTTACGTCAGTTACCCGAGCGTGATCTGCTACCCGTTACGCGTGCCTTTAACCAGTTCTTGAATCTTGCCAACATTGCCGAGCAGCACTATCGCGCACGTTTTCGCCGTGTAGAAGACTACAAACCCGGCACCCAGCCAACCCTCAACGGGCTGCTTGAGCGGGCCCAACTGGCGGGTAATTCACCGCGTAAGCTGGTCGAAACACTCGCCAATATGCGGGTGGAACTGGTGCTTACTGCCCACCCGACAGAAGTTATTCGCCGTACGCTAATCCAAAAATACGACGCAATTGATGAGTGCCTAACCGCCATCGAAGGTTCTGGCGACTATCCAGAGCGCGGTACGCGCGCTCACGGGCGGTTAGAAGAATTGATTAGCCAGGCATGGCATACCGATGAAATTCGCCATGAGCGGCCAACCCCGGTTGATGAAGCCAAATGGGGATTTGCGGTTATCGAGAACTCGCTATGGCAAGCCGTGCCTGACTTCCATCGTGATCTGGATAATCTACTGCTGGATACTGCTGGTGAGCGCCTTCCGCTGGATGCTGCACCCATTCGCTATGCTTCATGGATGGGGGGCGACCGGGACGGCAACCCTAATGTTACTTCACGAATCACCCGAGAAGTGCTTCTTCTGGGGCGCTGGATGGCCGCAGACCTTTACCTGCGCGACCTGGAACAGCTTAAAACTGAGCTTTCCATGTGGAAGGCCAATAGCGCACTAAAAGCAGAAGTGGGCGATGTCGCCGAGCCGTATCGCGAGCTGCTTAAACGCCTTTTAGCCAAGGTGGAAGCAACCCGGGACTGGGCCAAGGCGAAGCTTGATGGCCGCAATTACGACGGCGGGCCGATTATTGAAACTCGCGACCAACTTTATGCGCCGCTGCTGGCTTGCTACCGCTCTTTATGCGATGTGGGTTTGGACACCATTGCCAATGGTGCCTTGCTCGATACGCTGCGCCGCGTCGCCGTGTTTGGAGTAACGCTGACCAAGCTGGATTTACGTCAAGAAGCCAGCCGCCACGCCCAAGTGATCGAAGAACTCACCAGCACATTAGGCCTGGGACACTACCAGGAGTGGAGCGAAGCTCAGCGCCAGGCGTTCCTGTTGGAGGAGCTGGCGTCTAGCCGACCCCTGATCCCACGCCGTTGGGAGTGTTCTGCCGAGTGTCGTGAAGTACTGGATACTTTTAAGGTCATCGCCCAGGAGCATTCAGAGGCACTGGGTACCTACATTATTTCCATGGCTGGCGAGCCGTCAGATGTACTGACCGTTGCGCTGTTAATGAAAGAGGTGGGTGGCCAAGTCACGCTGCCCATTGCACCACTGTTTGAAACCCTCAACGACTTGGATCACGCGGGTGCGGTTGTCGAACAGCTCCTGTCGCTGCCTGGTTACCGAGCACTGATTAATGACCGTCAGGAAATCATGATCGGTTACTCCGACTCTGCCAAGGATGCCGGGCAACTGGCGGCTGCCTGGGCGCAGTATCGGGCTCAGGAAGCGTTGGTTAATGTGTGTGAAAAACACGGTGTTGACCTGACCCTGTTCCACGGCCGCGGCGGCACCGTCGGCCGTGGGGGCGGCCCCGCTCACGCAGCGATCTTGTCGCAGCCACCGGGCTCGGTAAACGGCAGTTTGCGGGTGACAGAGCAGGGAGAAATGATTCGCTTCAAGTTCGGCCAGCCGGATATCGCGCTGCGGTCAATGGAAATTTACGCTTGCGCGGTGCTTGAAGCCACCTTGCTACCGCCACCGGCGCCTGACCCCCGCTGGCGCGAAGAGATGGATAAGCTCGCTCACATTGCGCACGTCGGTTATGTGGGCGTGGTGCGCGAGGACCCTGACTTTGTGCCTTACTTCCGTGCGGTAACGCCAGAAGGGGCACTAGGTAGGCTGCCGCTGGGGTCACGCCCCACCAAGCGGCGTCAGGACGGTGGCGTGGAAACGCTCCGTGCGATTCCGTGGATTTTCGCCTGGACCCAAATTCGCCTAATGCTGCCCGCATGGCTAGGCAGTGGCGAAGCGTTCCTGCAGCGCCTGGAAGAGCCCGGCGGACGCGAGCTGCTCCAGGAAATGCGTGATCAATGGCCATTTTTTGGCACCTATCTGGATATGTTGGAAATGTTACTGGCCAAAGCCGATGTGGCCATTGCGGCGTACTACGAGCACCGGCTAGTGGATGAGCCATCCTTAAAAGCCTTAGGCAAAAAGCTTCGCGAGCGTTTTGAGCGGTTGGAAAACGTGGTGCTGGAAATACTCGAGCAGGATGAGTTGCTTGAGAAGACGCCACTGATCCGCCAGGCCATTGACGTGCGTAACCCCTACATTGACCCGCTGCATGGGCTGCAGGCTGAGCTTTTACAGCGTAACCGCGACGCCGATGGCGCGATCAGCGGTGACCTTTCCCGGGCGCTCATGGTGACCATGGCAGGTATCTCGGCGGGGCTGCGCAATACGGGTTAATTAGCGGCAACATTAGAAATGCGTATACCGCCAGTACGGCTGGCGGCATTTATGTATGTTCTCAGGAGGCGGCAATGAATTTGGATGCTCAAGCGGTGTTGCAGTTCTGGTTTAATGAACTAACCCCGGCGCAGTGGTTTAAGAAAGACACCGAGATGGACGCCGCTATCATGGCGCGTTTTGGAGAGTTGCACGGCCATGTTGTCCAGTGCGAATGTTATACGTGGCGGGATACACCGCAGGGGCGTCTGGCCGAAATTATTGTGCTTGATCAGTTTTCGCGCAATATGTACCGCGATAATGCCCGCGCGTTTGCGTTTGATGCGCTCGCGCTTGCCCTCGCCCAGGAAGCCGTGGCAGCAGGTGCCGACATGGCGTTAACGCCTGAAGAGCGCAGCTTTGTATATATGCCTTATATGCATAGCGAATCGAAAACGATTCATGCCCAGGCAATGGTACTCTTCGACCAGCCAGGGCTTGAAAACAATCTTGATTTTGAAGTTCGTCATAAGGCGATTATTGACCGCTTTGGTCGTTACCCTCATCGCAATATGCTATTGGGGAGAGCGTCCAGCGATGAAGAAATCGCCTTTCTAGAACAGCCTGGCTCCTCTTTCTAGCGGCGCTTTTATCCACTTTTAGCCTTACGGCGTGTTATGTCATTACGAAAATCGACTCGAATCAATAAATATATTAGTGAAAGCGGCCTTTGCTCGCGCCGTGAGGCAGACCGCTATGTAGAGCAGGGCAATGTCTGGATCAACGGCCGTCGTGCGACAACCGGTGACCAGGTAGTGGCTGGTGACCGTGTAAAGGTGAATGGTCAGGAAATTGAACCCCAAGAGGAAGAGGACTTTATTCTGATTGCGCTCAATAAGCCTGTTGGTATTGTGAGCACGACTGAATCGAGTGAAAAAGACAATATTGTTGAGTTCGTAAAACATGGAGCACGTATTTTCCCCATTGGTCGGCTGGATAAAGACTCCCAAGGGCTGATTTTTTTAACCAATAATGGGGATCTGGTTAATAAAATCCTCCGTGCCAACAACAATCACGAAAAAGAGTACCAGGTAACGGTTAACAAGCCGATTACGGAGGAATTTGTTGAGGGGATGCAAAAGGGTGTGCCGATTCTTGGCCAGGTCACCAAAAAGTGCCAGGTGCAGAAAGTGTCCACTTTTGTGTTCACTGTCACGCTAGTGCAGGGGTTAAATCGCCAGATACGCCGGATGTGCGAATACTTCGGTTATGACGTTACCCAATTAATACGCACGCGGATCATGAATGTGTCTTTGAAGGGATTGGCGCTGGGTGACTGGCGTGATTTAACGCCCAAAGAGGTGGAGACTATCATTGCCCTGACGGAGAGCGCTGACGATAGTGCAGCGCCTCCTAAACCGGCTAAGCCGAAAGCCAAGCCTCGGGCACCTACTGGGCAACATCCACGTAAGGGAAAACCGGGAACGGGGGCAAAATCCGATAGCGCTGGTAAAGCGGCGGGCAGTAAATCGCGCTCAAACGCCAGGGGCAAACCCGGTACTTCCAAAGCTCACCCAAAAGCAAAAGCCGCAGCGGGCGGCAAACCGGCAGCCCAAGGTAAACGTAATGGTAAGCCTTTCGGTAAAGGGCAGCCCGGGGCAGGTAAACCAGCAGCGCGAGGAAAAGCGCCACGCCCCAAAACAAAACGCTAAGCTTTTTAGGCGATGAAGGTAAAGGTCGTTAAACCACTTGCCAACATTAAAAAGTGGGAGACGCCATTAAAGGGCCTCCCGCTTTTTTTGTGGTGTATTTTAAAATGAATTATGCCAGCAAGAAGTTGGCAATCAGCTCTTTACCCCCTTCGGTGGCAAAGGATTCGGGGTGAAACTGAATGCCGTGGATCGGATAGTCGCGGTGCTTGACGCCCATCAGCTCGAACTCCCCAGTGGCTTCCCAGTGCTCTCGCTGTTCAAAGTGGATCGCCTCCAGGCTACCCACCGCAGCGGTCACTTCCAGGCACTCGGGTAGCGAGCCTGCATCAGCAATTAGCGAGTGGTAGCGCATCACCTCAAGCTGGTCCGGCACGCCTTTAAATACCGACTGCTGATTATGCGTAACCGGACTGATCTTGCCGTGCATGGGGAGCGGTGCTTTCACCACTTGGCCGCCAAACACATGAACAATCCCCTGCATCCCCAGGCAGACACCCAGCAGCGGTGTTGTCTTCCCCAGCTCTTTGATGACCTCTGCACAGACGCCGAAGTAGCGTGGGTCGTCTGGCGAGCCAGGCCCCGGCGAGATAATAATACGGTCCGGCGCCATTGCCACAATATCGGTAAATTGAACCTGGTCGTTGCGCTTTACCACAATCTCAAAGTCATTCACCGCGCCACGGTTTTTTTCTGTAGTGAGAATCTCGCCAATAAATTGGTACAGGTTATAGGTGAACGAATCGTAGTTATCGATGATTAACACTTTCATGCCAGGCTCTCCGAATCCATAAAGGGGGCTAAGGCTTTACGCGTACCGGCAAATTTACGGCGTATTTCTTCATACTCATCGGCGGCGTTACTATCAAAAACGTTGCCACCACAGGTCTGCACATAGGCCCGCTCGCCGCTGACAAACACGGTGCGAATCGGAATCGCAAAAGTGCAGTCACCGTTAAACGAAAACTGGCCAACCGCGCCGCCGTAAGGGCCCCGGCCATCGTTTTCCAGGTCATCGATAATTTTCATGGCTTCAATTTTGGGCGCACCGGTAAGCGTGCCCGCAGGGAAGTTGCTGGCCAAGGCACTAAACATGTCTTCGCCCTCGGCAATAATGCCGACGATTTCGCTGGAAATATGCTGAACATGGCTAAAGCGCTTAATGTCCATCAGGCTGCGCACCTTGACCGTGCCAAACTGGGCAACCCGGCCAATATCATTGCGATGTAGATCAACAATCATATTGTGCTCGGCAATCTCTTTAGGATCGTTAAGCAGGGTACGGGCCAGCTGAGTATCTTCTTGGGGCGTTTGGCCACGGGTAGTGGTGCCTGCCAGCGGGAAGGTTTCCATTTCACCCTGGCGCAGGCGAAACAGCAGCTCGGGGCTTGCTCCTATCAGCTTCTGATCACCAAACTTCATGTAGTACATCTGAGGAGAAGGGTTAATCGTGCGCAGCTGGTCGTACAGAGCGACCGTATCGCCCTCGATACGAAAGCGCTTTTTAAACCCGACTTCACACTGGAACACCTTGCCGTCGATAATATCCTGCTTGACCTTGGCGACCGCTGCGGCGTGTTCTGCTTGGCTCATGGTGTCGCCAAGCGCGGTAATTTTCAGGTCGTCGCTCTCGATATCCTCAGCGTCGATAAGCGTTTGCAGGAAATCAGAGCGGCTATGGTCGTAATAGAAGTAGGTTACCTCGCCGGTCATCTTATCGAGGATAAGCCCATCTTTATAAAGCCCAAACCGAAACGTATCAAAGTCATCATTGGCTTTTAAGGAAAGCGTAGGCTCAAAGTACTGCATCGCGTCATAGCCTAAATACCCGCTCAGCCCACCAGCATACTTACGCGAAATAATATTTTGCGGGATCAGGCTGCGCAGTAATTCATAAGGATTATCGCTTGGGTAGTGCTCGGCCTTGCCGGCACGGTCCTCGATGGTCAGCGTCTGGCCATTCGCGTAAATGGTATATTCAGGATCAAATCCAATGATTGAATGACGGGCGATGTGGCTGTCTTCACCCAGCGATTCAAGCATGTAACAGGTATCGAACTGCTTCTCTATTTTTTTGAATAGGCCAAAAAAGTCACAGTCTGCGGCAAGTGTGACGTAGTGGGGCTTACGCGACAGAGTAAACGGACGCGGGCCAGCATCTGATTGAGCGTGGATAGTCATGATTCAGCGATCCAGTAATGAGTGAGAAGTGCCTAGCGCACGTGAGCCGCGAGAAACCGTCGCAATACCAACTCCCAGCAATTCAGCAATTTTGCGGTGTGGCACGCCATCACGCAGTAAATTAAAAATCTGCAGACGTTTGCTGATTTCCTGGTACTCCGCCGGCGTCAGAAGGCTTTCAAGTGCTTCATTCATGGCCTCAGAGCTATCAATGGCCACAAGGTAATTAATCAATTCAGTTTGGTAAACATCATCGGTAGAACTGGATATAGGCATGAGCGCACCAATATTTGAATGCTGTACTAGCGTACTAGTACGATATATTGGTTGGCGAAGAAGTCAAGTCATTCGAGGGGCAAGTCACTCAAAGAGCAAGTCGTTCGATGGAATAGCCCTACGAGTAATTTGGTGCAGCAAGGGCAGGGTACTGGCGTATCAAGTTATCTAAATACGAGAGGATGCTAAGGTTTTAAATAAAAAGCGCATGCTTGTATAAACAAGTGCGAAGCATTAACGGGCGCTCATCGTCTAATATAGCGATATCTTGTTTAAGGAGTGCGGTATGACGGCCTATTTTATTCAAGCATTTATCTACCTTTTGGCGGCAGTCATTGCGGTGCCACTGGCCAAGCGGTTGGGTTTGGGGTCAGTGTTGGGCTATCTTATCGCCGGGGTTGTCATTGGCCCGGTATTTGGCTTGGTAGGGCAGGAAACCAACACCATTCAGCACTTTGCCGAGTTTGGCGTGGTCATGATGCTGTTTCTGGTCGGTATGGAGCTTGACCCCAAAAGCCTTTGGGCGATGCGGGTTCGCCTGGTCGGCCTTGGTGGCTTGCAAGTAATCATTACCGCAGCGGCAGGTACGCTGATTGCATGGTGGTTAGGTCTGGTATGGCAAACGGCGCTAACCGTTGGGTTGATTTTTGCGCTCTCTTCTACCGCTATTGTGTTGCAAACCCTCAATGAAAAAGGCTTGGCTAGAACCGAGGGCGGGCGTAGCGCGTTCTCGGTTTTGCTTTTTCAGGATATAGCGGTTATTCCCATGTTGGCGCTTATTCCGCTTTTAGCTCTGCCCGAATTAATGGGGGCACCAGGTGGTGAGCCCGACCATGGTAGCTTCAATTTGGTCGCGCACCTGACTGGCTGGACCCATGCGCTCGTGGTGGTCGGCTCCATTGCTGCGGTGATACTTGGTGGGTACTACCTGGGGCCGTTGCTCTTTCGTTATGTGGTGGGCGCAGGGCTTCGCGAAGTATTTACCGCCACGGCGCTGATGGTGGTTATCGGTATTGCAGCACTTATGAGCCTAGTGAATTTATCGCCAGCACTGGGGGCATTTTTGGCCGGTGTCGTGCTTGCCAACAGTGAGTTTAAGCATGAGCTGGAAGCCAATATCGAGCCCTTTAAAGGTTTACTGCTGGGGCTATTCTTCATCACTGTTGGTGCGGGCATTAATTTCGATGTGCTGGCGGCCGAGTGGGCCACCGTCGTGTCGTTGGGTATTGCAGTTATTGTTGTTAAAGCGGTCGTGTTATTGGCGCTTGCCTGGTTGTTTAAGATCAAGGGAAGCAACTTTTGGCTCTTTGCGCTAAGCCTGGCCCAAGCGGGCGAGTTTGGGTTTGTACTGCTGACCTACAGCGTACAAAGCAGCGTGATACCGGCAGACACCGCGCAGATACTCTCACTGGTCGTCGCACTTTCAATGTTTTTAACGCCGCTTCTGTTTATTGCTTATGACCGCTTGGTGCTGCCGCATTATCTGGTTGCAAAAGAGGGCCGAGACGCCGATGCCATTGAGGAACAGGCGCCCGTTATCATTGCGGGAGTAGGACGCTTTGGGCAAATCATCTGCCGCCTGCTGCGGGCCAATAATATCCCGATGGTAGTGCTTGACCTTGAGCTGGAGCAGATCGAAAACTCTCGTCGAATCAATATTAAAAGCTACTTTGGCGATGCCAGCCGTTCTGATCTCTTGGAAAGGGCGGGCATTGAAAGCACCCGCCTTTTGGTGGTCGCCATTGATGATCGTGAGCGTGCTGTACAGATGATTCAACACGTAAAACACTATTATCCCAACGTGTGGGTGCTGGCACGCGCCTTTGACCGTGGGCATGGTTATCAACTGCGTGAAGCCGGGGCCGATGATGTGGTGAGTGAAACGTATCATTCCGCATTGGAGCTTGGTGGCCATGCACTATCGGCCATGGGCGTACATCCCATGCGGGCCAAGCAAATGACCTGGTCATTTGTACAAAATGAAGAAGCCCATGAAGACGAGCTATTTGAGGCTTGGAAAGAGATCGAAGGCGGCATCAGCTTTAGCCCGCGTTATGGTGAGCTATTTATGAAATTGGAGGAGTCACTTAATAGTGCTATGCAACAAGACTGGCAGGAACCCAAACGTGAGGATGTGCCGGTTTGGACAGCACCTGTAGAAGACCAGCGGTAGGTTAATAACGCAAACGTACTGAGAGGTAACGACTAAAACGGCAAATGCAGCGAGGCGCTGAGTTGATTGAGGTGGCTTAACGTCGGCGCATCTACGCGCTCATATTCCAAGCGCGTGACCATCTGGTTAAGCGTCATGGTGGCACCAAAGCCTTGAAGCCAAGCAGTGCCGCCTTCGTCTGCACCCTGAAGCTCATGGGTGTCGCCGCGCCACTCGGTCAGGCCAGATTTAGCGTACATGCTAAAAGCGCCCATACGTACGCCCGCTACAATGGCACCGCCTAAACTAAGCGTATCCATAATCATTGGCGACATGCTGGAGGCAATCGGGACTTCTTCGCTTTCGCGGTAGGCGATTTCAGCGCCAATATCCAATTGAGGGAGTTGCCAAGGGCTAAAACCAGCGGTCACTCGAAAGCCTGACGTGTAGGTGTCCAGGCTGCTTAAGTCGCTGCCTTCCAGCACCACACCATTGTCCAGTTGCAGGAGTTCACTGTTGGGTGAGGCATACGCGATCACCGGCAACGTATCATTGGCGGCAGCGGTGAGTAAAGGTAGGGTTGAACCAACAACGCTGTACAGGAGTACCCCAGTCAAGCGTTTCATTGATGTTCCTCATCCTTGGTCTTGATTGTTATCTCAACCAGCATAGCAAGAGGCTTTAACTTCTACCAAATTAATTGCGTGGTTTTGGAGGTTAAACACCAGATTTCTGCCCATTTCCATAAAGCGCTCACCAAAGATCCATTGGGGAGACAAGGCAGATGCCTGAGTCGTTTGCTCCTTTATTCGCTGGCGTTCACGCCACTCAAGCGCTCTATCACTCCAGTCAACGTTATGCTCGACAATAAAACCACAGCAGCTTAATTGTTCAATGAGCGCTTCATGGCTAAGCAGGCAGGAGTGAACGGGCGTTGCCGCCCAGGGAATAGGGTAGCGCAAGGCTTCTGCATTTTGGCCTCTCACCACTTCGTGCATTACCAAATGCCCGCCCGGGCGAAGTACGCGGTAGCTCTCGGTAAGCACCTGATTAATGTTAGGCATATTCAACAGGCTGTGCTGAAACACAAGCGCATCAAAGCTGTTATCGACAAAGGGAAGGGCGCAAGCATCACCGGTTACCCAATTTAGCGAGGCGCTCTGAGAAGATGCCAACGTGCTAAGCGTTTTATTAAGTGCGTTAAAGCGTTGGGTGATGTCCAGGCCGGTCATGTGAAAACCTAACGCCGACCCTTGGCGCATTAACCCACCCAGCCCCGCGCCAATATCCAATACGCGTGGATGAAGGGCCGGGTCCAGCAGGGCGAGCAGCCGGGCGGAGGCCGTTACGCCGCCTATATGAAGCTGGTCCAGCGGTGCTAACTGATGCAGAGTAGGCCCCGCAGGGTAATGGCGCTGAATCTGCGCTAGCACCTCGGCATCGCGTAGCCCTTGCTGATAATGCGCCGCTAACGAGGGGGTCATGACAACACTCTGGCCAAAGCAACGTTTGAGGTCGGCTTACGCCCCAGTGCTTGGGTAATCCAATGGCCTGTATCCAGCACGGCCTGCAGGTCAATCCCCGTTTCAATGCCTAAACCTTCCAGCAGGTAGAGCACGTCTTCAGTGGCGACGTTGCCAGAGGCACCTTTGGCGTAAGGGCAACCGCCCAAACCGCCGGTCGCGGCATCAATCACGCTAATGCCTTCTTCCATGACCGCATAAAGATTGGCAATAGCCATACCGTAGGTATCGTGAAAATGCGCCGCCAGCCGATCAATCGGCACCTGCCGAGAGACAGCCTCAATCATTCGTTTGGCCGCCAGCGGCGTACCCACCCCAATGGTGTCGCCGAGGGAAATCTCATAGCAGCCCATGTCATAAAGTGCCTTGGCCACCTGAGCGACTTTCTCGGGTGGAATATCGCCTTCATAAGGGCAGCCCAGTACGCAGGAAACGTAGCCACGCACACGCACATTGGCTTCCTGGGCACGCTTGAGCACAGGCTCGAATCGCTCAAGGGATTCCGCAATCGAGCAGTTGATGTTCTTCTGCGAAAACGCCTCAGAGGCCGCGCCAAATACCGCGACTTCATCGACCCCTGCAGCCAACGCATTTTCAAGCCCCTTGAGATTAGGGGTAAGAGCCGAGTAAACCACGCCGGGAGTGCGGGTAATGCCCTGCATTACTTCGGTAGCATCACTCATTTGCGGCACCCATGTAGGCGATACAAAGCTTGCCGCTTCAATATGGCGGATGCCGGCATTGGCAAGCCGATGAATCAGCTCAATTTTAGTTGCGGTAGGCACCATGGCCCCCGGCTCGTTTTGCAGGCCGTCTCGGGGGGCCATTTCGAACAGGCGTACGCGCAGGGGTAGGCTGGATGGGCGCAGTGCCATAGTAAAGCTCCTTATTCGCCAGGGGCGAAGTCGAGTAATACATCGCCCTGGCTAACGGTATCGCCTGCCTGAAAGCAGAAACCTTCCACGCGGCCGTTAGTCGGCGCGGTTATGGTGTGTTCCATCTTCATGGCTTCCATGACCATCAAGGGAATGCCTTTTTCAACGCTCGTACCGGCTTCAACCAATAGCGCCACCACCGTGCCATGCATGGGGGCGGTAAAGCTTGCCTGCACTTCATGCTGGCCGTGATCAATCGCATCAATGCGCTGCCAATAAAGGCGGGTTTCGCCCTGCGGGTCGACCATGATTAACACATTGCCATCGTGCTGGGCTTGCAAGCGGCGGCGGTGTCCGTTAAGGGTAATTGCCACGGCATTGCCGATAAGCGGTTGAAGGCTGGCGCTAAAGGTTTGCCCTTTAACGGCGTGGCCATTAATGGTTAGGTGCCATTCTGGGTCACCCGGGTGTCGTTTGCCTTCTACCACCACTAGGGGGCTTGCGTCCTCCAGCGCCTGAGCGTGCTTGGGATCATGCAAGGCGATGCGCACCGTGCGTGGCGCGTTAAGTCGAAATCCATCGTGACGATCCCAGGGCGAGTTGCTTTCACACTCCTGGGCCAGTTGGTGTAACGCCAGCAACGCGGCGCTGGCATACTCTTCAGGCTGATAGTGGTGCGCGGCAAACAGAGTGGCCTCGTGGCGCTCGATAAACCGCGTATCCAGCTCTACGTTCTTAAACGCGGGGTGAGTCGCCAGGCGCTGCAAAAAAGCCCGGTTGGTGACCACGCCCTGTATGTCGAGGGCCGCTAGCGCACGGTTAAGCGTAGCCAGGGCGGCGTCCCGGTCACTGCCATGCACAATCAGCTTGGCAAGCATGGGGTCGTAGTGCATGGAAACTGTATCACCGCTTTCCACACCGCTATCCAGACGTACTTGATCGGCCTGTAAGTTGGTACCCGCTAAATCGAGCGCAAAGCGAGTAAGCTGCCCCGTGGCGGGTAAAAAGTCCTGATCAGGGTCTTCGGCATAAAGGCGTGCTTCAAAACTGTGCCCGGTGATCGTCAATTCATCTTGCGTGCAAGGCAGTGATTCACCCATTGCCACGCGCAGCTGCCATTCAACCAAATCCTGGCCGGTGATCATTTCAGTCACCGGGTGCTCAACCTGAAGGCGGGTGTTCATCTCCATAAAGTAGAATGACCCATCCTGCCCTGGTGACGCGTCGAGCAGAAACTCAACCGTGCCCGCGCCCACGTAGCCAATTTCCTGAGCGGCACGTACCGCCGCATTGCCTATCGCTGCGCGTAATTCAGGCGTCATGCCGGGGGCGGGGGCTTCTTCGAGGACTTTTTGGTGGCGGCGTTGAACGCTGCAGTCGCGCTCGAACAGGTACACGCCGTGGCCATGGCGATCACAAAACACCTGTACTTCCACGTGGCGTGGCTGAACCAGGTATTTTTCAATCAGCATACGATCATCGCCGAAGGCGGCTTTAGACTCGCGGCGACAGCCTTCCAGTGCCGCCTGAAAGGCCTCGCTTTTTTCGACCACGCGCATGCCTTTGCCGCCACCACCGGCGCTGGCTTTGAGCATGACCGGGTAACCGATGTTATCGGCCTCGGCGCGTAGCAAATCATCATCCTGGTTATCGCCGTGGTAGCCCGGCACCAGCGGTACATCCGCATTGGCCATGCGCGCTTTGGCGGCCGATTTATCCCCCATGGCGGCAATGGCTGACGCGGGCGGCCCTATAAAGGTGATACCTGCTTCTTCGAGCGCTTTTACAAACGCGCCGTTTTCCGAAAGAAAGCCGTAGCCAGGGTGAATGGCGCCACTACCGGTGCGCTTGGCGGCGTCAATCACCGCCTCGATATTTAGATAACTTTCGCGCGCAGCGGCGGGGCCAATGCGAATGGCTTCATCGGCTTCACGTACGTGGCGGGCGTTGGCGTCGGCATCGGAATACACGGCAACGGTTTTAAGCCCCATAAGGCGTGCGGTGCGCATTATCCGGCAGGCAATTTCACCCCGGTTGGCGATCAGCAGCGTGTCAAAGGGTGTGGTACGCAGGTTAGGTTCAGACGACGTTAGGTGGCTCATGAGCGGCGCTCCTTGGCATAGCCGGATAGAGGCGTTTCAGCCCAGGCGGGGCGACGCTTTTCAAAAAATCCAGCCAGACCTTCCTGGCCTTCCTGGCTAACCCGCAGCTTGGCAATCACCTGACAGGTTTGTTCGCGCGTGGCGTCAGAATCAGGCGATTGGCTGACTATTTCGAGCAGCGCTTTGGTAGCCTGCTGCGCCTGCGGTGAACCGGCGAGCAACGTTTCCAGCATGGCGTCTACCGCGCTATCCAGTGCGCCGTGTTCAACGGCCTGATGGGCCAGGCCCAGGCTGAGCGCCGTAGGCGCGTCGATGACTTCAGCGCTCAACGCGTAACGGCGCATCTGGCGCGCGCCGAGTGCACGCTGCACATAGGGGCTGATGACTGCAGGCGAGAGGCCAATCTTGACTTCTGAAAGGCAGAACCTGGCTTTATCGGAGGCAATAACGATATCGCAGCAGGCGGCCAAACCTACGGCGCCGCCAAAGGCTGGGCCTTGAACCCGGCACAGCGTGGGGCAGGGCAGCGTATCCAGGCGATGCATCAGGGTGGCGAGTTTGCGCGAATCGGCCAGATTGTCTTCAACGTCGTAATCGACCATGCGCTTCATCCAGTTCAAATCCGCGCCCGCTGAGAAACTGTTGCCTTCAGAACCCAGCACCACCACGCGAATCTCTCCGCTTTTTATCAGCGGTTGAAGCTGGTCAAGGTGTGCGTTCAGCTCGGCAATCAGCTGGTCATCAAAGGCGTTATGAACGTCCGGTCGATTAAGGGTTAAGCGGGCAACGCTTGCATCAATAGTTAACGTTGAATTTGTCATGATAGAGCCCCTTACATCCGGAACACGCCGAAGCGTGTCTCTTCAATCTCAGCATTCATGGCCGCGGCCAGCGCTAAACCCAGTACATCGCGGGTTTGTAGCGGGTCGATCACGCCGTCATCCCATAGCCGGGCACTGGCGTAGTAAGGGTGGCCCTGGTGCTCATACTGTTCGCGGGTGGGCTGCTTGAACGCCTCTTCGGCCTCTTTAGTCCATTCGCTGCCTTCGCGCTCATACTGCTCGCGCTTAACCTGAGCCAGTACGCCGGCGGCCTGCTCGCCACCCATGACGGAAATACGCGCGTTGGGCCACATGAATAGTAGGTTAGGGTCATAAGCGCGGCCGCACATACCGTAGTTGCCCGCCCCGAAGCTTCCGCCAATCAGCACGGTGAACTTGGGCACCTTGGCGCACGCCACGGCGGTGACCAGCTTGGCGCCATGCTTGGCGATACCTTCGTGCTCGTACTTGGAGCCCACCATAAAGCCGGTGATGTTCTGCAGAAAAACCAGCGGAATCTTGCGCTGGGCGCACAGCTCAATAAAGTGGGCGCCCTTGACGGCGCTTTCTGAAAACAGCACGCCGTTATTGGCCACAATGCCCACCGGGTGGCCATGAATATGCGCAAACCCGGTGACTAAGGTGTCGCCGTAGTAGCGTTTGAATTCATCAAAATCAGAGCTGTCGACGATGCGCCCGATAACTTCGCGAACATCAAAGGGCTTTTTAAGGTCGGTGCCCACAATGCCGTAAAGCTCCAACGGGTCGAGCTTGGGCGGTTCGGGCGCCTGCATGGCAAGCTTGCCGCGCTTTTGCCAGTTCAGGCGCGAGACACAGGCCCGGGCAAGCTGCAGGGCATGCATATCGTTTTCGGCATAATGGTCTGCCACGCCGCTGACTTTGGCATGCACATCGGCGCCGCCCAACGCCTCGGCACTGATGCTTTCACCGGTGGCCGCTTTGACGAGCGGCGGGCCGCCCAGAAAGATGGTGCCTTGCTCTTTAACGATAATCGATTCATCGGCCATGGCGGGCACATACGCGCCGCCTGCCGTGCAGGAACCCATCACCACGGCAATTTGCGGAATGCCTTCAGCCGACAGGGTGGCCTGATTGTAAAAAATGCGCCCGAAGTGGTCGCGGTCAGGGAAGACTTCATCCTGACGGGGTAGAAAGGCACCGCCGGAATCGACCAGATAAATACACGGCAGGCGATGCTTGCGGGCGATTTCCTGGGCGCGAATATGTTTTTTGACCGTCAGCGGAAAGTAGGTGCCGCCTTTTACCGTGGCATCGTTGGCCACAATCACGCATTCAACGCCCGAGACGCGTCCAATGCCGGTTACTACACCGGCGGCCGGTACGTCACTTTCATACACCTTGTGGGCGGCAAGCGCTGAAAATTCTAAAAAGGGCGAGCCCTCGTCGATCAGGTGATCGATGCGATCACGCACAAACAGCTTGCCACGGCTCTCATGACGCTCACGAGATTTAACGCCGCCACCCTGGGCAACGGCGGCGGTGAGTTCATGTAGCTGGGTAACCACGCCACGCATCGACTGCTCATTGGTTTGGAAGAGTTCGCTACGCGGATTAATCTGAGTGCTGAGAATGCTCATGGCGCGCCTCTACTGGCTTTCGGTAAAGAGTTCTCGGCCAATCAACATCCGCCGAATTTCACTGGTACCCGCGCCGATTTCATACAGCTTCGCGTCACGCAGCAGGCGCCCGGTGGGGTATTCGTTGATATAACCGTTGCCGCCCAGTAGCTGAATGGAATCCAACGCTACCTGAGTGGCTTTTTCGGCGCAGTAGAGGATGACGCCGGCGGCATCCTTGCGCGAGGTCTGGTCACGATCACACGCGGCGGCGACGGCATACAGGTAGGCGCGGCAGGCGTTTAGCGTGGTGTACATATCCGCCACTTTGCCCTGCACTAGCTGGAACTCGCCAATCGACTGATTAAACTGTTTGCGTTCATGAATATACGGCATCACGACATCCATGGCGGCCTGCATGATGCCGACCGGCCCGGCGGCCAGCACAGTGCGCTCATAATCCAGCCCGCTCATCAGTACGCGCACACCTTTGCCTTCTTCACCCAGCACGTTTTCAGCGGGCACCTCGCAATCCTGAAACACCAGCTCGCAGGTGTTGGAGCCGCGCATGCCCAACTTGTCGAGCTTCTGCGCCGTGGAGAACCCCGGCATGCCTTTTTCGATCAAGAAAGTGGTAATGCCTTTGGAGCCGGCCTCCGGGTCAGTCTTGGCGTAGACCACCAGCACATCGGCATCGGGACCGTTGGTGATCCACATTTTGTTGCCGTTTAAAATGTATTTGTCGCCGACTTTTTTAGCCCGCAGCTGCATGGAAACCACATCGGAGCCAGCGCCGGGTTCGGACATGGCAAGCGCGCCTACGTGCTCGCCACTGATCAGTTTGGGGAGATACTTGGCTTTCTGTTCGGCGGAGGCGTTGCGTTTGATCTGGTTCACGCACAGATTGGAGTGCGCGCCGTAAGATAGCGCTACCGATGCGCTCGCCCGGGAGATTTCTTCCATGGCGATACAGTGGGCAAGGTAGCCCATACCGCTGCCGCCATCCTCTTCAGACACGGTGATGCCTAAAAGGCCCATGTCGCCGAACTTCTTCCATAAGTCGTTGGGAAACTCATTATTGCGATCGATTTCCGCGGCGCGCGGGGCAATTTCGCTGGCGGCGAAGGCATTGACCTGCTCGCGCAGCATGTTCATTTCGTCATCCAAACCGAAATTGAGTTCTGAGTAGAGAGAGTGCATGGTCAATCACCTTTTTATTAGAAATTGTTTATTAGAAATCGTTTATTGAAAATAATTGTTGGGTAGGGAATGAGGCGCCGCTAGCGTTTGTACAATGAGTCAGGCTGGTACGACGAGGCAGAGTTTATGAAACGTCAGGAGGAGGGCGAGGGCGCTCCGGTGTGTTTTTCGTCAAACTCCTCTTTGTCATGAAGCTCATCTAGCGCTTGGCGACAGCGAATCTCGGCGTTCTCAAGCTCCAACTGCATCATGGCGATATCTTTCATCTGTTGCTCAAGAACGGCCCGGCGTTCGCTGATTTTGTTCAGCATAAGTAAAAGCTGCTTCTCACTCCCCACGCGGGTTTCATCCCACAGCTCAAACAGCTCACGAATCTCTGCCAGTGAAAGCCCTAATCGTTTACCCCGTAAGGTCAATTTAAGCCGTACGCGGTCCTGGCTGCTGTAAATGCGCGTTTGGCCTCGCCGTGCTGGGTAAAGCAGCTCCTGGTCTTCATAAAAGCGAATGCTGCGCGTGGTGATATCAAACTCGTTGGCAAGGTCGCTGATCGAGTAGGTTTTGCTCATCGTCGTTCTCTTTTTTAAAAGATTTGCTTTTCTAAAGGTTTGCTTTTACGAAGCGCATACCCTGAGGCTAAAACAAGTTTACGTTAACGTAAAGGTGCTATTGTGAAGGTTAACGCTGGCAGAGCAGTTGCGCAGCGATAATTTAGGCGATAGGTTGACGTATACGTTAACCTATCAATTTGATCAGCCGATGCTGGCGCCATTGAGTAATGCGTGGCGGCGAGGGGCGGCAAAGGCTTTTCAGCGGAGCACCGCCATGGATTTTGAGCTGAGTGAAGATCAAACCGCCTTTGCCGAGTTGGCGCGGGCATTTTCTCAAAAAGAGCTTGAGCCACATGCGGCCCAGTGGGATGCAGAGGCCTTCTTCCCGGTCGATGTTATCCGCAAAGCGGGCGAGCTGGGGTTTTGCTCGCTTTACGCGCCGGAAAGCATCGGAGGGCTTGGTCTCTCACGGCTGGATGCCAGCATTATCTTCGAGCAGCTTTCAATGGGCTGCACCTCTACCACGGCGTATCTCACCATCCATAACATGGTGACCTGGATGCTCGCGGACTTCGGCCAGCCAGAGGCTGTTAAGCAGTGGGGCGCAAAGCTTGCGACTGGCGAGCTTCTGGGTTCGTACTGTTTAACAGAACCCAATGCGGGCTCCGACGCGGCCTCGCTTAAAACCACGGCCAAGCGAGAGGGCGATGCGTATGTGCTCAACGGCAGCAAAATATTTATTTCCGGCGCGGGCAGCACTGATTTTCTGGTGGTGATGGCGCGTACCGGTAGCGAAGGTGCGGGCGGTGTTTCCGCATTTGCCGTGGATGCCAAGGCCGAAGGCATCAGCTATGGTCGCAAGGAAGACAAGATGGGCTGGAACAGCCAGCCCACCCGAATGATTACCTTTGAAGACGTGCGCGTGCCCGCGAATCATCTGCTGGGTAACGAAGGCGATGGCTTTAAAATCGCCATGAAGGGGCTGGACGGCGGGCGAATCAATATCGCCACCTGTTCTATTGGCACTGCCCAGCAGGCGCTCAATAAAGCGCGTGACTACCTGCTGGAACGCAAGCAGTTCGGCAAGCGTTTAGCGGATTTTCAAGCGCTACAGTTTCGCCTGGCGGATATGGTCACCGAGCTGGTCGCCGCCCGCCAGCTGGTGAGAATGGCCGCTGCCAAACTGGATGCCGACCATGCTGACGCTACCACCTACTGCGCCATGGCCAAGCGCTTTGCCACCGATGTAGGTTTTAAAGTGTGCGATGAGGCGCTACAGCTTTATGGCGGCAATGGCTACATTAAGGAGTACCCCATGGAACGCTATGTGCGCGATACCCGCGTACACCGCATTCTGGAAGGCACCAATGAAATCATGCGCCTGATCATTTCGCGCCGGGTACTCGCCGAAGGTGCCGCTGAGCTGTAAAAAACAGGGTTGCCGACATGATCGCGGTCGCCATTTGAGCCGATACGTAAGGATGCTGAATGAGTAGCGTACTGTTTACCGAACACGCCACCCAGGATGGCCACACGGTGGTGGAAATCAAGCTTAACGCCGAGCGTTCGCTTAACGCGTTAACGCTGGACATGATCGACGCCATTCTGCCGCAGCTGGATGCCTGGGAGGCGGACGAGCGGGTTGTTGCCATACTGCTGGATAGCGCTGGTGAAAAAGCCTTTTGCGCCGGTGGTGATGTGGTCACGCTGTATAAAGCGATTAACGGGGAAGCTGACCCAAGCTTCCCTGAACGCTTTTTTGAAAGAGAGTATCGCCTGGATTATCGGCTACACACCTATCGCAAACCAATTATTTGCTGGGGTAGCGGCATTGTAATGGGCGGCGGTATGGGCCTGCTCAACGCCAGTAGCCATCGTGTGGTGACTGAAACCTCCCGGCTGGCCATGCCGGAAGTGACGATTGGCCTTTATCCGGATGTTGGCGCCAGCTGGTTTTTAAACCGCCTGCCGAACGGGATGGGGCGTTTTCTGGCCATGACCGGCGCGCAGATCAATGCATCAGATGCCCTTTACCTGGGCCTTGCCGACCGTGGCATTGCCAGCCATCGCCGGGAAGAATTGCTTCAGCAACTGACTAGTGCCACTTGGGGAAGCGGTGAGAAGACCGATGCTCACGGCGTGGTCAATCAAGCGCTGCGCGAGCTTGAACAAGCCTCGAAAGCAGAGTTTGACGCGCTGGAAACACCCATACGACACTTCGCGCCATTAATTCGCGAGCTGATGGACCACGATACCGTCGAGCAAAGGGTGGCCGCCGTACTGGCGGTAGAAAGTGAGGATAAATGGTTCAGCAAAGCACAAAAGACGCTGGCGCATGGTAGCCCGGTCTCCATTCGGCTTATCCATGAGCAGCTAACGCGTGCCCGGCACATGTCGCTTGCCGAGGTGTTCCAGGCAGAGCTGGCGCTTTCTGTGCAGTGCTGTCGTCACCGGGAGTTTCCAGAAGGCGTACGCGCATTACTGGTGGATAAAGATGGCTTGCCAGGCTGGACGTATTCAACGGTAGGGGAAGTGGAAGATCACTTTATGGATGCGCTGTTAGCATCGCCGTGGCCCGATAGCCCGCTTGCGGACCTGAAGTAAATAAGCCGTACCGCCGGGGTGCTAAAGCGGACACTGCCAACATTTCATAATCAACGGTTATTACCAGCAGCTCGTTACTCGCCGTTTGTTATTAGCTGCTTTTATTAACTGTTTGTTATTAACAATAAGGACAATCGTTATGGCTACTGTGGCATTTATTGGTTTAGGCAATATGGGCGGCCCGATGGCGGCTAACCTGGCGAAAGAGGGGTATACCGTGCGTGCGTATGACCTTTCTGAACAAGCGCTTGAAGCCGCTAAAGATCACGGCTGTGAAGTGGCAGGCTCGGCGCGTGAAGCCGCCGCCGAGGCTGACTTTGTTATCTCCATGTTGCCTGCGGGCAAGCACGTGAAGGCGCTTTACGTTGATGGCGATGAGGCGTTGTTTGAGGTGATCAAACTAGGCGCTTTGGTGATTGATTGCTCCACCATTGATGCCGACACGGCGCGCAGCGTCGCGGCCATTGGCGAACAGCGCGGGATCGACTTTGTCGATGCTCCGGTATCGGGTGGGGTTAGCGGTGCGCTGGCGGGCACGCTGACGTTTATTGTCGGCGGGTCAAAGGCCCAGTTTGAAAAAGTGACGCCTGTGCTAGGCGTAATGGGCAGAAATATTTTCCACGCGGGCGACCATGGGGCAGGGCAAGTGGCCAAGGCGTGTAACAACATGCTGCTTTCGGTGTTGATGGCGGGCACCTGCGAAGCGATCAACATGGGCGTCAAAAATGGCCTCGACCCTGCGGTGCTTTCTGACATTATGCGCAAAAGCTCCGGCGGCAACTGGGTGCTCAATGTTTACAACCCCTACCCAGGCGTTATGGAGAGTGTGCCCGCTGCCAACGCGTATCAGGGCGGGTTCCTGGTGGACCTGATGATGAAAGACCTGGGCCTTGCCATGGATATCAGCCAGCAAAGCGCTTCCCCTGTGCCGATGGGTTCCGCCGCCCGCACGCTGTTTACTCAGCACAAGGCAAACGGTAACGGCAAGCTCGACTTCTCAAGCCTGATGCAGCTCTATCAGGATAAAGAGGGTGAAGGGTGATAGGCGAGGGGTAAGGTGTTGTAGCGCGCGGTACGCGTCTTGTGAGGAACGAGCAAATGCGGCCCCACACCCAAACCACCTTTATCTCATGGCGTGATCAGGTAAACTCTTAAAAAAACCAACCAATAAGGAACATTATGATTACGCTTTGGGGTCGCGATAACTCTACCAATGTTAAAAAAGTGCGCTGGGTGCTTAACGAGCTGGAAGTACCGTTTGAACAAATTCAGGCGGGGCTCCAGTTCGGGGTCAACAACACGCCCGAATACCAGGCCATGAATCCTAATGGGTTGGTGCCGTTACTCAAGGACGACGCCACCGACAGCCTGTTGTGGGAATCCAACACCATCATCCGCTACCTGGCCGCGCAGTATGGCCAAGGAAACTTGTGGATTGAGGAGCCTGCTCAGCGCGCCCAGGCAGAAAAATGGATGGACTGGGCCAACAGCACGCTTTCCCCTGCGCACCGAGTAATTTTAATGGGCTATGTGAGAACGCCCGAAGCGCAGCGCGATAACGCCGCCATTGAAGCAGGCATGCAAGCCTGTGAAAAACTGTTTGAACTGCTGGATAACGCACTCGCCAACCAGGCATGGTTCTCAGGCGAAGCGTTTGGCCTGGGCGACATTGCCGTTGCGCCCTTCGTTTATAACCTATGGAACATCGGCCTCACCTGGCAGCCGCGCCCCCACCTGGAACGCTGGTATCAGCAGCTAACCGAGCGCCCCGTGTTCCGCGACGTTGTGATGATCCCGGTTACCTAAACCATAATAAGCCCGCGGCAACCCCGCGGGTGTCAAATCTTGCGATGGGCATGAAGCTGGATGTAGGAGTCCGCTTCAGCGCGCGACGATCAAGCCGCCCTCCTTAAAGCCCGTCTCCAACAACGCTACCTCTCGATCCAATCCCTTCAACACCTTACACTGCAAACCATAATGCGCTTGATCTTTCCCCCAAAATAGCTTCACTCATTTGGCCCCAGCATGGTGGGGGGGCGCTAGTAGAGATTGGCTAGGTTGATAAAAATAAAGGTGAAATTTAAGTTGCTATAAATATTTGAAAAATATTGATTAATTTTATTTTGTTCGCTCTGCTCGCAAGAGTTTAAACGTGGATGCTGGGAAGTGGAGGGCCAAGATAATACCATCTGCTTACATTATGATTCGTAAGATGTTTGGTGATTCTAATCAGCTTGGCAATTACAAATGCTGGTAGGGGTTGGGCATGGTGGGCTAGGCCAAAACGCGCATCTTGTGAACGATTTATTAAAAGATTTGTTAAGGACAGCTCATGTCTCAAAATGATCCATCGGTCATCAAGCTGCACGCGACACTGGTAGAAAAAATTAACTTTGCCTGCCACCAAAGTGCCTTTGCAGTTTTGCGTGATTTGCGTATTGAAAACACAAATGAAGAACAAGACCTCTCTGACCTAACCGTCACATTAGATGCCTCTCCTGCCTTTGTTAAACAGAAAAGCTGGAGAGTTGATCGTTTAGCAGCAGGTGGGCTATTGGCGTTAAAAGACCGAGATCTTGAGCTAGATGGTGGTTTTCTTCTTGGGCTCACAGAATCGATGCGTGGGACGGTAACGTTTACGGTTCGACAGAATAGCGAGGTTTTGACTGAGCAGAATACGCCGGTGGAGCTGTTAGCCTGCAACGAGTGGGGCGGGGCTTCCTATATGCCTGAGCTATTGGCAGCCTTCTGTACACCCAACGACCCAGCAATAGACAAACTGTTGGGGCAAGCGAGCCAAATTTTGCGCAAGGCAGGCAAGCCCGATCAAATTAACGGTTATGATGCTAATAGCCGTGAGCAGATTTGGCTAATGGCTTCAGCCATTTACACTGCAATTGTCAAGTTGCAACTAGGGTATGCGCTACCGCCAGCCAGCTTTGAGAAAAACGGCCAGAAAGTTCGTCTTCCTCATCATGTTGAAAGTGCCAAGGTAGCCACCTGCTTAGATACCACCTTATTATTTGCAGCCGTACTAGAGCAGGCTCAGTTGAATCCACTGGTCATTCTTACTGAAGGCCACGCGCTGGTAGGACTTTGGCTCGAAAAAGAAGATCTTGCCAGTGTAGTGATTGATGAAGCGGAAACGTTACGTCAGCGCATCCCTTTACAAGAACTCATCCTCATTGAGACTACCTATACGACTAGCCATCCTTCGCCGCCTTTTTCTAAAGCGGTTGAGGCGGGTAACAAGCAAGTCTCGCTGGACAAAGACCATGAGTTTATTGCAGCGGTGGATATTCGTCGGGCGCGGGCGCACCGTATCAACCCTATTAGCTTAAAGTCTCAGGCAGGGGCCAGCAGCGATACCAGCGGAACAGCCGATATTTTTGAACCGGCATTAGAAGAAGCCCCAGACCTACCGGCAAATACTGTTCATATAGAGCAAGAGGTATTTGAGGATTCGCCAAGCGGGCGTTTAGAGCGCTGGCAGCGTAAGTTGCTAGACCTATCGGCTAGAAATCCATTGCTAAACCAAAAGCCCAGCAAAAGTAGTCTGCAATTGGTATGCGGTGACCCCAGCGGGCTTGAAGATTTATTGGCAACAGGTGCGCGCATTTCAATCGCTCCTTTTCCTAGATTACAGGCTCAAGAGCAAGACCAAGATATTCATCAGCAGCGAACCGGGGAGGATCTTAAAGATGTTTACTCCCGCGACGCGCTGACGAAGAAGCAAGTATTGGTCGAGCTGACCCAAGAGGAACTGGAGAAACGCTCAGTAGACATTTACCGTAAGGCCCAAACCTCATTGAAGGAGGGTGGCTCTAATACTCTGTTTTTAGCGGTAGGTTTTTTATTGTGGAAACCGAACGATAAAGGTAGCCGCCGCTATCGCGCTCCGCTGATTTTGCTGCCTGTTTCGCTAGAACGTAAGTCGGTACGCAGTGGTGTGAAGATGGTCGCAAGCGATGATGAACCGCGATTCAACACAACGTTGCTAGAGTTATTGAAGACAGATTTTGCTATCGATATCAAAGGCCTTACTGGCGCTTTGCCTGAAGACGAGAGTGGAGTCGACGTGAGCGGTATTTGGAACCGAGTGCGCCATGCCATTAAGGCGGTGCCTGGTTTTGAGGTAGTGGAAGATGTAGTGCTTGGGCACTTTTCTTTCGCTAAGTATTTGATGTGGAAAGACCTGATGGATCGCTCCGAAGCGCTAAAGGAAAGTCCAGTGGTGAAGCATCTTCTGGATACTCCTCGTGAGCCTTATGACAGCGATATTCGTTTTGTAGAAGCTAAAGATATTGATCGTGAGTACACGCCTGCAGATTTGTTAACCCCTCTGCCTGCTGATTCTTCCCAGATGTCGGCCATTGCCACAGCAGATAGAGGGAAAGATTTTGTCATCATCGGCCCGCCCGGTACGGGTAAGAGCCAAACGATCGGCAACCTTATTGCCCATATGCTAGGCAAAGGCAAAAAAGTACTTTTCGTATCTGAGAAGACAGCAGCGCTTGACGTGGTACATCGCCGCTTACGTGAAATTGGCCTTGGCCAGTTTTGCCTGGAGCTGCATTCCAATAAAGCGAAAAAAGCGGATGTGTTGGATCAGTTGCGGACTTCCTGGACTAACGCTTCTGCTTCGTCAGTTAGCGATTGGAAAGCAGAGAGCGAACGTCTTAAAACACTGCGCGATCGCTTGAATCACGTCGTGAATGCCTTGCATCGACGCCACCGTAACGGTTTGACGGCACACTATGCGATGGGCGTTAAAATTCGCGATGCCGACTTGGCTGCTAAGTTGAAACTGAGCTGGGCCAAAGCCGAGATTCACGATGAACAACAGTTGGAGCAGCTTCGCGAAATAGCGTCACTGTTAAGCCTTCAGGCGAAGGCAGTGGGTAACGTGGTGGACCACCCTCTAAGCGTCATCCAGCAACACGATTGGCGACCTCAGTGGCAGGAAGAGGTCGTCAGTGTTGCTCGGCAGCTAAAGAAAAGTGCCGATAAAATGTCGCATGAGCTATCAGCCGTTGAGAAAGCTTTGGGTATTCGCTTAGGCACTCTCAATTTTGCCAAGCTCTCTGCTGTGGCGGAGTGCTGCCAAGTGCTGTTGGATGCCTATCGTCAATCAGCTTCGTTTGCTCTTGAGCCTGACGCTCCTGACCGGCTTGACGCGCTAGAGCAGGCAGTAACTCAGCTTAAAACCTATATCGCCACCCAGGCTAAACTAAGCTGCAGCTATGCGCCTTTGGCTTGGCAGCAATTAGATACTACGGTGCTAGGCCCGGCTTGGGCGGCAGCCAATGAAACGTGGTGGCCAAAAAGCTGGTTTGCCAAGCGTGGTGTGATGAAGCAGTTGCGTGAAGGAGGAGCGCAAGGCACACCAAATCCCGATAACGATATTCCCGTTTTAACGCAGCTACGCGAAACGGGCAGCAATATTGATCGTTTAGATGCTGTGTTAAAAGGGCTTAAGGGATGGGATGCCTACAATTCTGACCCAGAAGCCATGGCTGCGTTAAAACTCTTAGGAACACGGGCCCGTGTTGCGGTGGGTAAACTGGCCGATGATGCTGAGTCCTTGGCGGCGCTGCGCACTAAGATTCGCTCGTTGTTATACGACGCCAATGATTTGCTAGCGCCAGAGGCTCCGATAGGTCGAGTCATTATTGATTTCCAAGCAACCTTTGATGAGTTTACGGCGCTGAAAAGCCAGTTCGAAGACTTGATTGGTGCAGCTCTGGAAAGACATTTACCTGCTGAAGAGCCAGCGTTAAGCGCGGTGAGCGCGCACTGCCAGCAGATTTTAGAACACCATATTTCACTTAAAGAGTGGTGCGCTTGGATGCGTCGGCGTACTGAGGCTTTGGATTATCAGCTTGGCCCGCTGGTCGATGCCATTGAGCAGGGGAGCATTGATGCAGATCAAATTGAAGATGTGTTTGAAGCCGCCTACTGTGAATGGTGGTCGTCGGCAGTCATTGGCGAAGATGACGTACTGCGAACTTTCTCATCCCCTGAGCATCAGGCTGCTATTCTAAATTTCCGCGAGCTTGATACTCGTTTCAGTGCTCTGACAGCAAAGTATATTGCTGCGCGCTTGTCTGGTGAGATTCCTGACCAAGACGCGATTCAGAAAAGCTCTTCTTGGGGTGTGCTACGTCACGAATTGCAGAAAAAAATGCGTCATAAGCCCGTTCGGGAAATGATGGAAACCATCCCGGATGCGATTACTACGCTGGCTCCGTGCCTTATGATGTCGCCGCTCTCTATCGCACAATTCCTCTCACCAGGTCAGGCATTGTTCGATGTGGTGATTTTTGATGAAGCCTCACAAATCACGGTGTGGGATGCGGTTGGCTCTCTCGCCCGGGGTAAACAAGTCATTGTGGCAGGCGACCCGAAGCAAATGCCTCCAAGCAACTTCTTTGGTCGCTCTGATGATGATCCTGATGGCGAGGTGGATGGTGAGGGAGATCTTGAAAGTATTCTTGACGAACTAATGGGCGCTAGTATTCCCCTGCGAGTACTCAATTTACATTACCGCTCTCGCCGAGAGAGTCTGATTGCGTTCTCTAATAGTCGTTACTATGACAACTCACTCGTCACCTTTCCTGCACCTGTTCATCCTGACAAAGGTGTATCGCTGGTGCGCCCAGAAGGTTTTTATGCGCGAGGCAAGGCGCGGCATAACCAAGGAGAAGCCAAGGCAATCGTCGCGGAAATTATACGGCGTCTTACCTCTGAAGATGTCGCCATACGTCGGCAGTCAATTGGCGTGGTGACCTTCAATACCGAACAGCAGAGCCTTATTGAAGACCTGCTCGATAAAGCACGTGGAGAAGACCCAAGCATTGAATGGGCGTTCTCTGATGACGAGCTAGAACCGGTATTTGTGAAAAACCTGGAAACCGTACAAGGCGATGAGCGAGACGTCATCTTGTTTAGCATCACCTACGGACCGGACGAATCTGGGCACGTGACGATGAACTTTGGCCCGTTGAACCGTAATGGTGGCGAACGACGGTTGAATGTCGCCATGACCCGCGCTCGCTCTGAAATGGTGGTATTTTCCACCCTAGCACCGGAGCGCATTGATTTATCAAGAACGTCCGCCAAGGCGGTTGCTGACTTAAAACACTTCTTGGAGTATGCCGAGCGGGGGGCTTCAGCGTTGGGCGCAGCCGTACATGGCTCTATCGGTGATTTTGAATCACCTTTTGAAGTCGCCGTAGCGAGGGGGCTGCGCGAAAAGGGCTGGATAGTGCATCCACAAATCGGTGTGTCTGCCTACCGTATTGATATGGGGATCGTGCACCCGGATAAACCCGGTGTCTACCTCGCAGGTATTGAGTGTGATGGAGCCATGTATCACAGCTCCGTTTATGCCCGTGAGCGCGACAAAGTGCGCCAGAGTGTGTTGGAAGGCTTGGGCTGGACGCTATTCAGAGTGTGGTCAACAGACTGGTGGACCCATCGTACGAAAGCGCTAGACACATTAGATACAGCATTAACCCAGCGGTTGGAGAAAAGTACCTCTGACGAGTAGCCAGGCCAATATATGTACCATCCCTCGAAATTCGGGGGATGTGAGCTCTGCTGAACAGTCGAATGTAAGAGGGGAGGTTAGCTCTAGTAACTAGCCTCCAACACCACTAACTCACGATCCAAGCCCCGTAATACCTCACAACCCACTCCACGCCGCTCACCACTCTCAATCAACGGCCCCAAAATAGCACCACGCTCGGTAAGCCGCTTACCCTCAACATCCTGCAACATCGACGCCTTATTATTCGCCGTCTTCTCAATAACGTCCCAAGCCAACGCTAGCCAAGCATCCAAGCCGCTGCCCCCGTTGGGCGCTTGAATGCCCTCGGCCCGCATAATCGCCGCTACTTCCTTAACAACCGCCTCAACACGGCCTGCGTAAGCAGCGCCACGCAACTCGCCATTACGAAGCCCATTTAACGCCACCAACGGATTAATCGCTGCATTCACCGCCAGCTTTTGCCATAGGCGGCTATGGATATCATCCACCGCCGTAGCCGCAAGCCCCGCTCGGCTAAGCTGATGCGCTAACCGCTGTGCCAACGCACCATGGCGATTCGTCAGATCCCCCACAAACGTATGCCCGCGCCCCGCATGAAACACGCCATCATCACCGGTTAAATAAGCGCCTTCCGTCGTGGTCGCACACAACACCGGCTCCCGCCAACATTCAGTCAGCCTCGGCTGGGCTAAGAAACCGTTCTGCCACAACACCAGCGGGGTAGTTGCGGGAATAACGCGCGCCACGCTTTCCAACGCCGCTTCAGCAGCCATCGCCTTGGTAGTGATATGTACAAAAGCAGGAGGCGCTGGCGCATTGGCTACTAGTTGCGAGGTGGTTATCACGTTTAAATGCTGGCTACGCGCCTCACCTTCGGGGGTTGTTATTGTTTGTTGCTCAGGTAGCGCACGGCGACCGACTAAGGTGATGTCAGCAAGAGGAGAGAGCGAATGGGCTAACAGGCGACCGATGGCGCCTGGGCCGAGAATCCAGTGTGAAGTCATCGAGTGCGTACTCAGGGGCGGTGTTGCCGATCAGCTTACCCTTTTTGTTACAAGGAAATGAAGGCGAGTAAGAGCAATGGTATGTAAGGCTAATTTCTAGTGACGTGAGGACGAGCAATCTGTTAGCGTTAGGGCTAATTATATTTGGTTCTTGTGGCGTGTTGAGTGGGTTAATTGTGGTTTTTTGATGCTGTAGTGAATAGCAGCTGACTGCCTGCTTTCGACCCAAAGCAGACGTTCTCTGAAACCCTAATTTTCGGGAGCTTTTAGCTGACACTGCGCGTTTTTCTGGTGGCGGTTGTAATATGAGTGCGCATATTTTTGGAAAAGTATGCTGTAAGTTTTGGTAAAACAATAGTTTATAAAAAGGCGTTGTGTGCTTATGTACCATTTTGAAAAAATGATCATAAAGTTAGCGCGCATGCGCATTTTTCTAACGAGCCTTACGAAAAAAATAGTATTCAACCCTTTTCTATCAGTAATTTAGGTACCTGTTGGCAAGGTACGGCTTTCCAGAAAAACGCGCATGCGCATGAATAAAACTGTTAGCTTTTTTGGAGAATCATGTGATTGAATTTAAGGAACAGATGAAGGGAATTTCTGCTATAAAAAAAGTAATTTCTAGCCTTATAGGTGAGCACGAAGCTTATCAAAGTGCGATGGAAGACCTACCTGTATCAGCTGAAGTAAATGGCAAGCTCATAATCGATAGAGAAATAATAAAGTGCCAGTTTACGATACATCACAATAATGCCGTTGTACATATTATGTGGGAAGATTATGGGTATAAAGCTTATAAAGCACTTGGCCTGTTTGGCACCATGAATACTGACTGGCAATACTTCCGTACTATCAGCGATAGCGCCTTAGAAATTAAAGATAAAGATGGTAAATACAAAATAAAAATTAATTATGCAAGCTAACAAGGCAATCAAATTCACTACGGCACTTCGTGCCTCCGTCGGACAGCTACTGCGTAGCTGCCGTTTATTGCGGCGCTACATGCCAAGGCGTGCGAACTATTGGTGTGATACCTGCTGGATTATGAAGAAGGATTTATATGAGAGATTTAAAGTATAATCGCGGCTCCGAATGGCGGAAGTGGGATCTTCACATACATACGCCAGCATCGTTTCACTGGAATGGGAAAAGGTTTAAGGCTGAACCTGACTGCTCTGATAATATAGCTCTTGTCGATGAAATGATTCGTGCAATAAATGCCGCAGAACCGGCAGTTGATGGTGATGCAAAATTATTAGGATTAGATATAAATGAAGTCATTCAAATAAAAATAAATGAACAGAAAATTACTGATGCTGATAGCATAGTATTGGCACGTGAAACTGATATTAGAAGTGAAAATGAAAAGCTAGAAAAATATGAGGTTGCGCTAATTTCTAAGCGCGAATCCATTAGTCTAAAATTAAATGCTCCACAACAAGTTTATCAAAATTATCTAGACAAACTAAAAGAATGGGAAGAAAAAAGAGCTGGCATATTAGGAAGCAGGGATTTACCAGACACCTTGAAAGGATTGGAGCATCGGAAGGAGCAGTTGGATAACTTGCCAATTAGAAGAAAAGGTTTGCAAGAGAATAGGCTAGAGAAAACCGCTCAAATATTTGATTTGTTGGATGAGCAAAGAGTTAATAGAGAGACCCTGTTTCAGCCTGTTCAGCAACTGATTCAAAATAACAGCCTTATCAGAAATGAGTATAAGTTACAGTTTAAAGCTGAACTAAGCAGCACTACAGAATTGATTGCTGATAAATTATTTTCGCTCGTCAAACAAGCGTCCGGTGAATTTAGAGGGGAATCGGAGAGTTTGGCTACAATCAAGGAATTAACAGATAGGCACGATCTAAATAGCAAGCAGTCTCTGCTCGATTTTTTATCTGAGTTACACGATAAACTTGAAAGTTCTTCGAATGGACAGATAGGCATTGAATCAATGCTACGAAAAGGTCGCTCTGCAGATGAAGTTTATGACTTCCTATTCGACTTGGAATATCTTAAACCTAGATACACTCTGATGTTTCAAGGTGCTCATATAGGGCAGCTTTCTCCGGGGCAAAGAGGCTCTTTACTTTTGATTTTCTACCTTCTGGTGGATAAAGGTAATAGTCCGATTATCTTGGATCAACCGGAAGAGAATCTAGATAACGAAACGATCGTGAGTTTATTGGTGCCAGTGTTAAATGAGGCGAAGCAAAAGCGCCAAATCATAATGGTTACGCACAACCCTAACTTGGCTGTGGTTTGCGATGCAGAGCAAATAATCCACTGTGAAATTGACAGAAAGAATTCGCAGAAAATTTCATATACATCTGGTGCTATTGAGTGCCGTGCTATAAATCGAAAGGTTGTCGATGTGCTGGAAGGTACAATGCCAGCATTTGATAATAGAAAAATGAAGTATCACTGACTTGCATGCAACAAGGCACTGCACTCGGAAATTGAACTCGCTTCGCTCCTTAAATTCCGGTGAGTGCGGCGTTATGCACAGGAGGATTGAGTGGCGTACCTCTATTTCGATGAATCAATTCGAGATCAGGGCGAATTTATTGTTGGCGCACTCATAATCTCAGATACAGAAGTATCGAATGAGATCCGCGAGCAATGGATTGCCTTTGGCTTGGATCCTGATGCGAATGAATACAAAAGCTCATCAATTAAAAATGGTGATGAGATATCGTTAAGGCAGCGCGATTATGTTGGCTACATGGTAACCCGTTCAAAACTAGCGCTTACTATACTTCCCCTTAATGATCGGAGGCAGCTTGGTAATAATCTTGCAGAATTAATTTTTCAACTAATTAAAACTGGTTTACTTGAAGAAAGCGAACATAGCGCTTATGTAGATGAAAATATAAAAATTAGCCAAGCTTATCAAGCTCGCCTCCAAGAGGCTGGGGTTAAGTTATTTTTAAACTCTAACTCTGCAACTATTGCAGGAATACAACTCTCCGACCATGCGTCGCATATTTTGGGAAGCATGTTACTTGAAGAGTTAGGAATAATTAAAAAACAAGTTAAAGCCGGAGAGAATTCTGGCTACCATCCGGATGAGTTATTTGAGCTTGGCTTTGAGTTATGGGCCAACGTGCGGTATGCATTACTTGGTAAACAAACGTACATAGAGGGGGTTTCACCACCTCCCGATGACCCCGCCAATCCTTATTTTAAAATTGAAGGCTATGGGCTTCACATAGCACCTACCTGCCCTGAACCACTAGCGCAGAGCGCTAGAAAAAGGTTTGGGATTAACTATCTTGGATGCATACACTGATAATCAGTGCATGCCTAACAAGTGGTTCAAACCGTTCGCTTCGCTCACAGGGACGGGCTAAAGCCCGCCCCTTAACTAAACGTTAAAGTACTACATTAGCGACTTCTAAAAGGCTGCTTCTGGCCGAATGCAGAGCTTCAAGCTACGCTGATGATAAGATGGCAGTTGACAACTCTGAGCGGCCATTGAGTGTCTACGAGACTAGGGTCGATTCAGCCTCCGTGCTTAATGCATTTAGCAAAGTTGAAAATATACGATGACTTGGCTTATAACCTGGGTTTAACTAACCAACTGTAAAGAGCTTCGCGCTCGTTTACCGCTCGACTATAGCGTTGCAGCTATTGCCTACCACCATGATTTATTCCCTTTGTATGCTCCATTTATCCCTGAAGAGCGCCGTAAACGATGACTTGCATGGGGGAATGGGGCACAGGGAACAGTAAACCTGGCGACGGACGTGGCGGCATCACTTGTGAAAGTACTTTGCCACGTTTAAACCCATAACAACCACTAACATTCACTAAAAAGATGGACTAAATTAGCGGCTCTATGGATCCATTCCCCCTTCTAAGCGCGTTCTGCATTACTTCATAATCAATGTTTGAGCGCTTTTTTTCCGGTAATTTGTCGGCATAGTTAACGATATCCAGCAAGTCGTTCATGTTCGTTCCTTGTTCATTAAGCGACGTAAATGCCTGCAAGTGCGGTAAGTGGTCGGCGTCCCAGCCAAGCTTGACCGGTTCATCGATAATATTGACTTGGGTGCCGTTCGGTATTTGCTCAAATACGGCTTTAATATCGTCGGGGTGCATACGAATACAACCCCGACTGGCACGCATACCAATACCATCTGGTTGGTTCGTGCCGTGGATTAAATAGCCAGGAATATCCAATAAGATAGCGTGCTGACCGAGTGGGTTATCAGGCCCTGGCGGAACGACATTGGGCGGTGGGTCGCCGCGTTCAGCCGCTTCCTGGCGAACAGATTCGGGTGGATACCAAGCGGGATCCTCAAGGCGCATAGTGGTTTTAGTAATCCCCAATGGTGTATCGAATCCATCTCGGCCGATGCCAATGGGATAAGTCTCGACGCGAGGTGTTTCTCCCTCTTGCACCTCGGGATAGTAGTAAAGCCGCAGCTCTGCGATATTAATGACCACACCTTTACGCTCCACATCCGGCAGTATGTGCTGCGCCGGTATCTGAACCTTCGTTCCTTTCCCAGGAACCCAAAGACTAGTGTCAGGATTGGCCCGTCGAATTTCCTCATATCCGACACCGTGCGCGTGAGCAATATCGAGCAAGGTATCCTCTTCGTTCTCTACTTGAACGGTATAGGCTTCACCCACGATATTGCCGGTTTCAGGCAATAGATAATGTCCTAGTGGCCGTGAGGTCTCGCCAAAAGCCGAAAATGAAACAAGCCACAATGCCATCATGAATACGCAGCGAAGCAGTCGACCACTGGCTGCAGGTTTTACAAAGCAAGAGTTCATAAGAAACGTTACTCACTATACGACCAAAAGCTCATTAGGCATGATGAACATTAACTGTAAATGAAGCGTGGATGTGGATAATGGCGGCTTTTGGCATTAAATAATGCTGTTTAGTTGTTGGTTTGGATGGTTTCGATCTGTCGGCTGCAAAATGGGGCTGCCTCATATTAACTTCATCCCCTAATGGCATACTGCTGATAGAAACCATTTTCTATGACCTTGAGGAGTAAGTATGCGGGTATTACTGGTCGAGGATGATGCCCCGGTAGCGGCTGGCGTCGAAGCAGGATTGGCACTGAGCGGCTTTGTGGTTGATACCGTCACCACCTTGGATACTGCGAAAGGCGCGCTAGCCACCATTAACTACGATGCTGTTATTCTCGACCGTCGATTGCCCGATGGAGATGGTTTGACGTTATTGAAGCATTGGCGTCATGCGAGCGTGGCGACGCCAGTGCTGATGCTAACGGCTCGAGATGCGGTAGCGAGCCGCGTCGAGGGCCTTCAGGGAGGCGCAGACGACTATTTGATCAAGCCGTTTGATCTTGACGAGTTAACAGCCCGGCTCCAATCGTTATTACGCCGTACGGCAGGGCAAGTGGATCACGCCATTCGTCACGGCAGCCTGGCATTAGACCCCGTCACACGTAGCGTCACGTTGGATGGAGAACCCGTCGTCCTGTTGCGACGCGAGTTAATGCTGCTGGAAGCATTAATTCGAGCTCGCGGGCGAATTCTGAGCGCCGATCAATTGAAGGACTGCCTTTACGGTATTGATGATGAGATCGAAAGCAATGCGCTTAATGTGCACATCTACCAACTGCGTCGCAAGCTGGGACGCAATGTGATCGAAACCGTGCGAGGTTTGGGTTATCGACTTGGCAAATACAACAGTGATGCGACCTCATGAATCTGCGCTTACGTCTGGTTGCTACACTTGGAATTACTCTCGTGCTGCTATGGAGTATCACTGCCATATGGTCAATGCGCGACCTGTCGGCGCAGTTGGAAGAGTCTCTGGATCAGCGTCTGGCTCAATCGGCGCGAATGGTGGCTGGTTTGTTGGATCGCGTGCCAGCAACGTCTTGGAACGGTACAGAAGATGAAACGCCAACGATTCCTTCGCTGGATGGTATCGCTTGTCGAGTATCATCGCTTCGTGGCCAAGTGGTGGCGGGTACGCATCCGGAAATGAACGACGTGCTTGCCGTTGAGGCTGAGGGGTATCGTTATCGCGAGCACAACGGGCAGCGCTGGCGAGTTTACACGTTAGTTGATAACGACAAGCGTATTACGGTGGCTGATCGTCTGAAAGAGAGAGAAGCACTGCTGCTGCAGGTTCGCCGGGCCGCGCTTTACCCATTTCTACTGGCGCTGGTGGGCAGTCTTGTTGCGCTATGGTGGGGGGTAACACGAGGACTTGCGCCGCTTGCCAAGTTACAACAACGACTTATTCTGCGCGAACACAATGACCTTTCGGCACTACCTCTTCATGGATTGCCTGGTGAAATTCGCCCGCTGATCGATAGTTTCAATACGCTACTGGCACGAACGCGACGTATGCTTGAATTGGAGCAGCGCTTTACCGACGATGCTGCCCACGAACTTCGTACACCGTTAACTGCCGTTCGCACACATCTGCAAATCGCGAGGCGTGTTGACGGTCACCAGCAGTACGAAGCGATGCAGCAAGCTGAAGCTGGGGTAGATCGACTAACGAAAACGCTTGGTCAGCTTTTGCTATTGGCGCGAATGGAAAGTGAGGACATCACACGTGCCCGTCGTCCTGATCCTACTCCTCTTGGGGGGGCACTGGTGGCTGCGATGACAGAAACCGGTAGCCGTGATCATTGTCATTATCCCCAAGGCGTTAACCAAGTACATGTCGCCCTATCTGAGCCGCTTCTCGTGACGGTTCTACGCAACCTGCTCGAAAATGCGATGCGTCACGGCGCACTCGGTGCGCCGATAGAGATTTCCGTACAGGAATCAAAGGGAATGACAGTCATCGATATCACTAGTCAAGGTGAAACCATTGCTGCCGAACACCTCTCCCGACTGACGGAGCGCTTTCATCGGGGAGATCATCCTAAAGGTAGTGGCTTGGGTCTTTCGATCGTCGAGGCGATTGTCACCCGGGCAGGAGGCCGAGTGACGTTCGCATCTGGCAATGGTGTTGGGCTACGAGTGACGCTTCAATTGCCTTCGGGTTGAACCCGTTTAGATTAAGGTGAATCACTCCCCATAATGGCTCGAAGCTTATCGGGCGAGGGAGCACCCATCACACTGTGCACGTCACCGTTGTCATCCTGATAAAAGGTCGCTGGCGTTGCAAAGAGTTGGCCATCGCGCATTAGCTGGGTGTTTTCGCTAACCCACTGCTCGCTTTGGTCATCCCCTTGATTTTCGGGCATGGCATCGTTGCGGTAATGCTCAGCCAGCGCTTCGCCAGGATTATCCGCATTGAGTATCGCGGCTGCCTTTTCAGGGCTGTCTGCTTTGAGAATACCTACCATCAAATGACGAACCTGAACGTCGCCACTTTCAACCCAGGGTTGGGCGTCTTCCCACAGTTGGCGGCAGTAAGGACAGTTGGGGTCACTAAAGGTATATACGATACGGGGTGCCTCTTTATCGCCATCGCGCACCCAGTGTTGGCTATCCATTTCTTGCCATAACTCGGCGTTTCTTTGACCGTTGACGAGTTGCTCTAGCCGTTCAGCTGAAACGTCCTGGCCCTCGGCATTGATCAGTGTACCAACTAGGGCATGCTCGCCTCCCGAGGTAAGGTATGCCGCAATCGTCTGGCCACGAGCACTACCTGCATATCCAGTCAGCCCGTCCGGCGCATCGAATTCTCCATGAATCGTGAGACCTTGCTGTTCGAGCTCTTGAATAGGGGCGGGCCACTCAGCGGCAGTTGCAGGCAGACTTGTTGCCAGCGCGATGCTAGTCCCAAGCGTTAGTGTGAGGCGTAGTGGTGTCATACAGGCGTTGAAAGCGGCCATGTGTGTTGTCTCCAAAGTGAGGTGAGTTAGAGGTTGAAACGCGCTAGACTGCGATCGAGCGTGGCGCGAGACAGCTCTCCAAAGTGGGTGTCGATAAGCGTGCCATCGGCGTTGTAATAAAGCGTGGTGGGCATGGCCATGGCACCCACGTCATGGCCGAGCGCATTGTTCCGGTCGAGGTAGACATTATCGAGGGTGAGTGACTCTTGCTGTAAAAAGGCACTAACGGTGCTGAGGCTCTCGCCCTGATTGACGAACACGAACGTCACGTCGTCTCGCTCTTGTTGAGCCTGCTCAAATACAGGCATTTCGCGTCGACATGGCGGGCACCAACTGGCCCAAAGATTGACCACCATGGGGCGATCAGCTTCGCTTAGCATAGTGGGAAGAGTCACTTCGTCATGCTTAAGCGTGGTTAACGTCGTCGAAGGAATGCTAGCACCTTGAGATACCATGAGTGTCAGTGCCCCCGCCGTCAGCGACCAGGTCAGGGCCCCTGATATTACGGCTGTTCCGAGAGGGCCGCGCTCGTGAGGTTGGCGCCATAGCCGCCAAGCAAGGTAAACCAAGGCGACGACAAGGCCCGCTAGCGGCTCGAAGCCGCGATCGCGTATGTCAAACCACGACCAGAACGTATCGTAGCTTTCGCCATATTGGACGATGAAAACAAGTCGCGCCCCGATCACACCCAAGAGCATGGCATTGAAGATGCTATCGCCAACGTTGACCTTTCGACGGCGGCCTAGCCAGCCTCCGATGATCAGTGCGATAACTATCGAAAGCATCAGCAAAAGCTGCCCTACGCTCAGAGCTAACGGGCCGATAACGAGGCTGCGATCCAGGGGACTCATGAACCACCTCCAGTGGTACTGCTGCCGGTTTGTTTGGCCTGATCGAAGCGCTTCAGAAATGTGTCAGCGTCTAGTTCGCCGATAATGCGCGCACTGCGCCGCTCGTGCCCGTCAGAGCCGAACCACATTAGCGTTGGCGGCCCAACGATGCCGAAGTGCTCCATGATCTCCTTGTCAGATGCGTCGTAGTTAGTTACGTCGATGCTCAACCGTTGCACATTCTCCAGTTCGGCTTGAACAGTGGGGTCAGCGAAAACTTCCTGTTCGATCACCTTACAAGAGATGCACCAGTCGGCCGTAAATTCAACGAGCGTCATCTGGCCGCTAACCCCGGTTTGGTCAATACGGGCATCAAGCGTGGCTAGATCTTCAACCTCATCAAAGGTAAGCGGTTGCTCATTGTTTGAGCCTCCATTAGTTGATGTAAAAATCGCTAGCGGACGCCAAGGATCAGAGGCACCGCCGGCAGCGCCGATTAACATTAGCGCGCTCCATATGGCTATGCTTGCTGCACTGGCCGTCAAGACTTGAGGCGTGATGCCACTAAGGCCTTCGTTCCGAGCAAGCGACATGAGGGCTATCGCAAAGCTAAGTGTTAGAGCGCCCCAAAGGCCGAGAACGATGGCATCAGGTATTACGCGAGCCACAAACCAAATCGCCATCCCCAGTAATACAAAGCCGAAAAGCGCTCTAATGCGAATCATCCAGGCACCCGGCTTAGGTAGAAGCTGGCTACCCACGGTGCCGATCAGGATGAGTGGTAGGCCCATTCCGAGTCCAAGCGATAACAGGGCTGCGCCGCCCAACCAGGGGTTGCCACTATCGGCAATGAACAGTAGCGCTCCCGCTAGCGGTGCGGTCATGCAGGGACCCACTAGCAGTGCAGAGAGCACGCCCATGATGGCAACCCCTTTTAAACGCCCGCCGCGTTGACGCGCCATGCCTGCATCAAGCCGCTGGCGAAGCGCTCTCGGTAGCTCTAATTCGAACAAGCCAAACATGGCCAGGGCGAGAACGATAAACAGTAGCGAGAACAGGCCTATAAACCAGACGTTCTGAAATAGCATTTGTAGATTGGCGCCTGCCATGGCAGCGGCCACGCCGAGTAACGCATAGGTGGCCGCCATGGGCAGGACGAAGGCAGTAGACATTACGAAGCCTGCCGCTCGGTGGCTCTCACCCACCTCTCGTCGCCCCACGATCAGGCTCGAAAGGATCGGTATCATCGGCAATACACAAGGCGTGAACGTCAGTAACAGCCCCATGCCGAAGAATGCCGCCAACGTCCAGAACCAATTACCTCCGGCCAGTTGCGCCGCCAGTTGCTGGTCTTCTGCCAACGTACTTTCTGGGTCAGAAGTAGGGTTTTCTCCAAATGAGGATTCGTTCGTGGCATCCGATGTTTCGTCCGTTTTGGCTATGTCCTGGCCAGCAGACGCTAAGTCAAAGGTCTGTTCCTGAGGTGGATAGCAAAGGCCCGCATCGGCGCAGCCCTGCCAGCGAAGAGTAATCGTTTCAGCGTTGCCAGGCTGGGTGGTCATACTCAACGAATGACGATAAACCTCAGAACGTCCAAAATACTCGTCCTCAATGGTTTCCCCATCAGGAATATTCAGCGATAGCTCACGCCCTTCGGCTTCGGCAGAAAAACGGTGCCGATAAAGGTAGTAGTCGGGCTCAATTTGCCAATCAATTTCCAACGATTTGCCATCATGGCTAAGTGTTGGCTTGAAAGCCTGCTCTGGAGGAAGAACGCTCTCGTGCTGACTAAAAAAAGATTGTGCGGTGGCTACAGTAGTAACACTTAGCAAACCCAGTAATAACACCCATTGCACTAGCCAAAAGCAAACGGCCTTTTGTTGTGGCCTGTTCATAGCTCGCATTTCCAGCACTTCTGATTCGATGCTGGGTAGGATGGCTTATGGGGATTAACTGAAAATGAAGCTTTTTCTGCTAATGGCTTGGCTGGTGTACAGACGGCCCTATCTGACACTCGGGCAGTGACCGACGCCTTGCTTTCAGCGGCCCGGAGCAGGATCCCATGAAGTCCCTATCCGCCGTCAACTATGTTAGTTCAGCACGAAAAAGCGAGGTTATAGGATGGGGGCGAGTACAACTTTTGTGCTGCTGGCGGAGCTTTTCTGGGGGTTAGCTGGCGGGGTCGTCGGAATCCTTATGGCCGACGGTTGGGACGCGCTCGTGGTTTACTTCTACCGGGTTGCGAGCGGACTGCTGTGCGTTCTCATCTGGATAATACTGCGTCCACAAAGTAGAGGCCTGACAAATCGCCAGTATCGGCGTAACGGGTAACTTCTTGTTCTATTTCTTAAGTATTGCGCACGGCAGCGTTGCTGTTGGGGCTGCGCTGATGTACAGCGCCCCAGTCTTCGTATATCTCGTATCCTTCGCTCTAAGGCTCGAAAGTCCCACGCCGCTGAAGTGGGCCGCGATCGCAGTCGTACTTCTTGGTGTCGTGTTGCTTACACGGATTTATGACATCGGTGCGAGTGGAGTTACGGCGGTGGGTGTAGGTGCTGGTCTGCTTGCCAGACTGTCCTACGCAATATTCATTTTCGGATTCAAGTATGCGGCGCCACATGGTAGCCCGCGGGCTATTCTCTCTATAGCGCTTACGGTACTTGCCACTAATCTTATCTGGCCGAGGAGTGATGTTGGCCAAGCGGTTGCTGTCCTGGGCACTCCGGGTTGGCCGCTATTCGCAGTACTCGGTGTGCTCGGCGCAGGTTTGTCTTTTGTTCTTTATAACTTCGGCTTGCATCATACTGCCCCGGCCGTGCCTCCGTTGTGGAAATGGTCGAACCGGTCACCGCGACGCTGTTTGGAGTCGTGGTGTTAAGCGAAACCCTGGTAGGGCCGCAAATTCTGGGTATGGGATTGATATTAGTCACAGTGACCGCGCTGAGCGTCTTTTTAAACTCTGGACGGCCATCTCCGGATAGAGCCACTAGCTGGTTAGCATTCTGATCCAGAATCCACCGCTGTGATTGCTGATATCTGTAGGCATCGATAACTTGCGAAGGGTGAACAGAGAAAGGTAACGAGTTATTTCATGGTTTATTTGCTTGCTGCCTAGCTAAATATTATAGAAGGCGCGGAGTAGCCAAACCGCTCAAACTACCCATTATATCAAAACTTACTAAATTTCCGATCTTGGCCGACACCAGAAGCTAGGCAGAAACCCTGCCTAGCTTCCATCCAACCTAAATCCCTATTCAGCTCACCCCGCAGACAACACCGGCAACCAAAACGCCAAAGCAACCAGTGTCGCCAATAGCACCGGCGGCGTTATCAGCAACCCGATTTTCATATACTGGCCCCAGCCAATTTTGTATCCCTTGCCCGCTAGCACGTGTAGCCAGAGCAGGGTGGCGAGACTGCCAATCGGGGTGAACTTGGGTCCTAGGTCATTGCCAATCACGTTGGCGTAGACCATCAGCTCCTGAGTGACTGCAGGCACGTTTGCCTGGTCGATTGCCAGCGCGCCGACCAGTGTCGAGGGCATATTGTTCATTATTGAGGCCACGATGGCCGATAGAAAGCCGGTGCCCAGCGTGGCGATAAAGTTACCTTGTTGTGCCAGCCATTCAAGCGCCATCGCGCCATAATTCGTCAGTCCTGCATTACCCAGCCCGTAAACGACGAGATACATGCCGATTGAGAACAGCACTATCTGCCAAGGGGCGCCGCGTAGCGCATCCGATACGGAGACGATGGCACCGCGGCCTGCTTGCCACCAGCGTCCGGCAATTGCCATTAGCAGCACGGCGGCTGTTCCCGTTACAAAGGCGATGGGAATGCCCAGCGGGGCAGTCACGAAGTAGGCGATCAGAAGTGTCGCCAGCAACGGAAACGCCACTCGAAAGATGAGCGGGTCCTTTATAGCCGAGCGCGGTGGGTCGAGGTTTTCGACGGCGTAGTATTTGGGAATGCGGCGGCCAAAGGCTATCCACAGCACGGCCAGCGTGGCCGTTATTGACACCAGGTTCACCGGCACCATGACTGCCGCATAGCGATCAAAGCCAATATCAAAGTAGTTGGCACTGACGATATTAACGAGGTTAGAGATCACCAGGGGCAGGCTTGCGGTATCGGCGATAAACCCCGTCGCAATAATGAAGGCCAGCGCCGCAGGCGGCTCAAACTTCAGGCGCAGCAGAATAGCGATAACGATGGGCGTCAGCAGTAGGGCGGCGCCATCGTTAGCGAAGAAGGCGGCAATGACCGCGCCGAGTAACACGACCAGCGGGAAAAGCAGATGCCCGCGTCCGTTGCCCCAGCGCGCCACGTGCAGCGCGGCCCAGGCGAAGAATCCCGCTTCGTCTAAAATCAGGGAAATGATAATCAGGGCAACGAACGTAAAGGTGGCATCCCAGACGATATCCCACACCACAACGATATCAGCCAAATGCACCACGCCCATGAGCAGTGCCACTAAAGCGCCGCCCAGCGCGCTCCACCCGATACCCAAACCTTTAGGCTGCCAGATCACCAGAACCAGGGTGACGACAAAAATGGCCAGTGCCAACATGAAAGGACCTTACGTCAGTGAGTGTTTTGGTTAACGCGGCGAGAGAGTTCTTCAGCACTTTCGACACGCTCTGAATAGCGATCGGTAAGGTAGGCGGACCTGTCCCGCGTCAACCAGGTGAATTTCACCAGTTCTTCGCATACATCGACGAGACGCATATAGAGAGGTGAGGGCTTCATGCGTCCGGCATCGTCAAATTCGGTGAACGCTTTAGGCACAGAGGATTGGTTAGGGATGGTGATCATGCGCATCCAACGCCCGAGGATTCGCATCTGGTTAACGGCGTTAAAGCTTTGGCTGCCGCCAGACACTTCCATCACCGCCAGCGTTTTACCCTGAGTAGGGCGAACACCGCCCAGCGATAGCGGTATCCAGTCGATTTGCGTTTTCATAATGCCCGTCATCGCACCATGCCGTTCGGGGCTGACCCAGAGCATGCCTTCGGACCACTGGGCAAGGTCGCGCAGCTCTTTTACCTTCGGGTGATCGGCCTCTGAATCATCTGGCAGCGGTAAGCCAGAAGGGTTAAAGGTACGTACTTCACAGCCGTACCAGCGCAGCAACCTCGCCGCTTCTTCGGACGCCAAGCGTGAAAAAGAGCGTTCGCGCAGAGAGCCGTAAAGCACCAGAATCCTGGGGGAATGACGCGGCGCATCGGGCCCCGTCAATACGTCCACGTCAATCGGCTGGAGCTTTTGGAGATCAATGTTGGGCAGGTCGTTGAAACTGATAGGTTCGTTCATTGGTGACTGCCCTTAAGGTGCACTACATCACCATCTTCTTTGGTAAACATCGTTACTGGGTTGGCCAATAACTCGAGTACACGCTCTGAAGGGCGGCACAGGCGTGCGCCTTTTTCTGTTACCACAATGGGGCGATTGATCAGGATGGGGTGCGCGATCATGGCGTCTATCAGTTGATCATCGCTTAATGCTGGATCATCGAGATTGAGCTCTTCAAAGGGCGTGCCCTTGCGGCGCAGTAACTCTCTTGGGGTAATCGCCATCATCGAGATCAGTTCGACCAGCCGCTCGCGACTTGGTGGTGTTTTTAGATATTCTATGACGTACGGTGTCTCACCGGATGCTTCGATGATCGCTAACGTATTGCGTGATGTGCCGCAGGCGGGGTTGTGATACATAGTCGTTTTCAAAAGAGTTATTCCTTCTCTGTATTGAGAGAACAGTCAGTGAAGGCCGTCAAAAGCGGCTCACAAACCTCGGGGTGGCCTGCACAGCAATCGCGAATCAAAAAGCTTAGGGTTTGTTGCATATGGCCGAGATTAGCGCGATAGATAATGGAACGGCTCTGCCGGCGAGAGTTGACCCATCCTGCCCGTGAAAGCACTGAAAGGTGCGCCGACATCGTGTTATGTGGCACCGATAACTGACGTGCAATTTCCCCCGCAGGAAGACCTTCGGGCTCATGGCGTACCAGAAGCCGAAAGGCTTCGAGACGCGTTTCCTGAGAAAGGGCACTAAAACTGGCCGTGACGTTTTTAATTTCCATATGTCCAGTATTGTAGACATATTGGGAAATAGCAACCAAATTAGCTTGTGTGCATTGCTTGGAATGTTAGATGTAAGCGTTGATCGTCAGGCGTTGCCGCCGAAGGTTTTGCGCCAATCGCGTGGGCTAACTTGATGGCGCTGCCGGAAATGTTGGCGGAAAGACGTCGCCGTGTGAAAGCCCGCCTTTTCTGCAATCGCTTCTACCGACAACGAGGTGGTTTCCAAAAGCTCGCGTCCACGCCGCAACCGCTCGCTCACCAGCCACGCCACGACGGTCATGCCGGTGGCTTTGTGGAAATTTCGCGTAAAGGTACGTCGGCTCATGGCGGTGCGCTCAGCAAGCTCGTCGATAGTATGCGATGCCGATAAGTTTTCTCGCAGGTAGTCGAGCAGGCGATTGATATGCGCATCTTGAGTTGAGGCGGCAACAGGTTGCTCTATGAACTGCGCTTGCCCACCTTCCCGGTGGGGCGGAACGATCATGGCACGGGCCACCTTGTTGGCAACCTGCGCGCCATAGTATTCGCGTACCAGGAATAAGCAGCAATCCAGACCAGCAGCGGTACCGGCCGACGTCACTAGACGGTCTTCCTCCACATAGAGCGCATTGGTGTCTAGCTTAACGTTGGGAAAGCGGCCACTAAAATCTTGCTCGGCCATCCAGTGGGTCGACGCCCGTCTGCCATCCAACAGCCCGGCGTAAGCCAGCGCATAGGTGCCGTAACACAGCCCCACGACGTGAGCGCCACGCTCATGACAGCGGACGAGCGCCTCACACAACTCTGGCGGCGGTGCTTCATTCAGGTCGTGCCATCCAGGCACTATCGCAATATCCATGTTATCCAACAGTTCTAAACCGCCATCGGGCTTCACCGTCATCGCCCGTTCGCCTTCGATGGAATTTCCCCCAGGTGCCACAATGGAAAGATTGAACAGCGTGCGATCAGACAACGCTATACCAAACACCATATAGGGCACGGAGAAGTGGAAGGGGCTGAAGTGTGGGTGAAGGATTAGGCCGACATTGGGTAGAGACAAAGCGCGACTCCTGCTATGCGTTTTATAAACAGTAGCATCATGGCCCAAAAGTTTCGATAAATGTCTTTCAGGCCAATTCTTTTGTTGATTGAGCCTCTCTAAACTACTTGCCATCACCCGTAACGAATTTAAGGAAGTACACAGATGCTCATCAAGACCCTCGCTAGTTCTCTCGCCATCGCCACGGTTCTTATCGCCCATAGCGCATCCGCGGACTCGCTCTCACAGGAGGCAACGCAGCAGGTACAGCAGATTCGCAATGCGACGGTGAAAATCACCTATGGGGGTACCACTTTCCTGATTGATCCTATGCTGGCCGAACAGGGTGCCTATGCGGGCTTTGAAGATACCTACCGTAGCGAGTTGCGTAATCCGCTGGTTGGGTTACCAATGCCGGTGGAAGATGTGATCGGCGATATAGACGCCGTCATCGTCACTCACACGCACCTCGACCACTGGGATGCCGCCGCGCAAGCGCAATTGCCGAAGGGCATTCCCTTATTCGCTCAGAATGCAGCCGATGCCGAGCTGATTCGCTCTCAGGGATTCAGCGATGTGCGCATCCTTGAGGACAGCGCCGAGTTCGGCGGCGTACAGCTTCACAAGACGGGCGGCCAGCATGGCTCCGATGCTCTCTATGCTGTTCCTGAGCTGGCGCAATCGCTAGGTGACATCATGGGTGTCGTCTTTGAAGCTCCGGGGCAGAAAACGACGTATTTAGTCGGCGATAGCGTATGGCGCGATGAGGTCGAGCAGGCAATGGAGCGCTACAACCCAGAGATGATCGTGCTGAATACCGGTGCTGCCGAGGTAGACGGTTTCGAAGGTGATCCCATCATTATGGGTAAGGAAGATACGCTGCGTACCCACCAGAAAGCCCCGAATGCCACCATCATCGCGGTGCATATGGATGCCGTAAATCATATGACGCTAAGCCGTGACGAACTGGCCGATTACGTGCAGCAAGAGGGAATTCAGGAACACGTACTTATTCCCACTGATGGCGAAGTCATTTCCTTCTAATCCCAAGGGCCGCTTCTTTATATAGCGGCCTGCTTCTTCTTGCCAGCTTATTGGCAAACGCTACTAAAAGGATTGATAGTATGAATAATCGCGCAATCATCGTCGTCGATATCCAGAATGAATATTTCCCCGGCGGTAAGCTGTTGCTGAACGGTATTGAAGAGGCTGCCACGAATGCAGCTAACGTCATTGAACATGCCCGGTCGGAAAACGATCTTGTCGTCTATTTTCAGCATGAATCTGCCGATCCAGACATCCCTTTCTTCACCCCCGGCACGCAAGGGGTAGCCATCCACCCCATGGTCGCGCCGTTGGGCGAGGAAACGGTACTAGTGAAGCATTTTCCTAACTCGTTTCGTGAGACCGGTTTGCAAGAGCTGTTGGACCAGCAAAATATTGAGGAGGTCGTCATTATTGGCGCAATGAGCCACATGTGTATTGATGCCACCAGCCGTGCAGCGTCGGATTTGGGTTACAAGACAACGATTATCCACGATGCCTGCGCCACGCTGGATCTTGAATTCGATGGCGTGACGGTGCCAGCGCCTCAGGTTCACGCAACGATAATGGCAGCCTTGGCATTCGCTTACGGTACGGTCACTACAACAAAACAGTATATTGGCTAATGCCATCGCTCTATGTGGCCGCCTCATCGCCGCCTTCGAAGCCTCTTGTATCCAAGGCATTACAACAAGGCTTGGAAGACGCCACGGCGGCCTTACGCACGGTTCTCCTGCTAACTGTTCAGCACCTGTTAACCGTGCGGGTTAACCAGACTTGCCCGCTAACGTCGATAACACATTTGGCGCAAGAATCTGTGAAAGGACTTCAGGCTCGTTTTGGTCTGGCGTGTACCACAAGTAGAGAGGTACCCCTGAGCGGCCGTGTTGTTCCAAAAAAGCGGTGATGGCTGGGTCACCATTGGTCCAGTCACCTTTCATAGTGATCACATCCGCCTGCTCAAATGCTTGTTGCGTGCTGGCTATATCAATGGCTCGCTGTTCGTTCATATGGCAAGTGACGCACCAGTCTGCGGAAAAGTAGACGAAGATGGTTTGCTCCTGTTGCCGAAGTTCGGCCAAGCGGTCCGCGTCAAAGTCGAGTGTGCGTGTGGCGGGTGAATTTGCGGCTGCATTAATGGGCGCCTCGTGCCCCGCAAAAGAGCCCGGAACGAGGATGCTTCCCGTCAGCGCGAGTACGGCCGCGAGTGCTGCCGGTACCCAGACCAAGCGCTTGCCATTGCGTTGGCGCAGGCCGGTGAACCAAAGTCCTATCGCCAGTAGTAAGATCAGAGCGAGGCTTGCAATCATGCCGTTATTGCTGAGCTGGCGGCCAAGCACCCAAGCTAACGCTAAAGCGGTTAGGAACATTGGGATGGCCATGATATGCCGAAAGGTTGCAAGCCAAGGGCCCGGCCGAGGAAGGCGGCGACGAAGTATCGGTATGAAACCAAGCAGCAAAAACGGTAAGGCAATGCCCAAGCCCAAGCCCACGAAAACCGTCAGTGCGGCAACCGTAGGGAGTACCAAGGCAGCGCCAAGCGCTGTGGCCATAAATGGGCCGGAGCAAGGTGTTGCGACAAAGGCGGCAAGTACGCCCGTCCAGAAAGCGCCGGCCATGCCATCCTGGCTAGCCAGTTTGGAGCCAGCATTGATGGAGCCTAGTTCAAAAAGGCCTGCCAGGTTAAAGCCAATCGCGGCAGTCAACAGCGTAAGCACCACAATGACCCGTGGGTCTTGCAACTGGAATGCCCAGCCAACGTGAGTACCGGCTGCGCGCAGAGCAATAATCGTTGCGCCCAGGATCAAGCAAACGAGGACCACACCGGCGGTATAGGCTAGCGCCTCACGCCGGGCTTCGCGTTGACCACCGGACAGGCGTGCAAGGCTAAGGACCTTAAGGCTGAGAATAGGGAAAACGCAGGGCATGATATTGAGCAGAACGCCGCCAAGGATGGCACCGAGAAATGCGGTCAGTAGTAATGTAGAACTACTTTGTACGCCAGCTGTGCTTGCGTTTGGCGTTGGCGCACCATCACTACGGCTAACCAATGCTAAACCGGTTCCATTGCCCAGTGACAGAAGTGCTTCGAACTCGTCAGGTGGATTGTCTGTCTGCCAGTATTTTGCCAACTGGGTTTCAATAATCAATGTGTCGCCTTCACGACTAAAAACCTGCTCAGACGCGGGATCAACCACGTTGTCGGTGGCAACAAACAAGTGTGGATCGTTTAGTTCCACGCTGGTGGGCAAGGGGATGCTTAAACGCAGCTGGTTATCGTCGGTCGTCACAAAGCTGGCTTGCGAACCGAGAGGCCTGGGAAGCTCGCGTCGCCATTCATCGAGGCGTGCTTTGCGCTCAGGCGTAATGTGGCCATCGCCTGCGACCAGCGTAGTGGCAAGCGATGCTTCCTCTGGAATGCAGGCATCAGCGCGACAAGCCAGATAGTTGAAATCAACGCTAATCGGTAGTGAGGTCCCTGCGGGCACAGAGGCATCAATTTCAATGGGCAGCAATAGTGCATAAGGGTGCTCGTAGACATGATTCATCAGATCGCCAGTCATTAGCGTCTGCGGTACTGGGTAAGCGGCATCGCCTACGCTGACACCTTCCGGCAATTGCCAATTGAACTGCGGTGGTAGGCCAATGCTACCCGGCTGCTTCCAATACCCATGCCAACCTGATTGCGGCTCCATGAAAACGGCTAACGTGCTGGAGGTGCCAGGTGCCGGTTGATCTGTTTCCGCTATCAGAGTGCTCTTAATCAGTACTTCGCCCGAGATGCCGGGAAATTCCTGTGCAGCGCCGATCTGGGGAGTCAGCATTAACACCAGGCAGAAAAGGACAAAATAGCGATAAAGGAACGTGGGCATTGGCTATCAGCCCACATGACGCGGGCTGCTCCAGTGAAAAAAGGGGGCCGCGCCATGGCTTGCGCGGAGTGGCTTACGCTTATTGGCTGAGGCGCTCGACAGCTTCGCCTAATGCGGTGTCTTGTGGTCCAAGCTTGTCGGTTATCTTGCCGTCAGCATCAATTAACACAACGGTGGGTATCTGCTGAACGCCGAATGCACGGTGTATATCGCCCTCGGCGTCAAGCAACACCGGTATCGCCGTCTCGGTGGTATCAAGATAACTTTCGACATCGGACTCTTGAGTCCAGAGGCCAGAAATAATGCCTACCCACTGTACGCTTTGGTCTTCGCTCAGCTGGTTGACGGTTTCGCGTACGCGGCGGCAGGCGGTGGAGGTTTCTGGCTGGCTCTCGGCAAGATAAGGCTCACACCACGTGGCAAAAAACACCACACCCAGTGGCTTGTCTGTCGTCTTCCGAGTCAGGTCGATGGTCGTGCCGTCACGTGTGGTGACATCCAGGTGAGTCACCGTATCGCCTACCGTTAAAGCGTTGGCGTCGATATCCTTGACGGCGGCTCCTTCGGTCGCTGCTGAGTCGGGATCAGCGGGTTCAAGCACGGCCTGTAGCGCCTGTTCCAGGGCTTGATCGTCACGATGACCAATGTGAGTGATGTGGCCACTGCGATCAATCAGAACGTGCTGCGGGGTAACGCGTAGATTCAGCGCTTCGGCTAGCGTGCCGTCATCTACCGTGATGGGCATGGTCAGGCCCATTTCCTCGCGATAGACACGTGCGGACTCTTCGGTGTCAGCGTAGCCGGTGTTCACGGCGATGACTTGGATATCATCACCATGCGCTTCTTGAAATGCCTGGAACCCGGGCATCTGCTGGCGGCAGGGCACGCACCAGGTTGCCCAGAACTTTATATACACGGGTTTTTCGCCATATAGCGCGCCTAGATCAATAGTCTCACCATCCAGCGTGGTAATGCTCAGCTCGGGGCCTGGCTGGCCAATTAAGGATTCGCCAGCCGCTTTGGCACGCTGTTCACCATCGGCATCTTGATCATAAGCTTGATCGGCGTCTTGTTGCTCAGTGGTCTCGGTGGCGTGTGCCGGACCGAAGCAGCCGACCAACATGGCGAGCAGTATCGCCGCTGAAAGTTTCGTGTTTGCTATACGCATTGATTTCATCCTTTTGGCAAATCGTTCTGAGATAACACAAAGAGCTGACTCAAGAACTAGCACAAAGATTTAGAACAATAAAGTAGGATAGGTAGTGATTGTGAAAGACTCTATGGTCTAAAAAAAGCACCAAGTCTGATAGATTTCTATGTACCATGGAGTGATGAGTAAACTTCGTTTTTCACTTAATCGCCAAGGCGAGCAATCTTTGTCAGAGCAGGTGCGCTCCAGCATTGCTGATGCCATTCGACAAGGGCATTTATATGAGGGCGCACGGCTGCCTTCATGGCGTGATCTTGCCACGCAACTGGGCGTTTCGCGAGGCACTATTAAAACGGCTTATGATCGGCTGAGCGATGATCATTTAGTCATCTCAAAAGGGGCCGCCGGCACCTTTGTTAGCTCCGTGCTACCCGCGGCACCAAAAGTGGTAGCTGAGGCCTCTCGGCTGCCACTGCCTGATCTCTATCAGGATCTGGAAAGCTCGCCCAAGCTTTTTCAAGTGGGGGTGCCTGCGCAAGATGGCTTTCCCTTTAAGCAGTGGTCGCGCATCATGCTGCGCGGTTCACGACAGGCGGTAGCCGAGTCATTGCGTTACCCTGACCCACGCGGAGAGCAGATACTACGCAAGGAAATTGCTGCCTATTTGGCCGTGGCTCGCGGGCTCCTTTGTTCTGCAGACCAGATCATCATCACCAATGGATATGCGGGTGCGCTGGGCTTGGCATTGCACTTGTTGCGCCCGGGTTCACAGCGGGTGTGGGTTGAAGACCCTTGTTATCCACTCAATAGGCACGCTTTGTCTCTGGCAGGCTTTACCTCGGTTCCTGTTCCGGTAGATGACCAGGGGATTTGTGTGGAGCAAGGGATAGCGCTTGCTGCGGATGCCCGGTTGGCGATTGTGACGCCAAGCCAACAAGCACCGTTGGGTATGCAGCTGTCGCTGGCTCGCCGCCAAGCGTTATTAGCATGGGCTCAAGAAAACGATAGCTGGGTCATCGAAGATGATTATTTAAGTGAGCTGCAGTTAAGCGGCCAGGCAGCGCCCGCACTGGCCTCGCTGGACCATGACGAAAGAGTGATTCACGTGGGTACTTTCAGTAAAACCATCAGCCCACGATTGCGGCTCGGTTTCATGGTGGTACCTGCGAGGTTGTCGGAGCGCGCGGGAGATACGGCAGCCGCATTGTCACCCGCGTCTGCACTGCCTAGCCAGCTAGCCGTTGCGGAGTTTTTGCGCGACGGGCATTACTTGCGCCATATTCGGCGTATGAAGCGTTTGTATATACAGCGCCGGAATGCGCTGCTTGCACTCATGGATAGCACGGTTTCAGTCAATCATATGGCGGGCTTGTCGCTGTTGCTCCCCTTGGCTGATGACACTGACGATGTCGGCATTGCCGAAGCAGCGGCGGCCTTTAACCTTGCCCCGGCGCCGCTGTCTCCCTGGTATGCCACGCAAACCAATGCGCGAAAAGGATTGCTCTTGGGCGTCACTAATCTATCGAGCCCTGCGCTTGAAGAAGGCTATCCGCCGTTGGCCGCGCTTGTCGCTCGTCATCGCTAATAGTGTATCTGCAACTGAAAAATCACTCCTATAGAACGTCGGCTTAACCAGGTCGCTTGCTGGGTATTCTTATTCTAATATATGCTTTATATACGTTTCATATATCAAGGCATTCCATGGGTATCGTAAAAATCAACGACCAGCTACACGAAGATATTCGTAAAGCCAGCTCGGTCATGGTGCGTTCGATCAACGCACAGGCGGAGTATTGGATTAAGGTGGGTATGCTGGCAGAGGCTAATCCAGACATGACCTTCACCGACATTATGCGCGAGCAGATGCAACAGGCAGACATTGAAGTAAGGCAGGTGATCGGTGGATAACGTACCGCTGAAAAGTGCAGAAGAGTTGACGCTGATGCGCGAAGCAGGACGCTTGCTGGCTCAGGTGTTTGGTTATCTTGATACGTTAATCGAGCCGGGTGTCACCACCATGCAGATCAACGACTGGGCCGAGCGTTATATCGTAGATGAGCTAAAGGCTCGCCCGGCCAGCAAAGGGCAATACGATTATCAATATGTGCTGAATGCGTCTGTGAACCAGGTGGTGTGTCATGGCGTTCCCTCCGAGACACTCACGCTAAAATCAGGCGATATCGTTAACATTGATATCACGCTTGAGAAGAACGGCTATATTGCCGATTCAAGCAAGATGTACATGTTGGGTGAGGTAAAGCCTATTGCCAAGCGCCTGGTCGATAAAACCTATGAGGCGCTGTGGAAGGGCATCCACGCGGTTAAACCGGGGGCAACACTGGGTGATGTAGGCCATGCGATCCAGCGGCATGCGGAACAGAACGGCTATTCGGTGGTGCGTGAATATTGCGGCCACGGCATCGGCCAGGAAATGCATGAAGAGCCTGAAGTCGTGCACTACGGAAAGCCAGGGCACGGCGTGGTATTGAAAGAGGGCATGGTATTCACCATCGAACCCATGATTAACCAAGGCAAAGCCAAGGTAAAAATCAAAAAAGATGGCTGGACAGTCGTGACCAGCGACAAGTCCTTATCCGCGCAGTGGGAGCATACGGTGGCAGTGACGGCCGAGGGTGTTGAGGTGCTAACGCTGCGCGATGAAGAGCGTGTTTAATCTTTAACCAGTTAGGCGATGCAAGGTGACCTATGACAAGTCATCTGAAAACTAGCCGGGCGGACGTGAAACAGGCTTTTGAGAGACAGTGGTATTAAAATTCCATGCCGTCGCTAGAAAGTAACGGCGTGGTTATTGTGAGCTCGGCTAGCGCTTACAAATACTCCAGCACATCAAAGTGATCGCACCCCGGCAGCTCAATTAGCTCTGCTTGAACGTTGGCTGCGCGTAGCAGCGCTATAAAATTGTGTCCCTGCTGATGAAACGCGGGTGGGTCGTTTTCGGCAATCACAACCTGGCAGGCGGGGAGTGCGGTCAGCTCGCCAAACTGAGGGCTAAGTGCCCGTGCCTGTGCTTTGGTCAGTTTTAGGGGGGCGTTAACGTAGGTTTCTACCAGCGGCGTAAGGTCATAAACACCGCTGACCAGCACCAGCTTATCAATAGGAACCCTGCCGCTAACGGCTACCCAGTAAGCCAGTTGGGCGCCCGCACTATGGCCTCCCAGTGTGATGGACCACACACCGCCGCTTTCTTCCAGCGCGTGGTAGGCCGCTTCTAGCCCCTGAATGCACTGAGTCATCATGTTTTCAATGGTGTGGGTTGGGGCTAAGCCATAGCCAATTGAGGCGAAGGCCATTCCCCGTGCCAGATAGCGCTCGGCCAGAAAATCCGTGGCAGTGTGGTCAAGCTCCTGCCAGTAGCCACCGTGAATGAATACCATCAAAGGCCACGGGCCTTCTCCCTGCGGAATAAACAGGTTAAGGCACGCCGCCGGGTGGTCGCCATAGGCGACCGTTATCGGTGGGTGGCGGCCCCTTAGCGTGCGTCCGGCATCTGCCTGACGTGTAAGAGTGGATTCAAACTCTGACGCAAAATGGCTCGGTGAGTAGGCCAGATCCGGCGTTAGCTCTGTCATGCGTGCTCTCTATCAGGTAACGGCGCTAAGCACGTGAAATTCAGGATTTTGATACTCACCGCTTTCGACCACCTCGCGGAAGTGCTGCGCGGCCTGCCACACATCTTCGTAGCTTAAATAGAGTGGGGTGAAGCCGAAGCGCATTAAGCCCGGCTCCCGATAATCACCAATTACACCACGCGCAATCAGCGCTTGCACAATGGCATAGCCGTTCTGGGCATCTATCAACGATACCTGGCTGCCACGCTGGTCGACTGCCGGAGTAATATCTTCGATGCCGTGGGACTCAAAAATATCTGCCAGGCACTCGCGGAACAGATTGCTCATGGCCAGGCTTTTATCGCGCACGACCTGCATATCGACCTCAGCCCAGATGGCTAAAGACGCTTCAAGGGCTGCGTAAATAATCGCTGAGTGTGTGCCGGTACGAAAACGCGAGATGTCATCGGCGGGTGCGTAGTCGGCCTGAAAGGCGAAAGGTGAGGTATGGCCATGCCAGCCAGAGAGCGGTTGCCACGTGCTGTCCAGGTGGTCGCGGTGCACGTAAAGAAAAGCGGGCGCACCAGGGCCGCCATTCAGGTATTTATAGGTACAACCTACGGCATAGCGTGCGCCCACACCGTTAAGTTCGACAGGCAATGCGCCAGCAGAGTGGGCTAAATCCCAAATGACCTCGGCACCATGTTCATGAACCAGTTGAGTAGTGGCTGCCATGTCGCGCAGTTTGCCCGTGCGATAGTTGACCTGACTAAGCACCACCACGGCCACGCCTTCCAGGTGCGCGGCCAGGTCGTCACCTTCGGGCATAAAGCGATGTTCACAGCCGCTAACCCGGCAGTAGCCTTGGGCAATGTAGCCGTCAGTGGGGAAGTTGCCGCCTTCACTGAGTACCGTGCGGCAATCATCCTGGCGCTTGTCGAGGATATAGCCCAACAGTTTGAAAATATTGAGCGTGATGTTGTCCGTGACCACCACTTCACCGTGCTGAGCACCAATCACCGGGGCGAGCAGGTTTCCCAGGCGTTCGGGCGCATCAAACCAGCCCTGGTTCCAGCCTTTTATCAGCTGGGTACGCCACTGCTCCATAGAGTCATCAACCGCTTGCTTGGCCGCGACCGGTTGCGCACCAAGCGAGTTGCCATCCAGGTAGAGAACACCTTCTGGCAGGGAAAAGTGGCGTTTGAAATCTGCCAGTGGGTCTTGGCGGTCCAGTTCACGAACGGTATCCAGGCTCACGCGCATATCGGTACTCCAGCAAAAAATGTCGTCACACAGGTGAAAAGTGGGGTAAGGCTTATTGGGCGCTTGCCGTTAAATAGATGTCCTTACGCTCCAAAGTTCCGGGAAGAACTGCAGGTCGAGTGCCTTGACCAGGTAGCTCACGCCCGATGAACCTCCGGTGCCACGTCGGTAGCCAATAATGCGCTCCACTGTTTTCATGTGGTTAAAGCGCCAGCGCTGGAAGTTAAACTCGACATCCACCAGCTTTTCGGCCAGTTCGTATAGATCCCAGTACTTTTCGCTGTTGCGATAGATCTCCATCCACACCGCTTCGACGTCGCTACTCGCGGTGTAGGGAATGCTCCAGTCACGATGGGTGATGTTTTCTGGAATATCAAAACCCCGGCGGGCCAGTAGCTGCAGCGAGACATCGTAAAGGCTGGGCGAATTAAGCGCATGCTGGAGTTTTTGGTAGTGCTTGGGCTTTGAGCGGTGTGCTTCAATCAATTTGGCGTTCTTGTTGCCCAGCAAAAACTCAATTTCCCGGTATTGATAGGACTGAAAGCCCGAGCTTTGCCCAAGGCTGTCACGAAAGCTCAAGTAATCGGCTGGCGTCATCGTTACCAGCACTTCCCAGGCGTTGATGAGCTGTTCCTGGATGCGAGAGACGCGTGAGAGCATTTTGAACGCAGGGCTTAGGTTGTCATCGGCAATATGCCTAGCCGCTGAGTGGGCTTCGTGCAAGCAGAGCTTAATCCATAGCTCCGACACCTGATGAATCATGATAAAGAGTAGTTCATCGTGCTCGTCAGAGGCCGGGTTCTGGCAAGCCAGCAAGGGCTCAAGGTCAAGGTATTGGCCGTAGCTGATATCCTGGTCCCAGTGGATGGCTTCGTTATCAACGCTGTTCTTTTTTGGAGTTTCCATCACTTAATATGCCTCTGCCGCGTCATGAGTGGTTAGCGCTTGTGCTTGAGGTTCGCCTAAATCCCAGAAGATCCCGGCGGCTAGTTTTAGCCCTTGCTCGACAATGGTTTCCAGCAAGTGTTCATCGGGGGCGTGCTGATTGCATGACGGATAGGAGTGGGGCAGCCAAACGGTGGGTAGATTAAGCACGTCTGAAAAGCAGTGATTGGGAATCGTGCCGCCCAGGTTGGGTAAAATATAGGTCGCTTCGTCCAGGCTGTTCTCGGTCGACTGAGCAACAAAATTCACCCAAGGGTGATTGGGGTCCAACCGAGTAGCCGCGTAGCCGCCTAGAAACGTCAGTTGGATATCGTTAAAGCCGTGGGTGTCCAGGTGCTGGCGCAGGTTACTCTCCACCGCTTGCCAGTCGGTGCCTTTTACAAAACGCAGCTGTAATACCGCTTCCGCGTGCTCTGGAATCGCGCCTACGGGTTTGTCGGTTCTACCCGCACTCAACCCAAGAATTTCAAACGTGTTGGCCCCGTATAAACGCTCGCCATCCGCTAGGGTTTCTTCGCCCCACGCTGGGTTAATCGTGGGGTCGGAGGCACCGCCGCCTACCGGCAAGTCGCGCACTAACCGGGAGACGTCTTCTGTCATCGTCGGTGCCTTGAGAAAGTCGGCCAGAATTTTGCCGCTCGGGGAAAGTAGCGTGGCGAGCGCATTACACAGCACCACCGCCGGGTTGGTAATAACACCTCCCCAGTTGCCGGAATGGCGGCCACCATTGCCGGTGTTAAGCGACAACTTGAGTTGAACAACGCCGCGAGAGCCCAGGAAAAGGGTGGGCATGTCGTGGCGGATTCTGGGGCCATCAGAGGCCAGAAAAAGGTCGGATTGAAGCGCTTTCTGATAGGCAGTGCAGGTCTCTTCCAATCCCGGTGAGCCTATCTCCTCGCTCATTTCAAACAGCATTTTTACGTTGTAGCCTAACCGACCCTTACGAGCGTTAATCACAGCTTCCAGCGCGGTTAAATTGACGCTGTGCTGGCCCTTGTTGTCGGCGGTGCCGCGGCCATAAACTCGGCCTTCTTTAAAGGTTAGCGCCCAGGGGGCAATACCGTTCGCCCATTGGTCTTCCTGGCCATCGGTAACGTCACCATGGCCATAAAGCAGCAGCGTAGAGTAGGCGGAGTCTTCAATGCGCTCCCCAATCAGCAGGGGAGGAAAGCCGGGTTTCGGGTTCTCGATAATCTGGCAGGTGAAGCCCAGCCTTGAAAGCAGCGGGCCAATCTCTTGTTCAAGGTATGTGTTTAGCGTATCGGCACAGGCGGGGTCCTGGCTGACCGTGCGCATGGCAATACGTCTTGCCAGCGCCTTATAAAAGTTTCCGTTTGAAAGCTCATCACTCGCTAGCTGAATCGCCTGTTCTCGTTTTGAACGCTGCGGTGTTGTCATGGTGTGCCTTTTTATCATTGGGCTTTTAGTGGTCGTTGAGGTGAGCCTAGCCCTTGCTCTTGTTTGCAACAATCATTAAGATTTCAAAGTACCTTTCTAACTATTAGAAATCATCGGTAGATGTTTGAATCGCTGCCGATAGCGCTATTCACCTGCTAACAGGCAGGTCATCAATGAGGCCGTTATGCAGGAACTCCACTTGCGCTACTTTCAAAGCGTTGCGAAAACGGGCTCGCTATCCGCTGCCGCTGAAGAGCTGCACGTCGCTGTTTCAGCGGTTAGCCGCCAAATCACCAACCTTGAGCAGCGCCTGGATATCAAGCTGTTCAACCGCCAGCCGCGAGGTATGCAGTTAACCGAAGCAGGCAAACTGCTGAACGCCTATGCACTGCGTAACCAGTTAGAAGTTAATAGCGTTATCGATGAGATGCAGGATGTAATGACGCGCCAACGCCAAACCATTGTGGTGGCTTGCCCTGATGGCATGGCATGGCACTTTCTTCCCAGCGTTATTTCGCGCTTTATTACTCAGCATCCTGATATTCGGTTTGATCTTCAGATGGTCGATTCAGCGCGTGCTTCTGAGCTGGTAAAAGAAGGAAGTGCCGATATCGCCTTAACCTTTAGCCTCTCGCCGGATATTGGCGTAAAGGTGGTTTCAAGCCATAACGCCGCGATTAGTGCCCTTATGTCGAGTGAGCACCCATTGGCGGTTAATGACGTTTTGTATGTAAAGGATTTATGCGACTACCCGCTTACCATGTCGCTTAACGGCTCGACAATGCGCTATCTGTTTGATGTCGCCTGTAGCTTGTCCGGTGTTAAGGTATTCCCAAGTTTCTCCTGCGATTCACTTGGTGCTACCTATACCATGGTCAGCGAGCATCCCAATATGATCGGGTTGTGTAGTGCCGTGGCGGTAAGCGGTAAAATGCACAAGGATAGGCTGGTTTTAAAGCCGCTACACGAGCCCCAGCTTTCTCAGCGAAGCCTTCAGGTACAGGTGATGGCTGAACGCTACCTGCCTGCTCATATCGAGGCGTTTTTAGTTGTTCTGGAAGAGAAGCTGACGGCCGTTGTCTGTTGAACGCATGCCTGTTAGACGTTAAGCCACCCATTATAGGTGGCTTGGAAGCGAACGTTAAAAAGCTTAAACAATCCTATTAAAACCCTGCTTAAAACGGACCGTAGTTAATCGCGACGGCAACCCCGACAAACGCGCCGCCGATGACAATCCAAATCAATACCAGTGGTAGCACGAATTTGAACCACTCCACGTAAGAAACGCGGGCGATCGCCAGGCACGCCATCAAGGTGCCAGAAAGCGGAGTAATAATATTGGTAACTGCATCGCCCAGCTTGAAGGTGATGAAGGTCGCTTGGCGGGTGACTTCTAGCATATCGCCAATGGGAACCATAATTGGCATCACGATAGCGGCCTGGCCGGTACCCGAAGTAATCAATCCGTTAAATACCAGGTTAAAGACGTATAAAAGCTCCATGGCGACAATTTTTCCATGGCCATCCAAAGAGCTTGCGACGCTATGCACGAGGGTGTCGATGAGCTGTGCTTGTCTAAGCAGTACGATGACAGCAGCGGCTACACCCACCACTAATGCACCGTACATGACTTCGCTAGCGCCATTCATCAGGCGTTTTACAAAATCATTGGGGGACATTCTGCCGATCAGCGCCGTGGCGATTCCCACCATTAAAAACGTGGCAGAGAGTTCAGTGATTCCCCATCCGAAGTTAAAACCGCCGTACAGGAAAAACACAAAAGAAGCGGCAAATATCAGCAGTACCAACTTATGGGCGAAGGTAAATGGCGGCAGGGCGCCTGGCTCGTGTGTGGCTTCGGTGTTATCAAAGGCGTCTGCACCCATCACGCTATGGGCCGGGTTCTGCTTGATACGTTTGGCATAGCGGCAGATGTACGCCGTGGTTACGGCCAAAAAGACAATAAAAATAACGCCCCGGTAAATAAACCCGGAAAACAGCGGTAGCTCGGCAATGGTTTGCCCGGCAACGGTAACGGTAGGGTCAAAAACGCCTGCACCGAAGCCAGCATAGGAGCCTAAAAAGATAATGGCTACGCCTACAATGGGGTCAAGCTTCATTGAGCGGGCAAGAAACAGTCCGATAGGTATAAAGGCAATGGCCAGGTTGGCACCTACCCCAACCGATGCAAGCGTTGAGAACGTAGCGCAAAAGATAAAAATAAGGACGTTTCGACGGCCATTGGCCTTACTGATGAGTTGGTGAATGCCTGCGCTGATGGCCCCTGTTGACTCAATCACCTTAAGCACGCCGCCGACCATCATGATTAAAAAGATCAGCGGAGCCGCCGCCACGAGGCCTTTTTGAATAGCGGTGAACAGGTCCATAACGTTCAGGGGCGCTGCAGTAATGTACTGAAAGCTATCGGTGGCGACCTGCGTCAGGCCATTGTTGGTGGTTCTTTCGTAGCTTCCTGCGGGGATTATATAAGAGGCGAGCAGTACCAGTACCATAAAGCTAAACAGGATGATGAACACATCCGGCATAGGGCGTTTTTTCTTCATTGTTTGTGCCTTTTCTGGCGCGCCTTTACTCAGCTTCGTTGTCATATTCGTCTTCGCGGTCAGAGTGTTATCGTTTTATTGGTGGCGCTGCTCTAGGCAGTATGTGCGACTCAAACGCTCAACGACAAGCGATACGGGTAGTTATCACTGTCGTATTTTTTAAACCGTGTACATGGCCGAGGGGGTAGGTGGGCCGAAGCGGTTTAGTGTGAGGCGTAGCATCAGGTGGTGGTGTTTTTTCTCACCTTGACGCGTGAGCCCTACGTACTTCCAGGTAATGGCTTAGAAGGTCCATAGTGCTTGGCTCGCACGTGGTGAAAGGGCCACCTTTAGTGTTGTTTAAAATCAACCTACCAAGGAAGCCCATGGCTAACAATTGTGAATTTATCAAATGTGTTTTCTATTTTAGGCAAGCACTCTTGGCAGCCAGAAGGAAGTATCCGAGCAACCCAATAAAGCCGCTAAATGGTCGGTTCAAAATGCCCGCTCAACGATGTTTTATACTGCCGTAGATAACAGGTCTGCAGGGCATATCGCGCAATTTTACGCGTTAACAGCGCATTAACAGCGCATAGCCAAGCGGCCTGCTACTGTCTATATAGAACCTGCTACTGTCTATATAGAAAAGGTGGGGTTTAGAGTTCGCTCTATTAAGCATGTATAGACGGCGTTACGCATCTAACGGAGGATCATATGCAATCCAACATTGAGCATCGGGGTAGCTGTCTCTGCGGTGAAGTGCAGCTTTTAACTCATTTAGACAGTCACCATGTAGCGGTTTGCCACTGTAGTCTCTGCAGAAAGTGGGGTGGAGGGCCGCTGTTTGCGGTTGAGTCCAAAAACGAGGTGGATTTCCAGGGGACTGAGCATATTGCTATCTTCAGTTCCTCAGAGTGGGCCGAGCGCGGTTTTTGCAAGCAGTGTGGGACGCATCTGTTTTATCGGTTAAAAGAGGGCGGGCACTATGCTATCCCAGTGGGGCTTCTGGAGGATAACGACCAGTGGCAGCTTGAGGAGCAGATATTTATTGAGCAAAAACCAGCGTTTTACTCGTTTTCTCAAGCTACCAGAGATTTAACCGGCGAGGAGGTTTTTGCTCAGCATACTGGCAATTAAGAGGTTTCGTGGCCACCGCAAACACTGGCTACCTCCTCTGCCTATGCTTCACTTGGGAGAGATATGGCTCCTTCACTACTTCTGCTCATGGCTGATGCGATATTAGTCGCTCATGTGCTGTTTGTTGTCTTTGTCGTCTTCGGGTTGCTGGCTATTTATGCCGGTTATTTTTTAAGGTGGCGATGGGTGCGAAATAAGAGATTTCGTATTTTGCATTTGTCCGCTATTGGGTATGTAGTGGTGCAGTCCTGGTTGGGCGCGGTTTGCCCGCTTACTACGTGGGAAATGGCCTTGAGAGCAGAGGCTGGTACAGCAACCTATACGGGGTCCTTCATTCAGTACTGGTTGCAAAGCCTGCTTTACTACACGGCGCCGGAGTGGGTATTTGTGCTGCTTTATACGGTTTTTGGTAGCCTGGTGTTGTGCAGTTGGTTTTTAGTGCGGCCAAACAAACAGAAAGGAAGCGATGATGGCTAATAAATCTAAAAGCAACGGAAGCGAAAGCAATCCCTCTGGCAAGAGTGAATCATTAGCCACAATTTCGTGCGGGGCTGAACAGCTGCTTGTGGCTGCTCTCGAACGAGGCGTTAATTGTCTTGAAACCGGGCGTTTTCTTATCAGTTATCGTGAAGGGCGAATGGAAGAGGGCATTAAGTCTCTCAAGGCTCAAAAGTTTCGAGTGGCCGACGCGCGTGACTTTGCTGACCAAGCCGTCAGTTTGGAAGACGCTGGCGATGCGGAGGTTGTGGTGTTCCCAGAGCTTGGGGTTGCGCTTGTTGGCAGTGACGCTTTACAGCTACATGGGATGAGCCTCAATGACCCTATTTCAGCCGATAGCCCAATAGAAATTATTGAGCCTGAGTATTTTGCCTTTTCCGAAAATTCAGAGTATCTGCGAGGTTTTTTGCGGGCCGCGAGTACGATTGCTCGCGATCTTGGCGCTGATGTTGATCTGGATGAAGCCCAAGACAAGCTTGAACCAGGCAAGCCAGAAACGACCTGGGGATTGATTCAATGCAACGTTTTGCAAAGCCGGTGGAGTGGGGCTGGCATTAAAGTGGCCGTGCTGGATACCGGGATGGACCTTGGCCATCCTGACTTTGTAGGTAGAGAGTTTATTACCCGCTCATTCGTAGGAGAGCCGGTTCAAGATATCAATGGCCACGGAACGCACTGTATCGGCACGGCCTGCGGCCCCAGGGTGCCTTTCGAGAACGCTCCGCGCTACGGTATTGCATCCGATTCACAGGTGTTCGTTGGAAAGGTGCTCACCAACTCGGGTAGCAGTACAGGGGCGGGAGTGCTTGCGGGCATGAATTGGGCGATCGCTAATCGATGTGACGTCATTTCGATGTCGCTGGGCAGTCAAAGTCCTGTGCAAGCCGCCTACACCCACGCGGGTGCCGCGGCTCTGCGTAAAGGGTGTCTGATTATTGCTGCCGCAGGAAACTCTTCTGCTCATACGGGAGCGCCTGCCAACTCACCTACTATCATGTCGGTTGCATCTATTGATGCCAACTTAAAGCCTTCGAGCTTTTCTAACGCAGGCAAAATCGAAATTGCTGCGCCTGGCGGCGACATTTTTTCGTCCTGGCCCCGGCCGGTACACCATAAAACGATTAGCGGAACCAGTATGGCGACGCCCCACGTTGCAGGCTGCGCCGCCCTTTGGGCTGAGTCAGATGCCTCGCTGCGCGGTATGAAGCTTTGGGAACGCCTGCTGGATTCTGCAAAGCCTTTACCATCCTCCGGTTCCCGTGTTGGGGCCGGGTTGGTACAGGCACCTTAGATGAGGATGGTCGATGCCGACAATAGCGCTTTGGATAATCACGATTTCTGAAGATCAATCGATCAATGAAATAGCTTCGCGCCTTAGTGATGAAGGACTCACGATCAGAGATGTATTTGAGGAGATTGGGTGCATCACCGGGGCGGCAGATGACGTTACCGTTGAGCGGCTTAAAAAGGTCAACGGAGTGGTGGATATTGCCCCTGATATGCAGCTCGATATAGGCCCGCCAGGTGTTGATAAGACTTGGTGATTCCTCAGCAACCACCTTGGAAGGAGCTGTTAAAGGAGACTGGGTGCGCCGCATTAAAATGTCATACCATTATTGGCTGTTTCGTTTTCACTGGAGAAGTGTCATGGCAACACCCGCAAAGAATACGGTTTGTCTTTGGTTCGATGGTAGCGCAGAAGAAGCCGCGCGCTTTTATGCAGATACCTTTCCTGATTCGTTTGTTAGTGCCGTTCACCGTGCGCCGGGAGACTTTCCATCCGGTAAGGAAGGGGATGTGTTGACCGTTGAGTTTACCGTGCTGGGCATTCCATGCCTGGGGCTTAACGTTGGGCCTGAGTTTACGCATAGCGAAGCGTTTTCTTTTCAGGTCTCAACCAGTGATCAGGCCGAAACGGATCGCTATTGGAACGCGATAGTGGGTAATGGCGGGCAAGAAAGCGCATGTGGTTGGTGTAAAGATAAATGGGGCGTGTCTTGGCAGGTAACGCCTGTGGTGCTGATTGAAGCGATCACTGCCTCGGACCCTGCTGCTGCTAAGCGCGCGTTTGCAGCGATGATGCAGATGAAAAAAATCGATATCGCCACCATTGAGGCAGCACGTAACGGTTGAATTAGATAAAAGATGTTTACCCATCGCGCGTTAACGACAGGGCTGAGGCAATGGAGTCAGTTAGCACTATTATTATTTCTGAATTTTCTGATTTTAATGACTTAAGTGAATTTATCATTGTAGTGACTCGATTGCTGATGGCTGCTTTTCTCGGCGGCCTCTTGGGGCTTGAGCGTGAACAGAGCGGTAAGCCAGCTGGAATACGTACCCACATGCTTGTGTGCATGGGGGCGGCGTTATTTATATTAATTCCGCAGCAAGCAGGCATTTCAGATGCAGAGATGAGCCGAGTCATTCAAGGTGTTATTAGCGGCATTGGTTTTTTATGTGCTGGAAGTATTATCACCCGTAAGAATGATCTATTTGCTACCGGGCTTACCACGGCGGCTGGCATTTGGTTTACAGCGGCTATAGGTGTCGCCGTTGGTCTTGGGCGTGAGCAAACGGCCGTTTTGTGTACCGTGCTGGCCTGGACAGTGCTGTATGTGGTGCCTTTCTTCTCACGCGCAAGAACCAAGAAAAAGCCTGTATGCTCAGGATCGAAAGAAGATGACTCTGGTAATAAATAAGCGTGAGACGTTACCCGTTAATTTGCGGCATTCATGGCTTTATGGGCCTTCATAAGCTGAACAAACGCAGGGGGCGAAAAGACACGGCTCGGTCCTCTGAAAACGCTTAGGAGGCAGCGAGAAATGCCGGACAAACCGGTGAACCAACGATGGTTGAAAAAGAGGCTAATCTGACATTTTATGGCTGAAATTATCACTATCCTTCTTTTATCATTAATGGCAGGTGCCGCAATGCCCATCGGGGCATTATTAGCTAAGTTTGACTTGGTTCATCCCTCCCTGTTAGGGGATTCCTGGCGACATTTCATTATTGCTTTTGGCGGTGGAGCGCTAATGTCAGCGGTCGCTCTGGTACTGGTACCTGAAGGTGCTAGTAAGTTACCGCTTGTACCGGCCGCCTTGTGTTTTGCTGCTGGTGGGGTATGTTTTTACTTCCTTGATGCCTACTTAAAAAAACTCAATAGCTCGGTAGGCCAACTGGTGGCAATGTTATCTGATTTTATCCCTGAAGCGATTGCCTTGGGTGCCGCCTTTGCAGTAGGCGAAGGCACAGGGTTGCTGCTTGCACTATTAATGATTTTACAAAATCTGCCCGAGGGGTTTAATGCTTACGAAGAGCTGAGCAGTAATGCTCAACTATCTTCCAAGAAAATCATACTGGCATTTAGCGGTTTGGCATTAGTGGGGCCTATTTCAGCAGCAACCGGCTATTACGTATTGGCACAGTACGATGTGTTAATGGGAGCATTAATGCTATTTGCTAGTGCAGGAATTTTGTATCTTGTTTTTCAGGATATTGCCCCCGGGTCCAAACTCGAACACCAGGGAATGCCGGCGATCGGTGCTGTCGCTGGGTTTCTGCTTGGGTTGATGGGTAACATGGTGCTTCTTGCCTCCTGATGGCAAATAACTGCAAGCAGCGCAATGTTATGACCATGCGGTTTAATGACGAAGAATATGAGTCTACGCCTCGCTTTTTCTTTCTTTAATATCTAGCCATGAACTGAATTAGGAGTGGGTTTTTGTTTTTAAATACAGGATAATTAATAATCATTTTTATTAAGGATAGTGATATGCCCGCAACTTCCAAGACGTTAATTTTGACTGCTGCTGGCGTTGTAGTGCTCGGGGCAGGGGGATATATAGGCGCCCAAGCGGTGGTGGGTAATGAGGTGGAAAAAGCGCTAGCCCAAACCTTTGCGCAGTTGGATGATTCTGTTTCCTGGTACGCAAGCGACGTAACGATTGATAAATCGTTGTTCAATACAACGGCGACGGCAACGATCGGTGTGGAAGGTGTTGAAAACGCCAATGCCCAGGTGAATCTGCTGGTGGATCACGGCATTATCAATAGCCCAATTACCGGCACGATTCATCCCAACGAGCAGTTTCTACGCGGGGATATCGACGTTGATCTGGTTGCTACTCGCAGCGCCGTCACGGGGCAGCTGACGGCCGGTTCGTTAAGCGGCGTTGAGTTTGACGGCACTCTGCACGACCTGGTAGTGGATCTTGACCTGGAAGATGAAGACATTTGGAAGGTAGACGGCCAGGCCCGTGAAATTGTTGTCAATAACGAGAACGACTCGTTTCGGATTGTCTCGCCACGCTTTGAAAATAGCTCCCAGGAAGCGTCTAGCCTGATCCATCAACGCCTGGAAATACCCAAAATTGAGTTTTTGGCGCAGGGCGTCAATGTTTACATGGATGGCATTGAGCTTGAAGCCGAGTCTGAATCCGTGGGTGATAGCCAGATCGTCAATTCAGGCGGCCGTTTTAAGATGGCCGATATCGGCGCCGACGGCACCTCAATGGGCAGCCTGTCACTTGATATGGATGCCAAAAGCTGGGATATGCCAGCATTTCAGGCGCTTCAGGAAGCCTATGCACCGCTGGAAGCCATGCGTGCAGAGTATGAAGAGACCGGCGTAAGCGGTGATGAGCAGGAAGAGCGTGAACTACTGATCCAGTCTATCGAACGTGGCTATGATGTCCTGATTGCGAGCCCCTCGATCGCGTTCCAACCATTGGAAGCACACGTCACGCTGCCCATGCTGGGTATCGATTTTAATCCCCGCATTACGGCGGATATCCGCTTTAACGGTGACGAACTTTCCAAGGAGGCGTTATACAGCGCTTTATGGGATAACCGTTTGCCGTTACCCGAGCAGCTTCAGGCATCGCAAGACAGGATGAGCACACCGGAGGCGCAAGAGTACCTCCAAAACCGCTTGAGCCTGGATATTGGCGTAACGACACCTCCCCAGATGGTACTTTCACTCATTCCCATGCCTTATGCTCTGTTAATCGATCCGGACTTTGAAGAGCAGACGCTGACCTGGCAAGACGGCGTCCTGACGGTTAACGGTGAAGAAGTGATGTAAGCAAGGCTTGTGTTTTAACACTACGCCATAGGGGCTGGCGTAGTGTTAAATCAAGGATGCTAAATCAATGGTATAAAGATCACTGCACTAAACAAATTTGTACCGTATTGAAACTTTCGGTCAATGGAAAACATCCTTATCAGGCGATAACGCAGTGGTTGAATCCCGCTACCATGCAAGTACATGTGTTTAAAAGCCAGAACATCTGGTTTGATCCCTCGCCTTATATTAATACGGATACGATTGCTGTCTTTATCGAGCAGAATGATCCCCAGAAATATCACATGGATATAGAGTTTTTGCCTAAACCCGCCAAGTAAAGCCGTCAGGCCGTGATACGTAATAGTTTTTTTATTAACCACAGGAAGGATCAATTATGGTTTTAACTATCATTATCGTAGCGATAATAGCGGTTATCGCGTTCTACCTTATCGGTGTGTACAACCGACTTGTCTCACTGCGTAATCGTTTTCAAAACGCCTTTGCTCAAATTGAAGTGCAGCTAAAGCGCCGTCACGACTTGATACCTAACCTGGTTGAAACCGCCAAAGGGTATCTCAGCCACGAACGGGAAACGCTTCAGTCGGTGATTGAGGCGCGCAATTCAGCAGCGGCGGGGCTCAAAGCCGCGGCTGCCAACCCAGGGAGTGCCAAAGCGATGGCGGAACTGGGTGGGGCAGAAGGTGCGTTAAGCCAGGCGATGGGCCGGCTTAATGTGGTGATGGAAGCTTACCCGGACCTCAAGGCCTCTGAAAACATGCAGCAGCTCTCTGAGGAGCTTACCAGTACTGAGAACAAGGTCGCTTTCGCCCGCCAAGCGTTCAACGATGCCGTCATGCAATATAACACTTACCGCCAGAGCTTCCCTCCGGTGGCCGTAGCTGGCCTGTTGGGGCATGGCGAGGACGCTTCCTTCCTGGAGTTCGAGGACAGCGCCCAGATTCAGTCAGTGCCTAAAATATCGTTTTGAGGCGTTCTTGAACCCACAAGGATAGGTGTGTATGGATTTCTTTACGGCTCAGGACAACGCCCGGCGTAAAACCGGGCAGCTGGTTGTTTTATTGGTAGCGGCGGTAATAGCCCTGATAGCGGTCACCACTGTCGTGGTCGCAATCGTCGTGCGTTTCATGGGAGATGACCGAGGCAGCGTGACAGCGAATAACCTGTTGGCTGCGCTATCCCCAGAACTGGTAGCCGTGGTTGCGCTTGGCGTGGTGGCGTTAGTGGGGCTCGGCGGGCTTTTCAAGCGCTCTCAGTTGCGTCGCGGCGGCGGTAAAGTAGTGGCCGAGGCGCTGGGCGGACGAGAAATCAGCCCCAGCACCGAAAACGCTAACGAGCGCCGTATTCTCAACGTGGTGGAAGAAATGGCAATTGCCTCGGGCACGCCAGTTCCACCGGTTTACCTGCTTCAGGAAGCGGGTATTAACGCTTTCGCCGCCGGGTATGATACCAGCGATGCCGTGATCGGGATCACCCAAGGGGCGATCGATCACCTCAACCGCGAGGAGCTGCAAGGCGTGGTTGCCCATGAATTTAGCCACATCCTGCATGGCGATATGCGCTTGAATATGCGTTTGATCAGCGTACTTCACGGTGTGCTTTTGATCGGTCTTTTAGGCTATATTCTGCTGCGCAGTACGGCGACGCGTGGTCGAGCTGTGCGGCGCAACAATTCAAATGGCAAAGGCGCTGTCGTCGTACTTGCCCTGGGTGTTGCCCTGGCCGTCATTGGTTATGCGGGCACGTTTTTTGGCAACTGGATCAAGGCGGCAGTGAGCCGTCAGCGAGAATACCTGGCCGACGCCTCCGCCGTTCAATATACGCGTAACCCCAATGGCATCGGTCAAGCGTTAATCAAGATAGGCTCCCTTACGCAGGGGGCCAGAATAGAAGCCTCCCAAGCGAGCGAATATAGCCACCTGTTTTTCGGCCAGGGCATGAAGCTTGGCTTCACTCGCTTATTGGCGACCCACCCGCCGATACGCCAGCGCATCAAACGCGTTATGCCAAGCTGGAACGGTGAATTTAACGCGCCGCTCAGTGCGCCTTTTGACGGTGACATGGAAAAAGCGGGAGGTGGGTCAGTGGTTGGCTTTGCAGACACCCCCTCCGCCCACGCTTACTCCAGCGCAGCAACCATGAACGGCACCTCGGCCCGCATGGCGATTGCCTCAATGGGGCAACCCGGCCCACGCCATTTGGCCCAAGCGCGTACCATGCTCAATGCATTGCCTACGCGGCTCGTCGATGCCGCCCACGATCCTTATGCAGTGCGCGCATTAATGTACGCACTGCTGCTGAGCCAGAATATTGAGGTGCGTAAGCAGCAGCTGGCATCACTTCAGCAGACAGCCTTGCCCGATGTGTATCGTGAAGTCATGAATCATGCCGGGGACGTATTAATGCTTAGAGACCAGCTTCGTCTGCCGCTGATGGAATTGGCGTTGCCTGCATTAAAAAACCTATCGGTGGGTCAGGCGACGCATTTTCGACACTGCATGGTAGAGCTGATCAATGCGGATAGTCAGGTCAACCTGTTTGAATGGACGCTGTATCACTGGCTGGTTCATCACTTGGGCCTGGGCAAGAAAGATAGTGGCCCTGCTGTTCGTAAGCTGAGCGATCTACAGCAGGAGTGCCAGCTACTGCTCAACGTGCTGGCCAGGGCAGGGCAGAGTGATCCTGACAAGGTAAACGCCGCGTTGGATGCTGCTGAAAAAGAGCTGCCGTTTGCACTGAACGTAAAAAGAGAGGCCCCTGATATCAAAGCGCTGGGCCCCGCAGTCAGCCGCTTGGGTCGTTTACGACCGCAACAAAAGCCTGCTGTTCTGCAGGCAATGGCCCGCTGTATTGAGCATAGCGGGCAAATAAAGCCCGCAGAGGCCGAGCTGTTTCGCGTCATCGCCGATATGCTGGAATGCCCTATGCCGCCGCTGTTGATAGAGAGTGATTGAGCGTCGCCATTCTCAAGGCGGGGAGTATCCATAGTATGAATGAGGCAGAGTCCTTGAGCCGAGCGATTAACGAGAAGATAGTACTCTGCTCATACAGTACTGATTGGCCAACTCTGTTTGAAGAGGAACGGGCTCGGCTGCTACATCTTTTCAACTTCCATGGAATATAACGCCTCTACTGATCGATAGGCGTTGGGCGGCGAAATATAGGTTGGATAGAGAAGCGTATACAGCAGCAAAAAGGGACTTTATTTGCGAAACCCTGAATGGTGGCCTCTAACCAATACAGCAATGAAGCGCCATTGGTTTAATCAAAATTAAATTTATGGAGAGTTATTGTCAGTTAAATTGATATAGTGATAAGTGGGTTCGTTATTTAAAGTGTTTGTTCTAGGCTTTCGTTGTTTAGAAAATTATTTCGTCTAATCAAGGGGGGATGATGCCTGCCTACGCTGTTGCTCTCATTCGAGAAACTCGATTCGATCCTGAGGTTAAACAATATTTAGAGCGTATCGACGCAACGCTCGCTCCTTTTTCAGGTAAATACCTTGTTCATGGTGGGCCATACACGCCACTTGAGGGCGCGTGGGCTGGCGATCTGGTCGTCATAGAGTTTCCTACTATGGAACAAGCTCAAGGGTGGTATGACTCCGATGCTTATAAGGCGATTCGCCCATTTCGTACCCAGCATACCGAGGGCGATGTGCTGTTGGTTCAGGGCGTGCCAGAGGGGCACAAAGGTGCGGATATCCTGGGTTAGTGATACCCGCACCTCACGCGCCGACCTTGATAGTAAGAATGCTGCTTCCTGCTTTTAAGCCGGTTCAGATATTTGTGTGTCTCGCCATGTCATCACCTGCAACTCATCAACAAGCCGTTCGACTTTACTTATTGCGTCAGCAACTGACTTCGCCAATACCTCCCCGCCCACTTCCTGCCCCTCAATGGCGATATAGTGAATTTGAGTGATGCCAATAAACGCCAGTGCAGTGGCTAAATTGGGCTCCAGGTGGTTGATGTGCGCCATCTTTCCACCTAAATCAAAGCCTATCCCGCCTCTGGCGGTAAGAACAACCGCATGCCTTGGCCGGTCAGAAAGCTTTGGAACGTAAGGATCAGTCGGGTTACTCTCATCGATATCCACCGTTCGACCGGGGCGTACTACTTGGTCGATCCACGCTTTGAGGGCGGCAGGCATGCCGAAGTTGTAGAACGGCGTGCCGATCACTACGACATCCGCGGCGATTAACTCATCAACCAGCTGGTCGCTTTCTGCTAGTGCATCCTTCATCCAAGGTGCCCGCTGTTCTCCGGGCGTGAAAGCCGACGCGATCCAGTCGTGGTTGAGAAAGGATGGCGGGTGTTGGCCTATATCGCGATAGGTGATCATGTCTTGCGGGCGGCGTAATTGCCATTGTTTGGCAAACTGATCGGTCAGGTGACGGCTGTGAGAGCCATGATTGTCTGTTCCTGCAATCCCCGGGCGAGCGCTGGCGTCTATATGTAGGATATGCGGCATGGATAGCCTCCTTTTGAGTTGAACTCATCTATGCTTAACAACGGCTTCAGCTTAAGGCGACGTATGTAGCGCAACAAACGATCATTTCTTGCATATATAGATGAGTAAAATTCATTCATGAGTTCACGACGATTACCCTCGCTTTCGGCACTTCGCGCTTTTGAAGCCGCTGCTCGCCATGAAAGTGCCAAACAGGCGGCGCTGGAACTTTCAGTTACCGCCACGGCCATTAGTCACCAGATTCGTGGGCTTGAAGAGGCGCTAGGCATTGCGCTGTTTGTACGCAGGCCCAGGCAACTGGAATTGACGCCGCAAGGCCGCGAGCTGCAGCAGGTGCTGGAATCTTCATTCGACAATATCAGCAACACCATTGAGCGCCTGAGTACCATGCCCGAGCGGAGGGGTATTACGCTGACGACTACTCCGGTGGTGGCTGTGCGTTGGTTGTTGCCCTGGGTTTGCATACTTCGCGAATCTCATCCAGACATTGACCTGCGGATCCATGCGTCCCACGAGCCCGTTGCGTTAGATGGGGTAACCGCCGACCTTGCCATTCGGCATGGCGATGGACGCTGGCCAGGGTTAGTAGCCGAGAAGCTGTTTGATACCACGTTGATTCCGGCGTGTAGCCCACAGCTTGTTCAGCATGCAGGGGAGGATCTATCGAAGTATCCGTTGATTCACTTTCGACCCCAGGGAGTAATTATATCGCCCATGGATTGGCCGGGTTACCAGAAAACCGCCCAGATTCCAGGGTTGAATGTCGGCGCCGGGCTGGCTTTTTCTGACGAAAGCCACGCTATTTCAGCGGCTGTGGGTGGCCAAGGTGTCATGCTGATGAGCCGTCAGCTGATTGAAGATGAGTTGGCCGAAGGGCGCCTGGTACAACCTTTTGGCCCTGAACTTGAAGACCGCGCCTTCTTTTTGGCCTACCCCGAAAGCCGCCGAAACGATCCAACGATGTTGGCGCTTCGCGACTGGGTGATGGCAGTGCCTGGCAGGCTATCAACGTCTTCGGCTTGATAACATTCTGTATTTATACCGTTATCTTGATGAGGTTTTTAGAGCGAAGCCACAGCAGTGCCTACTTATACATATCAAGCTAGATAGAAGCGAGCTGGATAGAGTGCCCCCCCTTGCTTATTTTAACTTAGCTTTTTGTTTGCTTTCCGGCGGCACTTTTTCTTTTTGTATAACGCTTTTTTGGCTTACTCGTGCGCTTCGCCGGGCCGCCGGTTGCACCTTGGGCCGTTTGCAAACTCTGCCTGAGCTTTCCCGCATCGCTTTGATGAAGCAGGGCGCGAAGGTCTTCCAGCAGGGCCTGCTGAAAAGCGCCTGCATCATCCTGTTGTTCGGAAATGGCCCGCAAGCGCTGCTCCCAAAGGGCGGTGCGTTCCGGCGTGCTGACGGCGCTGGGTAGGGCGGTGATTAACGCGCTCCCCAGTTTGGTGGCACGTAGGGCTTTTTGTTGGCGCACCAGGTAGCCGCGTTGCACCAAGGTTTCGATGATACCGGCGCGGGTGGCTTCGGTACCCAGGCCATCGGTGTCCCGTAAGGTCTTGCGAACGTTCGGGTCATCCACGTAGCGGCCGATGTTCATCATCGCCTTGATTAGGCTGGCATCGGTAAACGGCTCGGGTGGACGGGTTTCTTTTTCCTCTACGCCTGCACCCAGTGCTTTGCAGTGCTCATTTTGGGTAAGCGGTGGCAGCGGCGGCGCTTCTTCTTTTGTGGTGAAAAGCGGTTTCCAGCCAGGGTCGAGAATGCTTTGACCGCGGGCACGGAACGCCTCGTTTAACAGCGTGAACTCGGCTTTCACTTCAAAGGTGCGCAAAGGGCGATAGAACTGGGCCATGACGTTGCGCACCACCAACCGAAACACGTGGCCTTCGGTGGCCGAGAGCTGACTGAAATCAGCAGGCTTTCCAGTAGGCGCCAAGGCATGGTGGGCACCCACTTGCTTGTCGTTCCACGCCTTTGAGCGCAGCGAGAAATCGGCACCATTCAGCCACTGGCTGAGCGTGTCATCATTTTGGCAGGCGCCGGTTAAGCTGCGCTGGGCAAGGGCCAAGTGCTCTTCGGGAAGATAGCGACAGTCGGAGCGCGGGTAGGTGATCAGCTTGTGCTGCTCGTAAAGGCGCTGGCAAATATCCAGTACCATTTGTGCGGAAAGCCCAAAGCGTCGGGCGGCATCTACCTGAAGTGCGGAAAGCGAGTAGGGCAGCGGCGGTGCTTGGCGTTTTTCCTGCTGGTCGAGCTTGGTGAGCTGGCCGGTAGCACCCGGCAATTGGGCGGCCAGCGCATCGGCAGGCGTGCGGTCAATCAAGCGGCCTTGATCGTCCAGCGGCTGGTTTTCCTGGGGCGCCCACCAGGCGCGTAGCTGGCCTTTTTCAACCTGTAAGTCCACCCAGAGCGGGTAGAACGGGTGCGGCCTGAAATCTCGAATGGCGTTATCGCGGCGCGCAATCAGCCCGAGTACCGGTGTTTGCACACGGCCAACGGAAAGTACACCATCGTGGCCCGCCTGGCGGCCGGTGAGTGTCCAGGCACGGGTCAAGTTGATGCCATACAGCCAGTCAGCGCGTGAACGCGCTTGCGCTGCCTGAAAGAGCGGCTGGAACTCCTGATTGGAGCGCAGTTTGGCGAGGGCGCGACTGACCGCTGGGCGGTTCAAATCGCTGATTAATAGGCGTTGAACCGGGCCACGGTACTTCAGGTGCTCGATCACTTCCTGCACCAGTAGTTGGCCTTCGCGGTCCGGATCGCCAGCATGAACAACATCAGTGGCCTGCTTGATTAACTTGCGAATCACCGCTAGCTGCCCACGCGCTTTATAACGCGGTGCCAACTTCCAGATGCCGGGCACGATGGGCAAACGGTCCAGACGCCACTGTTTATCGGCGGGGTCGTAGGCCTCGGGTGGGGACTGCTCAAGCAGGTGACCCAAACACCAGGTCACGGTGGTATCACCGCACACAATAGCGCCTTCCTGGCGTTTGGGACTTCCCGGCAGCGCTTCAGCAATAGCCCGGGCAAGGCTGGGTTTTTCGGCAATAATCAAGCGCATGCGAAGCGTGGCCTTAACGTCTGTTCGAGAAGCGCCTATGGTAACAGTAGCGGTGACTTATAGGGCAGGGCAGTGGGGATTGATATGCGCGAACGCGGTAGAACACGCAGGCTGATGGGCCTGGGTGCACGCACGGGTGGTGCGCTGCTTAAAACGCGCTTGGGCGGCCAAGCGGATTGGCGTGCGTTAGGTGAGGCGCTGTTCGAAGGGCTTTCCGAGCTTAAAGGCCCGGCAATGAAGCTTGCCCAAATGATGTCGCAGTGGGACGACCTGCTGCCGCCAGATTTAGCCGATGAGCTGGCGCGCTTGCAGCGCCAGGCAGAGCCAATGCCTTGGCCGCGTATCCATGAAGCCTTGGTGCTTCAGTACGGCGATATCCATAAGTATTTTACCGAGATTGAGGAGCGGCCTTTTGCCAGCGCTTCCATGGGTCAGGTGCACAAGGCGGTCACCCTTGAGGGCGAAACGGTGGTGCTGAAAGTGCAGTACCCCGGTTTGGCGGACGTGCTGGAAAGTGATTTAAAACAGGTGCGCCGCATTATCGGGTTGGGGCGTTGGTTCAAGGTGTCTCAGGCGCGCCTGGATGCGCTGTTCGAGGAGCTGGCGGCGGGGCTTCGCGATGAGCTGGATTATCAGGCTGAAGCAAATGCCCTGGCGCGGTACCGAGAGCGTTACCAGAGCGATTCGCGAATCATCATACCCAAGCCGCTGTTTGAGCTTTCGGGCCAGCATGTTCTGGCCATGTCTTACGTGCCAGGTACGCCGCTACGTGAGCTGGAAGGCGCCGATGATACAGTGCGCCAGAAGGTAGCCACCACGCTTGCCGACTGGATTACCCAGGAGCTGTTTACCCACGGTGAACTGCATGCTGACCCGCATGCAGGTAATTTTGCGGCAGATGAGCAAAGTCGGCTGATTATTTACGATTTTGGTGCTGTGATTGCGGTGCCCGAAGCACGTATTGAGGCGATGATGCATTTGCTCAGCGCCACGCTTGATCATGACCCCATGGCCATGGATGACGCACTCGTCAATTTGGGCGGCCGCCAAGGCCAAGGCGCACCGTTGGCGCTTTACCGCGAGACTGCTGAAAGTGTCTCTCCACTGTTTGAGCCGGGTGAGCAGGATTTCAGCGATGTGCGTGTGCACCGCCGCCTGCGTGAACTGTCGCCCAAAGTGTGGGCGGCGATGGACCGTTTGCAGCCCCCTGCGGATACGCTGCTACTCTCCCGAGCGCTGAATGGCCACTACTGGAATCTGGTGCGTTTAAAAGCGCGGCTGGATATGCACGCACGGACCGCGCCGCTGTTTGAGTGCGTAGCCCGACGATAAAGAGTTTACCGCTGCGGCCATGTGCACCTTCATGGTAAGCTATTGCGCTTTTAAACACAGTGGAGACGGCAATGCTAGCGGTATGGGTCGATCAGCTGCTGGGATTTGCCTCCAGGGCACTCTCGGCAATCAGGCAGCAAGAACACTATCCCGATTTTATGACCTGGGCACGCGATGAGGGCGCCAAGTCATTTAACGGTGATGTCGCCACCGCCCAGGCGCTGGCCCCTATTTTATGGTCACAAACGCCGTTGGCCAGGCTGGATTTTGCCAGTGAACCGCTGGCGACGCCAGGGCGTAACGAAGCTTGCTGGTGCGACTCTGGGCGCAAGTATAAGCAGTGCTGTTATCGCGTTGATTTCCCCACCGACATTCCAGAGCAGATGATGTGGATGTTGTCGCTGCGTGAATGGAAGGGCGCCACGCTGAAGTCTGCATTGGAGAGCCGTCAGGCGCCGCCGCAGGCACTGCTGGAAGCCGGGCTGATTGCCGCAGAAAGCGGCCAAACTGGCCGGGCGATGCAGATTCTAGAGTCACTGTTTGATGGCAGTGACTGGTCGCGGCTGCCAGAGCAGGCCGAGCCCGCCTTTGAAATCCTGCTGGATATCTATCAGGAGCGTGGCTTTACCCGCAAACGGGCAGACCTACTAGATGAAGTGATGGAGCGCGGGCCGCTGTTTTTACGCGGTGTTGCCCTTGAGCGGCTCTGTTTAATGCATTTGGATAATGATGATTTGGACAGCGCCCGGGCAGCCTTTGTCAAAGCCCAGCAGGCCCTGCCTGATTCGCCCACGCTTGCTTATATTGAGGCAATGTTGCTGCTTCATGAAGGCCATGAAGAAGAAGCCAAAGAGCGGGCTAATTTCTGGTATCGGCGCCTGGTGCGCCAGGGTGATCTTGACGAAGAGCAGTTAGATTTTCTTGCGGCACTGGCTGATAACCCCGGGGCGACGCTTGCGGATCAGCTGTTAAGCGCTGAAGAGGACCTGGCCACGCCGCTGGTATCCCTGCAAACACTGCTTGCTGTCCTTCCTACAGCGCCCAAGCTTGATATTAACACCGACTCGGAAAGCGGGCATTTGCATTATGTGACCACCGCCCGTGAAGCGACCCTGTTCGCCGCTTGGCATGAGCAGTTCCAGGTAATGGTCGATGAAGATGTGGCGCTGGGCTTTCGCGACGACCCGTGGGGCAATGCAGAGGAGTGGATGTCAGCGCTCTGCGCGCACCCTGAGTGGTTAGACGCGCCTCAGGTCGTTCAGGATGTCACTCTCGCGCTTACCAGCCGTTTTGGAAGCCTTCCGTGGATGGCGCCAAGCCTGCTGGAGCCGCTGGCGGTGCGTCTTTCACGTTGGCTGGAACAAGCCCGAGCCGCAGGTAACGGCAGCCTGTGCTGGGATGATGCTGATAATGCCATGCTGCTGCGTACAGGGTTGGCGCTAGTGGTCGGCATGGAGCGCGGCGCACGCCAGCATTCGCGGGAGCTGGCTGAAGAGTTGTTAGCCATCGACCAGGAAGATAGCCTGGGCCTTAAAGAGTTGGTGCTTGACCAGCTACTGCGCGATGACCGCAACCAGGAAGCGCTGGCACTCACTGAGGAGTCGGAAGACGATGATGGCTCACTGGTGCTTGGGTTACTAATGGGACGCACGTTGGCGCTTTATCGCTTAAACGAGCATGAGGCGGCCGAGGAGGCGCTTGGCGACGTCACCGCTCATAATCGTCACGCGCTTGAGATGATCTGTGCGGAAAAACCGCGCCCAGCGACACCTTATGCCGATGGCCAGGTGGACCCAGGTTCACGTGCTGAGGCGTGGCAGTACCGTACTCTGATGCGTGATCAGTGGCGTACCACGCCAGGTGCGCTTGAGTGGCTGGATAGCCACCGCTAACCCTCTACTTATGTACGAAAGCTTACTCTTCCCACAGCCGCTCAACGCGGCTGTGGGGTGGGCACCAGCTGCTTGTCGCGGCTAATCCAGATAGCCAGCAGAATGGCGGGTAACCCCAGCAGCGTAGCCACTATAAAGAACGTGACATACCCTTGGGCGCTAACCACTAGCCCGCCAAAGCCGCTTAAAAACTTCCCCGGTAGCGTCATCAATGATGAAAACAACGCGTACTGCGTTGCCGTATATGCACGTGACGTGAGCGTGGAGAGAAACGCAATAAACACGGCGCTTGCCAATCCATTGGCCAGGTTATCGCCGATGATGGTGACCACCAGCATGGGGACCTGATTGCCGATCAATGCAAGTACCGAGAACAGCAAATTGGTGAAGGTGGCGGCAACGGCCCCCAGTATCAGCACCGGCCCAATACCGTAACGTGCGACCAATAACCCGCCCAGAAGGCCGCCGCCAATACTCATGGCAATACCGAAGATATTGGTCACATTGGCAATCGTTGCCAGTGAAAAGCCAAGGTCGATATAGAGCGGGTTAGCCATCGATGCCATGGCAAGATCGCTTATTCTAAACACTGCAATGAACACCAGAATGCCCAGCGCTTTTACCCCATAACGACGAAAGAAATCGGTAAAGGGGCATACGATGGCGCCGATAAACCAGGCGCCCATGCGGCGTAGCACTTTAGGTTGGCCACGGCTAGCGCGAATAAACGCACGTACTTTGGGTTCATGAATTAACTGCACCGAGAGCGACGCTCGCTTGGGCTCGGGGCGAATCAGCACGGTGAGGACACCCACGCCGACGAGCGCCGCCATGGTTAAGTAGGCCACGTCCCAGGAAATGGCTGACGCTACATAGAGCGCCCCGGCGCCTGCGGCCAGCAGGCCACCCCGGTAGCCGATAATGTAGGTAGATGCCATGGCAGCCTGGACGTCGTCATCGGCGGACTCAATGCGGTAGGCATCAATCGCAATATCCTGGGTGGCTGAGCCAAACGCCACCAGCAGCGCAAACGCGGCTACCACGCCAAGATTGCCTTGGGGATTAACGCCTGCAATACCCACAAGCCCCGCTGCAATCATTGCTTGAGCCAGCAGCATCCAGCCTCGTCGCTGCCCGAACATGCGTGTGAGGACCGGCAGGGCGAGCCTGTCTACCACGGGCGCCCAGAAAAACTTGATCGAGTAGAGCATTCCTATCCACGCGAAAAAGCCGATGGCGGCGACGTCAATCCCGTCGCTACGTAGCCAGGCAGACAGCGTAGAAAAAACCAGTAAGAACGGTAAGCCAGCGGAAAACCCCAGAAACAGCATGGTAATAACAGGCGCCCTAAAGTAAATCGCCAGCGCGGCTAGCCAGCTACGCCGGGGTAAAGGGGTGGGCATATCGTTCAACTCCAGAAAAGACGTTGGCTTGAGCCAAGTGATAAACTGCATCAATGTTTATGACAATGTTGATAGCTTACCGGAGAGGAGTTTTCCATGTCGATCACGGCACATCAGGTCGTTACGTTGCACTATGTGCTTAGCGATGTTTTAAGCGATAAAAGTGAGCAGGTATTGGATGATTCACGGGCCCGCAATAAGCCCCTTGAGTATCTGCATGGCCACGACAATATCGTGCCTGGGCTTGAGCGCGCATTAGCTGGCCTAAAGGCCGGTGATGAAGTAACGGTGATGCTTTTACCTGAAGAGGCCTATGGCCTGCGCAATGAAGGCCTGGTACAAGAAGTTAGCCGTGGCTCGTTTGGTAACGCCGACTTAACGCCGGGCAGCCGCTTTCAAACCGAAGGTGAGGCCGGGCCGCAAATTGTAACGGTAGTGAGCGTGGCAGGAGACCGAGTTACCGTAGATACCAATCATCCGCTGGCAGGGCGTACGCTGAGCTACCAGGTAAAAATTCTGGAGCAGCGTGAAGCAACGCGGGCGGAACTGGCAAAAGGGCATCCGCTTCCACCGGGAACCGAGCATGCCAAGGTAGAGGATCGTAAAGTGCTTTAAGTTGAGCTGCGTTAAGCGCGTCTCAGCGTGGGTGTTTAAGGGCTGTATTAAAATGATTTAAAAAGGTTCGTGGCACCTTCTTAAAATTTGACCCAGGTCAGAGACTGATATACTGCGGCTCGATAAGATGATGACCAGTTAGCGCACAGAAGCCGCTTTAGGCTGGGGAGTTACAAGCGGTGTGTCAGTGACAAAAATGCGAGTGTTGGCACTCATTTTCTTGGTTAGTAGGCGCGTGGCGACGCCCGTTGTTGATGCAACGTGCCACGAAAGCAAATGCCTGCTAAGCCTTGCGTCAGGGGAGGGGGTTTACTTTAAGAAGTAAACTTCCTTTTTACCGGCCCACTGGGCCGGTTTTTTTTGTCTGCGACATAACGGTGAGTGCGTACAAGCGTTGTTAAGCCTAAGCGGTTGTTAAGTCGCGAGGATCACCGCCGCGTTGAGACACGGCGGTGGGACGAGATGCTGCTTTACTGAGCTGTGGGGTGCGCGCTGGCTTTTTCGAGCAGGAAATCGACAATATCATCTGCTGGAATCATGGTCGCTTCACTGTCACGGCGGCCCTTGTATTCAAGCTCGCCGTTATCCAGGCTACGGTCACCAATTACCAAGCGGTGAGGAACGCCCATCAGTTCCAAATCAGCAAACTTAACGCCTGGGCGTGTATCGCGGTCATCAAGCAGTACGTCCAGGCCTGCGGCTGTTAACGCTTGGTAAAGATGCTCTGACTCTTCGCGAACGCGCTGGGATTTATGCGCATTCATGGGCACCAGCGCGACCTGGAAAGGAGCAATTGCGTTAGGCCAAATAATACCGGACTCGTCGTGGTTTTGTTCAATCGCTGCTGCCACCACACGAGTAATGCCAATGCCGTAGCAGCCCATCCACGGATGGCTGGTTTTGCCGTTGTCGCCCAGCACGCTCGCGTTCATGGCTTCAGAGTATTTTTGACCTAGCTGGAACACGTGGCCGACTTCAATGCCGCGCTTGATCGACAGCGTGCCTTCACCATCCGGTGACGGGTCGCCTTCAACCACTTTACGTAAATCGGCGACCTGGGGCAGGGCAACGTCGCGCTCCCAGTTAATGCCAAAGTAGTGCTTGCCATCAATATTCGCGCCCGCGCCAAAGTCACTCATCAAGGCAACGCTGCGGTCAATGATGACCGGCATTTTAAGGCCGATAGGGCCTAGTGAGCCAGGTCCCGCGCCTACAGCAGCACGAATTTCTTCTTCGTTTGCCATGGTGAGCGGCGTCGCTACCTGAGGAAGGTTTTCTGCCTTGACTTCATTAAGCTCGTGGTCGCCGCGCACCAACAGCGTAATCAATCCGCCTTCAGCAGCATGAACCATCAATGTTTTTACGGTTTTTTCGATAGGGAGCTTAAACTGCTCAACCAGTGCTGCGATGGTTTTGGCGTTTGGCGTCTCTACAACGCGCATTTCTTCACTGGGCGCTGCGCGCTGTACATCGCTACCTAACGGTGCCGGTAAGGCTTCGGCTTTTTCCATGTTGGCGGCGTAGTCAGACGCATTTGAGAACACGATATCGTCTTCGCCGGAGCTTGCTAGTACATGGAATTCGTGAGAGCCGGTGCCGCCGATAGAGCCGTTATCCGCAATCACCGGGCGGAAGTCCAGCCCCAAACGGGTAAAAATTCGCGTGTAGGCGTCGTACATGGCCTGGTATGTCTCTTTCAGCGATGCTTCATCCAAATGGAAGGAGTAGGCATCTTTCATGATGAACTCGCGCGAACGCATCACTCCAAAGCGTGGACGGATCTCATCACGGAATTTGGTTTGGATTTGGTAGAAGTTAACCGGCAGCTGCTTATAGCTTGCTATCTCTTTGCGCACCAGGTCCGTAATGACTTCTTCATGGGTCGGGCCTACGCAGTAGTCACGATCATGGCGGTCTTTTACGCGTAGTAACTCAGGGCCGTACTGCTCCCAGCGACCAGACTCCTGCCATAGTTCTGCCGGCTGAACGGCGGGCATCAGTACTTCCTGACCACCGGCACGGTTCATTTCTTCGCGAACAATCGCTTCTACTTTACGCAGTGTACGCAGACCCAGCGGAAGCCAAGTGTACAGGCCAGAGGTCAGGCGGCGAATCATCCCGGCACGCAACATTAACTGATGGCTAATGACTTCGGCGTCGGCTGGGGTTTCTTTTAACGTAGCGATTAATAATTGGCTGGCGCGCATGGGAGATAACATTCCTTAATAGTATAAAAGCCGCTGGTTTAGCGTTGAATGAGGCTATTGTACGGCTTAGCGGTTAGCGCGGCAAAATAGTGCCGCCAGCATGCCCGTTATCCAGGGGGCTGTTTGTGTTAATATGAACGCGTTTTCACATGTGCTCGCGGGCAGTTTTCCTGTAAAGCTATCTTTTAAAGGTATCTTTTTGCCTGCGCGCTTTTTTGAATTTTTGAGAGAATCTTGATGAAGCAAACTGTACGCCGTTGGTTATCGGGAGCCGTTGTGGGCGCCTCCATTATTGCATTGACTGGTTGCGGTACCCTGTTTCATCCAGAGCGGAAAGGCCAATTAAGCGGCCAAATTGACCCGGTAGTGGCCATTGCCAACGGTGTGGGTCTTCTGTTTTTCATTGTTCCCGGTGTTATTGCTTACGCGGTCGACTTTTCAAATGGCACGATCTATCTGCCCAGCAATAACAGCGCTTCTGTCGATGTTCTACACCTTGATCGTGACTTAAATCTGGCATCACTGGAAAAGTTGTTGTCCGACAAGGCGGGCCAGCCGGTTAGACTGGAAAGCGAGCTGGTGATGATTGAAGAAATGAGCAACCTTGAAGAAGCGCTGGCAATGGTGCGGATGTCGGGTGTGATGGATGAAGAGCGTCTGGCGACGATGTAACGTTTAAAGCCCTGCATCAACAAACCTTCATTGAAAAAACGAGATCCCATGGGCTGTACTGTAAGCCTGCTTGGGGATCTCGTTTTTTATTGGTTGTTGGTTATTAATTATTAGTTATTGGTTGGGTGCTGTCAGCTTTAAGGTGATTAAACCTGCGACTAACCCCCAAAATGGCCCAGCAATACCCAGTAGCGTAATGCCTGAACCGGTCAACAAGAAAGTGACGATGGCGGCATCACGATGTCGGCTATCGGCAAAGGCACTGGCTAGCCCGCCTGCCAGTGTGCCAAGCAGTGCGATACCCGCCAGGGCAATCACCAGTGCGCTGGGTAGGGCGTTAAACACGCCGGTCACCGTCGCGCCAAAAATCCCCATAATGGTATAAAAAATGCCAGCGGCCATGCCTGCCGTGTAGCGGCGACGTGGATCAGCGTGGGCATCAGGGCCTATGCAGACAGCGGCACTGATCGCTGCCATATTGAGCGCAAAGCCACCAAATGGCGCAAGCAGCAAGCTTGTGCCGCCTGTCCAACTGATAAGCGGTGAGCTGTTTGGCTGATAGCCTGCCGCGCGTAATACCGCCACGCCCGGTAGGTTTTGGGTCGCCATGGTAATAATAAAAAGTGGAATACCCACGCCAATCAGGGTCGTTAAGGAGAATGCAGGCGCAGTAAAAACGGGCATGGCCGGGGTGAGTGGAATATCGTTTAAATTGATTTGCCCTTGCACAAATGCAAGCCCCAGCCCGGTGACGAGCACGCCGGGTACCGCAAGGGTGGGCCATAAGCGACGGCCTGCTATCCAGGCGGCCAGCATAACGAGTGGGATTAGCCACTGTGTCTCGATAACGTTAAACAGCCCCAGCCCAAAGCGCAGCAGAATGCCAGCCAACATGGCGGCCGCTATCGCGCCTGGTATATAGCGCATTAAGCGATCAAACAGCCCCGTTACGCCGCATAGCGTAATAAGCAGCGCTGAGAATAGAAAAGCGCCAATGGCTTCATCAAGCGGAATACCCGGCAAGCTAGTGGCCAGAAAGGCGGCGCCTGGCGTCGACCAGGCGGTTAGCATCGGCATGCGGTAACGCAGCGAAAGCCCGAAGGAGGTAACACCCATGCCAATTCCCAGCGCCCAGAGCCAGGAACTGATTTGCGCTGCGGATGCGCCGCTAGCCTCTGCGGCCTGAAAAATAATCGCTGCTGAACTGGTATAGCCAATGACGACGGCAACAAACCCAGCCGTCACCGTTGATAGGCTAACGTCCCGCCAGGCCGAGTAGTGTGGCCTTGGCGAGGTGGCATGCTCTTCGCTGGATGGCGCCTCCATGGTATCTCCTCGCTAACGCTTATTATTGAATGTGCGTTATAGCGCACAGTTGTGTAGGCTACCACCGTGCGCTATAGCGCACAACGCCATTAAGAAGGCCTTACCCTAAAGAGATATGCGCCGTTTAAGGAACTCTTGTTCATGAGCTTGAGCGGCGATACGTGGCTAAAAAAAGCAACAGAACATACCGGCCCGAAGGGCTGGCGAAGTGAAAGTAATTATCAGCACGGACAGACAGTCATCGCGGTGCCGATTAAATGCGTGTGTCGCTTTGACGAGTGAGTCAGTAAACTTCTTTTATGGCGTTAAAGGGGAGCCCCATGGCGAATGAAGTTCACACCATTGCTGAACATATAGCCAGCACGGTTAAGCAGTTACGTAATAAACAGGGCTGGAGCCTGGACCGTACAGCGGCTGAAACAGGTGTAAGCAAAGCCATGTTAGGGCAAATTGAGCGCGGCGAGTCGAGCCCGACCGTATCAACGCTGTGGAAAATCGCCAGTGGCTTTCGAGTGTCATTTTCTACCCTATTCGACAGCCAAAAACCGGTTCAGGGCGAGCTACGCCGGGATAGCGGTGAGTCGGTATGGGGAGATGACAGTGCAGGCATGCAGGCACGGCTGATTTTCCCTTATGATCCATTGTTGGGCTTTGAAATGTTCATGATTGAGCTGGCGCCCGGCGCGATCAGCGAGTCAGCGCCGCATGCTGAGGGCGTGGTAGAACATATTGTGGTGGTTGAAGGGGAGATGGAGCTGCGCATTGATGACCGTTGGCAAACGCTAAAGGTAGGCGAGGGGCTGCGCTTTTTTGCTGACCGCCCCCACGCAATGCGCAATGCCACGGCCGCGCGCTTACGCTTTCACGATGTGATTCACTATTTGCCGGGGGCGGCTTCTTCTGCTTGAGTGCGCAGCCAACTGATCTCTTCAGGCCAGATGTCAGGCTCTACGGTTTCTAAAATCATGGGGATTCCATCAATACGGGCATCCTGCATGATGGTGGTAAAGGCAGGCAGGCCAATATTGCCTTTTCCCAAACTGTGGTGGCGGTCAACCCGGCTGGCAAACGCACTTTTTGCATCGTTTAAATGCATGCCGCGCAAATACTCAAAGCCTACGATGCTGCCAAGCTCATTTAAGGTTGCCTGTGTCGCTTCGGCGGTTCGTAAATCATACCCCGCCGCAAACGCATGGCAGGTGTCGATACATACGCCAACGCGTGACTTGTCATCAACATGGCGAATGATTTCCGCCAAGTGCTCGAAGTGCCAGCCAAGGTTAGTGCCTTGCCCGGCAGTATTCTCGATAACGGCCGTCACGCCTTGGGTATGTACCAGCGCTTCGTTAACCGATTCCGCAATACGTTTTAAGCAATCCGCCTCGCTGATTTTGTTTAGATGGCTGCCGGGGTGAAAGTTAAGTAGCGTCAGGCCTAGTTGTTCGCAGCGCTGCATTTCATCCAAAAAAGCCGCACGGGATTTCTCAAGCCCCTCGGCTTCCGGGTGCCCCAGGTTAATCAGGTAGCTATCGTGGGGAAGAATTTGCTCTGGGCCAAAGCCATGCTGGCGACAGGCGGCTTTAAAGGCCTCTATTGCCTTATCGGTTAACGGCTTGCCTTTCCACTGGCGCTGGTTTTTAGTGAATAGCGCAAAGGCATTAGCGCCTATTTCCACCGCACGTTGCACGGCCTGGTCGGCTCCGCCCGCTGCGCTAACGTGTGCACCTATGTATTTCATGAACCCCCCTTGTATTTCATGACATCCCCCTGATGACTCTATTTTGAATGCTGGTTATCCAAAAAACGTTTAAAAATAGCAGGTTCGTCGGTAATCACGCTAGCAATACCCCATTCCCAGCGGTTATTAAAAGCGCTTGGGTCATTCGCGGTGTAACACAAAAGTTGATAGCCCGCCTGGTGCATGGCATCGGCCTGGTCGCGCTTTAAACGTGGCCAGTGGGGGTGAATGCTGAACGCATCAACCGCCTCGCAGAGGGCGCGCCACTCCCTGGGCGTGTTGCCAAACAAGACTCCCAGCGCGAGTTCTTCTTTTGGTGCCAATGTGCGGCAGTGTTTAAGTGCATCTACATCAAACGAAGATACAATCAGGCGTTCTGGCGATAGAGCATCGAGCATTTCTGGTAGTACGCGATTAACCAGTTCGATTGGGTCGCGGCCTTTATTGACTTTTATTTCCATATTGACGCCCATCTCCAGCTCATTAAGCAGCGCCAGCATAGCCTCCAGGCTTGCCATTTTTTCATCCGCAAAGGAATCGCCAAACCAACTGCCTACATCCAGAACTTTGGCCTGTGGCCAGGTGAGCGTGTTGAGGTTCCCCCGCCCATCAGAGCAACGGTCCACTTCCGCGTCATGCCAAATCACGGGGGTGCCGTCGCCAAGTAATTGAACATCCAGCTCAACCCAGCGGGCACCTGCCTCATGCGCGGCTCGTACGGCGGCTAGCGTGTTTTCAGGGGCGGCGGCGGAATAGCCGCGGTGAGCAATTAGGGTAGGGAGGGTAATAGCAGGGTGGGTCATCGCACATCCATAAGGCGTCACAGATTGGGTAAAATCAGTCTAGCATGTGCAAATGACATCAGCGTGTCAGGTCAATCGCAGCGAATGCAGCTTGCTTGGGACTAACGGCTTGATTTATGACGCCTAAAGCGTTTGGATAGCCGTTAGCTCGTTTACAAAATGTCTGTTTATCAAAATAGAGTACAAGGAGTTTATATGTCTCAGCGTATCGAATTTGCCCGTACCGGCGGTTCCGAGGTGCTTGAATTAGCGACGGTTACTCCGGCAGCGCCGAAGTCGGGTGAAGTGCGAGTTGCCAATAAAGCCGTTGGCCTCAACTTTATTGATATTTATTTTCGTACCGGCCTTTACCCAGCACCGTCGCTACCTGCGGGCTTGGGTACCGAAGGCGCGGGTATTGTCGATGCGGTTGGCGAAGGGGTTACTCATCTAAGTGTTGGGGACCGTGTTGCCTATGCGCAAGGCCCGTTAGGCGCTTATGCGGCGCATCATACGCTGCCGGCTGAAAAAGTCGTTAAACTGCCTGACTTTATCGATTTTGAAACCGCCGCGGCGAGCATGCTTAAAGGCTTAACCGTGCAGTATCTGTTACGTCAAACGCATGAACTCAAAGGCGGCGAGACCATCTTGTTCCATGCCGCGGCGGGTGGTGTAGGCTCGATTGCCTGCCAGTGGGCCAAGGCGTTAGGTGTGAAGTTGATTGGTACGGTTAGCTCTAAAGAGAAATCCGACTTGGCTCTGGCAAATGGCGCATGGGCGACCATTAATTACACCGAAGAAGATGTCGTTGAACGCGTCCGTGAGCTTACTAACGGCGAAATGTGCGATGTGGTTTATGATTCTGTGGGCAAGGACACGTGGGAAATGTCGTTAAACTGCCTGAAGCCTCGCGCGTTAATGGTCAGCTTCGGTAATGCCTCCGGCCCGGTTGATGGCGTTAATATTGGAATTTTGAATCAGAAAGGGTCGCTATTTGTTACCCGCCCCAGCCTGAACGGTTATGCCGACACGCGCGAGCGTCTGGAAATGATGTGCAAAGATTTCTTTAGCATGATCGAGAGTGGCAAAATCAAAATTGATGTTGCCAACCGCTATCCGCTGGCCGATGCGGGTAAAGCCCAGGATGCACTTCAGAACCGTAAAACAACCGGTTCAACCGTACTGCTGCCCTGATCGGTAGTGAGTAACAAAAGCCGCAAATGCGGCTTTTGTTGTTTCAGGCTTTTGACGATTTAATCCTTAAACGTTTTATCGCTTAAACAACGGTCTCAAATGCCATATCAAAAAACCGTTGCTCAATTTGGCTGGCTTCTATAAATGGCTGACTAAGCTCAGCAAAATCGCGCGTGGCGCCCACCCGATTAAGCTCATTGCATAAAAAGCCAACCCAGCGAACAAAGTCGGGCTCGTTGTGTAATACGATCCAGTCGCGATGTTCTGCTCGTGTAGGAAGTGGGTCATAAGCGCGCTGAGCCCATTCAAGATAAAGCCACTCTGCCACGACCAGCACGACCAAAATGTAGGCGTAGTCCTGCGACATGCAGGCTTTTTCCATCAAGCTGATAAACGCCTGTGTCGGTTCAGTCAGCTCCGGGGTTTTCCACTGGTATTCGGGAATGTTTAAGGCATTAAACGAATCAATAAAATAGCGGTATTCGCTTCCCGCCAGTACCGATAGCTGACGTGCGTGGGTCAGGCGTGCTTCCGGGTCGTCGGCGACGCAAACGGCAGCACCCAATAAGCGCACAAAGCTATCGCAGAAGCGAAAATCCTGGACCAGATAGCGGGCGAACACAGCATCCTCGACTTCTCCGGCCAGTAACTGGTCAACAAAGCGATGATTAACCGAGGCGTTCCAGTGAGGCTGGGCAGCTTCGCGTAAGCGATGACATAAATCCATAGGATCTCCAGTAGGTTAAAGCCAAACTTCAAAGAAGCATCTTAGCGACTCGCGCAGCCAAGTTCAGCCTTCGCGTCGCACACAAGTAAGCGGCCAGCGATGAGGTAGCACCTTGTCACGTTAAGGCGTTTGCGTACCCTATACGGTTGTATAGATACCGTCTAATGTAGGAAGGTTACCCGACTGTTTACATGGGTTAAGGTTCGGAGAAACAAGTCGGTAGGTAGGGTAGTGAGTTCCCCTTGCTCTGATCCAAAAGCGTTACAATGAGGTAGGTGGCATGGCGATGGAAGCAATCGGCTTAGCACCCAGTACACTGATATTCATCGTGCTGGGATTAACGTTGGTAGCGTTCGTATGGGGACGTTTCCGCTATGATTTAGTGGCATTAACGGCGCTTTTTGCATCAGTTATGCTAGGGCTTGTTCCGGCTGATTCAGCGTTTGCCGGGTTTGGTCATCCCGCCGTCATTACGGTGGCTGCCGTGCTGGTGTTAAGCCGTGGCTTTGAGCGTTCTGGCGTAGTGGATATTATCTCCAACCAAGTGCTCAAGGTGGGTGACCGGCTGGTACTCCAGCTTTTAGCGCTAGTAGGAACCGTGGTGGTGTTGTCCGGCATTATGAATAATGTGGGGGCGTTAGCGCTATTGCTACCCGTTGCCATGCGGCTTGCCCGCGAACATAACACGTCTCCTTCACTACTTTTAATGCCGCTCGCGTTTGGTTCGTTGCTGGGGGGCTTAACCACCCTGATTGGTACACCGCCCAATATTATTATCTCCAGCTACCGTGGCAGTGTGACCGGAGAAAATTTTGGCATGTTCAGCTTTTCCCCTGTCGGAGTTGCGGTAGCTGTTGTAGGTCTTGCGTTTATCGTGTTAATTGGCTGGCGCTTAACGCCTAAACGCAATGCGAAGTCGTCAGCTGAAGAGATGTTTGATACCGCCAATTATCTGGTAGAGCTTAACGTTACCAAGGACTCTAAAGCCAACGGCTTAACGCTGCCGCAGTTACGCGATGAACTTGAGGAAACCATTCCTGTATTGGCCGTAGTGCGCGATGATAATCGCCGGGCGGGCTACTCCTTTCACGGAATCTTGCAAGAGGGCGATATTTTACTGCTTGAGGCGGGCCCTGATGATCTAAAGCTGCTTGAAGATAAAGTAGGGTTGAGTGCGGTTGCGGAGCCTGAGGAGAAGGATGAAGATGCCTCAAAAGAGGATGAGGGCGAAGCAGAGAGCAGTGAGGGCCGGCAGCCGGTGGATACCGAAGGGCTGCAACTGATCGAAGCGGTCGTGCGTAATGATTCGATGATGAATAATCGCAGTGTCCGACAGCTGCGATTAAATCAACAGTTTGGTCTACATCTGGTGGCGGTTGCTCGTGATGGTAGTCGTTTGAAACAGCGCTTGCGAGATATTCGTTTTCAAACCGGCGATGTACTACTGCTTCAGGGCAGCGAGAACGAAATTAGCGATAGCCTTTCTACCTTAGGCTGTTTGCCGTTGGCTAACCGGGAGCTGCAGTTAGGCCAGCCGCGTAAGTTGGTTATCTCAATCGGGATTTTTGCGCTGGCCATTGTCGCGATGTTGTTGGATCTTCTGCCCGCAGCGGTCGCAATGGGCTGTGCCGCGCTTATTTCGCTATTAATTGGGGTATTACCGCTGCGGGATGGCTATCAGGCCATTGATGGCCCTGTGATTGTACTGTTAGCCGCCATGATACCCGTAGGGGAGGCCTTGGAAACCAGCGGTGGGGCTACGATTGTGGCGAACATCTTGCTGGACTTTGGCGCGCAGTGGCCCATCTTTATTTCCTTAATCGGCCTTTTCGTGCTCACCATGCTACTTTCAAATGTGGTCAATAATGCTGCCGCCGCATTGTTAATGGCGCCGATTTCCGCCAGTTTAGCTCAAGGCTTTAATGTCTCCCTTGATCCGTTTTTAATGGTGGTCGCGGTGAGTGCTTCATGCGCGTTTTTAACCCCCATCGGCCATCAGTCCAATACACTGGTGCTGGGGCCAGGCGGCTATCGGTTTGGTGATTATTGGAAACTAGGCTTGCCGCTTTCGATCGTTGTGCTGGTGGTTGCCCTGCCGGTTATTTTGTGGGTATGGCCGCTGTAAGTAACGACAGCAAAAGATAGTGCTCGGTGGCCCCTCCGTGGGCCACCGAGCTTTGTTGAGCTTCGTCGTGTGGATCAGGGCTATCAGATTTTGTTACCCTATTACGCTTGGCGATAAATAAAAGTGAACAGGCTAAGCCTATGAATCAACAATACCGTCAGGATGCGATTGTCGAGCTGGTTCGTCAGCACGGTTATATGAGCATTGAGCAACTGACTGATCATTTCGCAGTAACGCCTCAAACGATTCGGCGCGATCTCAACACGTTGGCGAATGAGGGCCGAGTGAGGCGGGTGCATGGTGGCGTGGGAATTGAGTCAAGCACCGTTAATACGGCCTACAGCACACGTAAAACACTCCATCTTGAAGAGAAAGAGCGTATTGCTCATTGTCTGGCGCAGCATATTCCTAATCACTCATCGCTGTTTATCAATATTGGTACCAGCAATGAAATCATTGCCCAGGCATTGCTGGAGCATCAAGGGTTGGAAGTGATCACCAACAACCTGAACGTTGCCGCTATTTTGCAGCATAAAGAAGACTTTAACGTCATCATTGCGGGCGGCCAAGTGCGCTCTCGGGATGGCGGCATCATCGGTGAAGCCACCATCGACTTTATTAATCAGTTTAAGGTCGACTACGGCATTATTGGTATCAGCGGTATTGATGAAGATGGCTCTTTGTTGGAGTTCGATTACCAGGAAGTACGTGTGGCCCAAGCGATCATTGCTAATTCGCGACGCGTGTATCTAGCCGCGGATTACTCCAAGTTCCATCGCAACCCTGTGGTACGCCAAGGGAATCTTTCCCAGCTGGATGCGTTGTTCACTGACCGTAAGCCTCCCGAGTCTATCCAGCAGTTGCTAACCCAATATGATGTGGCGCTCTATATCGCCTAAACGGGCCAAGGCTGCTTTGTAGGGGTATTTTCGTACTTGAGCATCAATAAGGCTTAGCGTAGCCTTATTCATAATAAAGCGAAAATATTCACCTCAAAGCGAACATCTAATGTCCCGTTATCTACTTTCTATTGATCAAGGTACCACCAGCTCCCGTGCCATCTTGTTTAACCGACAAGGGGAAATTGCGGCCGTTGCCCAGCAAGAGTTTACCCAGCACTTTCCCCGTGATGGCTGGATTGAGCATGATCCTGAAGATATTTGGGAATCAGTAGTTGCGACCTGCAAAGAAGTGCTGGTGAAGGCCAGTATTTCTGCAGGTGAAGTGGCGGGTGTGGGTATTACCAATCAGCGTGAAACCACGCTGTTGTGGGACCGCACAACAGGTAAGCCACTTTATAACGCGATTGTATGGCAGGATCGGCGAACGTCTGATACCTGCCAAACGCTGCGTGAAGCCGGGCATACCGATAGCGTTCAAGCAAAAACCGGTTTGTTAATTGATCCCTACTTTTCGGCGACGAAACTGGCATGGTTGCTTGAGAACGTGGAGGGTGCCCGTGAACGCGCTGAGCGTGGCGAGCTGGCATTTGGCACCGTAGATAGCTTTCTGATTTGGCGGCTGACAAACGGTAAGCAGCATGTCACCGATGCCACCAATGCCTCACGTACAGCGCTCTTTAACATACACACCCAGCAATGGGATGAGGATTTGCTGGCGCTGTTCAACATACCTGCCAACCTGCTGCCCAGTGTGAAAGACTCCAGCGATGATTTTGGCATGATGGAGGCAGAGTGGTTAGGGGCTGAGCTACCGATTGCTGGTGTGGCGGGCGATCAGCAAGCAGCGCTAGTAGGGCAGGCATGCTTTACGCCGGGTATGGGAAAAAGCACCTACGGCACCGGCTGCTTTATGATTGTAAACACCGGTGACACACCTGCGCTTTCGCGTAATCGCTTGTTGACCACCATCGGCTATCGGCTTAACGGTAAGCCCACCTATGCGCTGGAAGGCAGCATTTTTGTTGCAGGTGCGACCGTACAGTGGCTGCGGGATGGCTTGAACCTGTTTGCGGATGCGGCTGAAACCGAGGCGCTTGCCAAGGAGACCCGACTGGGCCATAGCGTCTATTTGGTACCTGCATTTACGGGGCTTGGGGCGCCGCACTGGGACCCTAAAGCGCGGGGAGCAATCTTTGGCCTGACACGGGACACCGGTATTGCAGAAATCGTTGCGGCAGGCTTGCAGGCAGTCTGTTACCAAACCCGCGATTTACAGCACTGTATGAACGACGATATGGACGCCACACCAAGCAAACTGCGTGTGGATGGCGGCATGGTTAAAAACAGCTGGCTGATGCAGTTTTTGTCCGACATGCTGGATGTTGAGGTGGATCGTCCCACTATTTTAGAAACCACTGCACTGGGAGCAGCGTACCTGGCAGGCTTACGTTTAGGCTGGTATGACTCTTTGGAAGAAATTGAACAGCTCTGGAACTGTGAAAAGAGCTTTATGCCGACCATGGAGGATGCGCCTCGCGAGCAGCTGTACCAAGGCTGGCTGGATGCCGTGTCGCGCGTACGTTCCGGCGAATAAGACCATCACGTTGCCATCGCAAGGTGGCTGCGTGCGCTTTTTGATTCTCTTCTTGTTGTAAGCTTTTAACACGTTTAACCATGGGCGGCAGCCGATGTCGTCAAGCTACAACGGGGCGTGCGTCCAATGATGCATTGTTGGTTAATCGTTCATGAACCATAGTCAGGGCATGGGATGGAGTGATGCCTCGTTACCCCGACACATCGCGCTATGCCTTGCCATATAACCTTTGTGCGTGCATACAGCAGGCGCTAAAGAAGCGAAGATCTTATCTGTTTTTTTGACCGTTCGCAGTCACCGAACCAGGTGCTTATCCGACCTGGCATGAGTAGCAATGTCACCATACGTATAGGGCGGCTGCCTTTATCAGCGAAAGCCCTTTGTGAGACCGGCAGCGGATGACCATACCATGAGGTACTGAATATGAACTGTATTGAACTAAGCCAGCAAGCTGACCAGATTGCCAGTACATTTAGCAAGCAGGACCTGGCTAAGCTGGTACTTGCTCTTAAAGATAGCCCTAGGTCGCTTCAATGTGCCGTGGAAGTGATCGATACGCTCGATAGTCGGTCTGGCTGTACGCTAGATGAAGCTTGGGATGAAGTGTTGGCAGGCGACTCGCAGCTGCAGGTTGCCAACGAGGAGTAAGGCGTTAAACGCTTATATTGACGCACACAAAGCCCTCTTAAACATTTTTTAAGAGGGCTTTTTTATCACGGTGGTCTGGCTATGAACGTAGGCTAACTACGTTTGGATAAGTACTTCTGACTATGTGTTTTTTGATGACGTACTTGTGATTACATGCTTTGAGCAAGCACTAAGCATCTGCCATTGCTTGTTGAATCGCCTCGCCAGAATTATTTTCGAAGTAGGCATTAAATCGTTCATCGGCCTGGTCACCGAAAAGCATCCGGCAAGCCTCTTTAAGCCCTTCCGAGTGGCGTAGCTGATCATGATGCACCACTAGCGATATTTTGGCCCGGCGCCGCAGGAAGTCTTCCAGTTCAGTGATCATTTCATAATCGCGGGCGTGTTCAAGCTCAACGCGAATATATTCGGTACCTTCAATAAGCAAGGCGGCCTGATCATGGTCTGCTTCGATTTTTTCAAGCATCGCAAACGCTTTATCCGCGTAGCGGCGCCACAGGCGTTTTGTCAGTAGCTCTGAAGAGGTGCTGGGCGTCATCGCATCAAGGCCGATACGCTCGGCCTGAGCCATAAATTGCTGCTTAACAGAATCAGCAGGTTCGCCGTACCACTGGAACTTGGGTTTGGTTAACGTCACGCCTAGCTGGGTTACCGCATCCGCAATTTCATCGCCCACGTTTAAACAGTCGGTGAGCTTGCCACCAAAGATACTGATATGTGCCGTATCGTCATGTGTATCAATAATGTGTTTGCGTGAAAGCTGCAGGAAGTCTCGGTCACTGCCCTGGTTGGCCTCAATGGCCAAGGGGCGCACACCACAGCGTGTTGAAATAATATCGCTAGGCGTCAGGGGCTTCTCAAGCGTTAAGCGCTTGTTGATGTTCTCCAGCACGAAGCTTACGTCTTCATCGGTCACCACCGCATTAGGGTGGTCCATGTGGGTATCGGTGGTGCCGATACAGGTACGATTACCCATGGGGATAACAAAGAAAAGCCGTCCATCATCGGCAAAAAACGCCAGTACACGCTTTGATTGTGTTAACTGCGGCACGATTAAATGGATGCCCTTTGAGTAAAGGTGCTGGTGCGATGTCTGCTGGTTGGTCAGTTTGTTGTGATGATCAACCCATGGGCCTGCCGCGTTAATCAATACCTTGGCACGTATCTCAAAGGTGCTGCCATCCATTGTATTGCGGGCTTTCGTTACCCAGACGCCGTCTTTGCGCTCAGCGCCCAGAGACTCCACATAGTTGGCGGCTGTCGCGCCGAAATCGAGTGCGTGGCGGATAAAATTAAACACAAACCGGGCATCATTGTCGTGCAGGTAGGCATCCGAATACTCAAAGCCGCCCACCGATGTATCGACATTAATGATCGACTCTTCTTGCTTGATGTTTTTTGGCGAAAGCAGGCGGGGTTTTTTGGTAAATCCATTACCCATTAACCAATAAAGCCAAGTGCCTGCCCAAAGATAGCGAGGGGAGTGGCGAAAGCCTTTGGTAATCGTGGTGAGAAAGCGTATTTCCTCAACCGTGGAAGGGTAACTCTTGATCAGATGGTTGCGGCTCTTACAGAGTTTACGCACCAAGCCAAAGTCATTGCTTTCCATATATTTGATGCCTCCCCACACCAGGTTGGAGGATTGCATGCTGGTGCTGCCCGCAAAGTCGCCACGGTCAATCAAGGCAACCTTGGCGCCTTTGCCTGCCAGCGCAGCCGCGCTGGCCGCGCCATTAATACCGCCACCAATCACCAGCGCGTCAAAGGTGGTACTTGTCAATTGACTAACGTTTTGTTCACGCAGGGTCATGATAGCCTCATTAATGGGGAATTAGGTTTGATAACCAAAGCAAAGCACAGTTATTTTCATTTATGAAGAATATGTGATCGTTTGCGATCTTTCAAGTTTGAAAACGAACATTGGGCGGCTATAAAAAAACCGACTCCATCGTGGAGCCGGTTTATGGCACTCATGTTTCTATAATGTGTTACTCAACGCGGGCTTCCTCAGGATTAATCGGTGCTGCCTGCGTAGCATTATGGTTAATGAGCGTGTCTTTATCCTTTGCAAACGCATCGTAGGCAAAGTCATCGACCGTTAGCATTTCCAGTACGTTTTTTTCGAATTCGCGCATAAAGACCGTTTCTTCTTCACTAATCAGGCCTTTCTCAAATGCTACCTCCACCCTGGCTTCAGGGTGGAGGGCCGTTTGAGGCAGCTCACCTTTGGCGTAGGCTTTGTTAACCGTGCGATAAATGACTTCAGCACGGTCATAATCAACCAGCAGTGCGTTGTAGCGCGCCAGCGGGTTGGGCTGTTCGCCGTCGTCGGTATCCCAGGTGTTGGAAAGCAGCTTGGTACGCAACGCACTGTGGGTGGAAACCCGTTTAGCAATGTCGCGTGCCAGGTCATCATGGGGCTTATCCCAACGGCGTCCGGTTGGCATCACGACGGCGTTAAGCACGCGGCCTATTGCCCGATTAGGCAAGTTGTCGAAAATCTCCACAAAGGCTTGTTCTGCGCGATGCAACAGGAAGCGGCAGCTGTAATGAAGCAGGGCGTCTTCGCCTTCCACTTTTTCGCCTGCTTGCCACTGTTTGAGTACCATGGATGCGAGATACAGATTAGAGAGTACATCACCCAAACGGGCGGAGAGCATTTCGCGTTTTTTCAGCGCGGAACCCAGGCTTGCCATGGCGGCATCCGCACATAGCCCAAAGCCTGCAGAGAGGCGGGCAATATCTTGCGCATAAGCCGCAGCTGGCCCGTCAAACGGAACGCTCTCTTTACCAACCCCTAATCCCATGGTGAACGCACGTGCGGCATTACCAAAAATCAGGCCTGCATGGCTGAAGAAGGCTTTATCAAACGCATTGATGTCGTTGGCATCTTTAGCGGCTAGCTCTTCCAGTACATAGGGATGACAGCGGATCGCCCCTTGACCAAAGATCATCAGGTTCCGCGTCATGATGTTGGCGCCTTCAACGGTAATCGCTACCGGGTTGGCGCTATAGCCAATGCCTAAATAGTTACGCGGGCCCAATGTGACCGCTTTACCACCATGCACATCCATCGCATCGCTTAAGAGCACGCGTTGGAATTCGGTTAGTTGGCTCTTCAGAATGGCCGAGGGAACCGCTGGTTTCTCACCATGGTCAATCAGGTTAGCCGTTTGATAAACGGTTGCCTGGGAGATGTAAGCCATCGCTGCCATACGTGCCAACGGCTCTTGAACGCCTTCCATTTCGGCCACAGGCACGTTGAACTGACGACGAACACGCGTAAAGCCACCGCTCCAGCCCAGCGCGTAGCGGGCGGTGCCGGTCGCGCCTGAGGGCAGTGTGATACAACGACCAATCGATAGGCACTCAACCAGCATGCGCCAGCCTTGGCCAATCATCTCCTGCCCGCCGATGATGGTATCCAGCGGCACAAAGACATCCACACCTTTAATCGGGCCGTTCATAAACGGGCTGCCGATGGGGTGATGGCGACGGCCAATGTCCATACCTTGCGTGTCGCGCGGTATGAGCGCCAGGGTAATGCCTCGGTCTTCTTCGTCGCCCAACAGCTTTTCAGGGTCGAATAAACGGAAGGCTAAACCCACAACGGTGGCAATGGGTGCCAGCGTGATCCAGCGTTTTTCAAACGTTAGGCGCAGGCCTAGCGTCTCTTTTCCATCAATAATTTCTTTACATACTATGCCGGTATCAGGCAGTGACGTTGCGTCAGAGCCGGCCCGCGGGCCTGTTAAGCCGAAGCAGGGAATTTCGCGACCATCGGCCAAGCGGGGCAGGTAGTGGTCTTTTTGTTCCTCAGTACCATATTTAAGCAGAAGCTCGCCCGGGCCGAGGGAATTGGGTACTCCAACGGTCACCATTAACGTTTCGTTGGCGGAAAGTTTTTGCAATGCCATTGATTGGGCTTTTGCTGAGAAACCCAGGCCACCGTACTCCTTGGGAATAATCATCCCAAAGAAGCCTTCTTTTTTCAGATAGTCCCATAACTGCTGGGGCAGGTCGGCACGCTCTTGAGCAATATCCCAGGCGTTACACATGCCAGCTGCTTTAGCGCACTGATTATCGAGAAAGGCCTGTTCATCTTCGCGCAGGCCTTCATCCTTGTAGGCCAGTAGCTTGTTCCACTGTGGCTTGCCGGAGAAAAGCTCCCCGTCCCAGGAAACGCTACCGGCTTCTAGTGCCGTGCGCTCGGTGGCGGAGACCTTTGGCGCGACCTTTTTGAAAATTTTAAAAATCCGCGGTGTCAGCCACTGTTTGCGCAATGTCTCAAGGCCCGTCACAGCAACAACCGCAGCAGCGATTAGCAGCAATACCCCTATAACGGCGGCGTCAAAGAGTAGGCCAACAAGCCCTAATATACCTAACAGTGTCAGGGCTGCTGGGGCGCCTGCTTCGCGGCGCATAATAATCAGCAGGCCAACCACAGCCAGGATAATCAGTAGTAGGGTGAGCATAGAACGTCTCCATGTATTATTAGGCGCTGTCCGGTTCTGGTCTGCATTGCCCTTGGCTCAGAACGTTGATTTCTGATCAATCAATGCAGCCTTGCTTTCGTGTGTAACGCTTGAAGTGATGATTAGAACGCAAGCCATAGGCATTCGAACAGATGTTTGAATATTGGCAGACGTACGCTATCCCGCGCAAGTCGTTACGTCTTTTTATCCTGCTTATTAATAGTAGCCTAGTAAAAAAAAGCCACGGCAGTTAGCCGTGGCACCTGGATGAACGGGGATTCATATGTGAAGACGTCATTCACCCATGTTGGGCAGGCACGCCGTTGGCTACATAATAGGTAACCTGCGCACGAGGCAGCGGTGCACGTCCACGGATGTGGTCGGCAATCTTTTCGGCCAACATGATGGTTGGCGCATTCAGGTTGCCGGTAGGAATTAGGGGAAACAGTGAGGCGTCAACCACCCTTAAACCGTCTACGCCATGAACGCGGCCCTGGCCATCTGTCACGGCCAGCGTATCGTCTCCCATACGGCAACTGCCACAGGGGTGATATGCCGTTTCCGCGTTTGCCTTAATAAACTGATCCAGCGCTTCATCGCTTTGCACATCAGGGCCCGGAGAAATTTCATGGCTTCGGTACTTATCGAATGCGGGTTGTTCGATAATGTTACGCGTTAAGCGAATTGCATCACGGAACTCTTCCCAGTCTTTCTCATGCGACATGTAGTTGAACAAAATACTGGGTGCCGCGTGCGGGTCTTTTGAGGTTAGCCGAATGCGGCCTCGGCTTTTGGAGCGCATCGAGCCCACGTGAGCTTGGAAGCCATGCGCTTGAACCGCGCTTTTGCCATTATAGCTAATCGCGATGGGTAAAAAGTGATACTGCAGGTTGGGCCACTCTTCCTCATCACGGCTGCGAATAAACGCACACGCTTCAAACTGATTGCTGGCGCCAATGCCCGTACCCTTGAGTAGCCACTCAGCGCCTATCATGGGCTGGTTGTACCATTTCAGGGCGGGGTAGAGCGAGATAGGTTCTTTACATGCGTATTGAATGTACATCTCTAAATGGTCTTGCAGGTTTTCGCCGACACCCGGCAGGGCATGAACGGTCTTGATACCTAGCGGCTCGAGCACTTCAGGATGGCCGATGCCCGAGCGCTGCAAAATTTGTGGTGACGCAATAGCACCACCGCACAGCAGCACTTCCCGCTTGGCGCGGGCGGTCTGCTGTTGCCCTTTGCGCTCGTAGCGCACACCCACGGCGCGCTTGCCGTCAAACTCAATGATGTCGGTAACGGCGTGGGTTTCTATGGTCAGGTTGTTGCGCTGTTTGGCGGTGTCCAGGTAACCCCGGGCGGTAGAGGCGCGTCGCCCCTTGGGCGTAACGAACCGGTCCATGGGGCCAAAGCCTTCCTGCTGATAGCCGTTAACATCGTCTGTTTCGGAGTAACCTGCCTGTTTGCCTGCTTCAATAAAGATGCGATACAGCGGGTTGTTACCGTTTTTAGGAGTAGTGACACTGACCGGGCCGCTGCCACCGTGGTAGTCATTGGCCCCGGTGTCGCGGGTTTCTGACTTTTTAAAGTAGGGCAGGCAGCTTAAGTAATCCCAATCTTCCAGGCCTGGCTGTTGAGCCCAGTTATCGTAATCCAGTGCATTGCCGCGGATATAGCACATGCCGTTAATCAACGAAGAGCCGCCCAACCCTTTCCCGCGCCCGCACTCCATGCGGCGGCCATCCATATGAGGTTCCGGGTCCGTTTCAAATGCCCAGTTGTAACGCTTTCCCTGGAGTGGAAAGGCGAGGGCTGCTGGCATTTGGGTACGAAAATCTAGCCGGTAGTCCGGCCCACCGGCCTCTAACAAGAGAACGCGGACGTCGCTGTCTTCCGTTAAACGCATAGCCAGCACGCTTCCCGCTGAGCCCGCGCCGATAATAATGTAATCAAATTCTCGTGGTTGAGACATGGCAAATTACCGAGCCTGAAAGTGGCATAGGTTGATGGAGAAGGTTGATGGAGTAGAGCGATGAGGTGGTAGCGGGGCGTCACTTTGTGAAAATGGTGTAAACCTTCCCGGTAATGGTAGAAGCACTTGCTTCAGGTACTACAAATGCTCCTACCAAAGGGCGGTTTGTCTTGTTAAAAGACGGATTCAAAAGGTCCCATCTCAATCTGCACCGACTTGGTTTGGGTATAGTGGTTAAGCGTCTCGATACCGTTTTCACGGCCAATGCCGGACTCTTTATAGCCACCAACCGGCATTTCAGAAGGCGATTCACCCCACGTATTAATCCAGCAAATACCCGCTTCCAACTGATGAATAACGCGATGCGCCCGGTTTAAACTTTCGCTAAATACGCCAGCTGCCAAGCCATACCGCGTGTCGTTGGCGCGACGAATGACGTCAACTTCATCATCAAAGGCCAGCACCGACATCACCGGGCCGAAAATTTCTTCCTGCACAATGCGCATGTCGTCTGTGCAATCGGTAAATACGGTAGGCGCTGCCCAAGCGCCGTTGGCCCAGTCGCCGCTTTTCCACTCATCACCACCAATCAGCAGGCGGGCGCCTTGCTGTTTACCCAGCGCAATGTAGGAAAGCACCTTCGCTTGATGCTCAAAACTGACTAACGGGCCGAAGTTCACGCTGGGATCCATTGGATCACCGGCTTTGATGCGCTTAACACGCTCTACCAGCTTGGCTTCAAATGTGTCTTTGACACTGCGTTCGATAAATACTCGTGTACCGTTGGTACAAATTTGGCCGCTAGAGTAGAAATTGGCCATCATGGCCGCATCGGCGGCGCGTTCCAGGTCGGCATCGGCAAAGATGATCAGCGGTGATTTTCCACCCAGTTCCATCGTGACGTCTTTAAGCGATGAGCTAGCGGCTGCGGCCATCACTTTTTTGCCGGTGCCTGCTTCACCGGTAAACGACACTTTGGCGATGCCTGGGTGTTCGGTCAGCATCGCGCCTACGTCGCCATTGCCTTGCACCACGTTGAAAACACCGTCTGGCAGGCCAGCTTCAGTAAAAATCTCAGCCAGTTTAATTGCGCTCAGCGGTGTCACTTCACTGGGTTTAAAGACAACGGCATTACCTGCCGCCAGCGCTGGCGCGGCTTTCCAGCAGGCGATTTGAAGGGGGTAGTTCCACGCGCCGATGGCACCAATAACGCCCAGCGGCTCGCGGCGGGTATACACAAAGGAGTTTTCGCGTAGTGGAATTTGGCTGCCTTCAATAGCGGGGGCCAGGCCTGCGTAGTACTCAATCGCATCAGCGCCGGTCACGATGTCGACACTTGCTGTTTCGCTAATCGGCTTACCGGTGTTGCGGGTCTCAAGCGCTGCCAGCGCGTCATTGCGCTCACGCAGCAACGCAACCGCACGCTGCATAATACGGGAGCGCTCCATGCCGGTCATGGCAGCCCATTCGCGCTGGCCGCGCTGGGCCGCTTTAACGGCTGTGTCAACGTCCTGTTGGCTTGCTTGGCCAATTGTCGCAAGCAGGCTGCCATCAAACGGGTTGGTAACGGTAAAGGTAGTACCTGAAGTGGCAGCGGCCGGGCGACCATCAATATAGAGAGGCTGTACGTCTTGAGCGGCCATGTTGGGCTCCTTTATAAGCTTAATGAGCGGGTGCTGAGTGTTGATATTCGTGATGGGCTAAGAGCTGATCAAGATAGTGGAGCGCTAGATGGCGGGCTTTTTCGGCATCAAGGCCTTCGGGCGTTAATGCACCGCGTAGCCATAAACCGTCAATCATGGCGGCCAGGCCGCGGGCCGCATTGCGTGCCTCAATTTGGGGGAGCACGCGTCGAAACTGATAGCATAAATTGGCGTAAAGGCGTCTATCGTTCACATTCTGTAGGCGCTGAAGCATCGGCTTGTGCATGCTGCTGGCCCAAAAGGCAAGCCATGTTTTAGCAGCGGGGCCGGTTACTTGAGTACGGTCGAAGTTGCCTTCGATAATCGCGCTGATGTGCGCTTTAGGCGAGTCCTCGTTCAACGCCCTGCGTCGCGCCGAAATAGCGTCACTAAGGTCGGTCAATATCTGGCGCATAGTGGCTTCAAGAAGGCCATCTTTCCCGCCAAAGTAGTGACTGATGATACCTGCTGAGACGCCCGCGTGACGGGCAATCCGCATAATGGTTGCTTCTGCCAATCCCACTTCGTCAATGGCCGCCATTGTGGCGTTAATTAACTGCTGGCGGCGTATCGGTTCCATTCCCACCTTCGGCACAGCTATCTCCTGATGACGTTGAATGCCTACCTTGAAACATACGGTTAGTCATGATTACCTGTATATCTTAGTAGTTGTTTATTGAACGTTCAATCAATAAACGTTGGTGCATGTTGCTGCGCTTGGCGTTAAAGGAATAAACATGCCCATTGACGTAAATAGAAGGGGAGTCGTAATGAAACGTGTCCAGGTGGTGGGATTAAGCGCATTTATGTTGGGGGCTGCTATGCCCATGATGGCTCAAGCCGATGAGTGTTCGCGTGTGCGTTTTGCCGAAGTAGGCTGGACCGATATTACCGCGACAACGGCGTTGGCCAGCGAAGTGTTGGAGGCGCTAGGCTATGAGCCAACCGTCGATACGGTATCAGTACCGATTGCCTATGCGGGTATGCGTAACAATGATTTTGATGTTTTTTTAGGTAACTGGATGCCCTCTATGGCGTCCATCAGCGACCCGTACATTGAGAGTGGCGATGTTGAGCGGTTAGTTGTCAATTTGGAAGGTGCCAAATACACGCTGGCCGTACCGCAATACGTGTACGATGCAGGTGTTACCTCTGTGAATGATTTAGCGGCCCACGCTGATCAATTTAACCATCGCGTGCATGGCATCGAGGCGGGTAACGATGGCAATGAGCTTATCCAACAAATGATTGATGATAATGCCTACGACCTGGGCGATTGGCAGGTGGTGGATTCCAGTGAAGCAGGCATGCTGTCAGAGCTTACAACACGCGTCCCCAATGAAGAGTGGATGGTCTTTCTGGGGTGGGAGCCGCACCCCATGAATACCAACTTTGATATGGCCTATTTATCCGATGCGGATGATTACTTTGGCCCTGACTTGGGTGGCGCCACGGTGCATACCAATACACGCGCCGGGTTTGTTGAAGCGTGCCCGAACGTGGGTACGTTACTTGGCAATATGACGTTTACGCTGGAAATGGAAAACCAGTTAATGGGCGCTATTATGAATGATGGTGTCGATCCTCGCGTTGCCGCTAACCGCTATTTAAAAGAACATGGTGATTTATTAGAGACGTGGCTTGAAGGCGTGACTACCCTGGATGGTGAGCCCGCTCTGCCAGCCGTCCAGGCCGCGCTATAAGCGGGTCATCAGCCGATTCAAAAGCAAGCCTGTTTTCGGCTTGCCTTTTGTATCGAGAATAGGCATAATCTGCACCCGCTGATGTCGGAAAGGCTACGTAGCTCAGCTGGTTAGAGCACATCACTCATAATGATGGGGTCCCCTGTTCAAATCAGGGCGTAGCCACCAAAATCAGCGCCGCAGTACATGGATATTCAAGTGTATTGCTATGGTGGCCCCTTAGGTCCTCCCGCAACGCTAAACTGCAAACCCCGCCAGGCCCGGAAGGGAGCAACGGTAGTGGTGGCTGCGTGTGCCGGGATGTGGCTTTTGGGGCCGCCTCCATTTCTGTCGTTTTCATCTAAACTTGGTATAGACTATTTCTTAGTAACATTACTACGAAAATGGTGATGCCATGTATCGCCGCAAGCTCCGTCACTCCCGAGTCAAAAACCTCTACAAATTTGCCAGCGCAAAAAATCATAGCGTACTAACCGTTGAGTCGTCGCTGGAATTTGATGCATGCTTTCAGTTTGAATACTCGGATGATGTTTTATTATATGCAGCTCAGCCCGAAGGCTTTTCTTATTGCTATGAAGCCAAGACTCTTCCTTACACACCTGATTTTCGCTTAGTTAATACGTTGGGTATTGCTACGCTTGTCGAGATTAAACCTGTCAGTATTTTTCAAAAATATGACGCTAAACAACGGCCTATAGCTGTTGGGTCCCTCATGATTAATTAAACGCTGCTCCTGAATAAAGTAAGCAATGAGGTCACGTGCTGCCAACAGAGGATAGCTCCTATGGCTTAATCTATCATCCGGCATTTTACGGCAAAGAGGCTGACAGATAGCTGCCCCGTATTTGCGGCAGTAAAGTGCTCGTAGTGCGTAGTGCGTAGTGCGTAGTGCTGAATGCTTTATTTAAGGCAGTGAAGCTGTGGATGCGTCTTGATTGAGCACAAGCTAACTTAATGGCTTAAAAATTTTTATGCTTATATATCATGGGTTTGTAATGAGTTAGCTGGACTGTTGGCGCTAGTCTAAAAGTGCTGTTGAGCGTTGGCCGCTTCAGCTTGGTCAAAGCGCGGTCTGAGGCGAACCACAATGACGAGCATCGCCAGCAGTAAGGTTCCGGTAAGCAGAAAGGTTAGCGTGAAGCCGGCCAGCTCGGCGATTATGCCCAACAGCAAAGGCGCCAGTACCTGGGCTCCACGGTTGCCCATGAGTCTCATACCAAGTGCGCTGGAGCGTTGGTCGGGATGTACGTGTTCGGCAAGGATAACCATCGACAGTGGCTGAGAAATTCCTGATCCTAGACCCACCATAATGGCAAGCACTGCCAGCGCCAAAACACTGCCGGTCATTCCCGTCCACATTAGCCCCATGGACACCGCCGCCACCGACGCAATCATTGTTCTGGCGCGCCCGCCAAGTGCCTGGATAATCTGTGGCATGACGGGTCTTATTAGCATCGCTGTTAGTGCTCGCAGACTCACCAGTACCCCGATCAATGTGGCTGAGAAAGTTAACTCCTCAAGATAGACCGGTAAGAAAGCACCATGTGCGCCCAATGCAAATAGCACTGCGATAGTGACGGTTAGCGACATCTGCACACCGACATTTTCGCGCAGCAACGAAGCTTGGGCGCGGTAACCAAGTAGTGAACGCGGTGTTGCATGGCCACTACGAGCATTGCCCACAAAGAAGCAGGAGCTCACTAGACCTATCGCCGGGACCACGCTGATGACTACAAAAACCCAGTTTGTCGATAGCGTATCAATCAGATATCCAGCTAACAGTGGGCCAATTAACTGGCCGCCTGAAAGGCACATGGTGTACCAGCCAAAATAACGCTCTAAGGTTCGTCCTCGGCCTAATCCGGCGACCACTGATTGGGCGGCGATGACCATCACCACATGCGTAAGGCCGATGGTTACCTGGGTTGCCAGCAGCCCGAGGAAGGTTGGGGACAAGAGACTTAGCAAGGGACCAAGGATCATGCCAGTGGCGCCAATAAAGAACATTTTCTGTGGACCAATCCGGGAGACCACACCCCCCAGCGGAATCGCGAAAACTAGCGGTAGTAAATAGGGTGCAGAGAGGATAAAGCCCACTAGCGATGGATTGGCACCAAGCTCAAGAGCGCGCAAGGGGACTGAAATCAGCAGCATCGTCTGTGAGACGAATACACTCGTTAGTCCTATACAGACCATTACTAGGTTGCGTATAGCGCTTTTATCGGGAGTTGAGCTTGGGCTGTCGTCCATTACGTTCCTTGGTAGTGGGTGGTGACGCTCAGGCTTTAAAAAGCACCGGAGCGAGATTGAGCTTGTCGATCATTACGTCGACTACCGCGGGGCCATCCGCTGCAAAGGCGCGTTGCATAGCGGCCTCTAGGTCGCCGGGTCGAGTGACCTTCTCCCCGTGAGCGCCGAAGGCACGGGCCAAAACACCGAAGTCGGGGTTCTGATAGTCGACAGCGAAGTGCTTACCATCGTAGTAGGCGTCTTGAAAGGCTCGTTCATTGCCAAGGCCCTGATCGTTGATGACGACAGCCACCAATTTGATCTTCTCGCGCACGGCGGTTTCCAGTTCGCCGATATTGCACATAAACCCCATATCGCCTTGTACTGCCAGTACCGGCACATCAGGTCGGGCTAATGCCGCCCCCAGCGCTGTGGGGAAACCGGCGCCGACGGCCGCCCAGTTATCGATGAATATATAGGTATCGGGGGCATGACTGACAAAGTGCTGGCGGACGTGCTTACCAGCATTGCCAGCGTCGACCACCATTATGCCGCCCTTGGGCAAAGTGCGCCTGAGCACATCGGCGACGAAAGGGGGTTGAATCGGCTCGGCACTGGGGTCGATTAGTGCCTGACGCTCCTCTTCCCAGAGCGCTACCTCGGCAGTCACATCGACCCAGTCCCAGCGTTGTCCGTCAAGGCGGGTCGCCAGTCCGGCTAGGAAGCTCTGCGTGCTTCCCACCGCAGCGACGTCCACCGGAAATACCGTGCCGATCGGATCGACGCTGGCTGCTTGGTGGATAAGGATAACGTCATCGTGAATCAACCCGTGCTTGAAGGTAGTCGAGAACAGATCCATGCGTGCGCCCACGGCGATGACTACATCTGCCTGCTTGACTACCCGGTTGGCACTATTCCACCCATTGCGCCCTAGCGGCCCAAGGGCCAGCTGATGCGAAGTGGGGAAAGCATCGGGGCTGAACTGTAGCGGCGCGACCGGGATATTGTGCTGTTCGGCGAAGGCGATCAGCTCGGCGCTGGCGCGTTCGCGTAATACGCCGCTGCCCGCCAAGATGACCGGGCATTCTGCCTTAGCCAGCAATGCTGCGGCCTGGTCGAGACACTGCCCGGCAACTTCGGGAAGCACGCTGGCGCGATATTGCTGAGGCAACTGTGTCTCTGCCTCAACTTCAGCGCGGTAAATAGCGGTAGAAGCTTCAATGTGAACCGGCCCCGGTGGCTCAGCCAATGCGGTGCGAAACGCCTTGCGCAGCGCCTCCTGAGCTTTATTTGGGCCGGTGATTGAATAGGCCCACTTGGTGATCGGCTTGAAGAAAGTGATTTGATCCATCTCCTGGCTGGCATCCTTCTCGCGCAGCCACTCCTCTTGTAGGCCGTTGATGCCTATCAGCGGTACGTTGCCACGATAGGCAGCACCAAACGGCGTGGCCATGTTGGTCACGCCGGGCCCCTCTGTGGCGGTGACCACCGCCGGACGCTGGCCGGCGCGGGCATAGCCGTAAGCCATGAAGGCTGCCCCCTGCTCGTGACGGGTAAGGATGAAGCGCATCTCCGGGGTCTCGCGAATGACGTCGAGCAGCGCCAGGTTCTGGGTGCCGGGAATGCCGAATACATGGGTGACGCCTTCGCGACGCAGGCCGTCGATTAGGGTCTGGGCAACGCTTGGCATGGCGGGCCTCCTATACAATTGTTATTGGGGTTGGCTGTTGAGTGGTGGCGAATTGCGTTGATTCAGACAGTGGCGCTGCGCCCGCCGTCGACGTTGAGACTGGCGCCGGTCACGTAACCTGCGCGGGATGAGACTAAGAACACAATGGCATTGGCCACGTCTTTAGCATCGCCCAGTCGACCGAGAGGAATGCCTTGGCCCTGGCGCGCCGAGTAGTCCTCCCAGCTGAGCTCAGGTGCTTCACGCTGCCAGCGCCGCTCGACCTGAGCCGAACGGACCCTACCCAGGCAAACGGTATTGACGCGAATACCTTGTGCGCCGAGCTCATTGGCTAGTGATTTGGTCAGAGCAATACCGGCGGCGCGGGTTGCCGAAGTAGGTAAGGTCTTGGCCGGAGGTGCTTTGCCCGACACTGTAGTGACATTGACGATCGCCGCCGCTGACGAGTCTGCAAGGTAAGGTAGAGCGGCACGAATTCCACGTATTGCGCCCATCAGCTTGAGTTCAATATCGGCCTGCCACACGGCGTCATCGGCCTCCAGAAAAGGTCCAGAGGCGCTGCTTCCGGCATTGTTGATCAGGATATCCAGGCCGCCGTAGGCCTCAATAGTACGCTCCACTGCCGCAACGGGGCCGTCGGCACTGGCAATGTCGGCAACGATGGTTATCGGACGCTGGCCGGTCAGTGAGTTGATGCGCTCGGCAGCTAGCTGCAGTGGTTTTTTACGTCGGGCGACCAGTACTACCTTGGCGCCTTCTTCGGCGAGCAGTAGTGCTGTTTCGAAGCCGATACCCTGGCTGGCGCCAGTCACTAACGCCACTTTATCGGTGAGGGCCATGTCCATTCGATTGCTCCTGATTTTAGATACCTTGGACGATATAAGGCATGTCGACGCATTGTATGCAAGAGTCTACATTGTAATACAGGATGACTGTATTTGGTGAATTACTCACTAAGACTAAAGCAATGTAGGCAGTAGAATTTACTTTCCTTATTATTGAATATCGTTGAGTTCATTTGCATACTCAAGTACACAACAACAACTAGCAGCATCGGCGGTACCGTTTTTTTGCCAAGCGTGCACCAGCCGTAAATCCAGAAAGGAGTTCTCAAGAAATGAATAAAACTACACGCAATGCCTCATGTTTTACCCGCCGTGCACTGACACTTGCAGTTGCAGCAGGACTGAGTTCCGGGGTGGTAGCCAATAGCCACGCCGAACTTACCGGTTTTTACGACGGCGAGACGTTAGAGATACTGACACCCTGGACACCTGGCGGAGGGGCAGATACCTGGGGGCGCTATGTATCTGCAACTATCGGCCCTTATTTGGGAGAAGACGCTAGTGTGCAGGTTATCAATCGGCCAGGGGCTGGCGGTGTACAGGGCTCCAACGAGTTCCAGTTGAGAACTGCCAGCGATGGCATGACGGTATTGCTGCAAAGTGCCGGTCAGGTTTTTCCTTTCATGTATGGTTCTGATGCGGTGCGCTATGACTTCCGTGACTACGAACCAATTGTTGCCATGGCTCAAAGCGGCGTGGTCTATGCTAGCGCTGATTTGGGAATAGAAGATCCACTTGAGTTGTGGGAAGTAGACGAGCTGATTTACGGAGAAGTATCGCCCCAGGCAATTGGCTCGATGGCACTAGCTGCCTTCGCACTTCTTGACCTACCGCATGACGCTATTTTCGGCTATCAGAGCCGTGGGCCGACCCGGCTGGCGCTGGAACAAGGTGAAACCAATCTCGATTTCCAGACCACTAGCGCCTACACCTCCAACGTCGAGCCGCTGGTCGAGGAGGGCACTGCGGTTCCGCTATTCAGCTTAGGTGTTATCGACACTGACGGTGAGTTGGTGCGTGATCCGGCCTTCCCTGATATGCCAACTGTCGCTGAGGTATACGAGGAGCGTCACGGCGAAGCGCCGTCCGGGGTTGCCTGGGATGCCTATCGGGCGGTGCTCTCTGCAGGCAGTATCAAGATGCTGTGGGCCAAGGCCGACGCTCCAAAGGATTCAATTAATGATCTGCGCTACGCCTTCGAGCAAGCACGTGAAGATGAAGACTTTATGGCTGACTCTGTAGAAGCCAATGGCCCCTACGAGTGGTTGGTCGGTGATGATGCTTACACTGCTATGAGCGCAACCTTGGATGTTTCTGAGGAGGCTCTCAACTACCTACGCGAGACCTTCAAGGAACGCTACGACGCTGACCTTTGAGATAACTTACAACGCTAGAGAACTACTAGATTCTCACTTGAAGTGCTCGGGTGCGCTGTTGATTTATTAGCAGGGTACCCTCCTTTACCAAAAGCAGGATAGGAGCTCGTAGCCGTGTTAGCCGCTTCGTTTGATGCACTGTCGTTGATCCTGGATCCATCCCGTTTGGTATTCATGCTTTTGGGTATCAGTGTGGGGTTGGTTGTGGGTATTCTCCCCGGGTTAGGGGGGGTTGTGGGCATGTCGCTGTTGTTGCCGTTCATCTATGGTATGGATCCCCATGCTGCTACAGCGATGCTTATCGGTATGGCCGCTGTGATTGCAACCGCCGACACCTTTCCGAGTATCCTGATTGGGGTGCCTGGCTCGGCGGGCTCTCAGGCAACCATCCTCGATGGTTATCCTATGGCGCAGCAGGGCAAAGCTGGCCGTGCACTTAGTGCGGCCTTCAGCGCCTCCCTGATCGGCGGCCTGATCGGTGCGTTAGTGTTGTTCGCTATCTTGCCCATCGCTCGTCCGGTAGTGCTGGCTTTTAAGTCGCCCCATCTTTTTATGCTCACTGTGCTGGGCCTATGCGTGGTTGGCCTGCTAGCAGGTAAGTACCCGTTCCGCGGTATTCTCGCCACCCTTATTGGCATCATGATCGCTATGCTTGGTTCAGCACCCTCATCGGTTACTTTCCGTTTCGTCGGTGACAGCGTTTATCTGATGGATGGGATACCTCTGTCGATACTGGCTATGGGTCTGTTCGCGGTGCCTGAGATCATTGATCTTTTGGCTGATAACCGAGCTGTCTCCAAAGTTAAAGAAATCTCCAGCGGCTGGAAGGACGGTGTGCGCGATACCATCCGCAATCGATGGCTAGTACTCCGCTCTGCAGCCCTGGGCGTGGCTGTTGGGGCGATCCCTGGTCTTGGTGGCTCGGTGGTCGATTGGCTCTCTTACGGCCAGGCGGTGCAGAGCTCTAAAGACAAGAGTGGCTTCGGGAAGGGTGATGTCCGCGGTGTTATTGCTCCTGAGAGCTCCAACAATGCCAAGGAGGGGGGCGCGCTAATCCCAACTATGCTGTTTGGCATTCCTGGCAGTGGTACCACGGCGGTACTGCTTGGAGGCTTGATCCTGCTCGGAATACAGCCCGGCCCTTCGATGCTGACTACGGATTTGTCGATTACCCTAACCATCGTCTGGACATTGGCGTTGGCCAATGTAGTGGGTGCCTTCGCTTGCTTTCTGCTATCGAGGCCTATTGCCCGCCTTAGTACTATTCCAGCCGCAAAGTTCGCGCCTTTCCTGCTCATCATAATGCTGGTCGGTGCCTTCCAAAACACCAATCAGTGGGGTGACTTGGTCGCCTTCATTGTCATTGGCATGTTTGGCTGGCTGCTCAAGTCCTATGACTGGCCTCGGGCGCCGATCCTGATCGGCTTCGTGCTGGCGCCGAGCATCGAGCGGTATCTGACCATCTCGGCATCCCGCTACGGCTGGTCCTGGCTCAGTGATCCAATCGTCATCGTTATCGGAGTTCTAGCGGTGGCTGTGGTAGCAGCAGGGGTGTGCGCTAAACGCAAGGGCTTGGGAGAAACTTGATGATACAGCGACTGCGTGAAGAACTACTATTTATCGTGGTGCTGATAGGGCTTATGGGGATGGCCCTGTTCATGGCCGCTGGCTATCCATTCAACGCGCGGCTTATGCCCCAGGTGGTATCGAGCGCGGTGATGTTTCTACTCATTGTAGAGGGAGTGCTGACCATACGACGCTTTCGTGCACCGCACTCTGTCGATGACACTAAAGTGAATGGTGAGCATGTTGGCAATGCTGGCATTGAGCCAATCTGGGGCGCCAAGTTCCGCCGTACTGCCCCCTATCTGGCCTGGCTAGCGGCGCTTTACCTTGGGATTTATCTGATTGGTCTTATTGCCTCTGCAGCGATTTTTACCGTCGCATTCTGTCGCCTAGTCGGCAAGATGCGCTGGTTTGCGACTCTGATCGGTACAGTACTGCTGATGGCTGCACTGTTTGGCCTTGCAGAAGCATTCAATATGCATTGGCCGGTGGGCTATTTCTTCGATCCATTCCGCTGATTGCCTCTACCCTTGGAGAAATACCACATGACAACTTGCTATCAACTTTACATTGGTGGTGCCTGGCGCGATGCCACGGGTGGTGCCACATTTCCTGCCATCAATCCGGTTAATCAGCAGGCTTGGGCTGATCTTCCACAAGCCAGCGCAGAGGATGTAGATGCTGCAGTAAGCGCGGCACGAGAGGCCTTCGATGGTGGCTGGAAAGACACTAATGGCTTGACTAGGGCAACATTGATGCAACGACTCGCCGAGCTGCTGGAGTCTGATGCTGAGCGCATGGCTCAGCTTGAGACCACCGACAACGGCAAGGTAATCCGCGAGACTCGCGTTCAGATGCGCTTTGCTGCGCGTAATTATCGCTATTTTGCTGGCTGGGCCGACAAGCTTCAGGGCGATAGCATCCCGCTGGATCGCGCCGAACTCGTAGACTTCACCACCCGCGAGCCCCGAGGCGTAGCGGCCCTGATTACTTCTTGGAATTCGCCCATGGCTATCCTGGCTAATAAGCTGGCGCCAGCGCTGGCGGCGGGTTGCACCGTTGTAATTAAGCCCTCGGAGATGGCCAGCGTGACTACCCTGGCTTTCGCCGAGCTGTGCGAAAGAGCCGGCTTCCCCCCCGGTGTGATTAATGTGGTGACTGGCGATGGCAGCGTCGGTGCGGCACTCACAGGGCACCCGGGTGTTGACTTGATCAGTTTCACCGGCGGTACCGCTACAGGTAAGGCGATTTCTCGGGTCGCCGCCGAGCATCTGACACCGGTGACCCTTGAACTAGGTGGTAAATCGGCCAACATTGTGTTCGCCGACGCTGACCTTAAGCAGGCTGTGACCGGAGCGGTGGCGGGAATCTTTGCCGCCGCTGGTCAGACCTGCATCGCCGGCTCTCGGCTGTTGGTGCAGCGCGACATCTACGATCAAGTGGTGGCGCAGGTGTGTGAACGCGCACGAGCAATTCGGGTTGGCGACCCCCGCGATGAGTCCACCGAGATGGGCCCGGTAGCGACCAAGGCCCAGCATCGACGAGTGCTCGACTTCATTGATCGTGCCCGCACTCAGGGTGCCACACTGGTAGCGGGTGGCGGGGAGCCGCAGGGCGACGTATATACTCGCGGTTATTTCGTCGAGCCCACAGTATTCACCGATGTGGAGCCGGACTCTGAACTGGCTCAAGAAGAAGTGTTTGGGCCAGTGTTAGCGATTATTCCCTTCGAGACGGAGGAGCAGGCCATCGCCATCGCTAACGGCACCGCTTACGGGTTGGTCGCCGGGCTATGGACGCAGAATTTGGCAAGGGCTCATCGCGTTGCCAGACAACTGCAGGTTGGCGGGGTATGGGTCAATACCTATCGCACAAATGCTGCACAAGCACCATTCGGCGGGGTTAAGGCCAGTGGTAGTGGCCGCGAGCGCGGACTGCACGCTTTAGATGAGTACCTTGAGATTAAAAACTTAATGATCGACTTGTCTAACGAAGCCCGCGATCCTTTTGCGATTCGTACCTGATTTAGTCGTCATAACTCTCAAAAAAAGCCTCTAGACGGATCTTGTAGGCTTCGCGGATATGGGTCCGCGCCAGTTTTTCGGCGGCTTCTGGATCGCGTGCTTCGAGCGCGTTAATGATTGCCTGATGTTCACCGCGCGCTGTTTCGGAACGGCCTGGTTTGGCTAGGGTGCTACGCCCGAGCAACATCATTGATTCTTGCAGCGAGTGCAGCATTTTAAGCAGGTAGCGGTTGTGCGCGCAGCGGTACAGAGTGCTGTGAAATAGCTTGTTGTTCTTAACTAAATCGTGGGTCTCACTTAACAGTGCATCGCGTTCGCTAATTTCGCGTAAAAAAGCGATTTCGACCTCTGAGGCGTGTTGTGCGGCAAAGCCCGCAGCAGTGCCTTCTAGCATCTCGCGCATGGCATACAGCTCGCTAATCATGCCGTGGTCGAGTTCAGTGATGATGGTGCCACGGATCGGATCATTGGCCACCAATCCTTCAAGCTGTAAACGATTAAGAGCCTCGCGGATTGGAGTGCGACTTAAACCTATACGTTCAGATAGGTCTACTTCACGAATACGCGTACCCGGCGGCAGGCTGCCTTCCTTGATTGCGTCGATGATATATCGATATGCCTGTTCGCTTCGCGGCTCACCGCGGGGGTTGTCCGAAGAAGTGGCGCTCTTGCGTGTTGTGGGTTCTGACATAGCAGGGGCCTCAAATTGAGATAGTGGCATTTGGCTATGGTATGTCAAAGAACATCGCTTGTCATTTTGAACACTATTGGATACATTTGTATTTATTTAAATATGAACTCGGTTCTAACGTCGACATGTTTTCCCAATAGTAATAATGAGGAGTCTCAATGTTGTCATCGACTGGAGAACGGCTTGGTGAAGCCGATCTAATTGATCATGATGTATTAGTGATTGGCGGAGGCAATGCCGCGTTGTGTGCTGCGCTGTCGGCGCGTGAGCAAGGCGCAACCGTTTTATTGTTGGAGAGTGCTCCGCGTAAATGGCGTGGTGGTAATAGTATCCATACCCGCAACTTACGTTGCATGCATCGCGAACCTACCGACGTGCTCAGTGACGCCTACCTTGAGGATGAGTTCTTCGATGACGTTTGGCGTGTTACCGGCGGCATCACCAACGAAGTTTTGGCGAAGCATGTGATTCGAGCCTCAGAAACCTGCACCGAGTGGATGAAAAGTTACGGTGTGCGCTTTCAACCATCGCTGGGTGGCACTCTGCACTTGGGGCGAACCAACGCCTTTTTCCTGGGAGGCGGTAAAGCGCTCGTCAATACCTACTACCAGGCAGCTGAGCGACTTGGGGTGACAATCCTCTACGAGGCTGAAGCCGAACAGTTGGTCTTTGATGACAACCGCTTTGACCATGCGTTGGTGACTTACAATGGCTCGCCACGCAAGGTGAGTGCTAAGTCAGTAGTGATTGCTTCTGGTGGCTTCGAGTCCAACCAAGCGTGGTTGGAAGAAGCATGGGGAGAGGTCTCCCGTAATTTCCTGATCCGTGGAACACGCTTCAACCAGGGCAAGATGCTGCGCAGCCTGATTGATAACAGCGCCATGGTGATTGGGGATCCGACGCAAGGACATGCGGTAGCTATTGATGCACGTGCGCCCAAGTACGATGGCGGTATCGTCACCCGTGTCGACTGTGTGTCCCTGGGTATTGTGGTTAACCGCGATGGCCAGCGCTTCTATGACGAGGGCGAGGACTTCTGGCCCAAGCGCTATGCCATCTGGGGTCGGCTGATCGCCAAGCAGCCGGGGCAGATGGGCTATTCAATTACCGACTCCAAGGCTCAGGGGCGCTTTATGCCTTCAGTTTTTCCACCCGAGCAAGCCGATACTCTGGAGGAGTTGGCACTTAAGCTCGATCTGCCGGTTGAAGCCGTGCTCAAAACTGTCGATGACTTCAATGCTGGCGTACAGCCTGGCAACTTCGATCACAGTGTGCTCGACGATTGCCATACACAGGGTGTTACGCCCGAAAAGACCCATTGGGCACAACGTATCGACGAGCCACCTTTTTATGGCTACCCACTTCGTACTGGTATTACTTTCACCTACCTGGGTGCCAAAGTCGATGAAAAGGCGCGTATGTACATGGCTAACGGCGAGTTGGCTGACAATGTTTTCCTGGCCGGTGAAATCATGGCCGGTAATATTCTAGGCCAGGGCTATGTCGCTGGCTTTGGTATGACTATCGGCACCGTATTTGGTCGTATCGCAGGCACAGAGGCAGGCAATTATGCAAAAGATTGATGCAATAATCGAAGAAACCCGCAATAACATGACGATTTGCAATGCCTGTCGGTACTGCGAAGGGTTCTGCCCGGTATTTCCGGCCATGGAGAGGCGTCGTACGTTCACTCCCGAGGATCTTAAGTATCTGGCTAACCTATGCCACAACTGTGGTGAGTGCTACTACGCTTGCCAGTACGCTCCGCCCCATGAGTTTGCCGTTAACGTACCGCAGTCAATGGCCAAGCTTCGTGTAGAGTCTTATCGGCAGTATGCTTGGCCACAACCGTTGGCAAGACTGTTTGACCGCAATGGCCTGCTTACCGCCTTGGCGTTGGCAGCAGGTTTGACGCTAATACTGTTGATTGCTATTGCACTCAACGGTGATCTGTCGGCTCTAGTCACCACACAGCATAGTGGAAACTTCTACGAGCTATTGCCACACAACACGCTGGTGGTGACCTTCGGCTCGGTATCGTTATTTGTACTACTAGCTTTAGTAATGGGAATGGTGCGCTTTTGGCGAGAAAGCGGCGAGGGCGTTGCTGGGCTACGCGATGCCGAAAGCTGGCGGCAGGCACTCAAAGAAACCTTTTCACTCAAGCATCTGCACGGTCAGGAGGAGGCTGGTTGCACTTACCCAGATGCCTATCATTCGCACTGGCGGCGACGCTTCCACCATTTTACCTTTTACGGGTTCATGCTTAGCTTCGCAGCGACCGTGACCGGCACCATCTATCACTATGTATTTGGGTGGCAGGCGCCCTACGATTTTATCAGTCTTCCCAAGCTGTTCGGTACCTTGGGCGGCATCGGCCTTTTGATAGGCCCGGCGGGGCTTTTGTACCTCAAGCTGGTGCGTGATCAAGACACTGCTGATGTGCGTCAGATGGGAATGGATGTGGCTTTCATAGTGCTGCTATGGCTGACCGGCTTAACAGGCCTGTCCCTAATGCTTCTACGTGAGACTTCAGCCATGGGAGTTATGCTGGTGATACATTTAGGCGTAGTAATGGCGCTCTTCATCACCATGCCCTATGGCAAATTCGTTCACGGTTTCTATCGCTTGCTGGCGATCTATCGTAACGCCCTAGAGCGCAATCGAAGCAGTTAATTGATACCACTTATGCCTCTTGTATCTGACAAGATTACCTTGAGAGATGGCTGAAAGACCGCATTGAGTGTTATGCATCAATATGTTTCGTAAGATATTTTTCCGTTTGCGAAACTATTGGGAATCTGTTGTCACAGAAGCCTTCTAAGCTCATGGTTATTGACTCTAACTTACTGCTTCCCCACCTCAAGACATGGGCCTGCGATTCCTCGCAGACCCATGTCTTGTATCTCCTAATCCTCCGGCTTCAACTCTGCCTGCTTGGGCTGCTTACCCTTACTTAGCTGAGATCCTCGTGGGAGAGGCCGCGGTACACGCGAACATCATGCCGAGACTCCCCAGAATACGCGTTGATGCCATGGGCCTGGGTCTGCGCTGCCGAAGAAGTGGCGAAATACCCCCCCGAAAAATAATCGAGGAGATAATTGGAATCCAATAGCATCCAAGGGATCAGCTTGTCCATCCGCTCCAGAAAGATTTCGCGGCGGGTCTTTCTCTTCTTGTATTGAGCAGGAGCCTTTGCCGATCACACAGTCATCCCAATTTCAGGCAGTCATCCAATAAAAAGCGGCGGTGCTTTGCGACAGTGTACGGGCATTCCACGAACCACCCGTCCACGGCGTAAGGTGAGGCGGCTCAGTCACTGGCACATATCTATCGAAGAGCCAGGTTCGTCTACAATGACACTAAAGAGGATAACCCCATGACTTTCCGTAACGGCCTTGCTTCGCTTCTTCGTCCCGAAGACTCGGTACTCGTACTCATCGACCACCAGCCGTTTCAGCTGGCGAACTTGAACAGCCACGAGCCACTGATGGTGATCAACAACTCAACGGGCCTCGCAAAGGCAGCCAAGGCGTTCAACGTGCCCACCATTCTGACGAGCGTGCTGGCTGCTCAGGGCGGCGTGATTTTCCCTCAGATCACCGACGTGTTCCCTGACCAGGAGGTAATCGATCGGACATTCATCAATACCTGGGAGGACCCGAAGGTGGTGGACGTGGTCAAGGCGACAGGCCGAAAGCAGCTGATCATCGCCGGGCTGTGGACCGAAATATGCGTCGCCATGCCAGCCATCCAAGCCGCTGGAGAAGGCTGGGACGTGACGGTAGTCACTGATGCGTCTGGCGCCGTCTCAGTCGAGGCCCATGAGGTTGCCATCCAGCGCATGATTGGGGCCGGCGTGAACGTGATGACCTGGTTGGCGGTGGCGGCCGAGTGGCAGCGTGATTGGGCCCGAACCGGCAGCCTTGAAGGGATGATCGATGTTATGAAGCAGCATAGCGGCGGTAGCGGTATCGCGTTCCTGTGGGAGCAACAGTTGCTCAACACACCGGTGCCCAACAACGCAGGATGATCTGAGCGAGGATGGCGAGGCTCTTCATTGGCACGTTGCGAGAAAGCCGAGTGGCGTATTGAGTGTCATCCAATTGAGGTTCGAGACCAAGGAAGGGGAGTTAGCCCGGACCGAGATCGTTGATATTCAGGTCGTGCCACTCGGCAACCGTCTTTTCGCGGTCAGCTGGCAGGAGAAGAACGGCGTGACAGTCACCAATGTTCAAGACTACGGTCGCAACCTGGGCGGCAGCAGGAGAGTTCTATCATGACCAAAGCATCCGATCTGTTTATCCAGTGCCTGGAAGAAGAAGAGGTGGAGTATATTTTCGGGGTCCCTGGCGAGGAGAATCTCGATATGCTCGACAGCCTCAGCCGCTCGACCAAGATTCAATTGATCCTTACTCGGCACGAACAAGGGGCAGGCTTCATGGCTGCAACTTATGGTCGACATACCGGCAAAACCGGGGTGTGCATGGCGACGCTAGGGCCAGGCGCGACGAATTTAGTCACCGCCGCCGCTTATGCACAGCTTGGCGGTATGCCGATCCTGATGGTCACCGGGCAAAAGCCGATCAAGAAGTCGAAGCAAGGCCGCTTCCAGATCCTCGATGTGGTCGACATGATGAAACCATTGACCAAGTTCACCCATCAACTCGCCAGCGCCGACAACATTCCCAGTCGGGTGCGTGAGGCGTTCCGGCTCGCCGAAGAGGAGAAACCCGGCGCGACGCATATCGAGTTTCCCGAGGATGTCGCCGACGAGAAGACCGAATCAGTGCCGCTCAAGCGCAGCCACGTACGGCGGCCCACTGCCGATGTGAAGTCGATCCGCGCTGCGCTGCATGCGCTGGAAAACGCTAAATCGCCGATCCTGGTGATCGGTGCTGGTGCTAACCGCACCATGACCTGTCGGATGCTGCTTCAGTTTATCGAGAAGACCGGCATTCCGTTCCTTACCACTCAGCTTGGGAAGGGCGTGATCGACGAACGTCACCCCAGTTTTGTCGGCTGCGCGGCCCTATCGGCAGGCGACTTTGTCCACCGTGCCGTCGAGGCCGCCGACTTGATCGTCAATATCGGCCATGACGTGATCGAAAAACCGCCGTTCTTCATGCAGCCGGGCGGCACACAGGTGATCCATATCTCGTCCAAGACCGCCGAGGTCGATCCGGTCTACTTCCCGCAGATCGAGGTTGTCGGAGATATTGCCAACACGATCTGGCAGATCAAGCAGGACATCGTCCCCAGTGGCGATTGGAGGTTCGACGCGATGCTGGCGGCGCGCAGGGGTGAGATCGCGCACACTGCGTCGATCTCGGACGATACACGCTTCCCCATCTCTCCGCCCTATCTGGTCGAACAGGTCCGTGCGACGATGCCCGAAGATGGCATCATCTGTCTCGACAACGGGGTGTACAAGATCTGGTTCGCACGCGGCTATACGGCTTACCGCCCCAATACTGTACTGCTCGACAATGCGCTCGCCACGATGGGCGCAGGCCTGCCCTCGGCCATGGCCTCGGCGATGGTCTATCCTGATCGTAAGGTGATGGCGATCTGCGGCGATGGCGGCTTCATGATGAACAGCCAGGAAATGGAGACCGCCGTTCGTTTGAAGCTCAACCTCACCGTGCTGATCGTCAACGACAACAGCTACGGTATGATCCGCTGGAAGCAGGCGGACATGGGCTTCAGGGACTGGGGGTTGACCTATGGCAACCCCGATTTCGTCAAGTACGCGGAAAGCTATGGTGCATTCGGCCATCGTGCCAAAAGCGCCGAGCATCTCACGCAACTGCTCGCGCATACCCGCGATACGCTGGGCGTCCATCTGATCGAGTGCCCGGTAGACTATTCGGAGAACGACCAGATCCTTAACGTCGACATCAAGACGCTGTCGAAGGAATTGTAATCGTTGTCCCGTTCCCCGGCTTCGCCGGAAAGCGGGATGCAGTTCGGGAGTTTCGAATGACCAAACTCAAGTCCGTCTATCCGCTCTATCTCAACAACGTGGCGCAGCAGCCGAACGCCGATCTCGCCGTGACCGACAAGTTCACCGGCGGGGTCGCGTTTCGCGTCGCGCGGGCCGATGCCGCGACGATCGATGCGGCGATCGCGGGGGCGGTCGAGGCGGCAGAACCAATGGCGCGTATGGCGAGCTATGAGCGCCAGGCGGTGCTTGCCCATTGCGTCGCTCGCTTCACCGAGCGGTTCGACGAGCTCGCGTACGCACTATGCGTCGAGGCAGGCAAGCCGATTAAGGACAGCGAGGGGGAGGTCAGCCGGCTGATCGATACCTTCCGTATCGCCGCCGAGGAGTCGGTGCGGATGACTGGCGAGGTCCAGTCACTCGATATCTCGCCGCGCGCTAAAGGCTATCAGGGCATCTGGAAACGGGTGCCCATCGGGCCCTGTTCGTTCATCTCGCCGTTCAACTTCCCACTCAACCTGGCCGCCCATAAGATCGCCCCAGCGCTCGCGGTGGGCTGTCCGTTCGTGATGAAACCGGCAAGCCGAACCCCTTTGGGCGCGATCATCATCGGTGAAGTGCTTGCCGAGACCGACCTGCCCAAAGGCGCATTCTCGATCCTGCCCGCCAGCCGCGACGGCGCCGATCTGTTCACCACCGACGACCGGCTCAAGCTGCTCTCCTTTACCGGATCGCCCGATGTCGGTTGGGACCTCAAGGCACGCTGCGGCAAGAAGAAGGTGGTGCTCGAGCTTGGCGGCAACGCCGCGGTGATCGTTGATGCGGATGCCAATCTCGACGATGCGCTCGAGCGTGTCATTTTCGGCGCCTTCTACCAGTCAGGGCAGAGCTGTATCGGGGTGCAGCGCATCATCATCCATGCCGATGTCTACGACCGTTTCCGCGATATGCTGGTCGCCAAGACAAAGACACTGGTGGCGGGCGACCCCAAGCAGCGCGACACGTTCATCGGCCCGATGATTCATGTCAAGGAAGCGACGCGGCTTGAAACCTGGGTCAATGAGGCCGTCGCCGCTGGTGGTACGCTGCTCTGCGGTGGCAACCGTGATGGTGCGATGCTCGATGCCACCCTGCTCGAAGCCGTGCCTGCCGATACCAAGATCGTCACTGAAGAGGCATTCGGCCCGGTCGCTGTGCTGTCACGCTTCACTGATTTCAATGCTGCACTCGCCGAGGTCAATGCCTCTAAATTCGGGCTGCAGGCGGGCGTCTTTACCCGCGACTTGTTCAAGATGTTCGATGCCTGGGATCATCTCGATGTTGGGGGCGTGGTAATCAACGACGTGCCTAGTTACCGCGTCGACAACATGCCCTATGGTGGCGTCAAGGATTCGGGCCTGGGCCGCGAAGGTGTGCGTTTCGCGATGGAAGACATGACCGAAATCCGCAACCTGGTGATTCGCCGACCATAAGGTGCGCCTTTAACAAGCCGGTATTGTTTATCCACGGTGACGATGATCAGATTGTCCCGATCGCCACTTCTGCTGAATTGGCTGCTGGGATCGTCAACGACGCCATTCTGAAAGTATACCCCGACGGTTCGCATAGGCTTGCCCAGATTAATGCCGATCAGTTCAACGCAGATTTGCTGGCTTTTATTCGTAGCTGAAACTTCTACGACGCTTGAGCAGTTAGTCGGGCGTCGATCATCACACTCTTGTCCCAATCTCAGGCAGTTATCCAAGAGTCAGCGGCGGGACTTTGCGACAGTGAACTGACGTTTCACGACACCCATCACATTTGTATAAGGTGAACCCAATGCAGAACGCTAGGCTTGAAGTCCTGATCCCCAGTAACTCCCAACTGATCCTTATCGACCAACAGCTGAAAATGGCTTTTGGTGTGCAGTCTATTGACCGATAAGCCCCGAAGAACGATGAAGCATCATTCAATGCACGTAGCAGGCCACTGATTGTCGATCGTGGGCTACCATATCTGTTTTATTCAAGGCGACTGGCTGATCCCGACGGTATGGGACAAGTTTCAGCGCCATTTCAAGGCTTGCGGCTACGCCTGCAGTGTCCTGTCGCTGCCAGCGCCCGGCGAGCAAGGCTGGTACCGAGTTCTGCATGGTAAAGATGTTAGGTCATCGTCCCTTGGGCGTCTCGTGGATTTTTACGCGAAGCAGGTTGCAGCCTTCCCGGTGCCGCCTATTCTGATTGGCCATGCGATGGGCGGGTTGATCGTTCAGCTTTTGCTGGACCGTGGTCTGGGGGTGGCTGGTATCGCAATCGCCCCGCGTCCACCCCAGTGCGTCTTCCCTGGTATTCGTTCGCTACTGCAGATACTTACGGCGAGAGCTGAGCGGCTCGAGGGCATGCGTTTTCTGCGCATGACGCCTGCGCAATTCTCTCGCCGCGTGGGGCATCCGGCATCCCGGCAGACAACCGACCCGTTATATGAAAAGTTTGTTGGTAGAGTCCCGCAAATACTGATGACCACGGTAGCATTAGGGGTGGGTAGCAGGTTGCTCTTCGACCAAGAGCGCGGGCCCTTATTACTGATTTCCGGTGGCGACGATCGTATGGTTGCCAGTTCTGTGGTTTTAGCTAATTATTGCTATCAGAGACAGTCGTTGGCGCCGACAGATTACATCTCGTTTCCCGGATATGGGCATCTGCTTATTACGCAGCTGGGTTGGGAGCGCGTCGCTGACCGAATCATTGAATGGCTTCAGCAACAATTGGGCTGGTTTTGATGCCGCCCACCGACTGTAGTACTCAATACAAAGACGCATGCTTTAGGTACATTCCTTGCGAACTTTCGTAATTTTGTTGCTGAATCTCGTGCTTGGCTACCTTGCGTGCTCAAGTGCAGCGGCGCGCATCTCGGACGAAATGGACCATCGTCGTTGGACTACCAGCGACCAGGGCCCCAGTTCTGTAGGAGCGCTTGCGCAAACCGCTGATGGGTACCTGTGGCTGGGAACTCATGATTCCTTGTATCGCTTCGATGGTTTTGACTTCGAGAAATTCGAGCCTGCTGACGGTGAGCCGCTGGGCGTGGTCTCGGCGCTTCTAAGCACTACCGACGGCCTGTGGGTGGGTTTTCGTGCCGGTGGAGCCCGTTTAATCAGCACGAACGGTGTGATTCAACCGGTTGACCCAGGCCTTCCGGGCGGGGTGGTGTACGACATGGCCGAGGACCCGCAAGGGCATGTATGGGCCGCGACGGGTGGTGGGCTTGTCCGACATGATGGCACGGGTTGGCATTTGGCTGGCAAGGAATCGGGCTTTCTCGACCGTCATGCCCGAGCGGTGCACGTGGATGCAGATGGTTATGTTTGGGCTGCGAGTGAAGAGGCAATATATATGCTTCCCCCTGGGGCATCGGCGTTCACGGAGATTGGCATCAAGAGCCAATCGATCAGTGAAATAGTATCTTCCTCTGCAGGTGATATATGGATAACGGATCGTGCCAGAAAACACCTATTGCGTCTGAAAAAAACAGGCCATGCCGGCATTAAAGTGGAAGAGATACCGGCATCACGCTCGGTGAGTATCGTTCTGGACGAGCAGGGCGACGCTTGGCTGGGCACCCTGGGATCTGGCGTGCATTACCTGGCTGCCGGGCAGCGGCCCAGCTCTGCCGAGGATCAGGGTACAATTAACTCATACACCACTCGCGATGGACTCAGCTCCGATAATATATTGGCGCAGCTTATCGACCGTGATGGCACCCTTTGGGTGGGTACTGATGCGGGCCTGGATCGACTCAAGCGTACAACAATGCCTCCCCTTGCTCTGCCTGTCGAGGCGGGCAGCCACGCATTGGCAGTGAGCGGTGATGGTTCATTATGGATCGGCTCCGGCAACGGCCAACTGATGGGTCTCCGGGGCGACAGCCGTTCCACTTTTGAGTTGGACATGCCGATCACCACATTGGTAAACAGTCAGCAACACGGTTTGTTGATTGGCGGGGACCGGGGGATTTTCTCGCTTTCAGATGACGGACCGATGCGCATCGCACCATTACCTGTTGAATCCGCCAGCGAGGCTGCCGTAAGGGCGATGACGGTAGGGAAGGATGGCGATATATGGGTCTCCGTCAACCGAGTGGGGCTTTTCGTCTGGGCTGATCAACAATGGCGATACATTGAGTCAGTCAGTGATTCTGAACGGCAGGTGATGCCTGTCAGCGCCTCCCGAGACTTGGCGGGCAAGCTGTGGTTCGGCTACCGGGATAATCTTCTAGTGTCCTTCGATGATCAGGAAATCGAACGCTGGGGTGATGAGGAAGGGCTGAATATCGGACATGTGACCGCCATGCTGCATTTGCCTGGGCGCACTTGGGTAGGTGGCCAGCACGGCTTGGCGTATCTCAAGGATGGACGCTTTCATCGGCTGGATCTGCCAGCTGCTGGGCCATTTCAGAGTATCTACGGGTTAGTCGCTGTACCGGCTGAGAAAAATGCCAGCGAATCCGGGATGGATATCTGGGTACACAGTCGCGGAGGTATCTTCAAACTGCCAGCAGAAGAGATCGAGCGGGTAATAGCCGATGGCGACACGCTCTTGTACAGCTCGCATGATCACATTGGTCAGCTACCCATGGATCCATACAAGGTATTACCATTGCCCACTGCGGCCTACACGCCCGAAGGTTTGCTATGGTTCGCTACCGAAAGCGGGGTCGTCCGTGTTGATCCTTACCAACTAAGGGGTATGGCACAATCACCCGTCGTCATGATCAAGTCGCTGACAGCCGATGGAGCCGAACTTGATATCTCCGCCGCCACCGTTCGGTTATCAGCTGTTCCGAAAAAGCTGATTATTACCTATTCAGCATTGAACCTCGCCGCACCAGAGACGATGCGCTTTCAATACCGGCTTAATGGTCATGATGCTGAATGGGTCGACGCTGGGCGCTCCAGGCAAGCGGTGTTTCCACGCCTGCGCCCGGGTAATTACGAATTTCAGGTTCGTGCGCTTGGCGAGAATGAGAGTTTCATTCTTCCTGATGCGGCTTTAGCGGTCGTCATTCCTCAGGTTTTCTATCTGCGCCCAGGATTCCTGCTGGTCTTTTCAGGAACGTTGCTGGCGCTCGCGCTCTGGATGTCCCGCCTTTATACGCGACGTGAAAAGGCAGCCCTCCGGACACGCCTGGAAGAGCGCTTTCAGGAGCGCGAGCGCATCGCGCGCGAGCTGCATGACACGTTGCTGCAAAGCGTGCAGGGGATGATGCTCAGCTTTCAGGCGGTCGCCGACAGTCTGCCTAGAGAATCTCGTGCTCATCAATCGATGGAGCGGGCGCTGGACCGGGCCGAACAGGTGATTGCTGAGGGCCGCGACAGGATCACAGGCCTACGCGGCCAGATGGCACCCACGGAAGATCTGGCCGTTGCATTTCAAGCGTTACCGCTGGATGTAGGCCCTCCGTCTTCAGTTGCCTACAGCGCTAGCAATATGGGTGAACCGGTGCCGCTGCGGAATGACGTTCGCGATGCTTTCTATCAGGTGGGCAGAGAAGCGGTTTTAAATGCACTTCGTCATGCCCAGGCGAGTCAGGTTGCCGTTAGCTTCAAATACGCTGCGGGCACGTTTGAAATGTTGGTTGTTGATGACGGGATGGGTATTGAACCACTTTACCAGAGAATGCAGGGCCGGCCTGAACATGGCGGTCTGAGGGGCATGTATGAGCGCGCCGAGAGAATTGGCGCAACGCTTGCGATCATCAGCAATGCCAGAAACGGTACGCGGGTCAGCCTTTCACTACCTGGCTCCGTTGCCTATGAACATGCAGTCTATAGTAAACAAAACCGCTCCAGCAGTGCAGGATAAAGCTATGGTTGTTCACAAGAAACCCATCACCGTGTTGATCGTGGATGACCATGCGCTGATACGCGAGGGAATTTCGGCGGTAGTGGGCGGTTACGAGGACATCAGCGTGGTCGGCGAAGCCTCCAATGGGCTGGAGGCGATCCGGCTATACCGAGCTTCTCAGCCAGACGTTACGCTCATGGATGTTCAGATGCCTGAGCTCAACGGCCTTGGTGCCATTAGCGCTATCATGTCGGAGTTTCCGCAAGCATGTATCGCTGTACTCACCACCTACCGAGGCGATGTAAGGGCGTTACAAGCAATCAAGGCGGGGGCGAGAGGCTATCTTTTGAAAAGCACGCTACGCCATGAACTGATTGAAACCATACGCGATCTGGCCGCGGGCAAACAACGCTTTCCGCCGGAGATTGCGGCGGAGTTGGCGGCCCATATTGATCAGGACGGTCTCACTCGCCGTGAGGTTCAGGTGCTGCAACATGTCGCCGAAGGGTTGTCGAACAAGGAGACGGCTGTTGCATTAGCAATAGGTGAAGATACCGTCAAAGGGCATCTGAGAAATATCATGGATAAGCTGGGAGCCTATAATCGGACGCATGCGGTCACTATTGGCCTCCAGCGAGGGATCATCGAGCTTCCGCAATAAATAGTTCGCCCCACTTTAGTGTTGGTAAATGCTCCCCTGTTTAGGGCTGTGTCGGGCTCGGCCACACTGCTAACCTGGGTATCCCATGGTAGCGAGCTGAGCACGCCACCAAGTTCTGACCCCGGCCAAGGAGCGAGAGCTATGAACGGGAGTGTTAGCACAGGTTACTCATTGGACAACACCGCCTTCAGTGGTTCTGACCGCTTAAAACAGGCTAAGCAACTGTTGACGTTGCTGATGGAAACGGAGCGAGCCCTTCACCATAATTCCGACATCGCTTCGACGTATCTTAATGAGGCGATCGCTTTGCTGGCAATCGACAGTCAGGGTGGGCCTTCGCCGCATAGAAATAGAGGAGGATTGGCACGCTGGCAGATATCGCGTATTGACGAATTCATAAATGAACATCTCGACCAGTGCATACGGACGACCGAACTTGCTTTATTGCTGGGTTTGAGCGTAAGTCATTTTTCGCATGTGTTCAAACAGACGACCGGAATGACTCCGCTAATGTATGTGACCACCAAGCGTGTGGAGGCAGCGCGGCAATACATGCTATGTTCAATACATTCCTTGAGCGATATTGCGCTTAGCCACGGATTTTGCGACCAGTCCCACTTTTGCCGCGTGTTCAGGCGCGAAACCGGCTTGTCTCCGCAAACCTGGCGAAAGTTACATACTGAAAATCCCCCTGCGGATTATCTAGACCCGTCCTTGGGTTCGGCCAAAGCCCTAGCGGAACAGCCAGCCGGCCACGAGGCGAACTACCCTCGGCATGATTAAGTAGACGACGAGTGCAACGATGGTCGCGGCGGTAATTCCATGGCGAACACCCCACACGGATATCTCAGGAATTATGTTGAATAGCGGCTGATACAACGCTGGAACTATGATAGTTAGAGGCCATATCACAGCGGTCGTTATGAGCCATTGTTTCCATCTAGTCGGCTGCTTAGCTTTCGAGGCCGGGGGTGTGAACCAGAAATCAATTCCACTTTTGATTTCCAGTTGTTCATCAGAAGCGAGCGCGGAAACAATGGATGATAACAACTCCTTTCGGATGTTTGAGCTCAGCCATGCTTCTGCGGCGGAGTTGCTGGTAAATCGCACGGCAATTTCAAAGGTGTCATTCCCTTCCGAGGGGCGAAGTATGTGAACACCTGAATGACCCGGAAATTCAGCTGCTGCGGCAATTATTTGCTTTAACCAAGTCTCATAACGTTCTCTGAATTCCGGGCGGACGGTATGCTTAATAATGATCGATCTGCCGTCGTTGTAATGCACACTGGGTACAGATTCTGCTGCTTTATCATTCATGGTGGTTCTCCGTGATGCGTGCGATAGTCATGGGGGCAATTATTCTTACGTCCGTGAGGGCGTGGTCTGGTTGAGCTTCAGGCTTTGTGATGTGTGTCATTTATCCACCACGGTTAAGGCAGCTATGGTGGGTGCAAGAGTTCATTGCTCAAATTCCATGAGGGGTTTCTTGCTTGACGGATTTGCATGCGTATTGATTTCGAATTGCAACGCCAATAACCAGTAACGCAGCGATGCCCTCGATGGGTAGTATTAGAGGGGAGAAAAGAAGCACGATTGCTGTTAATAACAATATGTAGCGCCCAGCTCCTTCCAGTTCAAATCGTTCTCTTATCACCCAAAGTCCGAACAAATATCCACTGATAGCAACGGCTATGGTGTATAAACCCACTGATGTGGATAAACTTGAATAGCCGGTGACCACCTCTATCAGTACCGCGACACCCACACCAACGGCTGCCCCAGACATATAGATCAATAGATGGCCGTACCCCCATAGCAATGCTAGCGACAAACGTGGGTGTGCAACGTGCTCTTTTTGTGAGAAATAAACCCACCACAGTGCAAACACCAGGACCAAAGAAGAGATGGCAATGCCAATTAATTCCTTGCCCATGTTGTCGCTTGCAACTCGTTGAATGGCTAGGCTGCCAGCCAGAAGTGTTTCACCCAGCACAATAATATTTAGCAAGCCATACCTTTCAATGAGATGACGTCGATGCCAAGGAGTGGTGTTGTTGCTCTCCGCGTATGCCGGAACTATTAATTCGAACAAGGCACCGACAGCATAAAAACCTACCAATAGATTGACTGCTATCGGCTGGGCGAGCATCAATCCCACCCAATAAACCTGAACAATTGCGATGCCGACTGCATACCGGTAGGCCGTCAGTCGACGCTCCGGATCATGCCTTGCCGCCCTCAACCAAAAGCAAACCATTGCAAGGCGCATTACGACAAAACCTGCGACGATCATGTCTATGTTATTTGTCTGAAAGAATCTATCGATACCTGCGGCCATAATAAGCGAGCCTGCCATCGCCACTATTGTTAATACTCTATGCAGACTGTCATTGTTGTCATAAGCAGAGGCGTACCAAGTGAAGTTCATCCACGCCCACCAAATGGCAAAGAAAGACGCTGAGAACTTCAGCACGCCCTCCGTTATGTGGAAAGCTAAAATGGCATGATGAAGACCTGACGCAGCGGAGGCGACCGCAATGACCGAAACCAGATCAAATAGCAGCTCAAGCGGTGTTGCCCCTCGGTGAGGTTCCGCAGGATCTCTGGGAACAAGAGGTAAAATGCCAAGCCTGATGAGTATGGGGTTAATTTCCATTAGTACCAGTCACCGAATAAATGCGTGGATTAAGGCAGACGATGCAAAGGGAAGAAGCGATGTAGTCGTGCCAAATAATAGAATCGACCAGTGCATAAACGGAGCTGGGCTTCCTCGGTATGCTTGAAGAAAGTTATTGGCCCAACATTATTTTCATTTTTGCCAACGATATCCTTAGGACGGTTCTTTGAGCGTTCTCAGGGTATCAATCGAAGGGCGCGCATAAGGCTTTGGAGGCAAGATAAACAAACTGAACCGCGCTGGCTTGTACAAACGCCCGATAGATTGCACGCGAATCCGGTTGGAGGGCCACTGGGCGTTAGCGCGACACTGTAGTGTCCAATCCTTGTGTAAGGCGATTGGCCATGAAGCATTTCAGCGAAGAACAGATCAGGGTTTTCTGAGCGAAGCAGGAGCGTGACTGCCCATCAAGGAGCTATGCCGTCGGCACGGAATAGGGGCCTCTTCTGATGGATATGGGCAGCTTTGCAGTGTTCATTGCGTAATATAATATGCAGAAAAGTGGTCTACTATGGTAGCGCCGGGTACGGTTAATAGCGCTTGAGCGATATATGAGGTGCATGGCGGGTCGAAACCTCTTTGCGCGAGTCGGCGCGACCATTTCAAAGGACATTACGATGAATGTACCTGCCAATTCGTCTTTCTCCAAGTGGTACCGCGAGGGCCAAGAAGCGTCCTATGTACGTACAAGAAAATCCCCAGGCGGTATCCTTGATCTGCTTGAGGTGGCTCGCCCAGCCGGAGATATGTCTCGCCCAGCTCTACCGGAACTTGTCCTGTATCAGGATCTGCTTGGTGGCAGTCGTGTTAGCGGCGACTCGGGAGGCGGGTATTACAATGTCGCGAGTGAAAAGGGCTTTTTCTATCTCTCTGCGCCGAGCTTTGCTAATAAGGCGGTGGTCGACTCCAGTCATCAGCTTCGTAGCTTGTCCTTTCCTGTAGCTCACTGGCAGAAAGTGCTCGATGAAGCCACCGACGGGCGACTCTCCATGGAATGCCTGCAGCTCTACGGAGGGCCGTTTCACTCGCTGGCCATCCAGTCAGCGCTCCGGAGTCTGTGGCTTTTATGTGATGAGGAGGGCACGCCGTCGCGTCTGCTGGCTCAGGCTGCAGGCTGCGAAATCATGGCCGAGCTGTGCCGCAAGGGCGGGACTTCGTTCGAGTCGGCAAGCGGTGGTCTTGCCCCGTGGGCAGAGAAGCGTTGTCTGGAATTGATGCGGACGCGGCTTTCGGAAGATATCTGCCTCAACGAGTTGGCAACTGAGGCGAGGCTCTCACCTTTTCATTTCGCACGCATGTTCAAGCAGAGCGTCGGTGTTCCGCCACGTGCCTACCTGACGCGACTTAGAGTGGAGAAAGCCTGTGAACTCCTAGAGCTGACGGATCTTTCGGTTACTGAGATCGCCCAAGATGTCGGGTACTCGTCGAATCAGGTTCTCGCCCGGATTTTCATCAAGTATCGGCACATGAGCCCGACAGACTACCGTCGGGCCGTTCGACGGTAGACTCTGTCGAGGTTTTTGCCCGACCGACCTAGGCGTTCGCGCCTCCGTCCACGGTAAGGGTGCTACCTGTCACCATGTTTGCGGAAGGGCTTGCAAGAAACACGACCGCGTCCGCAATTTCTCGCGGCTCAGCATAGCGCCCGATCGAAGAAAGGCTTCGCTGGAAATCAGCACCTTCACCATCGGCCGGGTTCGCCTCGGTATTGGTCGATCCCGGTAGGACAAGATTTACCGTAATGCCTTGCGGGCCAAGTTCGCGCGACAGGCCGCGCGTAAAAGAGAGCAGCGCCGACTTCGACATCGCGTAAGCCGTTACACCTGGAAAAGGGACGCTTTGTGCCAAGGCCGACCCGATTGAGATGATGCGACCACCTTTGGACAAGTGCGGTATGGCGGCCTGTGCGGCAACAAACGGTCCGCGCACGTTCACGTCCATCATCATCTGGAATTCCGCAAGGTCGACTTGCGCGACCGGTCCGGCAAGTCCGACGGCTGCACTATTAACCAGAATGTCGAGGCCGCCAAGCGTTTCGACAGCTTCGCTGACGGCCCGTTTGATGGCTTCCGGATCGGCACTGTCGGCCTGAATGGAAAATCCACGGCGGCCCAGTTTCGTGATCGAAGTGACGACGCTGTCCGCGCGCTTGGTCGAGTTTTGATACGTGATCGCGACGTCCGCGCCGCTTTCGGCCAATGCCAGCGCTATCGCTGCACCGATGCCGCGGGATCCGCCAGTGACGAGCGCGCGCTTGCCCTTGAGATTAGGCATGCTTCATTCCTTTTTTTGAGATGAGTGTAGAAGGCCCGCATTCGGGCCCGGGAAAAACGGCTTTCAGATATCGGAGAGGAAGGCGGCCAAGGCGCCATCTGTTGGGCGTGGTGAGCAATTCACTTGGCCCCGTAGTAGCCCCCGTAATATTTTATGGGAGACCAGTCAGGCAGAATGTCGGGCAGGACCGGTGCGAGGGTACTGAAGTCTTCGGCTCCAAACACCACCCGGCCGTCCAAGACCGTCAGGACGGAGGTTACGTGCTTGACCTCATCTTCCGGCACGCTGAAGTAATCCCTGTCCAGCAGAGCGAAGTCAGCCAGGTTGCCTGGGGCAATCCTGCCCATTTCGGCCTCTGCGTCTGTAAACCACGCAGCGCCCCGAGTAAACAGGTTCAACGCCTCGACACGGGAAAGACGATTGTGTTCGGCAAGAACTTCAGTGCCGGAGACCGCTTTTCCCGAGACCACCCAACTGACAGCGACCCAAGGGTTGAATGAGCTGGCACGGAACCCGTCGGTCGTCATGGCCAGGGGGATCCCACTATCGACGAGCGCACGAAGACGTGGCGTTTCCAGAGCTTTCTCCCGGCTGTAGGTCTTGATGAAAGCATCGCCGTGCATCGCCATTTTGGGATCAAGGGTAATTCCGCCGCCAAGGTTTTTGACTCTTATAATATTCTCAGGGCTGATCGTTTCGGCGTGCTCGATGCTCCACTTCAGGCCATCCAGCGGTGTGGTTTCGTTCATCTTCTCCATGGCATCGAGGAACGGCGTGATGTTTTCGTTGTAGCTGATATGCATGCGGAACGGAATTCGCCGCTGAACCAGTTTGGCAATATCCTGCTCGACGTGCCGATGAATCCGTTCCGGATCGAGAAGGACTGCCGGGAGGTCGAAATTCTCGTGATCATGCACTTCCGTATCCAGTGCCTTGGCGCCTCGAAATACATGGCCGTGTGCCATGGATGGGTTCAGGTTTTGTCCGGGACTCATAGGTGAGATTGCCGTAATGGCATTAATTTCTGCATCGACCATGCTGGAACTGCCCCATTGCATGTCCACGAAGGACAGGCGCAGATTGAAACGATTTTCACGCATGAGCATTTCTGCTGTGACATGGGCGTCGGGATAGCCCCTGCTGCCACAATCAAACACCGAGGTGACGCCGAAGCGGTTCAAGCCGTGGACTGTATAGATCAACGAGCTCAGTTGTTCCTCGAACGTTGGCTGGGGCACCAGCGCTTCCAAGGCTACAAAGCCGAACGTGTCGCCATGCAAAACACCTGTGTAATTTCCCTTGTCGTCTTGCTCAAACTCAATGACCTGGAGGTCAGGGAAGCGATCAGTCCCCACGCCCAATGCCTCCATCGCTAATTCATTCATAAAGGCGTGGTTGTAGGCGTATTGCACTTGCAGAGGGCGGTTAGGCACCGCCTCGCGTAGCTCCTCCATGGTGGGGAAGCGATTTTCTTCGAACTGGTAGAGTGACCAGCCTCCAATCACCTTGACCCAATGCCCCTCTGGCGTTCGTTCTGCCTGCTCGCTCAGCATGGACAGCGCTCGGTTAAGCGTAGGCACCCCGTCCCACCTGACATTGTAGGTGTAGTTGGCTTCATTCAGGAGGTGCATATGGGCATCATTTATGCTCGGGATCAGTCTGCGACCGCCAGCGTCGATGATCTGGGTGCTGGCGTTTTTCAGCCCAAGAATGTCAGTATCGGCGCCGACTGAATAGATGCGCCCCTTCTTGACCGCGAACGCAGATGCTTCGGGCTGTGCGAGATTGCCGGTGAAGATCTCCGCATTGAATACGATCAGGTCTGCGCCGGAAGTCGCTTGCGTGGACGGTGTATCTCCGCTGGAAACGGAAGGAGTCGTCGGTGTTGCGACCGATAGTGTTTTGGTCATTTTCTGTACCCTCTCGAAAAAAGCGTTGCGCAGCGCAGCCAGATCGGCCTTGGTGCCACATGGTTTCAGCCTGATTAATCTAGCAAGCGTTTAAACGGAGTGCGGCGCGGAAGCTGCGGTTCAGTTGCCGATCTTGCGGTCAATAGCAGTGCGGTAGCGTCCTTTTGATCTCTTCGAAGATCTGATGGGTGCTGCCGCCGCCCCCCCCCCTCGCCGATCTATTACGAGGATGCCTACCGTCGTACTGACACTTCCCTGTTATCGGCCATTCAACCGGCGGGGAAGAGGTCGCTCGCTATGTCGCCTAGGCCGAGTTCGGCCGTGTAGCCAAGGCCGTGCTGATCGGCGCCGTTCCCCCGTGATGGTCAAGTCCGACACGAACCCAGATGGTATTCCGATGGAGGTTTTCGACGAATTTCGCGAGGCGCTGTCTCGGAACCGCGCGCAATTCTACAAAGGTATCCAGCACATGTTGTGCAGTTGCGGCTAACAGGACTTCCACGCATCAAATCGCAAGATCGGCACCGTCTCAGCAGAATCGGCGACGTAGAGCACGACAGCGCTCGCTAGAATTCTCATCACTGTCTAATGCTGTTCGGGCATCGCGGAACCCATTCACAGTTGATCTTCATCGACCAACAGCCGCACAGGACTTTCGGTGTGTAGTCTATTGATCAACCAACGCTGAAGAGCAATAACACCCCTAAATCCGGAGAAAACTCATGAACACGATTACTCAAGCTAAGTCGCTTGCTGCAATAATTGCGCTCACCGCTAGTATGACCGCCACGTCCATTTTAACTGTCACCCCTGCCGCAGCTCAGTCGGTTAGTGACGCGCAGTCTGAAGCCTCACTTTCGGTTGTCATGGAATTCCTGTCCAATACCGCGCCTGATAAAGTTGAAGCTGCTGCAGAGAGATTGGTCGCTCCAGACGCAACCTACATTTCTCTGAACGTTGACAATCCGGAACTCCAGAAAATCATACCTTGGACCGGCACAAACTATGGCCCGAGGGCCTTCAGCGGCTTATTCTTACAGCTCGCGGATTACTGGGAGACTGAAGACTTTACCATCACTGATCAAATTGCCTCCGGCGAGGACGTCGCGATTTTCGGTAGGTTCACTTATCGGTCCTTAGAGCTAGACCATGTGTTCACATCACCGTTTTCCATCCACGCTAAGGTCCGTGACGGAAAGATGACTTATTTCCAGTTCATGGAAGATACCTATGCTTCTGCCAGTTCGTTCCGGCAGTCTGGCTCGTGGACTGTGAAAACACCTGAGGAAACAGCCCCCTTCACCGTGGGTGCGGAGTAACGACTTAGGGATAGGCCGGTTGGTGTTTTGCCGAGATCGTTCAGCCCCTCGAATGTTGGGGGCATCGGCCACTCGCCGGATAGGATGCTGCAGGGCACACGTATCACACAATCATCCCAAGCCAAGATTGTCGTCCAATCATAAGCAGGGGTGGATTGCGATAGTTAATAGCCGTTTCACGACATCCATCCTATTTGTCAAAGGTGAACCTAATGCAGAACCCTAAGCTTGAAGTCCTTACGCCCAGCAATTCACAGTTGATCTTCATCGACCAACAGCCGCAGATGGCTTTTGGTGTGCAGTCGATTGACCGCCAAGCGCTGAAGAACAATGTCGTTGGCTTGGCCAAGGCCGCGAAAGTGTTCGGCATCCCGACGATCATTACAACCGTCGAGACCGAAAGCTTTTCGGGTCACACTTACCCCGAACTGCTGGAAGTGTTCCCTGATGCTCCCATCCTCGAACGTACGTCGATGAACTCCTGGGATGACCAAAAAGTACGCGATTCGCTCAAGCAAAACGGGCGAAACAAAGTCATCGTTTCGGGTCTTTGGACGGAAGTCTGCAATACCACGTTCGCCCTCTCGGCGATGCACGATGCCGGATACGAAATCTATATGGTGGCTGACGCTTCCGGTGGCACCAGCCAAGCGGCCCACGATTACTCGATGCAGCGGATGATCCAGGCAGGGGTAGTGCCGGTAACCTGGCAGCAGGTTTTGCTAGAGTGGCAGCGTGACTGGAAAAACAGGGATACCTACGACGAGGTGATGGCTGTGGTGCAAGAGTATTCCGGCGCTTATGGCATGGGTGTCGATTACGCCTACACCATGGTGCATAAGGCCGGTGAGCGGGTAAAGCACGGCCCTACACTGGCTCCTGTTCACGCTGAAATTTAGGCCGCTATGGGGCGGCTCTGGCCGCCCTCATGCGCGCGGCGGCTTGAACTACAACCTCGAACTGCGCTGGGACGGCGTACGCTCGCTGGTCGATCCACCAAGGGGAGGCCCGGTCGTGCGCCATTTCCTGACTTTTAATCATCCTAATGCAGGCAGAGCGTAGGGTCGTATTCAAAGGGCTAAGTACTTTAAAGGCATAAGTACTTCAAAGGCATAAGTACTAAGCTGAGTAATGCTCTTAAGTACTATAGAAACAAATGCTGAGCTGTTTAGCATGTAATAGAGAAAGGAGAAGGCAATGTCCGGTGCACCTGAAGCCTCATTTACCATTGAACATGAAACCAGCGATACCAAGGGCTACTATAGGGTCGAGCTCAATGGTGCTAAAGCAGAAATGACCTATTCGAAAGCAGGTGATGCGATGATTATCATTGATAGCACCGAAGTGCCTGATGTCATGCGCGGACAAAAAGTGGGTGCTGCGTTAGTGTCTCAAGCGGTGGGAGATGCCCGTTCTGCGGGTAAGAAAATCATGCCGTTATGCCCATTTGCGAAAGCACAGTTTGCACGCCACTCGGAGTGGCACGATGTGTTGTTCTAAGGTACGCGTCAAATTTTCTTGTCTCTCATTTCTGGAGAAAACCTATGAGTTGGATGCCTGATTTAGAGCCCAAATGCCCATCTGCCGGTAGTTTGAATGACATAGAAACACTGATTGTTCCCCGGGCTAGAGATCTGGGTGGTTTTGAGGTGCGCCGCGCACTGCCTGCCCCGAAACGGCAGATGGTGGGGCCGTTCATTTTTTTTGATCAGATGGGACCCGTTGAATTTCTTAAGGATGAAGGCATTGATGTTCGCCCACACCCCCATATTGGGCTAGCCACGGTGACTTATCTATATCAGGGTGAATTTCAGCACCGTGATAGCCTGGGCACTAACCAAATAATCCGTCCTGGCGCGGTTAATTGGATGGTGGCGGGCAATGGGGTCACCCATTCGGAGCGCACCAGGGCTATCACTCGTCAGAACAAGCACTCGGTGATGGGGATACAGACGTGGGTAGCGCTCCCTGAAGCTTATGAAGACAAGCCTGCCAGCTTTGAGCATCATGGCGAGGAGGCGCTACCGGTGTTGGAAGGCGAGGGCAAAGAAGTGCGCCTGATCCTGGGTACGGCCTGGGGAGAGCGAGCACCGGTACAAACCTTCTCTGAAATGTTTTATGCAGATGCGGTACTGCAGCCAGGTGCAAAGCTCCCATTGCCGGATGGCCATGAGGACCGTGGCATTTATGTCATGTCCGGCAGTGTCATTATTGCAGGGGAGTCATTTGATGCGGGCAGAATGATGGTGTTCCGTCCAGGCGACCCAATAACGGTTGTAGCGGGTGAAACCGGCACTCGACTGATGCTGCTCGGCGGTGAAACCCTGAATGGTCCCCGTTATATATCCTGGAACTTCGTTGCCTCTTCGCGAGAAAAACTAGAGGCCGCCAAACAGGCTTGGATAGAAGCGGATTTCGAAAATGGCCGCTTTCGCCTCCCCCCTGGAGACGATGCTGAGTTCATTCCTTTTCCTGGAGAGCCTGCTAAATAAGGCCCCAAAGAAGCTGGCTGCCACAGGCAGTCAGCTTACTTCAAATAACTATTAGCCAGATATTGAACCAAGCCGTCCGCTTTTGAAGTCGTCTATCGCCTCAATTATTTCCGGCTTATTGTTTATCACAAAAGAGCCATGAGGATTATCCATACTCATGAACATTGATGTCAGGTCTTATATCTTCTTCTCGTTAGGCCGCATCGCGTTGTTTACTGCATCTATATCCGCGATTAGTCGCAGTGCCTCCTGGTAATACGCCGTACCTTCCGCTCACAAAGATGCGCATTGCGAGTATTTGGTTCATTAGCGCTATATCCCTAATAACCCGGCCAATGAAACTACGTAATTTAGAAACGGCAGCATACGCTCATTTGAATTTATGCCAGATTGCTTGAGAATCAGGCTATAAGTGTCTGTTTTCGCATTGCGCTTATGTCAAGTTTTGTTGAGAACGACATTTCTAGCACTTTCCTTTCAACTTGTTTTTGCTTTGCCTTTGATCGGTCTTTTCTAAGCCATTGCCGCCGCTATGCGTTCCCATCGTTTTTAAGGTGAAGGTAGAGTGGATCGAACTCGCCAGCTTGCTGCAGCTTGTCCCAGTCAGGTATGGTCATCCGGCTTTTTTCGGTGATGATCAAGCCATCTGCGCGTAGTGCCTGAAAAACGCGGTTTACGTGGACGGGCGTCATCCCTGTCGCATCTGCTATTTCTGCTTGGGTCGTTGGCATATAGAACGTGCTCCCCTCAGTCAGGCCCACTGTCTTTAAGCGCACCATTAATTCACAAATAATATGCGCGATGCGGGAGTAGGCCTCGCGTTGTCCAATATTTAACAGCCATTCACGGAAAATAGAGGCATACACAAGTGTCTCGCGCCAGAAAGCAGCAACAAGCCTGGGATAGCGCTCGCAGAGTTGATGCAGATATTTATGCTGAATGAAGCCGAGCTTGCAGGGACTGATAGAGGCAATGTTAATATCTATTACGCTCAAGTGAAGGGTATGTCGCCAGGAACATGCAGGGCCATGATTTGGCGTTTGCCTTCAATGGATACTTTATTGACGCACGTAAAGCCCTCAATCATCAAGCAGCACTGGTTTGGCTGGTCTCCCACTTTAACGATGTCCTGATTGCTCTTAATTTCTTTTGTGTGAATCGGTAGCTCCATCAGCGCCTGCTTCTCTTCACCAGTAAGCACGAAAATATTTTCTAGTTTGCGGATCATGATTTGATTGGGCGAGAAGGGCGCGGTGGTCATGTTTGGCTCCGAGGTTTGTAGAAATAATGAAGCTGTATGCAACATTACCTGCGCTTGTTTGGTGATGTAGCACTGGCCTCAGCATGCTCCACGCTAGGGAAAATGGCTAGGCTACATGGTCAAGTTCTACTGACAGGGGGGCATGTAAAAAATTACATGTTGGTGGCAGGGATTTTCATTAGCGACGCTAGGCTGGTGTGCTGGCCTTGCAGCAAATCGGCCAGCGTATATTGATCCAGAACGCCCAAAAAGGCGTCTAGTGCATCGTTAAGGATAGGCTTTAAGCGGCATGCGGGTGTAATGATGCAGGCGTTATCGTCTCGAAAGCACTCGACGAGCGCCATTTCCTGCTCGGTATCTCTCACCAACGCCCCTAATCGGATGTGTTCGGGCGCCCGGTTTAGCCAAAGCCCGCCATGCTTGCCGCGGATGGCTTTGAGGTACTCTTTTTGATGTAGTTCCTGGACAATTTTCATCAAGTGATTGCGCGAGATCGAGAATGTCTCGGCAATTTCCGTGATTGTTGCGCGCTCTTCTCCCTTGGCTGCCAGGTAAATCAAAACGCGAATAGAGTAATCCGTGAAGCGGGTTAGGTGCATAGTTTGCCAAGTGAGGGCTAAACACCGCATTGTACGGTGTTTCAAAAGGATGGGGAATATCAGCTACGGGCCTCGTTAATAGAAGGAAGGCGTTTATTATAGAAAGGGAGCGCTATTAATCATTTTTGCTCATCGTTAATGTCGTTAACATGGGGCAGGGTAATTGCCTGGTAGCCTGTATAGCATGGGTGGGGTGAATGGGGTGTTGTTAAAAAACGGATCAGGGAGGTCATATGAACTACGAAATAGTGCTTAAGCGCGTCTATTCAGCGTTTGAAGACGACGAGGGAGCACGCGTCCTGGTTGACCGTTTATGGCCACGTGGAAAAGAGCGTGCTTCGCTGGCGCTAACGGAATGGTATCGCGATGCCGCGCCTTCATCATCTTTAAGGCGTGACTACCACCAGGACAAAATTAGTGAGGCTTCCTTTCAGACCCGCTACCGTTTGGAATTAAAGGAATCTGATGATGCATTACTACCGCTGATGCGTTATGCCAGGCAAGGTAAACTGACGTTATTAACCGCCTCACGCCAGCTGGACCATTCACATTTGCCAATTCTGCGTGAAGCGGTGCTGGGCGCGCTGGATCTAGAAGACCGAGCCGACCAAGAGCCAGCTTCCTCACCGTGCTTCTTAAACAGTAGCTCTAAGGGCAGTGAATAGCGAGGGGTGTTATTGCACCAGGCTGGCTATCGGGCGTAATTAACGCTTTGTTTGTTCGTCAATAAAACGCTGCATAATCGCCAGGGTTTCATTGCTGACATGGTGCTCCATGCCTTCAGCATCAATGCGCGCCGTATGATCATTAACGCCCAGCGCGCGCAAAAAATGCAGCACAATATCGTGCCGCGCCCGTGATGTTTCTGCCATTTTTTGGCCTTCCGCCGTTAGAAACAGGGAGCGGTAAGGCTTACTGGTCACTAGCCCCAGCTCATTTAAGCGGCGGATCATCTTGGATACGGTCGCTTGACTCACCCCCATGCGGCTAGCGATGTCGGCGGCGCGCGCTTCTCCCCGATGGCTAATCAGGTCGCCAATCAGCTCAACGTAATCTTCGATTAGCTCGGTTTCATGCGCGTTTCGCACGGTTTCATATTGCCGTGTGTGCTCTTCAATGGGCGGCAATGCGTCATTGCAGTAACTTTTTCTCAAGCTTTTGGCGGTAGGGGGAAGCGCCTTATCGTTATCACTCATTGGCAGACTATATCGAGGTGAATGGAAAACTCTAATGGATCATGGTAGCGCATATTGTAGAATGATTGTTAGCCAAGGCTAAACTATTTGCACAATGCTTTTTTGTTGAGCTAAAGTTGTCTTTATAGCAATCCTATTTGCAACATGACGGGGTGCGTCCATGAGTCAACGAAAGGCATGGTTGACGATAAGTTTTGTGCTTGCGACGGCGGGTAGCGTTACGACGGCCACCGCTCAGGCGCTATCGCCGCCCATTAATGTTGTGGCGACGTTTACGATATTGGGCGATTTAGTGGCGCGTGTGGCAGGAGACGACGCCAACGTATCAGTGCTGAGCCCTGTTAATGCAGAGGTGCATGAGTGGGAATTAACGCCCAATAATTTTGCCGCTTTGGAAGAAGCCGATATTGTGTTTTATAACGGCTATCAACTAGAGCAGTGGATGCGGCAAGTGGAAGCGACGACCCAAGACAACGTACCGCTAGTCGCCGTTGCCGAAGCCTCAGAGTACCCCACTCAGCATATTGTGATTGGCGATATGCAGGGCGATGTCGACCCACATATGTGGACAGACCCACGTGCGGCAATGGCTTATGTTCACGTGATAGCTAATGCGTTGGAAGACCTTCTGCCAGAGCAAGCAGAGGATATTCAGGCGCGTGCCGATAACGTAGTGGCAGAACTTCAAGGCCTTCACTTGGAGCTTCAGCAGACGCTAAGCGATATTCCGGAAGAGCGTCGTGTTTTGCTCTCAAGCGAAGCAGCATTTTTGTATTTCTCCGATGCTTATGGCTTTGAACATGACGGTATCTGGGGAAATAATGCCGAAACGGAAGGTTCGCCGCAGCAGTTAATGCGCATCATCGACTTGATTAACGCACGCCAGCCTGCAGCGCTTTTTTGGGAAAGCACAACGTCGGATCGTTACGTTAGTAGCCTTTCCAGAGATACGGGGATTCCCATAGCAGGCCCTTTATACGTGGATTCGTTAAGCGAGCCAGAGGGCGAGGCGGGAGACTATTTTGCCATGTTGAGGCATAACGCCGATTTGCTGCGCCAGTATTTAGCCGTTGAGTAGTACATCATGACAACCAGTTTACCGAGCACGATGGCAGCCATTGAAGTAGCTGGGCTGTACGTTGCTTATCAGCGCCAAACCGTGCTGGAAGATATACACCTCACATTTCCCGCTGGGAAATGGACGGCCATTGTCGGACCTAACGGTGCCGGAAAATCGACACTTTTTCATGTGTTGACCGGCAGCATGAAGCCGCTGCAAGGCAGTGTAAAAGCCTTTGACGAGCCCATAGCAAAGCATCGTCGGGCGGGGCGTATCGCGTATATGGCTCAGCGCGAGGCGATTGAGTGGGATTTTCCTGTCTCGGTATGGGACACCGTCATGGGCGGGCGCTACGGACACATGCGCAGCGATGCGTTATGGCGCCGGCTATTGCCAGCTCGCTGGCATCACGCTCGGCATAGCGAAGCGGTCCACGAGGCCTTGGTGGCAGTCAATATGCTCGACTTGGCTGACCGACCTATTGGCGCGCTTTCCGGTGGTCAAAAAAAACGTGTGTTGCTAGCACGCGCGCTAGCGCAGCAGGCCAGCATTTTGTTGTTAGATGAGCCACTGGCTGGCGTTGACCCGCCCAGCGAGAAGCTTATCTTGTCGGTACTTCGTCGCGAGCGTGAAGCGGGTAAAACCGTGATTATGGTCACACATGATATGCCCGGTGCTCGCCGCTATGTGGACCACGTCGTGCTGATTAATCGCTTTGTGCGGGGTACCGGTACGCCTGAAGAGATGCTAAGCGAAGCAAAACTGGCCGAACTTGCAGTGAGTTCAATTGAGCAAACGGTCAATGATCGCCAAATAATGCCAGTGGCTTCCAATAGTTCTGGGCAGGGGTAAGTTACGTGGTTGATAGCATATTAATGATTGAAGCGTTTAGCGATGCACTGGTAAATGGCTTAATCGCAGCGTTAATGGTGGTAGTTAACCTGCTACCTGGCAGCGTTTCTGACGCCTTTCAGTATGCATTTATGCAAAGAGCGCTACTCACCTCGGTGCTGGTAGGCGCTATTTGTGGGATGCTTTCCTGTTATGTCGTGCTAAAGCGCTGGTCGCTGCTGGGGGATGCGATCTCTCACGCTGTGCTGCCGGGGGTAGCCATTGCGTATTTGCTTGGCTGGCCCTTCTTTGTAGGGGCGTTTATTACCGGGGCGCTGACCTCGGTAGGCATCGGGGCGATTGAAAGGAACACACGAATTAAAGCAGATGCTGCGATGGGGCTGATGTTTACCGCCTCCTTCGCCCTTGGTGTGGTCATTATCAGTAAACTGGCTTCCAGTACCCATCTGATGCACATTCTGTTTGGCAATGTACTGGGTGTTAAACACTCAGCATTAATGCTGACCTTTGTTGCTAGCATCATTGCCATTTTAACGGTATGGCTCGCTTATCGGCCCTTGTTGCTCTATGCCTTCGACCCTCAGCAGGCACAAGCATTGGGCTTTAATACGCAGATTATTCACTATGGCCTCATTCTTTTGCTGACGCTGACGATTGTTGCAAGCCTTGAGACTGTCGGCATCATATTGGTCGTTGCCATGTTAATCACGCCAGGTGCGACAGCACATCTGCTGACAGACCGCTTCACGATCATGCTGTTGATTTCAGTATCTATTGGCATATTGTCTGCGGTTATCGGGCTTTGGCTTTCGGTAGTATTTAACGTGGCATCGGGTGGCTCAATCGTGCTGGTGGCTTTCGCTTTCTTTGTTTTGGCGCTGCTCTTTTCGCCCAAGCAGGGTATCGTGCCGCGCCAGTGTCGTCACTGGAAGATGGGGTAACGGCTCGTTTACGAACAGAGCACCCGAGTCCGCCATGAGTTGGCTAAAAAGCAGTACGGCCAGTGACGCCATTAGCGGGGCTAGCAAACGTACAGAGATTCCTCTATATGCCAAAACATTAGCAATAGCAGAGAAATAACTGATGGATGCTTTTTGTAAGCGCGCTATCTGCTAAAATTTGCACCCTGCGATATTAGGCTGTGTACGAAATGGTGGCTCTTGAGTGTGCCATCCGGCATTCGCTTGTTTTTCGTACACGTCCTAATCACCTTGTCATCGGTCTGGAAATCTTCATGAATGCAGTTATTCTTGCCGTGCTTGTCATGGTAGTGCTGTCTCTTGTGCGTGTCTCAGTTGTTTTTGCATTGGTTGTAGGTGCGCTGGTGGGTGGCCTGGTGGGTGGGCTTACGCTTGACCAAACGTTAGAGGCCTTCAACAACGGCGTTGGCGGGGGAGCGCAAGTAGCGCTGGCCTATGCAACGCTCGGTGCGTTTGCGGTTGCCATCTCGCGTTCTGGCTTGCCCGATATGCTGGCGAACCGATTGATTGCCATGCTGGGCAAGGAGGCAACGGCCGCGCGTCAGGCTCGTGTGAAAACGCTGCTGCTCACCGCCATATTGTTAGTGGCTATTGCATCGCAAAACGTGATTCCGGTGCATATTGCGTTTATTCCAGTGCTGATTCCTCCACTGCTTACCCTTATGAATCGTCTGAAGTTGGATCGTCGAGCGGTAGCCTGTGCATTAACGTTCGGCCTAACCGCGCCTTACATGTTATTGCCCGTTGGGTTCGGCGCAATTTTCTTGAACGATATTTTGTTGGCTAACTTAAACAGCGCCGGTACGCCATTTGGCTTGGAGATTACGCGTGGCATGGTGCCGATGGCGATGGCCATTCCTGTTGGGGGTATGGCCATTGGCTTATTAGTGGCGCTGTTCTTTAGCTACCGCGGTAATCGCGAATATGCGGATAAAGAGTTGGCGGCGGCTCCTTATCAGCAGGATTCTACACCGGCTGAGCCTCACCTCTTGGGGTTGGTAATGTCTGGTGTTGCCATTGTGGCAGCGCTTGGCTTGCAGCTTTATAGCGGGTCGATGATTTTGGGTGGCCTGGTCGGGATTGGCTTGCTCTCCTTGGGCGGCATTTTTAAGTGGCGTGAAGCTGACGACCTGTTTACCAGCGGCATGCGGATGATGGCGCTGATCGGTTTTATCATGATCTCTGCGTCAGGTTTTGCCGAAGTGATGAAATCCACAGGTGAGATCGATACGTTAGTGACGGGGGCTTTTGATATCTTTGGTGATAACCGAGGTGTCGCAGCGTTAGTGATGTTGCTGGTAGGGCTTTTTATTACCCTGGGCATTGGATCATCATTCTCGACGATTCCGATTATTGCCGCGATCTTTGTCCCCTTGGCGATACAGTTTGGCTTTTCCCCCATGGCAACGGTGGCGCTGGTGGGTACGGCGGCGGCATTGGGCGATGCCGGTTCACCAGCATCTGACTCGACGTTAGGGCCAACCTCAGGCCTAAACGTGGACGGGCAACACGACCACATTTGGGATAGCGTTGTACCGACATTTCTGCATTACAACCTGCCCTTAATCGCCTTTGGTTGGCTGGCGGCCATGACGCTTTAATAGTGTTATAGGGCAGCACTCAAAACGGTAGTAGCAGTCACAACAAGGGCAGCCAATGGCTGCCCTTGTTGGTTTTAGCGCTTATGGCTGCTTCGGGAAGTGAGCTTCAAAGGCGCTTAATAACCCGCGCAACAGAGAAAGCTCTTTTCGGCTTGGCTGGGCACGTGCAAAGAGCGCCTGAAGCTGCTCTTCGGTGCGCGCATGCGGCTGGGTAAGAAAACCACTTTGCTGCATCAAGCGGCCCAAGTGGTCCTGGAAATGCACAAACTGCTCGCGGCTGGGTGGGGTGGCGTCAAGAGGGCGCTGGTAAGTAAAGTCGTTACCGGCGCGTTTTCGCCAAGCGCGGTGGGTTTCGTAGGCGAGGATCTGTACGGCTTGAGAAAGGTTTAAAATACCGTATTCAGGGTTGGCCGGTATGCTGACTTGATGCGTGCAGCAGCGAATCTCGTCATTGGTTAAGCCCGAACGCTCACGGCCAAAAACGAGTGCGACTGGGGCATTGGCCGCGTTTAAAATAACCTGTTCGGCCATTTCATCCGGCTCATCAAAGTGGGGAAGTGGCAGGCTGCGTAATCTGGCGCTTGCACCAATCACTTGCACGCAATCCTGCACCGCTGCTTCAAGGCTAGTAACCACACGGGCGTTTTCCAGCACATCCGTCGCGCCCGCTGCCAATCGGGTGGCCTCTTCATCCGGGAAGCTTCGCGGATTAACCAATACCAGGTTGGTTAGTCCCATGGTTTTCATGGCGCGAGCGGCAGCGCCTATGTTGCCAGGGTGAAAGGTTTGCACGAGCACAATGCGAATATTGGAAAGCACGGTAATGATGACCTAAAAGCTGCCTAATAAAGGCGCTGATGGTACCACGCTTTAAAGCCGGGTACGCGTGGGCATTGCCCGGGGCGTTAAACGACAAGAACCCCGCACAAGGCGGGGTTCTTGATGACGCTAGGCGTCAGAGCGATAGGCTCAGGGGTGCATCACATCATGCCGCCCATGCCACCCATTCCGCCCATGCCACCCATATCCGGTGCAGCTTCTTTCTCTTCCGGATCGTCAGCGATCATGCACTCGGTGGTGATCATCAGGCCAGCCACGGAACCAGCAGACTGCAGCGCAGTACGGGTTACTTTTGCCGGGTCAAGAACACCCATTTCGAACAGGTCGCCGTACTCACCCGTTTGAGCGTTGTAGCCGAAGTTACCTTCGCCGTCTTTAACGCGGTTGATCACAACAGCGGCTTCTTCACCGGCGTTGGTAACGATCTGACGCAGCGGAGACTGCATAGCGCGCAGCGCCATGTTGATACCGTGGTTCTGATCTTCGTTATCGCCAGTCAAGCCCTGTACTTTGGCCATTACGCGAACCAGCGCAGTACCGCCGCCAGGTACAACACCTTCTTCTACAGCAGCGCGAGTAGAGTGCAGCGCGTCTTCAACGCGAGCTTTCTTCTCTTTCATCTCTACTTCGGTAGCAGCGCCAACGCGGATAACGGCAACACCGCCTGCCAGTTTGGCAACGCGCTCTTGCAGCTTCTCTTTGTCGTAATCAGAAGAGGTGTCTTCGATTTGCGCGCGGATCTGGTTAACGCGTGCTTCGATATCGTTCTCTGCACCAGCGCCATCGATGATGGTGGTGTTCTCTTTGGACATGGTCATGCGCTTGGCGGTACCCAGGTGATCCAGGGTCGCTTGCTCAAGTGTCAGGCCAACTTCTTCAGAGATAACGGTGCCGTTAGTCAGGATAGCGATATCCTGCAGCATGGCTTTACGACGGTCGCCGAAGCCAGGTGCCTTGGCCGCTGCTACTTTAACGATGCCGCGCATGTTGTTCACAACCAACGTTGCCAGCGCTTCGCCTTCGATGTCTTCAGCGATGATGGCAAGCGGTTTGCCTTGCTTGGCAACGGCTTCCAGTACCGGGAGCAGTTCGCGAATGTTGGAGATCTTCTTATCCACGAGCAGGATGTAAGGATCTTCAAGTTCAACCGCCATGGTGTCCTGGTTGGTAACGAAGTAGGGCGAGAGGTAGCCGCGGTCAAACTGCATACCTTCTACGACTTCCAGCTCGTCTTCGAAGCCACGGCCTTCATCGACAGTGATAACGCCTTCTTTACCGACTTTTTCCATCGCTTCAGCGATGATTTCGCCGATGCGCTTGTCGCCGTTGGCAGAGATAGTGCCTACCTGAGCAATCGACTTGGTGTCGGTGCAGGGTACAGACATTGCCTGAATTTCTTTAACCGCTGCAGTAACCGCTTGGTCGATGCCGCGCTTAAGGTCCATCGGGTTCATGCCAGCCGTTACGCCTTTCAGGCCTTCAGCAACAATAGCTTGAGCCAGTACGGTAGCTGTCGTAGTACCGTCGCCCGCGGCGTCAGAAGTTTTAGAAGCAACTTCTTTCACCATTTGTGCGCCCATGTTCTCGAACTTGTCTTTCAGTTCGATCTCTTTGGCAACCGATACACCGTCTTTAGTGACGGTCGGCGCACCAAAGGATTTGTCGAGCACAACGTTACGGCCTTTCGGGCCCAGAGTAACTTTTACCGCGTTGGCCAGAACGTCAATACCACGCGCCATACGCTTGCGTGCGTCATCAGAAAACTTAACTTGTTTAGCTGCCATGTTCGTTACTTCCTAGAATCGAATTATAAAAGGTGAAAGTAAGTAGTCGAGGCGATGATTAGCCTTCAACGACCGCCAGGATGTCGGCTTCGCTCATAATCAAGACTTCTTCGCCGTCAATTTTTTGCTTCTCAACGCCGAAACCATCTTTGAAAATTACGTTGTCGCCAACTTTAACGTCTAGCGGACGTACTTCGCCGTTATCGAGAATGCGACCATTGCCTACTGCAAGAACTTCGCCACGTGTGGGCTTTTCTTGTGCATTGCCTGGCAGAACGATGCCACCAGCAGTTTTCTGTTCTTCTTCCACGCGGCGAACTACGACGCGATCGTGCAAAGGACGGATTTTCATGCTCACGTTCTCCTGAGTATCGTCAAGGCCCGTATAGGGCAGATAGCTAAAACAAGGTTCTCGAGGAAATCCCATCGAGAAATGAAGGTTCGCGACCTTCGTTGTTAATGGTGGCAATGTAACCATCGCCACCGAATTTGTATGCTGGTTCAAAAGTGGGGGCTTCAGTAGCCCTTTCAAGGGGGTGGCAGTGAAAAAAGTGTCTTTTGTTGGATTTTTTCTTGCTAATGCAGGCTAGCGTCGCCGGGTAGTTTCATCACGGCTAATAAAATCGCCTTCCAGGGGAGCTTCTTTATGCGAGGTATTAGCATTGGAGTGGCTATTTTCATGATAAGCCGTGCCTTGATGACGATGCGTTTTGGTAGATTCGCCTTGCTCGCTATTCACACTGGTTTTTAAACCCAGCCACATTAATGCGTTGTACATAAGCTGTCGGGCAGTGGGGAGCAAGCAAGCGATGCCCAGCAGGTCGGAGAGAAAGCCGGGCGCCATCAGTAAAGCACCGCCGAATATAAGTGCCGCGCCTGTTAGAAGCTCACTGGAAGGTAGCTCCCCTGCTTGCATGCGCTGGCGGGCACGGGAAAAGGTAGCCACACCCTCTTTACGAATAAGATGAAGGCCGATAACACCGGTTGCCAACACGAGCAGTAGGGTGGTTAATAAGCCTATTTGACTGCCAATCGAAAATAGCAAAATAAAGTCGAGTAAGGTAAACAAGGAAATAAAGACAAGAATAGGCATGGCGGGCTCCGTAACAGGCGTAATCGCTCATTATTGTGTCAAATATGCAAAAAACAAGCGCCAGAGGATCTTTGCTGAAAAGCCCTTTGCTGATAAGGGTGCAAGCCTGGATAAACTCGAATTTTGAATGCGCGCTTACTATGCTGCAGTGCAGAATAGTGGGGTAGTGAAAGGTCTTCGCAGCAATGAGCAGGACTTGGAAGTAGAGCATGAACTCAAGACAGAAGGTTCGTCATCGAAAAATCAGTTATTGAACAACAGTGCTTCTGAAGGAGTAACGGATGCAGTTAACCGATAAAGTCATTGCAGTAACGGGCGGGGCGCGGGGATTAGGCTATGCCATCGCAGAGCGTTTGGGCCAGCAAGGTGCCGCGCTTGCACTGCTTGATAGGAGTGCTGAAGCGTTGGACCAAGCGGTCTCAACCCTTAAGTCACAAGGCATTTACGCCGAAGCGTTTGTCGTCAATGTTGCCGATGAGTCGTCAGTCATCACGGCGTTTGATGATATTGCGAAACGCATGGGTGCCATTAGCGGTTGCGTTAATAATGCGGGTATTACCGAAGATGCCTTGCTGGTAAAAGCACGTGATGGCCAGGTCGAAAAGCGCATGTCGCTAGAGAGTTGGCAGAAAGTCCTCAATGTTAATCTAACCGGCGTATTTCTATGCGGCCGTGAAGCGGCGACGCAGATAATCAAGGCCGGACATGAAGGGGTTATTGTCAATATTTCGAGTATTTCCCGGGCTGGCAATGCGGGGCAAAGCAACTATGCCGCCGCCAAGGCGGGCGTTCATGCGTTAACCGTCACTTGGGGTAAAGAGCTTGCGCGCTATGGTATCCGCACTGGCACCGTGGCACCTGGGTTTATTGCGACTGAAATGACGGCGTCCATGCGCCCTGATATGTTAGAGCGGATCTCTTCAAGCGTGCCGTTAAAGCACTTGGGGGAGCCTGATGATATTGCCAAAAGTGTCGCGTTTATATTTGATAACGACTATTTTAGTGCGCGTATTATTGAGTGCGATGGCGGCTTGCGGCTTTAGTATCACCTGAGCTATTACCTGGCCTTTTGCATCATCCTCTATTGCCTGCCCAGTGGCGTCCTGGCGACTGCCCAGCTATCGATGCGCGTGGCACCTGCTTGTTGGGCAGCGTTCGCTAATGCATTGATGGTCGCACCGGTAGTGATTACATCATCAACCAGCGTTATATGTGCTGGAAGTGGTGCTTTGATTGAGAAGGCTCCGTGCAAATTAGCCGCCCGCTCGTGTCGGTTTAAGCTACGCTGGGAAGCGACCAGCTTATTGCATTGAGCTTCCAGCACGACAAGGCCTGTGCGCTTTGCCAGTTGCTCCGCCAGCCATTGCGCTTGATTGAACCCACGCTCACGTGCTCGCTTGCGATGCATGGGGACTGCTACCAAGGCGGTGCCTGGGTCGTCGGGTATGCTCGCCAGCATAAGCTCTATCAGCAGCATCCCAGCACGAGGAGACGCCTTAAATTTAAAATCATGCAGCAGCTCTTTAATCGAAGCTTGAAAAAGCAGGCCGACGTGAGTGTGAGTAACCAGTGGCGGATCAAGAAAGCAGTGCCCACACAGTCGCTGTTCAGCGTGATCCAGGGGCTCGGCACATTGTTCGCAACCTGAAACGTTCCAGGGTAATTCAGCAAAACAAGCTTGGCACCACCCTAGGCCTTGATCGGCAGGCATTAGGCAGAAAGCACAGTAGCCCGGTAATGCCTTTTGTAACTCTTTATGGGCAGCCTGCTGCCATGTTGGCTTTAAGCGCATACAGCTCCTGCACGAATGCTTTGTGATAATTATAGTGCTTGTTGGCGTTGACTTTTGATCAGTATATATATAATATACGTCTCGTCTTCTGCGGATGTGGTGGAATTGGTAGACACGCTAGATTTAGGTTCTAGTGCCGTAAGGTGTGGGAGTTCGAGTCTCCCCATCCGCACCAATTACTTGTTATCTCATAGTTTTTGCTTAAATATCAATCGGCCAGCATCTGCTTGCCGATTTTTTTGTGTCTATTTTCCGCTGCCCTCTTTCCTGCCCCGCCTGGCTTTTGTTCGCTGTTGCGCTAACTTGGCATTTCATTATTGCTTTGAGATGGATCTCAATCATGGAAATGAATACGCACAAGTAGTTTCCGCTACTGCCAGTATTCTTACCCTGTTTGTTTGGGCTTTCTATGCCCAACTTCTTGCATCAGAACGCCGCGGTGCAATAGTTGATAAGATAGGCGCCCCGTTATGCAGGAGCGATCAATGTCACATCCTTTCAGTGCGCTTTCGCCCGACACGGTTATGTCGGCGGCCGAATCGGTTGATATTTGGCCCGCGGGCGAGCCTTTTGCGCTCAACAGTTATGAAAACCGTGTGTTGATGTTTCGTGATGATGATGCCCGTAACTGGGTAATCAAGTTTTACCGTCCCGAGCGCTGGTCGGATGCTGCGATTCAAGAGGAGCATGATTTTTTAAAGGAATTAAGCGAAGCCGGAGTGTCGGTTGTCGCACCCTGGCGTAATAGCGCAGGGCAGTCATTGCATCATTACGCAGCGTTTCGCTTTGCTCTTTTCCCCCAGTGTGCAGGCCAGGCGCCTGAGCTTGATAATCCTGAACACCTCTTTGCGCTGGGCGAAGTGTTAGGTCAGCTGCATAAAGTGTCGCAGCGCAAGGCATTTCAACACCGCCCGCGCTTGGAGCTGGAAAGCGGTATAGAAGAGGCACGACAGCGAGTTGTGGGCAGCCAATGGCTCGACAAGTTTCAGCTTCGGGCGTATGACGCGGTGATTCAAAAGCTGCAGCATCGGTTGGCGCCCAAGGCGTTGGACCCAGCATCGTTAATACGTTGCCACGGTGATTGTCATTTAGGGAACGTACTGGGCCGAGATGAGCATTTTTCCCTGGTCGATTTTGATGACTGTGCGATGGCGCCCGCCATACAGGATATATGGATGTTGCTGCCCACTGATGAGCCGGATAGCTGGCGGGCGCAGCTAAGTGAGATTAGTGAAGGCTATGAGGAGTCACTAGCGTTTCCTCATGAGCAGATGTCGCTCATTGAGCCGCTAAGGGCTTATCGCTTGATTCGGCATAGCGCCTGGTTGGTTTCGCGCTGGGACGATCCGGCGTTTCCGCGTGCTTTTCCCTGGATGGCAGATAGCGGCTACTGGGATCAGCATATCCGTCAGTTAGAACAGCAGTGTTTACAGCTTGAGCGTCCTGTTTGGCTGGCTTAATAGATCTTTTGTAGTGGCATAGTGAATTTGACCCCTCTGTTGTCGTAAAAATTATACGTTGAGCGCCTTAAAAGTCGTTGCGACGCTGCCACCGAGTGGTCAGGTACGTTAAAATAAGCGCATAAATCGCCTTTGGTACGTTTAGTGGTTTCTGTATGCTTGGGCATTGTTTTGTAAGGTTGTTTTGCTTGCGTGCTGGTTACTTGATAAAGCAATAACGAGCGAGTGAGCGGGCACCGCTTTAATGAGAATGACTATGACCGACGATATCGCCCAGCACTATCGCCAAATTATTACCGCCCTTGGCGAAAACCCGGACCGCGAAGGGCTACGGGATACACCAAAGCGTGCAGCAAAAGCTATGCAGTTTTTGAACGCAGGCTATCAACAGTCGCTGGAAGAAATTATCAACGGCGCGGTGTTTGAATCGAAGACCGATGAAATGGTGTTAGTAAAAAACATTGAGCTTTACTCAATGTGTGAGCATCACTTATTGCCGTTTATTGGGAAGTGTCATATTGCCTACTTACCCGATGGCAAGGTGCTAGGGCTTTCCAAATTTGCGCGTATCGTTGATATGTATGCGCGGCGTATGCAAATTCAGGAAAACCTGACCCGTGAAATTGCCGATGCCGTCCAGCAGGTAACCGGTGCGAAAGGAGTGGCGGTTGTCGTTGAGGCGCGCCATTTATGCATGATGATGCGCGGTGTTGAGAAGCAGAATTCGAGTATGTCTTCATCGGTAATGCTGGGTGGATTCCGGGACAACCCCGCGACGCGCCAGGAATTTCTAACACTTATTAACTAAACGAGTTTCTCCACGGGCAGGGTGACCATATTTGCCAAACACTTGGTTAAATACGTCGTTTCGTCTTAGCATGAAAGCGTAAATATGAGCCCACAGGGCCATCATTTGGCCAGGAGTCTGTCATGGAAGCGCTAAAAGAGACACAGCTGTATTGCCCCTTTGCCTATATCGACGGCAGTTGGGTAGCCGCTGAAAGTGGAGAACAAATTAACGTTATTAACCCCGCCACAGGTAAACCGGTGGGGGATATGCCGCGATTAGGTAAAGCTGAAACTGAGCGTGCCATTGACGCGGCCGATGCCGCTTTGCCTGCCTGGCGGTCATTGACCGCTCAAGAGCGGGCTGACATGTTGCTTAAATGGCATGATCTGATGCTTGAGCATCAGCACGACCTTGCCCTGCTGATGACCTATGAGCAGGGCAAGCCGGTTAAAGAGGCTGAGGGCGAAATTGCTTACGCCGCCAGCTTTCTGCGTTGGTTTGCCGAAGAGGCGCGGCGTGTATACGGCGAAACCATTCCTGCAGCAAAAGCCAACCAGCGTATTATTGTAACCAAGCAGCCAGTGGGCGTTGTAGGAGCGATTACTCCGTGGAATTTCCCCGCAGCGATGATTACGCGTAAAGCAGGTGCAGCGCTAGCAGCAGGTTGTACCATTATCGTTAAGCCCGCTAGCCAAACGCCTTTCTCGGCAACGGCGCTGGCGCTATTGGCTGAGCGAGCAGGAATACCCCGCGGCGTCTTTAATGTGGTGCCTGGCAGCGCCGCTGAAATTGCTGAAACGCTAACCCAGTCGCCCAAGGTGCGCAAAATTACCTTTACCGGCTCCACTGAAGTAGGTCGGACGCTGATGGAAAAAGCGGCGAAGCATGTGCAAAAAATATCGCTTGAGCTGGGCGGAAACGCGCCGTTTATCGTGTTTGAAGATGCTGACCTTGATGCCGCCGTTGAGGGCGCGATGGCAGCCAAGTTCCGCAATGCAGGCCAAACGTGCATTTGCACCAATCGGTTTTTAGTTCAGTCCAGTGTGATTAACGCGTTTTGCGAAAAGCTCGCGGTTGCCATGAACAGTGAGCTGCATGTTGGCGATGGTGCTCAGCCAGGCAACAATATTGGCCCGCTCATTGATGAAAATGGGGTCAAGAAAGTCAGCGAACACGTTCAGGACGCTATTGATAAAGGTGCTGAGTTGCTGCTGGGCGGTCATCCGCATCCGTTAGGCGGTAACTTCTTCACACCTACGTTAATCAGCTTTGCCGATGCCAGCATGAAGGTTGCTCAGGAAGAGACGTTTGGCCCGCTAGCGGCGGTATTTCCTTTCGACGACGAAGAGACCGCTATCGAAATGGCCAATGATACGCAGTATGGGCTGGCGTCCTATTTCTACTCCCGTGATCTCTCTCGTGTATGGCGTGTGGCTGATGCGCTTGAATACGGCATGGTGGGCATTAATACCGGGGCTATTTCCAATGCGTCGGCGCCGTTTGGCGGTGTCAAGGCATCAGGGCTTGGCCGTGAAGGTGGTCATCAGGGGCTGGAGGAGTATCTGGAAAGCAAGTATTTATGTATTGACCTTGGCTAGTGCCGGCTAAGGTATTCTGAGTGTTATGCTCATAAAAAACCTCGCAAGCAGTGCTTGCGAGGTTTTTATGGTTCTAGCGCTAAAGCACTGCTTAGTGACGGAAGTGACGCATTCCGGTGAAGACCATGGCAATGCCCGCTTCGTTGGCAGCATCAATCACTTCCTGGTCGCGCATGGAACCACCAGGCTGAATAACGGCGGTAATGCCCGCAGCGGCGGCGGCGTCAATGCCATCACGGAAGGGGAAGAAGGCATCAGACGCCATAACGGAACCGGGTACAGAAAGGTTTTCGTCGGCCGCCTTGATGCCCGCAATTTTAGCGGAGTACACGCGACTCATTTGGCCTGCGCCCACGCCAATCGTTTGACCTGATTTGGCATACACAATGGCGTTGGATTTAACGAATTTGGCGACGCGCCATGCGAACGCCAAATCGCGCAGCTCCTGTTCTGAAGGGGCACGCTCGCTGACCACAGTAAGCTCGTTGCGAGTCACCATGCCTTGGTCGCGCTCTTGTACCAGCAAACCTCCGTTAACCCGCTTGAAATCAAAGGCGGGCTGGGGTTTGCCTGGCCAATGAGCGCTGACATCCAGCAGGCGGACGTTTTTCTTTTCAGCGATAATCGCAACGGCCTCATCGCTTACCCCGGGTGCAATAATGACCTCAACAAACTGACGGTCAACAATTGCTCGCGCGGTATCGGCTTCAAGCGGCGTGTTGAAGGCAATAATACCGCCGAAAGCACTGGTAGGGTCGGTTGCAAACGCTTTGTCATAAGCCTCAAGCGCCGTAGCGCCGATGGCAACGCCACAGGGGTTAGCGTGTTTGACAATCACGCACGCCGTTTCATCAAACGCCTTGACGCACTCAAAAGCCGCATCGGTATCGGCAACATTGTTAAACGAAAGCGGTTTGCCTTGCAGCATAGTGGCTGTCGCAACACCGGGTTCAGACGCCGCAGGGTCAACGTAAAAGGCGGCCTGCTGATGCGGATTTTCGCCGTAGCGCATGTCCTGCTTTTTATGCAACTGAAGATTAAAGGTACGCGCGAAGGTGGCATCGCTCTCGCTGACTTTACGACCCAAGTACTCGGCAATAGCGCCGTCGTAGCTCGCGGTATGCTCAAACGCTTTAACCGCAAGGTCAAAGCGTGTAGCGGTGCTCACCTGGCCATTATTGGCGGCGAGTTCTTCAAGCACGCGAGTGTAGTCGTCGGCGTTAACCACGATGGTGGTGTACGCGTGGTTTTTAGCGCAGGCACGGACCATGGTGGGGCCACCGATATCGATATTTTCGATGGCGTCTTCCAGGCTGCAGTCCGGTTTGGCAACGGTGGCTGCAAACGGGTAGAGATTAACCACGACCATATCAATCGGGGTGATATCGTTGTCAGCCATTACCGCGTCATCCTGACCACGGCGCGCCAGGATGCCGCCGTGAATTTTAGGATGCAGCGTTTTCACTCGGCCATCCATAATCTCAGGGAAGCCCGTATGCTCGGATACTTCGGTGACCGGGATGGCGTTTTCCTGTAGCAAGCGGAAGGTGCCGCCCGTGGACAGTAGCTCAATGCCGCGCTCGGTAAGGCTGCGGGCAAACTCAACAATACCCGTTTTATCGGACACGCTTAACAGCGCGCGGCGAACAGGAGTAGCGGTACTATCAACCATGAATAAGCTCGTGTGCAGAGTGGAACAATAAAAACAACAACGCCCCATGGTTATGGGGCGTCACCTTCGATAAGACCGTAAATCTTGAGTTTCTTGCGCAGCGTACCGCGGTTTAATCCCAGTACATCAGCGGCGCGTGTCTGGTTGCCTTCGGTATGCTCCAACACGCAGGCCAGCAGCGGCGCTTCTACTTCGGCCATCACCATGGCGTACAGGTCGGTGGCCTGACTGCCATCGAGATGCTCGAAGTAGCGGCGCATGGCAGACTCCACGGCCTCTCTTAACGGCTGCGGCGGGGCGCTTGCCGCTGGGTCAGCGAGCGTACCCGCTAGTCGCGAGGGTAACTCGCTAGAAAGAAGATCGCGTTCGTTCATGCAGCATGGGTTCCTTTGGCTAATAGACGCTTGTCTGCGTCAAACGCCATGGCGTCGTTAATCCAATCAAATTGTGTTTCAGGTGATGCCAGTGCATTGAATTGCTGTTTTAGCTCGCGGCGCTTTGCATCGCAAAAGCGCAGATCACTTTCGAGATACCAACCAATATGCTTGCGCGCAATGCGTACACCCATCGTGTCGCCATAAAAGGCGTGCAGCGCCGCTACATGCCCGGCCAGCACGTGAAGGCGCTCCTCCAGACTTGGCAAAGCCAGCTGCTCGCCATGCTGTAGATAATGGGTTATTTGCTTGAAAATCCAAGGATTACCCTGGGCGCCACGTCCAATCATTACCGCATTCGCGCCGGTATAGCGTAGGACGTCGGCTGCTTTTTCAGGACTTGTAATATCACCATTGGCAATCACTGGGATGGACAGACACGATTTGATATTGGCGATCGTGTCGTACTCCGCCCAACCAGTATAGCGCTGTTCGCGATGTCGGCCATGAACGGCCAGTGCCTGAATGCCTGCATCTTCTGCCAACCGAGCAATTCTCACGCCATTGTTGGATTCGGCGCACCAGCCGGTACGGATTTTCAAGGTAACCGGCACATCCACCGCCTTGACCACCGCATCTAAAATATCGGCTACCAAGGCCTCATCGCGCAGTAGCGCTGAGCCAGCCGCCTTGTTGCAGACCTTTTTTGCCGGGCAGCCCATGTTGATATCGATAATCTGGGCGCCCAGTTCGACGTTAAGCCGTGCTGCCTGAGCAAGCATCTGGGCGTCGCCACCGGCAATTTGCACGACCCGTGGGTCGGGCTCACCCGTATGGTCCATCCGTAGTTGGGACTTTCGGGTATGCCACAGGCTGGGGTCTGAGGTGACCATTTCGCCTACTACCCAGCCAGCACCCAGCCGCCGGCAAAGCTGGCGAAAAGGGCGGTCGGTCACGCCTGCCATCGGCGCCAGTATGACCTGATTGGGCAAGCTGTAAGGGCCGATAGATGTCGATTGTTGCGTGGCTAATGTCATGGAGTTTGCGCTGCTGGATAAGCGAGTAGGCGTTCAGGGGGGCGTATGATACGCCTACTCGGAAGCGGAATGAAGGCTGTTTTGAAGATTAACCGGGTCGATGGCCTGTTAGTCTCACCCAGCCTTCACGAATGACAGGTTCATCCATCATTATGCCTTCTGCTTCGTAGGCCTTAAGCACGTCCTGGGCCTGGTTGGCAAGAATACCTGACAGCGCAAGAAGCCCCTTCGGTGCGACATGTCCCGCAATCGTCGGCGCCAACTCCACCAGGGGGCCGGCTAAAATATTCGCAGTGACAATCGGGTAAGGGCCGCCTGTTAACTGCTCCGGATAATAGAGCGCGAGATTTTGCTCTGCAATATGATTGCGCTCGGCGTTATCGCGGCTAGCCTGCAGCGCCTGAGGGTCAATATCCGTGCCATCGGCGTGCTGAGCACCCAGCTTAAGCGCTGCAATGGCGAGAATGCCCGAGCCGCAGCCAATATCCAGCACGTTCTTGTCGCCAAGCGTGCCATCAACCGCTAACTGATCAAGCCATTCAAGGCACAGCGCAGTCGTCGGATGAGTGCCAGTGCCGAAGGCTAAGCCTGGGTCTAAAATCAGATTGACCGCGTCTGCTTCAGGCGGCGTATGCCAGCTAGGAACAATCCATAAGCGCTGGCCCATCTGGAGCGGTTTGAAGTCATCCATCCACTCGCGTTCCCAGTCGCGGTCGGCCAGCAGCTCATACTCAATGGTGGGGCAGGGTTCATCGGGCAGTTGTTGTGCCCAGGCGCTTTCGATGCGGGCCAGCATACCTTCCACGCCCTCTAAATCGTCGTACAGGCCGGTCAGAATGGTGTCCTGCCAAAGCGGCGTGGTGCCGCGTTCTGGCTCAAAAACGGGGTCATCATGGGCATCCTGAAGCCCAATGGCGGTAGCTCCCTCTTCAAGCAGCAGCTCTTCCAGAAGTTCAGCCTGTTCAGGCGCTACGTGGGCTTTGAGTTGAAGCCAAGGCATGGGGAGTCTCCGCGGTAGGCATAATCGATAACGGGGTGGGCTTGGCCACCCCGTTGGGTATTACTCGGCAACACTATTAGACGCTTGCTTGGCACATGGAGTGCTTAACCGGCAAGTTTCTTTTCTAGATAGTGAATGTTGACACCGCCCTGGCGGAATTGGCTATCGCGCACCAGGTCTTTCTGTAGGTCAATGTTGGTTTTGATACCTTCGACCAGCAGTTCATCCAGTGCATTACGCATGCGCGTTAACGCGATCTCACGATCCGCGCCCCAAGTGATCAGCTTGCCAATCAGTGAGTCGTAGTGTGGCGGAACGGTATAGCCTGTATACAGGTGAGAATCCATGCGCACGCCCAAGCCGCCTGGGGAGTGATACAGCGTCACTTTGCCTGGTGATGGCATAAACGTGCGTGAGTCTTCCGCATTGATCCGACATTCAAACGCGTGGCCGTTAAGCTTAACGTCTTCCTGGCGAATCGACAGTGGCAAGCCTGACGCAATACGCAGCTGTTCTTTGACGATATCCACGCCGGTGACCATTTCCGTTACCGGATGCTCCACCTGAACACGTGTGTTCATCTCGATAAAGAAGAACTTGCCATCTTCGTACAGGAACTCGAACGTACCGGCGCCGCGGTAGTTAATTTCAATACAGGCCTGGCGGCAGGCTTCCAGTACGTCTGCACGTGCTTTCGGGTCGAGGCCGGGGGCAGGTGCTTCTTCCAGTACTTTTTGATGGCGGCGTTGCAAAGAGCAGTCGCGGTCATATAGATGAATCGCATTGCCCTGACCATCGGCAAGTACCTGTACTTCCACATGGCGCGGTTTCTCAAGGAATTTTTCCATGTAAACCGTGCCATCGCCAAACGCTGCCTGGGCTTCGTTTTGGGTAATGCTAATTGCTTCAAGCAATTGGTCTTCTGAATGCACGACCCGCATGCCACGACCACCGCCACCAGCCGCTGCCTTGATAATGACGGGATAGCCTACACGCACGCCAGCCGCCAGGCTTGCGGCTTCATCATCGCCCAAGGGGCCATCAGAGCCAGGTACGGTGGGTACGCCCGCCTTCTTCATGGCTTCAATGGCGCTCACTTTGTCGCCCATTAAGCGAATGGTTTCAGCGCGCGGACCAATAAAGGTAAAGCCGGAGCGCTCAACCTGCTCGGCAAAATTGGCATTTTCAGACAAAAAGCCATAGCCGGGATGAATGGCGCTTGAATCGGTTACTTCGGCAGCGCTAATCAGCGCGGGAATATTCAAATATGACTGGGCCGAAGAGGCCGGGCCAATGCACACCGCCTCATCCGCTAGGCGCACATGCATCAGTTCGCGGTCGGCCTTGGAGTGTACGGCGACGGTTTTGATACCCAGCTCTTTACAGGCCCGTAGAATACGTAGGGCTATCTCGCCGCGGTTCGCGATAAGTACCTTGTCCAGCATGGGAGAGTCCACCCGTGTTGATGTGAAAGATTAAGCGAGGACGATCATGGGTTGATCAAATTCCACCGGCTCACCATCTTCCACCAGGATGGCTTCAACCACACCGTCGCGATCAGCTTCAATCTGGTTCATCATTTTCATCGCTTCAACGATACATACAGTGTCGCCTTGCTTAACGATGTCGCCTACTTCAACAAACGATTTTGCACCTGGTGCCGGGCTGCGGTAGAAGGTGCCCACCATCGGAGAGTTAACGGCTTCACCGCGGAAGCTTGCACCAGCAGGCTCTACGTCAACACCAGGCGCTGCAGGTGCGGCAGCAGCAGGCGGCGCATAAGGCTGGGCATATTGAGGCATTGGCTGGGGCTGCCAGGTAGCACCGTTAGGATGACGGCTAATGCGCACTGACTCTTCGCCTTCCTGAATTTCAATTTCGCTAATGTTGGATTCTTCGAGCAGTTCGATCAGTTTTTTTACTTTGCGAATATCCATATTGGGCCCCGTAGATAGGTGAAGGTTGCTGTCTAACACGCTAGTGATAACGCTGTAATATCGCAATATTTAGCGCGCAGTAAACCAAGTTAAAAAAAGAAGAGAACGCTGCATGATGGCGAACGTTACCCCTCTAACAGCTTAATAAGTGAGCATTTAACTAATATGGGGGCGGAGTTTGCCGAAAAAACAGGAACATGTCCAGCGCTAGTCCAGTGCAGGGCCTAGGCATAAAACGCGGTATGCCTTGATGGCTATCTTTACCGTTTAGCGAAGAGCACGCTGTTATCGGTACTCAACAATTGCCCCCAGGGTGCAAATAAGGTTCAGGCTTTTAGCTTAATAGCCACTGTTTTAAGGATGAAAGATGCGCTGCAAGCGCGTTGGCTGTGACTTCCCCTTGGATCCGCGCTGGGCGTATTTCTGCGCCTTGATCAAAGAACAGCAGGCTGGGCGGCCCAAAAAGCTGGTACTGGTTAAGTAGCTGCCTACTTTCAGGGGTCGTATCGGTTACATCGACGGCAATTAGCGTGAAGCCTTCCAACGCCTCAATAACACGTGGGTCTGGATAAACTTCACGCTCCATCACTTTGCATGAAATACACCAGTCAGCGGTGAAATGGACAAAGGCGGGTTGGTGGGCACTGTCTGCCTGAGCAAGAGCTGAGCGTAGTTCATCCAGGCTATTCACGGTTGCAAAATCAAGCGCCGTTTCTTGAGTGGGTGTAGCACTATGGGAAAAGTGTAGTGGTTGAAGCGGGTTATTATTGCCTTGAGCTGCGCCCAAAACGAGGGCGACCCCCCAGGCAAGCAGCATCAACCCCAGCGTTTGTCGCGCACGCGACCAACCTGACGGTGGGTTCAGACGTAACGCGCCCAGCACCAGCGCGCTGCCTATCGCCAGTGCTGCCCAGAGCAAGAGTCCTACAGACCCGGCTACAAGACGCTCAATCATCCAAATGGCCACACCCAGCAGCAATAAACCAAAGCCGGTCTTAACGCCGTTCATCCAGGCGCCTGTTCGCGGTAGCAGGGTAACGCCCAGCGTGCCTACCAGTAGCAGCGGCAACCCCATGCCAAGACCCAGCGCAAAAAGAACCGCGCCCCCGATAGCAGCGTCGCCGGTAGAGGAAATAAAGACCAATGCGCCGGCAAGCGGTGCGGTAACGCAGGGCGATACCACCAGTACCGAAAGCGCGCCTGCCAGGGCGAGCCCGCCCGGGCCACTGCGTTGTGCCCGAGCTTGCCACGCCTCGATGCGGTTGGTCATGCGTGACGAGAAACGTAACTCGAATGCGCCAAACATGGCGAGCGCAAACAGCGTGAAAAGTAATCCAAATGCTATTAATACAGGCGCCGACTGAAGGCGGGCCTGCAAGTTTAGGCCTGCCCCAAAGAGTCCCATTAAGACACCGACAACGGCGTAGGTCGTTGCCATGCCCAATACGTAGCTTGCCGAAAGAACAAACGCACGCGGTTTAGTCGGATTCTGACCAACGATGATGGAGGAAAGAATGGGAATCATGGGTAAAACGCAGGGCGTAAATGTTAAACCCAGCCCGGCAATAAAGAAAAGCCCCAAGGCCAGCGGCAGGCTTGCCTCGCTTAGTAAGGCGCTAAAGCGGCTGTCGGCACTTTGCGGTGTGTTCAGCGCTTGACGAGAAGTGTTGAGGTTTTCGGGCTCAGCGCTGCTCGCCGCTTGGGCAGGCGTGGCAATGTCGGTTGATGGGGGGCTGTTTTCGGCTAACCATTGGGCATATTGGGCAGGCGGCTGTGACTCAGCGGCCTGTAGCGGTACCTGTTCAGGTGGGTAGCAAAGCCCGGCATCGGCGCAGCCTTGAAAGGTAAGCTCAATGTCAATGGGGCCTGAATAAACATGCTCAAGCGGTGTTTCAAACACCAGCATGTCGCGAAAGGTGTAGACATCGCCCATAAATTCGTCATTGGTAAAGGTGCCTTCCGGTAGAACAGGGCTACCCAATGTCACAGAAGGCGTTTGGCTTTTAACGTCAAACTGATGTCGGTAAAGGTAATAGCCTTCGGCACTTTGAATGCCGATATAAAGTGTTTCGCCATCGTGCCAAGCGGTAGGCTGAAATGCCTCCATTACGGGCAGAAACTGATCGTTGCTGCTGGATGAAAACCATTGTGCGTGGGCCAATAACGGTAGCCAGCAGAGTAGCCAGAATAAACCTAATCGTTTGACGGATAACACGATACATCCTTAACGGCGATATGGCTGAAAAGCACCCGCATTAACATGGCGCATAATATGGAGCGAGCGCTTGGTAGCACTTGTGAAAGATCCATGCGCAGTGATAAAAAATGGCTAGTGGGCGTAATAAGAAGGCCGCCTATTGGCGGCCTTATTAATAGAGACAAAACAGCGCGTTTAGTTCACTTACGCCTTTTGGTAAGCTGCCGCTGATTTTTCAATAGCTTTACGCGCTGCTTCAACGCCTTCCCAAGACTCAACTTTTACCCACTTGCCTTTTTCAAGATCTTTGTAGTTTTCAAAGAAGTGGGCGATTTGCTGACGCAGAAGCTCGGGCAGGTCGGTAACTTCCTGTACGTCATCATAAAGCGTGCTGAGTTTGGGGTGCGGTACGCATACCAGCTTGGCATCTTCACCTGCTTCATCGGTCATGTTCAGGATGCCGATGGGGCGCGCGCGAATAATGCTGCCAGGCGCTACCGGGTGCGGTGTTACTACTAAGGCGTCGAGTGCATCGCCATCATCAGCCAGCGTATGGGGAATAAAGCCGTAGTTGGCGGGGTAGAACATCGGGGTCGCCATAAAACGATCAACCAATAGTGCGCCCATATCCTTATCAATTTCGTATTTGATAGGCGAGTGGTTCGCAGGAATCTCGATCGCCACGTAAATATCGTTCGGCAAATCCTTTCCAGCTGGGATGTTATCGAAGTTCATCGTTGAGTCCTTAGAAGTTCTTGGGTGTTGCAGTGGCTAAGCAATTGATGCGTTGCACGAATAGTCGGGAATTATACGAAGATGGCAGGGCGATTGCCAATGCAACATGGGCGCAGCGCCGACGCTATCGCTTAATGGTAGTGGCAATTTGCTTTTATCGCAGTGGTCGCGACGTTTGGTGGGCATCGCATTAAAGCCGTTGCGTGTATTATAGCGGCCATGAAGTTCTGTCATGAAATTCTGTCATGAAGTTATGTTGAGCGGTTCGCCAAGGAGGATGAGTGGGGCATGCCCAGTTGCTGATCAGTTATGGTCAAGCGTTTGTTGCGCCTGACCGACGTTTGCATCGCAGCTCCATGTCGGTGCGTTTTCCTGATGCACCGCTATTAAAGGTCAAAGGGGGCTGCGCCGTTATCAGCGACTCTGTGTCGCGCAATACGCTGGCCAAACAGGCGGGTGATTTAAGTGTGCGTGGCTTTTTAGCGGATTACTTTTCTACGCCTGACCATTGGGACACTAAAACGTCAGCAACACGCGTGCTTCGTGCGCTCAATAGCTGGTGTTACAGCCAAAGCCAGCATGTAAAAGAGGGTGGCTTTGTCTCTTCCATGTCGGTGGTTGTCTTTCGTAAGCGCGAAGCGCACCTGTTTCATATGGGAGATACGCTGGTGTTTCGCTTGCGAGGCGCTGAGTTTGAACAGCTGACGCGAGACCATGTGACCGATATTGGCGGTTACCACTATCCTTCCCGGGCGCTGGGGATGGATGGCAGTGTGGACATCGACTATACCCATCTGGGCCTTAAACAGGGCGATATTTTTCTGTTCACCACGCGTGGCGTGCGCGGCACGCTGTTGCCTTCCGACTACGTACGCTTGATTCGCCAGGATGCCAGTGACCTGGATGCCGCCTGCGAACGCCTGGCCAGTGAAGCCAAGCAGCGCGCCCAAGAGCGGGGTTATGGAGGTGATCAATTTTGCTTTCAGTTGGTGCGTATTGATGAGTTACCGGAAGAGTCGCCGGACGACCCGGGGCTGATTTACGGTGATTTGCCGATTCCGCCTGAACTTGCGCCAGGCGAACGGCTTGATGGGTTGGAAGTTATAGAAGTGCTGTCGCGTAATGCACAGTCTCGTGTCTATCGGGTAAGAGACGTGCATACCGAGCGTGAAATGGCAATGAAGGCGCCAAGCCCTGAGCTATCGCTTCGTAATGCCTATTTGGAGCATTTCCTGCTTCAGCAGTGGATCGTCGAGCGGGTTAATTCACCTTTTATCGTTAAGGTCGTAAAGCCCTCAAGGCCACGCCGCTATCTTTACTACTTGATGCAGCATGTTGAAGGGGAAACGTTGCGCCAGTGGGCCGAGCGGCATCCTCAAGCCAGCCTTGTCCAGCGCTTGGATATCGCAAACCAGTTGGGTAAGGCCGTGCAGGCGCTGCATCACCGCGACATTATTCATCAGCAGATCATGCCGGATAATATTTTAATTGATAGCCACGGTAAGCTGATGCTCAACGATTTTAGCGCGTGCCATATGCGTGAGGTGGACGGTCACCGGCATTCAGGTGAGTTGTTGCGCCAAATTGGTTTTAACGAACACACCGCGCCTGAGTATGCATTGGAAGATAGTATTGGCCGCCGCAGCGATCAGTACTCCCTCGCTTCAACTGTCTACTGGCTGTTAACCGGAGAGCTACCTTACCAACTTACCCCGAACAAGTTGCGCAGTCATACGGATTTAGAAGAACTTAGCTATCGCAGCTCGCGAACTCATAACCCGGAAATTACCCAAGAGCTGGATGATGCCTTACGGCGTGCATTGGACCCACAGCGTGCGCTGCGCTTTAGGCGTCAGTCAGAGTTTCTGCATGCACTGCGTGTCCCGCTAGGCCGTTTGCCTGCCCAAGAGGGCACTCGCCAGGAGCCACGTCGTCATTTCTGGCAAGGCGTCGCCGGCGTGTTGCTGCTGCTATTGGTGCTTTCGTGGCTATTAAGATGATGTGCTAGCGCGTTAAGCAATGTATATCTGCTAAAAAACGGGCGATGAGATAATCATCGCCCGTTTTGGTTACCGCCGTAGGCAAGCCCGAAAGGGCGGCGCCTTATAGCGTAAACGTGGGGAGTTTTTGGTCCACTTTGGCAAGTTTTAGCTTAGCCACTTTGGGCAAGCCGTTCTCAAAGGGCGGGAAGTCTTCGCCTTGAATCAACGGTGAGAGGTAATCACGGCACGCTTGGGTAATCGCAAAGCCGCTTTCGCTGATAAAGTCACGCGGCATGAACTTTTCCTGGTTGGCAATCTGGGCCAACGGCGCGGAAATGACATCCCACTGATAGGGTGATTGAGAGATACGGCGAATTGCGGGCATCATCGAGTTCTTGCCTGCCAGCGCGAGCGTCACGGCTTCGCGGCCAACCGCATAGGCTTGTTCAACGTCTGTTTTCGAGGCCAAGTGGCGAGCTGCACGCTGTAAGTAGTCAGCGACGGCCCAGTGATACTTGTAGCCCAGGTCTTGCTTGATCATGCCTGCAAGCGTAGGCGCAACACCACCCAACTGGCGATGGCCAAAAGCATCGGTATTGCCCGCATCGGCCAGGAAGGTGCCGTCTTCATAGCGTGCGCCTTCTGATACCACGATGACGCAGTAGCCGTTCTGTTTCACGCTTTCCTCAACCCGCGCCATGACGGCTTTACGGTTGAAGGCGATCTCGGGGAAAATAATCAAGTGAGGCGGTTCACCTTCGCCTTCACCGGCTAATCCGCCAGCCGCTGCAATCCAGCCGGCATGGCGCCCCATCACTTCAAGCACGAAGACTTTGGTAGATGTTGCGCACATGGAGGCGATATCGAGAGAGGCTTCACGGGTAGAGGTGGCAATATATTTGGCAACGCTACCAAAACCTGGGCTGTTATCGGTAATCGGTAGGTCATTATCCACGGTTTTAGGCACGTGAATAGCGGTTAGCGGGTAGCCCAGCTTTTCTGAAAGTTGAGAGATCTTCAGGCAAGTGTCGGCACTGTCGCCACCACCGTTATAGAAGAAGTAGCGAATATTGTGTGCCTTAAATACCTCAATTAAACGCTCGTACTGAGTGCGATGGGTATCGATATCTTTTAGCTTATAGCGGCAAGAACCGAATGCACCGCCGGGCGTATAGCGTAATGCGGCAATCGCTTCGTCGCTTTCCTGAGTAACATCAATGAGGTCTTCGGTTAATGCGCCAATAATGCCGTTATGGCCCGCGTATACCTTGCCAATTTGTTCGGGAGCTTGTCGGCATGCTTCGATAACGCCGCAGGCGCTGGCGTTAATAACGGCGGTAACGCCGCCTGACTGGGCGTAAAAGGCATTATACTGAGCCATTGAAACGTCTCATCTTTTGAAAAGCGAAAAAGTAAAGCACACAGAAAGCGTTGAACGCCTTCATCAACAGTGCATGTAAAGTGGCGAAGTTTAGCGTAAAGCCCACGTCACTGCATCCAGCCAACGGGTTATTCACCGTCGTCCATGTCCTGCTCTCGTTGGGCCAAGCGCCATCCACCCAGATCTTTATAACGGTTAACCATGGCGCAGAATAACTCCGCCGTGCGTTCGGTATCGTAGCGTGCTGAGTGTGCTGCTTTATTGTCAAATTCGATACCGGCCGCACGGCAGGCTCGGGCCAGTACGGTCTGGCCGTAAACAAGGCCTGCCAGTGTCGCGGTGTCAAAACTTGAGAAAGGGTGGAACGGGTTGCGTTTAACGTTGCAACGATTAGCGGCAGCGTTAAGAAAACCCTGATCAAACGCAGCATTATGGCCGACTAAAATGGCGCGCGAACATCCGTGGGCTTTTATAGATTTGCGTATAGGGCGGAAAATTTCACCCAGCGCTTCTGTTTCGCTGAGCGCTACCTGGCGGCGTAGCGGGTCATCCAGATTGATACCGGTAAAGTCCAGCGCTGACTGTTCAACATTGGCCCCTTCAAAGGGTTGAATGTGATAAGCGTAGGTCGCATCAGGCAGCAGATTTCCTTCTGGGTCCATGGTGAGCGTGACGGCTGCAATTTCAAGCACGGCATCACTTTGGGCATTGAAGCCACCCGTTTCTAAATCAATGACAACCGGCAGATAACTGCGAAAACGTTGGGCCATTAATTCGCGGGCAATTGCCTCGCTCATGCAGCTCTCCTTAAGTACAGCGAGTAATCGTCAAAAATGGGCGGTAGGCCGCCTCCTGGATGGTGTGATTCTAGCAGCTTTCTGTATAAGGCGTCGCTGACGGTATTCGCTAGCCATAGAGAACGCTATACTTGGCGTTTACTTTGATATGTTGTGCGCTTAAAGGCGCCGTATTCGCTGGTGAGCGTAGTTTCATACACGTGGTTTTTATAAACGGTTTTATATACAAGGAGCAAAGAATGTCCGATGTCAAAAAGGTTGTGCTGGCATATTCAGGCGGCCTGGACACCTCTGTAATCGTTAAGTGGTTGCAAGAAACTTACAACTGCGAGGTAGTGACCTTTACTGCCGACATCGGTCAAGGCGAAGAAGTCGAGCCGGCTCGCGCGAAGGCACAGGCACTAGGTGTTAAAGAAATTTACATTGAAGATTTGCGCGAAGAGTTTGTACGCGACTATGTCTTCCCCATGTTCCGTGCCAATACCGTTTATGAAGGCGAGTATTTGCTGGGCACCTCAATTGCACGCCCGCTAATCGCCAAGAGGTTGATCGAAATCGCCAATGAAACCGGCGCCGATGCTATCTCTCACGGTGCAACCGGTAAAGGTAACGACCAGGTGCGCTTTGAGCTGGGCGGTTACGCACTGAAACCTGGCGTTAAAGTGATTGCGCCGTGGCGCGAGTGGGATCTGACGTCTCGTGAAAAGCTGATGGCTTACTGCGAAGAGCACAATATCCCGGTCGACTTCTCCAGCAAGAAGAAGAAATCGCCGTACTCCATGGACGCCAACCTGCTGCATATCTCGTACGAAGGCGGCATTTTGGAAGATCCGTGGGCCGAAGCTGAGGACGATATGTGGCGTTGGAGCGTATCGCCTGAAGCCGCCCCGGATCAGCCTACGTATGTTGAGTTGACGTTCGAGAAAGGCGATATCGTTGCCATCGACGGCGAAGCGCACAAGCCTCACGAAGTGCTTGAGAAACTCAATAAAGTAGGTGGCGATAACGGCATTGGCCGTCTGGATATTGTTGAGAACCGCTACGTGGGCATGAAGTCGCGTGGCTGCTACGAAACACCTGGCGGCACCATCATGCTGCGTGCCCACCGTGCCATTGAATCGCTGACGCTTGATCGTGAAGAAGCCCACCTCAAAGATCAGCTAATGCCGAAATACGCAGAAGTGATCTACAACGGCTACTGGTGGAGTCCTGAGCGCCGCATGCTGCAAGCCGCTATCGATGAGACGCAGAAAAACGTCTCGGGCGTTGTGCGCATGAAGCTCTATAAAGGTAACGCCACCGTAGTAGGACGTAAGTCCGAGCAGTCATTGTTCGACGAGTCCATCGCAACGTTTGAAGATGACGCCGGTGCTTACAACCAGAAAGACGCGGAAGGCTTTATCAAGCTGAATGCATTGCGCTTACGGATCGCCGCTGGCAAAGGTCGTCAGCAGAGCTAATTCCGATCAAAAGCGGCAGGTTTTCCTGCCGCTTTTTTTTCTAACGCCAGGAGCCCGTATGTTTAAAAAGCTCTTTTCAGGACTGTTGGGTGGCGAAAGTAAGTCGGCCACTAAGGCGGTCACCAATGCCTCGGAACCGGTGGAATACAAAGGCTATTCGATCGTTTCTCAGCCCGATCAACAAAGCGGTCAATACCGCGTCAGCGGTTGGATTAGCAAGGCTGACAGCAATGGTGAACCGCGTGAACTTCGCTTTGAGCGTTCCGATATGCTCCCTGGCCGCGATGCCTGCGACGCGATGATGGTGACCAAGGCACAGCGTTTTATTGATGAAGTGGGCGATGAAATGTTTAAGCCCGACCCTCGTCATGCGGGCAGTGAGCCAACAATGACGGATAACCAGCAAACGCCAAGCGCCTAAGGTGCAGGATTGCCTTTGTTAGGTTCTGCTTCTGGTAGTGCCAACACAAAGCAGGCGCCCTTGAGCACTTGGGCATCTTCTACCCAAAGCCTGCCACCCAAGTGAACAGCAATTGCCCGGCTGATAGGCAAGCCTAAACCACTGCCTTTAGGGCGACCACCGGTGGACGTATCACCCGGCTGTAGCTGGTGGAATTTCTCGAATACATGTTCACGTGCGCTTGGCTCAATGCCTGCGCCATTATCTTCGACGCATAAATAAACATGTTGATTCTGTTTATACAAGCGCAGCAAGACGTGTGGATCTGCCGGGTCGGCAAATTTGCTCGCGTTATCCAGCAGATTGATAATAATTTGCTCCAGCCGGTCCGGGTCGCCAATAACGTTGGCGGGTCGTTCTAAAATAGTGACCTCAAGGTGGACATTACGTTGCTCTTGTAGTCGCGCAATCGCTTCAAGGCTATGGTCGGTAAGCGCTGCTAGATCCAGCGTTTTTGCATCAAACGTCATACGGCCACTCTCCAGACGGGCAAGATCAAGAATTTCATTGATCAGCCGTGAAAGACGCTGGCTCTCTAGTACCATGACGTGCAAAAAGTGCTGTCGCTTTTCCTCGGGGACGGCCTGAGAACCTGACAGGATTTCTGCAAACGCGCGAATGGAGGTGAGCGGGGTGCGCAACTCATGACTCACCATCGCTACAAACTCATCCTTTAAACGGTCCAGTTCACGGAGTCGATCATTGGCGCTTTGTAAGTCCTTGCCGATTCGCGTCAGCTCATCCGATTTCTGTTTTAAACGACGGTTGTACTCCAGCGTTTGCGTGGTGATGTCCAGCATGCTGAGCAATGACTCAATATCGAGTGCCTCACCGCGAACCACCGAGTTGATCAATACGCGCGCTGACGCATTACCTAGTGAGCCTGCCAAGGCCTGTTCTGCGCGCATGATAAGCTCATCGGCGGCCGGTTGATCTTTTTGAAAAGTGCTAAGGGTTTGGGTGCGCGTTGAGAAAACCTGCTGTGCCGCTTTTAGCCCTAAGTAGCGCGCTAATAGCTCATGCAGCGCACCCTGAGTCGTTTGGCCACGTTGATGCGAAGTGGTAGGCAAGTTGGGGTGCAGCGCCTCGGTAAACAGGGCCGCCTGGGTTTGTTCAAGCAGAGTGGGGCGTGTAAACAGTGAAATGCCTACCAACAAGCCCACATTGATGAACATGCTCAAGAGAAGGGAATGAGTATAAATATCCCACCCCTCCAACCCAAAAAGCGCATAAGGCGTTAGCCAGCCAATACCCCATGGGCCTTCGATGAGTAGTGCGCTATCCAGCCATCCAGACTGAGCAAAACCTGGTAGAAGCAGGGTGTAACTCCACATGAAAAATCCGCCGATTAATCCATACACTGCCCCCAGCCGGGTAGCGCCACGCCAATAAAGGCCAATTAGCAGGGCCGGTGCGAACTGCGCCGCTCCGACGAAAGATACCAGGCCGATAGTGACTAAACTGTAGGAGTCGCCGATGAGCGCGTGGTAGAGATAGCCGAGTAACAAGATAAGTACGATGGCGACCCGGCGTATTCTTAAAAGCCACCGGGCAAGCCCACCTTTACTGTCTGTATGCAGCGCCCTAAAACGTAACAAGAGCGGCATGATCAGTTGGTTGCTGACCATAGTGGAGAGCGCAATGGTTTCAACAATGACCATGCCCGTTGCCGCAGAAAGCCCGCCAATAAAGACCAGCAGGGGAAGCCCTTCAAGCCCCGCGGAAAGCGGCAAGGTCAGCACAAAGCTGTCTGGGTCTCCTGCATCGAGTAGTAAACCGGCCAGTGCAATGGGGATCACAAATAGATTGATCAGGAGTAAATACAGGGGAAATAACCAACTGGCCCTAGCCAGATGGCGCTCATCGATATTTTCAACCACCAGCACCTGGAACTGACGTGGTAGGGTTAGAAACGCCAGAAAGGCAAGGATCAACATTCCTACCCAGCCGGTTGCTCCACCCGGAACGCTTTCCAAGTGCATTAATTGGCTTAAGGCAGGCGTTTGGGCAACCTGAGTAAACAGCGCACCTGGCCCCTCAAACAGGATAAAGACAACAAAAAGCCCCACCGCTAGAAAAGCCACTAGTTTGACAATAGACTCCAGCGCAATAGCCGCTACCATGCCTTCATGACGCTCGCTGGCATCCAGGTGGCGTGTGCCGAATAAAATAATAAAAACGGCCAGTACCAAAGCAACCCACAAGGACCGGTCCATCCAGAAACGCTCGTTATAGAGAATTGACTCAGCGCTTTGTGGATAGCTAATGAGTACCGCATGGCTCACCGTAATGGCCTTTAGCTGTAGGGCTATATACGGCGTAATGGTAATCAGCGATATGAGCGCCACCAGCGCGCCAAGACCGGCGCTTTTGCCATAGCGGGCGCTAATAAAGTCAGCAATGGAGGTGAGCCGCTGGCGTGCGGCAATGCGCACCATTTTGCGGATGATAAAAGGCGATAGCATCATCGCAAGCGTGGGCCCTAAATAGATAAGTAAAAAACTTGGGCCAAACTGCGCCGCGCGCCCGACGCTGCCGTAGAACGTCCATGCCGTACAGTAAACGGCAATAGAAAGCGCATACACCGTTGGCGAGTTAATAATGGAGCGGCCTTGCGCCGCCCGACGATCGCCCCAGGCCGCTACTAGAAAAAGCAGGCCTAAATAGCCGAACACCGCACTTAGTATCAGCGCATCCGTTCGCATGATTATCGCCTTTTAGTAGGTTCCATCAGCCACGCGGTCAGGCCAATGATGAACGCCCAGCTGCAGAAAAGATAAAGGGGTAGCCAACCCATACTCACCGAGGGCAGGCGATCAATCACTAGAAGCAGTGGCGGACAGAAAAGCATCAGCGCCAGGGTGACCAGCCCAAGTAAGCGTTCTCGGTAGCGTGAATTTGAAGGCATCATGAGGCGCTGGCATCCTCTTTATCAAACGCACTGGCTTGTAAGGCGAGTAGCTGCTCAAGTGTGGTAATTCCGCGTGCTTCCAAACGAGGTAATAATGCAAGCCAGAGTTCGCCGGTTACGCGAGCATCGCCCAGCGCCGTGTGGCGAAGACCAGGTGGAAGGGTCAAGCCATACCGCTTCACCAAGCTGTCCAGGTCGTGGCCATCCAGTCCTTCATCAAGTGCGCGGGAGATTAATAACGTATCCAGTACGGGCATATCGAATAGCACACCTTTCTGGCTAATCGCGAGCATATCAAACGAAGCGTTGTGGGCGAGCAGGACAGCTTCTCCAATATAATCACGAAAGTGCGTTAACACCTGTTCCAGGCGCGGGGCTTCGTTAACGTCGCTATCGGTGATGCCATGAATCGCGGTGCTGGCGGCAGGAATCGGCTTGTGTGGGTTAACGTAGTGATCAAACACATCGCTGGCTAATAAGCGCCCATTCACAATACGACAGGCGCCGAGGCTAATCACCGTATCGCCTCTGCGCAGCTCAAGCCCGGTTGTTTCAGTATCAAAAATTACTAGCTCCAGGCTACGCAAAGGGCAGCTGGCGAGCGTGGTATCGGGAGAGGGTAGGTCTGCGATACCAAAATCATGAAATTCTGGCCGAGGTGGCGCAGAGCGGGGAGCCGCATTTTGCGCCACGCCAAGAAGCGGTAGCCGCAAGCGTGCGTGCTGGCCGTCGGTGTCTTGCGTGCTCCAGGCATCGCTGGAATGCTGGCGTAATACATCCGCCGCACTTGGACTCAAGGGGAGCGTGTTCAGGGGGTGCATCAGCCACTTGGTAAGCTCGCTCTCGGGTATCGGTTTGCCCTTCCATACAAGGTCGAGGTAGGTGTGTTTAGGGCTAAGCGACACTTCGCCTTCAAATACACTACCCGTAATGTAATCACTCAGGTGTTTAACCAGCGATCCAAAAAGAGCCATCAACGCAGGGGCATCGCCTTTAAACCAGACCGGCATTCCAATGGGGGTGATCAGGCGGTGGGCAGGGTCCAGATAATCATCCAGCATCTGCCAAAAGTCATTGGACCATATTGAGGTAAGCCGCTCACCCTGTTGCTGCATGGCTTCAACAAGTTCACTGACGTTGGTGACTGTTTCACCAAGGGCGCTACTCTCTTCACGCACTACTTGCTCCAGCCGCTGAGCAAGCGAGCCACTTTCATGCGCTGATTGACGCAGTTGGCTTAGTGCATCCGTCGCTGTTACCAGGCTTGCAGTATGTTGGCGCAGAGGTGTGAGCATACGTGCAAGATCGGCCCGTTCACCCCGTTCACTGGCCCAGGCCGCCGTGGCATCGCTGCAGGTTATCAGTGTTTCACCTTGGCTTTCAGGCACCCGACGGATAATGACTTTTAACCAGCGTTGATCACACGGCACCAAAAGCTCACGCGGAGTGCCATTAGCGGGCAGTTGCTCAAGGAGTTGTTGCAAGCTTGCAAGCGGCAATAGGGCTTCCAGACGCTTACCCAAGCCCAGGCCTTGCGTATTCACAAAAAAGCGCTCAGCCGCTTGGTTAAACAGCATTAAACGGCGGTGCTTATCGTAAAGCAGAAGCGGCGTTTCCAGTACCTGCAGCAGCGCCTCAAGCGCTTTACGGATACGGGTTGCGCTTTGGGCGCCCTCAGCACGGGCCTTATGCAATGAATGACGGTCCGAGTGCCAGTTCTCTTGTACCCGGCGTAGATCAGGTGCCAGGCCCTTCAGCCAGCCTTGCGGGGGCCAGGTGTCTTCGATATCAGGATTGGCGGCCAGTCGGGCAAGCTGTGCTTGCAGGCTGCGTAGCGGCGTAAAAAGCAGACGTTCAAGCAGCAAGCCCACTAAGAAAAGTGTGATGCCGCCTGAAAAGCAACCTGCCCAGAGGATAAGCCGGTAGCCACTATGCACGTTCAACTGGCTTTCCAGCCAAGCAGCAAATAAAGCCCCTCCCAAGAGGCTCAAGCCGCTAAGCAGTAGCCAGGCACCCACCAAACGCTGCCGTTTAGGCAGTGCCTTTGGTGTCATGAGGTTTCCTCACCCAGCAGGGTTTGCACTTTCTCAACCAGCGCCTGTGTTGAAAATGGCTTGGTAATATAGGCGTTTGCGCCCAGCGCAAAGCCCTTTTCACGCTCCGCTTCACGGCCATGGGCGGTGAGCATAATTACCGGCAGCTGTACCGTCGCGGTATGGCTGCGTAGTGCTTCCAATACATCAAACCCGCTCATCCCGGGAAGGCTAATATCCAGTAACACAACATCTGGTTCGTTGGCCGCCACACACTCAAGGGCTTGTTCGCCATCCAGCGCGCTGATGACGTCAAACCCTGCCTGCTCCATTAAAAATTCAATCGACAGGACGATGTTCGGTTCATCATCGACCACTAGCACTTTTGTCATGGAGCCCACCGACTGGTTGTTATTTAAAAACGGTTATCTCACTCACTACGAGTGTAGGTAGCGATGCAAGGCAGGCCAAGACGACCTTGGCCGAATAGAAAGCGAGTGCCAGTTTACAACTTTAGGGTGAATAATCGGTGTCAAAGAGATTTAGACATAGACGTAATCAAGAAGCCGTACCAACATATAAACAGAAACACCTAACCTATACGTGCCTTGGTTTTAATAATAAAGAACAATCTTGCCAAAGGAGCCGCGCATATGAGTGCTGTTATCTTGCTGTTAATCGGACTTGGGGCAATGGCGTTAGGATACGTGTTGTATTCTAAATTTATTGCTCAAAAGATCTATCAGTTAGACCCTGATTTCAAAACCCCTGCCCACGAGTTTGAGGATGGCATCGACTATGTGCCGACCAACCGTTTTGTGCTCTGGGGGCATCATTTTACTTCAGTAGCGGGAGCGGCACCCATAGTAGGCCCTGCCATTGCGGTGATATGGGGCTGGGCACCCGCTTTTTTATGGGTGGTGTTCGGTACCATCTTTTTTGCCGGTGTACACGATTTTGGCGCTATATGGGCCAGCGTACGCAATAAGGCTAAATCGGTAGGCGCCTTAACGGGCGATGTAGTCGGCAAGCGGGCACGCAGCATTTTTATGATCGTTATTTTCCTTGTGCTGCTCATGGTTAATGCCGTGTTTGCCGTGGTGATTGCCGGCTTAATGATGAACTTTCCTAGTGCGGTGGTACCGGTTTGGGGAGCGATTTTTGTGGCACTGATCATTGGCCAACTGATCTACCGGCGGATAATGAGTCTAACCGTGGTATCGGTATTAGGCGTTATTGCTCTTTATGCGCTTATTGGTATTGGCCCGATGGTGCCTGTTCAAATGCCTGCTGAAGTCGCTGGGCTGTCGGGTAACGCTATCTGGATTGTGATTCTGTTTGGCTATGCAGCCATTGCTTCGCTATTGCCCGTATGGATGCTGCTGCAGCCACGAGACTATATCAATGGTTTGCAGCTATTTATCGGCCTGCTGATTCTTTATGGAGCGCTGGTGCTGCTGAACCCAACGCTGGTCGCGCCAGCCTTTAACAGCAATGTGCCTGCCGGTACACCTTCGATGATTCCGCTGCTTTTTGTAACGATTGCCTGTGGGGCAATATCGGGTTTCCACGGGCTGGTATCTTCAGGTACTACGTCCAAACAGCTTAATAAAGAAACCGATGCGCGGTTCGTGGGCTACTTTGGGGCGGTAGGCGAGGGGATGCTAGCGCTAGCGGCTATTTTGGCCGCGACGGCAGGGTTTGCGACATTTGGCGATTGGCAGACAATGTACAGCGCCTTTGGCCAGGGCGGCGTTAACGCCTTTGTGGAAGGGGGCGCATTTATTATTCATAACGGTATTGGACTGCCTGAGGCTACTGCCGCGACGCTGTTAACGGTAATGGCCGCGCTTTTTGCAGGTACCACCATGGATACTGGCTTACGCTTGCAGCGCTATATTTTCCAGGAGTGGGGGGATATTTATAACCAGCCGTGGATGAAAAAACCGGCACTTGCGACAGGGCTGGCGGTGGGAACCTGCTTGTTGTTGGCATTCGGGGCTGGCGGCGCGGATGGTTCTGGCGGTTTGATTATCTGGCCGCTTTTTGGCACCACCAACCAGTTGCTTGCCGGGTTAACGCTGTTGATTATTACCGTCATGCTGGTACGTCTGCGGCGGCCCATGTGGTACACCCTGGCGCCCCTGTGCTTTTTGCTGGTAATGACCATATTGGCATTACTCATTCAGCTTCGCACTTTCTGGGACCAAGGCAACATGTTCCTGCTGGTGATGGATATTGTGGTGCTAATGGCAGCCGTTCTAGTCGCGATGGAGTGTGCCGCGGCGCTTAAACGCTCGCGTGCCGAAATGGCAGCCCAAGGTGACTAAATAAGAGGGCATCTTAATGCGCGATGACTCGACTAAAAAGCTGTTATCCAAGCGCGATACGTTGCGGGCCTGGCTAGGCCAGGCCCGCTTTTTTACCGAAGAGGTCTATAGCGCGCGCTATCGTGGGGCGATTGCGCGGGCGCGCCGTGATGAAGATGACCTGTTCATGCTGCTGGTTTTTTCAGAAATGATGGGGGTACCCAACCCCGCCGCCTACTACACACTGGAATTGCAGCCGCTGCTGCTTGAACGTTTTCATGACTGGCATACGCGAATGGGCATGGAGCATTCGCCGCTGGACCATTTTCGCTGTTGCTAGCCCCCTAAACAAGCCCATGGACAGGTAGCCTATGCAATCAGTTCTCAACCGCCGCCTGCTGTGGGTAGGTGGTAAAGGCGGCGTAGGTAAAACAACCGTCGCGGCCTCTTTGGCAATTCTTGCGGCCAGGCGTAACAAGCGCGTGCTGGTGGTTTCAACTGACCCCGCCCATAGCCTGGGCGATGTGTTCGATAGAACGTTAGGCGATACGCCGCGTCGCTTGCTGCCTAATCTGGATGCCATGGAGATTGATCCTGATAGTGAGGTTGAAGCGCATTTAAATAGAGTCACCCAGCAAATGCGCCGCTTCGCCGCGCCTGAAATGATGCAGGAGCTAGAGCGGCAAATGCGCCTGACGCGTCAATCCCCTGGCACTCAGGAAGCGGCCCTACTTGAGCGGCTGGCGCGGCTGATTCTGGATGACGATGCACCTTATGACTTGGTGATTATCGATACGGCGCCCACTGGACATACGCTGCGCCTATTAACCCTGCCCGAAGCCATGGCGGCCTGGACGGATGGACTGTTGGCACATAATCGGAAATCGGCTGAATTGAGCGGTGTGCTTAAGCATCTCACTCCATCACGTGGGCAGGATGTGGCCACTCCCTTTGATAACCCCACAGAAGATGCGCTTTCCGGTCTGGATGAGCGTACCCGCGAGGTGGCGGAAACGCTGATCAACCGTCGGCGGCTGTTTCACCAAGCACGGCGTCGTATAGAGGATGCCAAGGCGTGCAGCTTTTTATTCGTCATGACGCCGGAGCGACTGCCTATCCTTGAGACACAGCGAGCTGTCAGCGCCTTGGAAGAGGTTAATATCAACGTGGCGGGCGTACTGGTTAACCGGGTGATACCTAAAGAAGCGGACGGTGCCTTTTTGCAGGCACGACGCGCGCAAGAGGCCACTTATCTTGAACGCATTGATACGCTGTTTAAACACCTTTCCCGGCCCACGCTGCCGTGGTTAGCGACCGATGTACAAGGGATCGACGTGTTAGAATCGCTGGCTGATAAGCTGGAGCACCAGGGTTTTTAATGCCAGGGTTTTTAATACCAGAGCTTTTAAAACAAGGGTTTTAATGCGCGTTCTACTACTTTCGGCGTACGAAGCGGTGAGCCACCGTTACTGGGCAGACAGTTTAATGGCCAACCTCCCTGAGATAACATGGCAAACATTAAATTTACCGCCGCGTCACTTTGCTTGGCGAATTCGCGGAAACCCGCTTAGCTGGTGGCTAAAAGAGCATGACACACTTAGCCAATCCTATGATGTCGTGTTGGCAACGTCGATGGTGGATCTGGCGACGCTTCTGGGGCTTTTCCCTCATTTGGGCCAGGCCAGGAAAATTGTCTATTTTCACGAAAACCAGTTTGCCTATCCGGAATCGAGCGACCAGATGCCTCAGGTAGAGGCAAAAATGGTGAATCTCTATGCAGCGCTTGCCGCCGATACCGTTGTTTTTAACACTGCCTATAACCGCGACTCGTTTTTTACCGGCGTGCGGGCATTCTTAAAGAAAATGCCCGAAAACCTGCCCGCGGCCAAGCCGCTTGAGGCATTAAGCTCACGTGCTCTCGTACTGCCCGTACCGATTTCACCACTGGCCGAAACGCATACGGATGGCCGGGTTTCACGGCGTATAGTGTGGAACCATCGCTGGGAGTATGACAAAAACCCGGATGACTTTTTCAATACGTTAATAGCGCTAAGCGAGCAGGGCATTGATTTTGAGTTAGCCGTATTGGGTCAGCGTTTTCGGCAAACACCGCCTATTTTTGATATCGCCCAGGAGAAACTAGCCGCGCATAGTGTGGCCTGGGGCCCGCAGCCGGAACCGCAATACCGCGAGCTGTTAGCGACCGCCGGGATTGTAGTCTCGACGACCTGGCATGAGTTTCAGGGCTTGGCCATTATGGAAGCTGCCCAGCGCGGAGCCTTGCCGCTAGTGCCCGATAGGCTCTGTTTTCCTGAGCTATATCCGGATGCTTACCATTATGATGGTACGCCAGACGGCCTTTATGAGCGTTTGCATGCGTGGCTTAGCACGCCCGATTCGCGGCCAGGGGAGATAAACACGCAGGCCTGGGAATGGCCCGCCTGGCGCGATGCGTACCGCGCACTATTACAGCCAGGCTTATCGCTACCGCGTTAGTCCAGGGAATCCAGCCGTCGGGTTGGCCAGTGAACGACAGCCGTATGGCGGCGCATTTTTTGGGCAAGGTGCGGATGCTCCCGCCGAATGACCTGCTCGGCGAACTCGGATAAAAAACGCGACTTCAGCATCGCCCGGGCACGATCCACACCGCTATGCTGATACGGCGTTGAGGCAAGCAGCATAAAACCATCATCGGGGATCTTGCCGGCCTGCATATTGGCTTCAATAATCGTGGCGGCCGTACCAATCGGTTCAGCCAGGTCGGGCCCGTAAGGCCCAATAATCAGTGCGGTATTAGGCAAGTGCAAAAAGTCGAACCCACGGCCAATACAGATCGCCCACTCGCGATGCTCGATATCCAGTTCGCGTTCAACGCCCTGAAGGTCATTGACATGCGCTAGGTTACCTTTCAATAAAGGCAGTAAATCCCGGCGTATGTCCGCAGGCATATCAGGGAAAATAGCCTGTAGATGCGCGGTGAGTGCTTCTGTGGGCTGCCCAACCCATTCGCGTACATCCAATACTGCGTTGTCCTGACCGTGAAGGATGAGGGCGTCGCTATCCGTTTCAAAGCCACACACCAACGGGTATACCTGCTGATGATCTTCCCCAAATAGCTGACCGGCTTGGCGGGCAATCGCATACGCGTGCGCTTTGGCGGCTTGGGTGTCGCAATCGAACCCAGCGCATCCACGCGCCGGGTTGCCCTCGGAAAAGTGGTAGGTAATCAATAAAAGCGTGGCTCGCCCAGCGTTCGCGGCTTCAATAACGGTATCGGTGAGTAGCTCACCCAAATATGGCCAACCCAAATCGAAAATCCCGCCAAGGTTACGAAACGGGGTAATGATGCCGAGCGGTGTGCGGGTAGCATGTGGGATATGGATACGCCCATCCATACATTTCATGACCACAATCGACGTAGGGTGTTGCGCCAGGTAGCGTTGGCGTGAAAGCCAGGCACCTGCACTGCCAAAGTGGTCCGCGTGCTGACGGGAGAGCGCAAATAGCGCGTCAATACGCTGCTCAATGGGTTGGTCATGTAGCAAAGTGGCAGGCATCGGCATAGGAGTCTCCTGTTAACGTAAGCTAGGCGAGTTCGATTTTGTCGGGGTACTCACACAGGTCTTCGATAATACAGCTTCCGCAACGCGGTTTGCGCGCAATGCAGGTATATCGACCGTGGAGAATCAACCAGTGGTGAGCATCCTGTTTAAACTCCCTGGGCACATGGCGTATTAACTTCTGCTCGACTTCAACTACATTTTTGCCTTTGGCGATGCCGGTACGGTTCGATACACGAAAGATATGCGTATCTACGGCAATAGTGGGCTGCCCGAACGCTGTATTCAAAATCACATTGGCGGTTTTACGCCCAACCCCCGGCAGTGCTTCTAACGCACTGCGCGTGTCGGGCACGACGCCGCCGTGCTGGTTGACCAGAATATGGCAGGTCTTCATCAAGTTCTCTGCTTTGGTGTTATACAGGCCGATGGTCTTGATATGCGCTTTAAGCTGATCAATCCCCAAGTCAATAATAGCCTGAGGCGTATTGGCAACGGGGTAGAGCCGTGCGGTGGCTTTATTGACGCCGACATCGGTGGCTTGTGCGGAAAGTAAAACCGCCGCAAGTAGCTCAAAAGGGGTAGTCCAGTTGAGCTCTGTTGTCGGGTGCGGGTCTGCTGCCTGAAGGCGAGCAAAAATTTCATGACGCTTTTGGGCATTCATAGCGTGTCTCTACGGTTACTTGATGATGCCGGTGACCCGGACGCGGCGCTCTGTTCGTGGGGTGGCCGCTGAAGGCAAGGCGCGTGCGGCGCGTCGTTGGTCTATCACGTTTTTTAGCGCGATCAGCATCCCGGCCACAAAAAATGCGCCAGGTGGCAGCACGAAAAACAGAAATTGATAGTCGTCTACCAGGGTAAGTTGCCAATTGGCCGCGATAGGACCAAGCAGCAACGCCATATCACTAAATAGCGTGCCTTGGCCCAATAGCTCACGCAGCCCGCCAAGCAGCACTAAAACGCTACCGAAACCAACGCCCATCATCAGGCCATCAAGCGCTGCAAGCCCGACCGGTTGGCGGGAGGCAAACGCATCGGCACGCCCTAAAATGGCGCAGTTGGTGACGATTAGCGGAATAAAAATACCCAGCAGTTGATAGAGCGGATAGGCATAGGCGGCCATCAATAGTTCAGCACAGGTAACAAACGCCGCGATGATCATGACAAAGGCCGGTAGCCGAACGGCATTCGGCACTTGGTGACGTACCAGCGATACGGCGGTATTGGCGCCTACCATGACAAACAGCGTGGCGATGGCTAACCCTAGCGAGTTAACCACGGTTGTGCTGACGGCCAGCAGTGGACACAGCCCCAGCAACTGGACTAATGCCGGATTATTGCTCCAAAGCCCGTCACGGGTCAGCGCTTGCCATTGGCTCATCGAATCGGCTCCTCAATGTTACCCGGTAGCGGTGTATTGGCGGCGTACTCTAAAGCGTTATGAACGGCCTCAATAACGGCGCGAGGTGTAATGGTTGCGCCGGTAAAACCATCAAACTGGCCGCCCTCTTTTTTAACGGCCCAGGCATTTGGTGGCAGTTCATCAAGGCTTAATCCGTTAAAGCGGGTAATCCAGTCGCTGCGCTGGCGCTCAATCTTATCACCGAGGCCAGGGGTTTCCTGATGGTAGGTCACGCGTACACCGCTAATACGCTGCTGCTCATCTATCCCTAGCAGTAAACCAATTTCTCCGCTGTAACCCTTGCGTGTAATCACTGGCAGAATAGTAACGCGGTGATCCCCACGGGTGATTTTCCAACCTGTCACTGGCGTTCGGTGTCCCAGGGCGGCGGCATTGGGCAAGTTAAAGGCGCTGTCCAGCACTTGATCCGTCGGTGTATTGGCTAATGCTTGGGGCAGTACCTCTTGCAGCTGGCGGAGCTGGTAAGCCTGCTGATGCTCAGTAATACGATCAGCCGTTAAAGCACGGGTTACCGCGACGCTGCCTGCCGTCACGAGCGCGAAGATACCCAGCGTTAAAGCGCCACGCCGCATGGCGATAATGGGCGTCATCGTAATGCTCCTGGCGCGCCTTTTGAGTGGCCTGCAGGACGTGGCACGGTGTACAGATCAATCAATGGGACGCACAGATTCATCAACAAAACGGCAAAGGCCACCGCATCTGGGTAGCCCCCTAGATTACGAATCACAATTATCAGCACCCCAATGCCCATGCCATACAGCAATTTGCCGCGCTGGCTGGTCGCCGCGGATACCGGATCGGTGGCAATAAAGAAAGCCCCAAACAGCGCCGCACCGGTTAGCAGGTGAAAAAGAGGCGATGCAAAACGGTTAGAGTCAATCAGATGAAACAGCGCTGCCAGCGCTAACAAGCTACCTAACAGGGCGATGGGGATGTGCCAACTAATAATCCGTTTAAACAGCAGCAGCACCCCGCCTACAAGCCAGGCCAGGCTGATGCTGTACCAGGCAGTGAGCGTTTGATCGGGTAGCGGAGCGCTTAACCAGAACTGCTGGGCAGAGAGCCCTTCGGCTTTATGTTTGAACGCATCCAATGGCGTTGCACCGCTAAGCGCATCAAGCTGTGAAGTAGGCAGTGTTCCGAGAATTTGGGTCCAAAGCGTATCGCTAATGAGTGGCTGAGGTGGCGCCCATAGCGTCATGTACGTAGGGAATGAGACCAGCAATAGCGCATAGCCTGCCATGGCCGGATTAAATGGATTATGCCCCAAGCCACCATACAGCTGCTTGGCAATCACCACCGCGGCTATCATACCGACCCCAATTAGCCACCACGGGCTTGCCGGGGGGAGCGAGGCACCCAGCAGTACGCCGGTAAGTAGAGCGCTGGTATCCGTTAAGGCTGGTGCGATGGGGCGGTTGCGAAGACGCAGCATGCCCGCCTCCAGAAGAGCTCCCATAATGGCCGCCAGGGTGATATTGCTGAGCACGCCCAAGCCAAAGTAATACGTCATGGCCAACACGCCAGGCAGCGTGGCAATCACCACCCAGCGCATTAATAACGCCGTTGCTGGTATTGTTGACTTGGCAGAGGAGGCGCTTACTTGTGATGCGTGAAACATACTCATGGGGTGTCCTCCGCGGTCGGTGCTTTAGCACTTTCACGCGCTTGCGCCAGCTGCAAATCGGCGGCCTTAAGATTTTCCTGGGCGGTCGCCAGCAGCGTTTCCAGGTCTTCATGAGATTGCTGTGGCTCTTGCTGCGCTGCCCGCGCGAGCACTTTTTCGGCTTTTCTAACCGCTGCCTTGGCCGCCGTCTGGGCAATACGCAGGCTGCGCAAGTCGGCTGGAGGCGCGCTGGTGCTTTCGTTACTGGCGTTGCCGTCGGTGGGCTTGTTGTGCGCTAGCCGAGCCTGGCGGCGCGCCTGTTTTTCTGCCTCTTCTCGGGCCAGGCGTGCCTGGCGAAACTCGAAGCGATGCTTGGCATGTTCGGCCTTGGCTGCTTCAATTTGTTGGTAGCGAAGGCGACGTTTGGCGTCGCGGTAATCATCGACCAGCGGAATATGGCTGGGGCAAACATAGCTACAGGCGCCACATTCGATGCAGTCAAAAAGGTGATGGCTCGTTAGCTTATCGTCGTCCTGGGCGCGGGCGTACCAGTGCAGCTGCTGAGGAAGAAGCTGGGCGGGGCATACACTTTCACACGCCCCGCAGCGAATACAGGGTGATTCCATCGGCGCAGGCGGCAGTTCGTCAGGCGTTGCCGCAATCAGGCAGTTGGTGGTCTTTGTGACGGGCGTATTAAGCGTTTCAAGTGAGGTGCCCATCATCGGTCCACCCAGGATTACGCGGCTGAGCCGGGTGCTATCAAGCCTTGCATGGGATAAAAGCGTCTCAATAGACGTCCCCAAACGCACCCAGTAGTTACCCGGTTGAGTAATGGCTTCCCCGGTTAGCGTCACCATCCGCTCAACCAGCGGTTGGCCATCACGCACCGCGTAAAGTGCTGCCAGTAGCGTGCCGGGGTTGTGGCAAAGCACCCCAACATCTGCCGGTAGGCCTTGGCTGGGTACCGTTCGGTTCAATAGCTTTTTAATTAACTGTCGCTCGCTGCCACTTGGGTAACGAGTAGGGATAACGGTCAGCGTCACGCGGGCTGGCTGGCTGTCTGGAAGGGCATGCTCCAAGGCGGCAATGGCCTCGGGCTTATTATCTTCAATGCCGATGATGATCTGCTGGGCACCGCATAAGGCAGCGATGAGCTGTGCGCCTTCCAGCACGTCGTTTGGATAATTCCGTAATGTGAGGTCATCGGCCGTAATGTAAGGCTCGCATTCGGCGGCGTTAATCACCAGCGTGTCGATAGCATGCCGCTCAATCACGCGAGCCTTGATATGGGTCGGGAACCCGGCACCACCTAACCCGACCACACCGCTGTCATCCAGCCGCGTAAGCAGCGTAGGTGCATCCGTCTTGCGCCAATCAAGCGGGGGTAGATATTGCCAGGTATCCTGGCCATCGCTGTCTATGTGAATAGCAGCGCTATCAACATGACCAACCGTGCCACTCACTGTCGCGTGAACATCTGCGGATATCAAACCATCGCGCTTGGCGATCAGGCTGCCAACGCGAACATGATCGCCCCGGGCCACGCAGGGGGTGGCGGGGCGGCCGCTATGCTGGCACAGAGGAAGGATGACCTGCGACGGTAACGGGGCACGTCGCAACGGTGATAGCGTTGAACGGTCCTTTCGCTCCGGTGGGTAGATGCCGCCTGGGAAATCAAATGGGTGTAACATCTGGCCCCCTTGTTGCTGGTGTACGGTCGCTTGCAATGACGCCAGTGGGTAAAACAACGGGCTGCCACTGGCCAAGCGGCGTGCTCCGGGGCAGCATGTCGATACAGTCTACCGGGCATGGGTCAACGCATAAGTCACAGCCTGTGCACTCATCCTCAATCACGGTGTGCATCTGCTTGGCCGCGCCAATAATGGCATCCACTGGACACGCCTGAATGCACTTGGTGCAGCCAATGCACTCGGCCTCGCGGATATATGCCACATTGGCTTCGCTGGGCACCTCGCCATCAAGTGGCTCAGGCTCACGGCCTAGTAGATCTGCCAAGGCATGAATGGTTGCCTCGCCACCGGGCGGGCACTTGTTGAGTGCGTCACCCTTATTAACCGCTTCGGCGTAAGGGCGGCAGCCTGGGTAACCGCATTGGCCGCACTGAGTTTGGGGCAGCAGCGCATCAATCTGATCGACAAGCGGGTGCTCATCGCCCTTGAAGCGCTCGCTAACAGCCCCTAAAAGGGCGCCGAAGCCGACCCCCAGGCCAGTGAGTATGCCAATGGCGCTGACAATACCCCAGAGAGAAAACGTATCGCTCATGGTATTGAATTACCCTTGGGTTAAACCGGAAAAACCGAGAAAGGCGAGTGACATCAAGCTGGCAGTGATCATGGCAATAGCCGCACCCTTGAACGGTTTGGGAATATCCGCCCCGGCCAAACGCTCACGCATGGCGGCAAACAGCACCAGAATCAATGAAAAACCGAGTGCCGCCCCAAGCCCATAAAGCGTAGTATGGAAAAAGCTTAACTCGCGGTTGAGCGAGAGCAGGGCAACACCCAACACCGCACAGTTGGTCGTGATCAAGGGCAGAAAGATGCCCAGCACTTGATGCAGCAGCGGGCTTAAATGGCGCACCATAATCTCGGTGAACTGGACAACCGCAGCAATCACTACAATAAAGCTGATGGTGCGCAAATAGGTTACATCCAGCGGCACCAACAAGCCGTAATAGACAACGTAGCTGGCAGCAGAGGCGAGTGTTAACACGAAGGTGGTTGCCAGCGACATGCCCATGGCAGATTCCAGCTTATTGGAAACCCCCATAAACGGACAGAGCCCCAAAAACTGCACCAAGACAAAATTATTGACCAGCGCGGTGCTGATCAAAATGATGAATAACTCACTCATAGCGACGTATCGTGGCTGACAACAGAAAAATCAGCGTTAGGCAGTGTGAATATCTTGACCTGATGATGTCCTGCCGTTTTGGCATTAGAAAGCACTTGATCGGCGATGCTCATCATGACTAACGAGCATAGTGCGAGCAAGAGCACACCACTCAACGCTACTAACAATTGAAAACGCAGTGATTGAGAGAAGTGCCGACGCATAATCAGGCCTAAACGGAGAGTCTTTTAAAAGGTTTATTAAGCAATACACGTAAGAAGGGGGTAGAGCTTGGTCGTCTCTACCCCCCGGAAGTGCTTGAAGGTCGGCTACATTACACGTTGGCCGGGTTCGGCACCAGCGTCAGGTGAAAGCAGATAAATGCCGTCTTTATTGGCAGAGGCGAGCACCATGCCTTCGGAAAGACCAAAACGCATTTTACGCGGCGCAAGGTTGGCTGCCATGACGGTAAGACGCCCCTCAAGCGCCTCAGGCGCATAGGCGCTGCGAATGCCGGAGAAAACATTGCGGGTTTCACCGCCTAAATCCAGCGTTAATTGCAGCAGCTTGTCCGCGCCCTCTACGTACTGTGCCTTCGTAATCCGGGCAATGCGCAGATCTACCTTGGCAAAGTCGTCAAAGCTAATTTCGGCGGCAATGGGGTCGTCTGCTAGAGGCCCTTTGGGAGCTTCTTTAAGCTTTTGCTCTTCCACCAGATCCTCCTTGGAGGCTTCAATCATGGCGTCAATTTTGTCACGCTCTACGCGGGTCATAAGAGGTTTGAATTTCTCCACCTCATGATTAACCAGCACATTATGACGGCTTTCCCAGTTAAGCGAATCAAGCTTCAAGAAGACTTGTGCCTGAGCGGCCATGGTGGGTACCACGGGGGCTAAGTACACCATCAGCTGGCGGAAGAGGTTGATGCCGACGGAACAAATCTCAAGCACTTCTTGGTCACGGCCATCTTGCTTAGCGAGCGCCCAAGGCTCTTTCTCAGCAATATAGGTATTGGCTTCATCCGCCAGCTCCATGATTTTACGCATGGCGCGGCTAAATTCGCGTGCTTCAAAATCTTCAGCGATCTCATCGCCCGCGGCAATAAACCGAGCGACCATCTGCGGTTCGGCGCAGTGCGCTGAAAGGGTGCCGCCACCTAACTTTTTAACGAACCCGGCGCAGCGGCTGGCAATGTTAACCACTTTGCCCACGAGGTCTGAGTTAACCCGTGCGGCAAAATCATCCAGGTTGAGGTCCAGGTCATCCACTTTGGACGTCAGCTTTGCAGCGAAGTAATAGCGCAAGTACTCGGGATTCAAGTAATCGGCATAGGTCGCAGCTTTGATAAAGGTGCCGCGCGACTTCGACATTTTGGCGCCATCTACGGTCAAAAAGCCGTGGCAATTTACCGCGGAGGGCGTGCGTAAATCAGCGCCATGCAGCATGGCTGGCCAGAAAAGCGCGTGGAAATAGACAATGTCTTTCCCAATAAAGTGGTAGATCTCGGCGTTGGAGTCTTTATTCCAGTAGCTATCGAAATCAATGCCGTCACGATCACACAAATTCTTGAAGCTGGCTAAGTAACCGATAGGGGCATCAAGCCATACATAAAAGTATTTGCCCGGCGCATCGGGGATTTCAAACCCGAAATAGGGCGCATCACGGGAGATATCCCATTCGTTAAAGCCTGATTCAAACCACTCCATCAGCTTGTTACGAATCTGTGGCTGCACGTGGCCATCGTTGATCCAACGCTGCAGGAACTCGGCAAAGTCCGGCAATTTAAAGAAGTAATGGGTTGAAGAGCGTACTTCCGGAGTTGCGCCGGAAATGGCGGATACCGGATTGATCAAATCAGCGGGGGTGTAAGTGGCACCACACTTTTCGCAATTATCACCGTACTGGTCGTCAGTGCCACATTTCGGACAGGTGCCTTTGATGAAGCGGTCCGCCAGGAACAGGCCTTTTTGCGGGTCGTACATCTGCTCTATATCGCGGGTGGCGATATGGCCTTTATCACGCAGACGCTTATAGATAACCTCACTGAGGTGCCGGTTCTCTTCCGAATGCGTGGAATGGTAGTTATCAAAGTCAACGTTGAAGCGAGCGAAGTCTTCCTGGTGATCGCGTGAGACGCGGTCAATCAAGGCTTCAGGCGTAATGCCTTCCTGCTCGGCACGCAGCATGATGGCCGTACCATGAGCGTCGTCGGCGCAAACGTAGTAGCACTGCTGGCCACGGCTTTTCTGAAAACGTACCCAGATATCGGTTTGGATATATTCAAGTAAGTGACCGAGGTGGATCGCTCCGTTAGCGTAGGGGAGCGCGCTGGTCACCAGAATATTGCGCGTGGCAGAGTTAGACATGGTGAATGATAATTCCGGTTAGGCGATAACAATAAAACGGCGAAGTTAGCCGGCAGATGGCCGGTAACAAGGTACGATGCAGGCGTTTAAATTGACGTTAAAGCGCGTGCAGTCTTGATGTCGGGTTGTTAGTAAAGTGCTTGCTCTTCTTGAACGACCTCTTTTAAAAGCTCTAAAAACAGTTTGTCAGCCTCTGAGTGCTCGGCAGGATCTTCCGGAATATGGACACTGGTAGTGCCAGATATCTCATTGGCGATTCGCGCCATTACTGCCGGGCTGCTGCCTTCGCTTAATTGCTGGCGCGCGATTACCAGCGACTGACCAAGAATGTCAGGATCTTGAAGCAGTTTGCGTATGAAACCGCGCAGTTCATTAATAATACGTGTTTTTTGAATTTCTGATGCAGACATAAGAGTCTCCTTAACGCGGCGCTTGAGCTGATTATCAAGCGAAGCCAGTCCATGCATTGACCATAGCATTTTTAGTGCAGCGAGTATGGCTTGTCTACGTTTAGGCCAGTGATTTAGCCTACTACGTTAACGTTAAACGCCCTGCTTTGTGTTTTACCGGATTGGCATACTGAGCCAGCCAGTAAGGACGCAAATTCTCTGGCACCGCTGCCATTCGCGCCTGGAAACGTTCGCGGTCCTGGCGAGTGATGGTTTTACGGGCAACCAGCTCCGGCGCCTCACCGAGTGCTTCCAGGGCTAAATAGTGGCTTGGGAAGAGGCGGTAGCCACCGATAACCTGACGATCAATCTCTGCGGCTACTTCATCGGGAGTCGCCATGTCGGCGCCTACCGGGGAGCCAAAACGCAGCTGTACTCTGCCTTTATCACCGGTAATGCCAGCAACGATAGAGCGAATATCTTCAAATTCACTTTTAGCATAGCTACCTTCTGTTGCCACGTCGTGTAGCTCCTGCGCTTTTTGCACGTCGCAAGGGTCATATTCATAGCTAATCGAGACAGGCACCAGCTTGAGTTCGGCTACCGCTTCACCAAACACCATATCTCGCTCGGCATTACGCTTGGCCATGGTCAGCATCTTGATAATAGCGGGGTCGGTGCGGTCAATGCCGTTTTTGGCGCGGCCTTCACGCTGAGCCATCCAGATGGAGTGCTGGTCATCGGTAATTGAGTAACGAATATAAGCAGAAAGCTGTTGGTACGCTGCCAGCATGGCACGCTTTCCGCGCGCACTTCTGGGGACGATAAAGCTTTTATTGAGCCGCATTAGATCAGTGACATACGGCTTTTTAAGTAGGTTGTCGCCAATGGCAATGCGCACCGTATCGCGGCCCGCCTGGTAGAGTGCATAGTTAACGAACGCGGGGTCGAGTGAAATATCCCGGTGATTGCCAATAAAGAGATAAGCACTATTTGGATCGAGCTTATCCAGGCCTGCAACTTCAAACGCATCGGTGGTGGTGCGGATCATGCGATCCATGTAGCTTGCGATGCGCATTTGAAAATCACGTACCGTTGCTACGCCTTTTACTTCACGCTGTATCGCGTGGCTTGCAAGCTTTCGGGCAAGCGGCGGAACCCAGCGCGCCATGCGGGGAAGGCGAAAGCGAGTAAGCGCATCAAGAAGCTCGCTATCGCGGGCCAGGCGCGCGAGAACATCGGCTACTTCGTTGTCCGTATAAGGGCGTATATCCGCCCATGGGTCAGCGGCGTTCAGTGCGTTGGGTGCGTCGTTGTGATGAGTCATGCGATCCGTAGGATGATAGACAATAAAGAACAATTCATAGCAGCGCGATCAACCCTTTAGTTACCTAACGGGGCAGCAGGTTCCTGCTTGTTTTCACCACCCAGCCACTCTATCAGACGAACAACGTCATTGGATAACGCTTGGGCCATCAAAATAAAGTCGGTTTCAAGCCGGGCCAGAGCGTCATCGCCGTCGTCAGCATGGTCAGCCCCTTCAATCAAGGCATCACCAAAACGCAACGATTTCAGAGCCAGGTCATCATGCAGAACGAAGCTCAATCGGCCTTCAAGACTCATGGCGAGCTTACTGGCTTGACGTCCGCTCTCTAGTAGTTGTTGGATCTCATCGCTATCCAGGTCGACCTGGCGAGCGCGGAGAACGCCATCGTCGCCTTTGGCTTTAAGTTCCACCTGGTCACCCAGCTGTAAATCTGCTGGGCGGCTAGCGGGGTCGCCAAGCCATGTCGTCATCGCACGAATAGGCAGTGTTTGGGATGACAAGGGCGTTGCCTTGAGGCTGCCTAAGGTTTCTCGCAATAGGTCTAGCAAGTCTTCAGCACGGGTACGAGAGCTGGCATTGATACCGATCAAGTGGCGTCGTGTGTCCCACCAAAGGTCAATTTTTTGGCTGCGTACAAAGGCACGAGGCAGAAGCGCTTCCGTCACCTGCTCTTTAAGCGCGGTTTTCTCTTTGCGCGTCACCTTGCGACCTTCGCGCGCCTCTATATCAGCGACCTGGTCGTCGACTTCCTCTTTGACAACAGAGGCAGGTAGCAGACGTTCTTGACGCAGCACGGATAATAGCCGGTGGCCCTGAATTTCATGTAGCAGTTGACCGCCGCCAAGGCGGCCTGCTGGTGCTGTCCAGCCTAGTCGGCGAGCATCCGCATTGCCGAGCGGTTTGGCCGCATGCGCTTGTAATGCGTCGGCAAGCGTTGAACTGTCGAGTTCAGGGGCGCCATGTAGGCGATATAAATGCAGGTGCTTAAACCACATGTCACCAGTCCTATCCAAAAGGTGGCACATTATGTCGAAAGCGGGGCGTTCCTGCCAGCACCTTGCCGCTTAGGTATAAGTTGTATGTGTTTTAAACCTGTGTTTGATTGAGGTGGTGGCTAATGGGCCTGTTATCTTGAGCTTGGAAAAGGAGTTGTTATGACGGTATCACCTTCTCGCGCTCAGCTGCGTGTACGTGGCTACCACTTGGACGGCTATGGGCATGTCAATAATGCCCGCTATCTAGAGTTTATGGAGGAAGGGCGCTGGGCGTTTTTTGATGAGTACCCAGCGATGATTGGCGAACTCCATCAGGCGGGGCGGGCGTTTGTGGTGGTAAATCTTAACATTGACTACCGCGCCGCCGCCGTTCAGGGCGATGACCTGACTATTTTGACGGGTATTGTAGAGGTAGGTGAGCGCCGTGCGCTGTGTCATCACCGCATCTATCGAAGCGATGGTGTATTAGTAGCGCAGGCCGATCTTACGTTTGTTCTTCTCGATATGCGGGCGAATAAAGCCTCGGTGATTGAAAATGAGCTTGCCGAGCGGCTGAATGCATTACTACTTACCAAAGAGCAGTTTACGCCTTAATAATCAAGGGGAGTGTCCTGGCTGCCCTTGGTGCGGATGCAGTGGTATGATGTAGCAGTATCTGCGCATCGTCTTTTTTTAAAGGCGGTACTTTTAGCGCTTTCAACTCTCGCAGTGCCAATGCAGTGCAAAGGATCTGACTTTCATGGGTGACATCGCCAGAGAAATCTTGCCCGTCAATATTGAAGACGAGCTCAAGCAGTCGTATCTCGACTATGCGATGAGTGTCATTATCGGCCGCGCGCTACCCGATGTGCGTGACGGTTTGAAACCTGTTCATAGGCGTGTGCTCTTCGCCATGCATGAACTGGGTAATGACTGGAATAAACCGTACAAGAAATCGGCGCGTGTTGTCGGCGATGTCATCGGTAAATATCACCCGCATGGTGATAGTGCGGTTTACGACACTATCGTACGTATGGCGCAGCACTTCTCAATGCGCCACGTTCTGGTCGATGGCCAGGGTAACTTCGGTTCTATCGATGGTGATAACGCTGCTGCCATGCGTTATACCGAAGTGCGCATGTCGCGTCTGTCGCATGAGCTGCTTGCCGATCTTGAGAAAGATACCGTCGATTGGGTCGATAACTACGACGGCACCGAACGCATTCCTGCCGTTTTGCCTACTAAAGTCCCCAACCTGCTGATTAACGGCTCGTCGGGCATTGCCGTGGGCATGGCAACCAATATTCCGCCGCATAATATGCGTGAAGTGATTGACGGCTGTTTAGCGCTGATTGATGACTACACGCTGTCGATTGATGACTTGATGGCGTACATCCCTGGCCCTGATTTCCCCACAGCGGGGATTATCAACGGCCGTGCTGGCATTTTAGATGCGTATCGCACCGGGCGTGGCCGCATCCACGTGCGCGCTAGCCATACGATTGAGCATCATGATAAAACCGGCCGTGACCACATCATCATTACCGAGCTGCCTTATCAGGTGAACAAAGCACGCTTGATTGAAAAAATCGCCGAACTAGTCAAAGAGAAGAAAATAGAAGGTATTGCTGAGCTACGCGACGAGTCGGACAAGGACGGCTTGCGCGTGGTCATTGAGATTAAGCGTGGCGAATCGGGTGAAGTCGTCGTTAATAATCTCTTTGCTCAGACACAGCTTCAGAACGTATTTGGTATCAACATGGTGGCGCTGGAGAATGGCCAGCCACGCACGTTGAACCTAAAAGAGATGCTGGAGGCGTTTATCCGTCACCGCCGTGAGGTAGTGACGCGCCGGACACTCTTTGAACTTAAAAAAGCCCGTGAGCGTGGTCATCTTCTTGAAGGTCTGGCGGTGGCTATCTCGAACATTGACGACATCATCGAGATGATCAAAGCCTCGCCCAGCGCAGCCGAGGCGAAAGAGAAGCTACTGGCGAAAACATGGCAGCCGGGGCAGGTCACCGGCATGCTTGAGCGGGCGGGTGCTACCTCGTGCAAGCCGGAAGAGCTGGATGAAAGCTTTGGTCTTAACCCTTCCGCGACCGAATATCGCCTGTCGCCTGCTCAAGCGCAGGCCATCCTTGAGCTGCGCCTACATCGTCTGACCGGTCTTGAGACCGAGAAGCTGCTCAATGAGTACCTCTCTATTCTTGAGAAAATTGCAGAACTCACCGAAATTCTTGCCTCGGCCGACCGGCTAATGGAAGTGATTCGTGAAGAGCTGCATGCCGTGCGCGACCAGTATGGTAATGATCGTCGTACAGAAATTCAGGCAAGCCATCTGGATCTCTCGATCGAAGATTTGATCGCCGAAGAAGACATGGTGGTCACCGTGTCGCGTTCGGGCTATGCCAAAACTCAGCCGCTTTCGGATTACCAAGCGCAGCGGCGTGGTGGGCGCGGTAAGTCGGCAACATCAATGAAAGATGAGGATGTGATTGAGCATCTACTCGTTGCTTCGACCCATGACACCGTTCTGCTGTTCTCCAACCGCGGTAAAGTGTATTGGCTGAAAGTGTACGAGATGCCATCCGCCAGTCGCGGTTCGCGGGGTAAACCGCTGGTCAATATGCTGCCGCTTGAAGAGGGTGAATCGGTTAACGCCATCTTGCCGGTGCGTGACTACGACCCCGAGCACTATATTTTCTTTGCGACCGCCAATGGTACGGTGAAACGTACCAGCCTGGAGCAGTTCTCGCGTCCGCGCAGCGTTGGTTTGATCGCCATTGATCTTGAAGAGGGCGACCGCCTGGTGGGTGCTGTTATTACGTCAGGCTCTGATCACGCCATGATGCTCTCTTCTAACGGTAAAGCGATCCGTTTTGAAGAGGGTAATGTTCGCGCAATGGGCCGCACCGCTCGCGGCGTGCGTGGCATGCGCTTGGCAGAGGGTGCTGAGGTTATCAGCCTAATCATTCCCAAGAGCCAGCAGATTGATGCTGAGGCGGATACGGATGTTGATGGTGCAGACGAAACGGTTGCCGAAAGCACACAAGCAGAAGGCCAGATTTACATTCTAACGGCCAGCGAAAATGGTTATGGCAAGCGCACACGCCTGGAAGAGTTCCCGCTACGCGGTCGTGGTGGTCAGGGTGTTATTGCCATGCAGACCAGCGAGCGTAACGGCTCCCTTGTGGCGGCCATGCAGGTTTATGACAGCGATGAGATGATGCTGATTACGGACCGTGGAACGCTGGTACGTACGCGTGTGGAAGAGGTGTCTACCACCTCACGCAACACCCAGGGCGTTATGCTAATCCGTCTGGGTAAAGAAGAAAAACTGGTTAAAACTGTTCGTGTTGATGAACCTGGTGACAGTGAGCTGGAAGCACTGGATGAAGAGGGTGAGCAAGACAACGCGGGCGACAGCGCACAGGACACGGCGACTGATGACACGTCACTATAACTTTTGTGCAGGGCCAGCGGCCCTGCCTGTTGCGGTGCTCGAAAGGGCCCGCAACGAGCTGGTAGATTACCAAGGGCGTGGCTTATCCGTTATGGAGATGAGCCATCGCAGCGATGAGTTTATAGCCATTGCAGAGCAGGCGGAAGCCGATTTCCGCCAACTGCTAAGTGTGCCCGACAACTATAAAGTGCTGTTCCTGCAGGGGGGCGCCAGCATGCAGTTTGCTATGCTGCCGATGAACCTGCTGGGCCAAGGCGGTAGTGCCAACTTTATCCAAACGGGCATTTGGGGCAAAAAAGCCATTAGTGAAGTCAAGCGACTTGGCTATGCGTGCCACTTGGCTGGAAACAGTGAGGCTGGTGGGTATGTGGCTGTACCTTCCCAGGATTCGTTGACGCTAAGTGCGGATGCGGCCTATCTGCACTACACCTCCAATGAGACGATTGGCGGGTTGGAATTTGACTATACGCCGCAAGTTGTGCGCGAAGATGGCCAGCATGTGCCGTTGGTCTGCGATATGTCATCCAATATTATGTCCAAGCCCATTAATGTCGCAGACTTTGGCGTTATCTTTGCTGGGGCACAAAAAAATATTGGGCCGGCAGGTTTAACCCTTGCCGTAGTGCGTGATGATTTGCTCGGCCGGGCGGTCCCCAATACTCCTTCGCTGTTTGATTACCAAATGCTCGCAGACGCTGGGTCGATGGTGAATACGCCGCCAACCTATGCGTGGTACCTGGCAGGGCTTGTATTCCAGTGGTTACGTGATGATGTCGGTGGCTTGGTGGCTATGGATGCCATTAATCAGCGTAAAGCGGAAAAGCTTTATAGCGCCATTGATGCCAGCGATTTCTATAGCAACCCCATTGCAGTGGCTAATCGCTCGCGTATGAACGTGCCGTTTGTGCTGGCTGATTCGGCTCTTGATAAAGCGTTCTTACAAGAGGCCGACCAAGCGGGACTACTGAATCTAAAGGGGCACCGTAGCGTGGGCGGCATGCGTGCTAGCTTGTATAACGCAGTGCCCGAAGAAGCCGTTGATGCGCTGGTTGCTTTTATGGCTGATTTTGAACAGCGAAGAGGCTAATGATCATGTCCGACTCGTCGATCAATCTGGACGACCTGCGCCAACGTATCGATCAACTTGATGGCGATATACTACGCCTGATTAGTGAGCGTGCTGACTGTGCTCAAAAAGTGGCGCATGTAAAGCTGGCTCACGATAAGGATGCGGTGTTTTACCGGCCTGAGCGTGAAGCGCAAGTGCTGCGGCGTATTATGTCGCTTAACAAGGGGCCGCTGGATTCCGAAGAAATGGCGCGGCTGTTTCGAGAAATCATGTCGGCTTGTTTGGCGCTTGAGCAGCCGATCAAAGTAGCTTATCTGGGGCCTGAAGGGACGTTTACTCAGCAGGCGGCGCTGAAGCACTTTGGTGAAAGCGCCATTAGCCTACCCATGGCAGCTATCGATGAAGTATTTCGTGAAGTAGAAGCGGGTGCCGTTAACTATGGCGTAGTGCCTGTTGAAAATTCAACAGAAGGCGTTGTGAATCATACCCTCGATACGTTTATGGATTCGTCTATCCATATTTGTGGCGAGGTGGTGCTACGCATTCACCATCACCTGCTGATTAGTGATACGACGCGTCGCGATAAAATCTCCCGCATTTATTCGCATCCCCAGTCGTTTGGCCAATGCCGGAAGTGGCTGGATGCGCATTACCCGCACGCCGAACGGGTTCCTGTTTCCTCGAATGCTGAGGCTGCCAAGTTGGTCAAAACTGAATGGCACAGTGCGGCCATTGCAGGTGATATGGCGGCCAAACTGTATGGGCTTGAGCGCGTAGCTGACAAGATTGAAGACCGCCCGGATAACTCGACCCGGTTTTTGATTATTGGTAGTGAGCGTGTGCCAATGGCGGGAGATGATAAAACCTCAATTGTCGTGGCCATGCGTAACCAACCTGGCGCACTGCACGACCTGCTTGAGCCTTTCCATCGGCATCATATTGATTTAACGCGCATCGAGACGCGCCCATCACGTACGGGCGTATGGAACTATGTATTCTTTATCGATTTTAAGGGCCACGCTGACGATCCGCGCGTTGCTGCCGTGTTGGAAGAGGTAAGGTTACGCGCCTCGGAGCTTCGCGTTTTAGGTTCCTATCCGCAGGGCGTGCTGTGACCGCTATGGCATCATCGGTCGTTGAAACACCTTCCTGTAATGAACAGCGGCTATTGATCGTTGGTCTCGGCTTGATTGGCGGGTCACTCGCAGCAGCGCTGCGCGCCTCAGGGTTTAATGGCGTGATTGTGGCTTGCGATCCAAGCGAAGATGAAATCGCTCGCGGTGTCGAGATGGGGTTAATCGATACGGGGGGCGTCACTCTCGCTGACCAAGTGGCAGGCGCTACCATGATCGTCCTCGCGGTGCCCGTGCTTGCCATGGAGTCGGTGATGGCATCGTTGGCAGGCGTACTTTCGCAAGCGGCAGCCAATGTGGTGCTAACCGATGTGGGAAGTACCAAAGCCACCATTCGCGACTGCGCAGAGCGTGTGTTTGGTGCTGTGCCGGCCAACATGGTGCTAGGTCATCCTATTGCGGGGTCAGAAAAGAGCGGTGTGGCGGCGGCTAATCCACGGCTTTTTGCTGATCACAACGTTATTTTGACGCCTGAACCAGGGGTCGATCCTGATGCGGTGGCGCGCGTGCGTGCGTTGTGGCAGGCCTGCGGCGCCAATGTGTTAGAGATGGACGTTGAACGCCATGATCAGGTCCTTGCGCGCACTAGTCATTTACCCCACTTACTGGCTTTTTCTCTGGTGGATACGCTAGCTCGTCAGGATGAGCGGCTTGAGATTTTCCGTTATGCCGCCGGTGGTTTTCGCGACTTTACGCGTATCGCGGGCAGCGACCCGGTCATGTGGCGGGATATTTTTACGGCTAACCGTGAGGCGGTTCTGGCATCTTTAGATGATTTTGAAGAAGGCCTGGCTCAGTTACGTCACGCGATTGAGCGAGGCGATAGCGATGCCCTTATTGCGACCTTTGATCGTGCCAGCCACGCACGCCATTACTTTGATACGTTATTGAATAAAACCAGCTACCAAGCGGAATACAATATGCAACCACAAGGCAAGGTAACCTACCGAGTTCGGCCCGGCGGCCAGGCGAAAGGCCATTTGCGCGTACCGGGTGACAAGTCGATGTCACACCGCTCTATTATGCTAGGAGCGCTGGCTCAAGGCGTCACCGAGGTCAAAGGGTTTCTTGAAGGTGAAGATAGCCTGGCGACACTACAAGCGTTTCGTGAGATGGGTGTTGCGATTGAGGGGCCTCACCAGGGGCGTGTCACTATCCATGGCGTGGGAATGAAGGGGCTTAAGGCTCCGGCCGGGCCGCTCTATGTGGGCAACTCAGGAACGGCGATGCGCCTGTTCTCGGGGCTTTTAGCCGGGCAGGCATTTGATAGCGAGCTTACCGGCGATGAGTCGCTAACCAAACGCCCCATGGGACGCGTGGCGGACCCGTTGCGGTTGATGGGTGCCTCCATTGAGACGGCTGAAGGTGGTCGGCCGCCGCTTAAAATTAAAGGTGGCGCGGCGCTCAAAGGCATTTTCTACGATATGCCTATGGCAAGTGCTCAAGTGAAATCATGCCTGCTGTTGGCGGGGCTTTATGCTGAAGGCGAGACGCGGGTGCGTGAGCCGGCACCAACGCGTGACCATACCGAGCGTATGCTTAATGGTTTTGGTTATTCTGTGTCACGCGAAGGGGATACCTGTTGGTTGCAAGGTGGCGGCGCCTTGAGCGCTGGTCCAATTGACGTTCCTTCTGATATTTCATCGGCAACGTTCTTTATGGTGGCGGCTGCAATAACGCCAGGTGCTGATATCACCTTGGAGCATGTCGGTATAAACCCGACTCGCATTGGTGTTATTAATATTCTTACGTTAATGGGCGCCAACCTTGAGCTTCTTAACGAAGCTGAAGTGGGTGGCGAGCCGGTTGCTGATATTCGTATCCGCTATGCACCCTTGAAAGGTATTGATATCCCGGTTGATCAAGTGCCCTTGGCGATTGACGAGTTCCCTGCGCTGTTTATCGCGGCGGCAAACGCTGCTGGCACCACGCGTCTTCGTGGTGCAGAAGAGCTACGTGTCAAAGAGTCCGACCGTATTCAGGCCATGGCTGACGGGTTGGCAATTTTGGGCGTTGAACATACCGTGGTTGACGATGGAATCGATATTGTCGGTAACGCCAATGCCGAAGTTGCAAGCTACGGTGGTGGGCGCGTTGATAGTTTAGGCGACCATCGTATCGCTATGGCCTTTGCCATTGCCGCACTACGCGCAAGTGATGACATTATTATTGATGACTGCGCCAATGTTGCTACGTCGTTCCCCACCTTCGTTGAGCTTGCCAATAAAATTGGCATGGGGGTTAACGTGGAGGGTGAGAATGACTAAGCCAATCCCTGTTCTGACCATTGACGGGCCAGGTGGGGCAGGTAAGGGAACCATCAGCAGTTTGGTTGCCGAGCGTTTAGGCTGGCATTTACTCGACAGCGGAGCGCTATACAGGCTAACCGCCACCGCGGCGGTTAAGCATGGTATTGCGCTTGATGACGAAGCGGCTGTTGCTGCATTGGCTGAATCGCTGGATGTGGCATTTCCCATCGAAAATGGTAAGCCCCGCACGCTGCTTGAAGGTGATGAGGTAAGCCAGGCAATCCGGACTGAGCAAACTGGAGAGTTGGCTTCTCAAGTGGCAGCGCTTCCCGCTGTGCGCGCGGCTCTGCTTCAGCGGCAAAGAGATTTTCAGAAGGCGCCAGGCCTTGTCGCAGATGGCCGTGATATGGGTACCGTCGTATTTGTAGACGCGCCGCTAAAGATATTTCTAACTGCTAGTGCTGAGGAACGAGCGCGTCGCCGCCATCTTCAGTTGCAGGAAGCGGGCATGAATGCTAGTCTTTCGAGTCTTTTAAAGGAAATTCAGGCACGCGATGCACGCGACACGCAGCGCAGCGTGGCACCTCTCAAGCCGGCAGATGATGCCATTACGCTTGATACCACGCGTCTGAGCATACCGGAAGTGGTTGAACGGTTGGCGGAATTACTTGCCCAGAAAGGGTTAGCATCCGGCACCTGATTCTCCCTTGCGGCGTTTTTGGAAAGGTGTCACGACGTGGCAGGGCGGCAGTTCATATGATCGTTCATATCAGAGAGCCCGGTCAGGTCTAACCAGCGTTAACACCTCCAAAGGCAGAGTGACATTAGGCCCGTACTCGCTGGTGGTACGGAGAAGGCATTTATGCCTCAACAACGTTGATCACGTAGGAAAACCATGAGCGAAAGCTTTGCTGAACTGTTTGAACAGTCCCTTAACGACATTAACATGGAGCCAGGCGCTATCGTCGCGGCTCAAGTTGTCGACATCGATGGCGACTGGGTTACTGTCAATGCTGGTCTGAAATCTGAAGGCCAGATCCCAGCGGCACAATTCCGCGATGAAAATGGCGAGTTAAACATCGCTATCGGTGACGACGTTCACGTTGCACTGGAAGCCGTAGAAGATGGCTTCGGTGAAACGCGTCTGTCCCGTGAAAAAGCCAAGCGCGCAGAAGCTTGGAAGATTCTGGAAGCCGCCTTCGAGAAAGACGAAATCATCAAAGGCGTGATCAACGGTAAAGTCAAAGGCGGCTTCACTGTCGACGTCGACTCTATCCGTGCCTTCCTGCCGGGTTCTTTGGTCGACGTACGTCCGGTTCGCGATACTGCGCATTTGGAAAATAAAGAGCTGGACTTTAAAGTCATCAAGCTTGATCCGAAGCGTAATAACGTTGTTGTTTCTCGTCGTGCTGTCCTTGAAGCTGAAAACAGTGCCGAGCGCGAAGCGCTGCTGGCAACGCTACAAGAAGGCCAGCAGATCAAAGGTATCGTTAAGAACCTGACAGACTACGGCGCGTTCGTAGATCTGGGTGGTGTTGACGGCCTGCTGCATATCACCGATATGGCGTGGAAACGCATCAAGCATCCGTCTGAAATCGTTGCTGTTGGTGACGAGATCAACGTTAAAGTGCTTAAGTTTGACCGTGAGCGCAACCGCGTTTCACTGGGTCTGAAGCAATTGGGCGAAGATCCGTGGGTCAACATTAAACAGCGTTACCCGGAAGGCACCAAAGTACATGCTGTGGTCACTAACCTGACCGATTATGGCTGCTTTGCTGAGCTGGAAGAGGGCGTTGAAGGTCTGGTTCACGTTTCTGAAATGGATTGGACCAACAAAAACATCCATCCGTCTAAAGTTGTCCAAGTGGGCGACGATGTTGACGTCATGGTATTGGATATCGACGAAGAGCGCCGTCGTATTTCTCTGGGTATCAAGCAGTGTACTGCTAACCCATGGGAAACGTTCAACGCTGAATACAACAAGGGCGACCGTGTTTCAGGTACCATCAAGTCAATCACTGACTTCGGTATCTTCATCGGCCTTGAAGGCGGTATCGATGGTCTGGTTCACCTGTCTGACATTTCCTGGACAGAGACTGGCGAAGAAGCGGTTCGTAACTTCAAGAAAGGTGATGAAGCCGAAGCCGTTATTCTGTCTATCGATCCTGAGCGTGAGCGCATCTCTTTAGGTGTCAAGCAAATGGATTCCGATCCTGTTGCTGAATACCTGTCTGTTAACGATAAGGGCAGCATTGTGACTGGCCGTATTGTTGAAGTAGACGCTAAAGAAGCACACGTTGAGCTGGCAACTGATGTTATTGCCATCCTCAAAGCCTCTGAAATCAGTGCTGACCGTGTTGAAGACGCGCGCAATGTACTGAATGAAGGCGACAGCGTTGAAGCGCGTATCATCAATGTCGATCGCAAGAGCCGTCAGATCAATCTGTCGATCAAAGCGAAAGAGCAGGACGATACTCGTCAGAACCTCAAGAAAATGCGTGATCAAGAACCCGAAGCTGGTGGTCCGACCACCATCGGTGACCTGATCAAGCAGCAGATGGGCCAAGACTAAGCTATTTAGTCGCTGGTTCTAAGAAGCGTCGCCCTATGGGCGGCGCTTTTTTGCTTATTAATAGACTGTTTTCTAAGCAAGTTAGTTGTATTAAATTAGATTTACCAACCTGCTTAAAACATTTTAAATGTACGCTATTCGCTTAAAAAACTCTTAGTAATTGAATGAAAGTACACTAGGCTATTGTCAATTAGTGGTTTTGAAGTAATAATGAGCGCGCATTCTGAACTAATGGATATGATGAGTGTCAATTCAATATCCAGAAGATAAATCTGAAGTATAAGGACTCCCCATGTCACTTCTAAACGAATATATCCAAAAAGAGCAGCAACTTAAGCAGTTGCAAGAAGACTTGCAGCGTCTTGAAGGAGACCAGCGTTTAAAAAGCGAGTTGGAATTCAAAGCTAAGCTTGAAGCGCTAATGAATGAATTTGGTAAGCGCCCTGCAGATGTTATCGCCCTGTTGGATCCGACAAACGATCAACGTGGCACCAAAGCATCTACCAGTAATAATCCTAATCGACGTAAGCGTCGTCTAAAAACTTACAGAAACCCCAAGACGGGCGAAATTATCGAAACCCGTGGTGGTAACCATAAAGGTTTGCGTAGTTGGAAGGATGAATACGGTGACGAAACTGTTGAGTCCTGGCTGGAAAGCATGGAAGATTAATTAGCAATTACCGGCACTTCTTTTAAGAAATGCCGGTTTTGCTTTAACAGGGGGCAGGTTTCCGGTGCGCGGCTCAGAATAGGCCCGATAGCTATTCAATATTAAAAAAACACCTCCCGTTAGCTTAGCGCCGCAAAAGTTAGTGCTGCATTCTTTGCCAGCTTGAAATTTATTTAGTGTGTTGGGTAATCGTGTCGTTGCTGTGGATGGTTTCGCTATAGGCATGCATGACGCTTGGCGAGGCTATAAGTGCCTTCATGGGCTATCTGATGCAGCATGCGGTAGAGGTGCCATTGCTATTTCCGGGTATACGCCCAATACTGGCTATCCGTTGAGCCCATCGCTTCGCCTTTCTGGCAATACGGTTTTTAAGAACATGTTAAGTAGTCTGTAGTCGTTCCTTGTCTAGCTCAGTGGCATATTCAACTGCTTCTATCAGCTCGGCAGTAGACTGATCTCGCTGCTGTTTTGTGCTGGGAAGAGCAAAGGGGTGGAGAGTATTCCGTTTGTACACTACGCTCTTTTATGGTTTATTAAAAATAGGCTTGGCCTGATTTGATATCACTATTGAAAGGCTGGCGCTGTCCGGGAATATTGAGTTACTGTCTGGCATACATGGGTCGCTTGTGCATATAGCTTGCCCCATCGTATCGTGTTGACTATTGTTTGATTTTTTTGTGTACGATTCTGTGGCTGCTCGTCTTGCCTTTAAAACGCTATTGGATAGCTGTGCGTTTTAATAGCGTTTCCGGGGATGTGAGTTAGTCGACGTATTGGCTTTGTCGTTTACGTCCTATACGTTTTTAGTGAATGATACGTTGAACCTTTTCTCGTAAGGCTATTGGCATTGGCCGATAACCTGTTGTTATCGCTTGGTGGTAATTCCACTGCACCGTGATGCACGGCAGGCTTCCAGGCTGGCTGTGCGGCATTGGGTATCTCTTGTGGAAATATCTGTTGTGGCGGTACTTCGACCATTTCAAGTAAGGTATGAATGAAACATCGATGAAATATCACAAAACTCCAAAACAGTCGGATGAACGTGACAAGCTGCGTAAGTTTCGTGAGTTGGATGATGCATTTGCGCAAGCTTTGCGCCAGTTGGAAGGCCCTAATAGTGGCTTCGATATTCCAACTGGGCCGCCGGTACGCTCATTGGCAGCGTTAGAAGAAGATGACGCAGTAGAGTGCTCACAAGAACGAGCGCGCTTGTTTGAAGAGCGCCTGAAAGCGTTAATGGATGAGTACAACCAATCGGACCAGGAGCTGCACGAGCTCATTTCAACGCTGTTGTTTTATGAGCTCTGGCCACAACATCAAGCCCCTGAGCTCACTGGTGGCTAGGCCTTTGATCAGGATCGGTAGCGATAAATACGCAAGCTGGGTAAAAACGCTTCGTGCTCAAGTTTTTCATCACGTCTTCTTGCCCGTGTGCGTTCCGTAGGGGGGTGTAGCGGCGGCAAGTTGATATGGGGCAGGCGTTGGTCAGGGGCGGGCACAAACAGCGGCATGGCAATATTGAGCGCCCGCCGTGAGTGTCCGTCGAGTAAAGGCTCAGTAAAAAAAAGGTTTGCCCGCATCAAAGGCGCCTGCGCTTGTACTTGTGCCAACGCCTCGTCGCCAGGAAGGCCAGCCAGCTTGCGCAGCTGAATACGTATATGCGGCGCTTCGGTATCCAGTTGCATTAGTTTTTTCTCCGCTTCCTGCACGCTGAGACGCTTAATCGAGCGCCCGCTGCTGTACCAGGCAAGCCGTATACGCGAAACCGGCGCTTCCGCAATCGGTATTTGTCGCCAACACTGCTTCAGGTGGAGTTTGGCAAGCCCGGTACGGCGCAATACATTATCTACTTGAGGGTGGCGTTGTGGCAGGCGTTGCTTGATTTCTCCGAATGCTTTTGGAGAGAGCTCTTTTATCCTATGAATTAACTCGCTAATTGCTGTTTTAGCATGGTTAATAGTGCCAACTGCCTCAATAAGGGGGGCGTCAGCGGCAATCACTCCTATGTAATTACGCGTTTCACGACCGTCCTGGCCTTCCTGGTGCCACATATCCAGTAGTGCGTTTCGCAGCCAGTTTAATTCGACGGACGGCTGATGCATAACCCATGCCGCCGGGCGCTGCCTTTCGTAAAGCACCAGCGCCGCTTCAATAGCGCAAACCAGATTATCAAATCGATTATCAAGCTCATGCAATAAGTGATAAGCGGTTACATCGGGCTCTTGCATGACCAATATTTACCTCACCGTGAAAACCATTCGTTAAGAAAGAGGCGCATCTTTATCAGCTTGTGCCAGAAGGGTGTCCAGGTCAGCCTCGTCCATGGCTGGCTCGCCTGCGATACGGTGAGACTCTTCGGCCCATGCGCCAAAATCAATTAATTGACAGCGCTTACTGCAAAAAGGGCGGTAGGTGCTCTCTGGTGCCCAAGCCACTTTTTGGCCGCAGTGAGGGCAGTTAACTTCTATGGGAGTATCATTAGCAGGGTGAGTCATAATAATCCTGAAATATATAGATAAAATTGAATTAACGAGTGCGATAAATACTGTCCAGACGCTCAACCTGACGCATCATAAAGTCATAATCTCCGCTGTTATCTATCACATCGTCGGCGTTAGCCAAGCGCTCTTCACGAGACATTTGCGCTGCAAGAATGGCACGTACCTGTTTAGGGCTTACGCCATCACGAGCGAGTGTTCTTGAGAGCTGAACATCGGTGGGCACGTCAACCACAATTGTTCGAGCGACCAGCATGTTTTGTCCTGACTCAAAAAGTAACGGTGAAACGAGAAGTACATAGGGTGAATCGTGGGATAGAGAGGTTAAATGCGCGACTAACCGTTCTCTGATAATCGGATGAGTAAGTGACTCTAGCCATTCACGCTTGGATGAATCTTCAAAGATGAGTGAACGCAAGGCCGCTCTATCAAGCGTTCCATCTTGGTTGGCGACATCTGAACCAAAATAATCAATAATAGCGCTTAAGGCAGGCTCACCTGGTGCCACAATTTCACGGGCGACGATATCTGCATCTACCCAGCTGGCCCCTAGCGATTCAAACGCGCGCGCTACGGTTGATTTACCCGAACCAATGCCCCCGGTTAAGCCAATAATCATAGCGACCCTTTATTGCGTTCTTTAAAACGCTATTTTACGTGTTTTTACGTAGAAAGTCGGTACCTATAGCGCATTATGCCCATGTAGGCGCCGCTTTGGGCATGAGATGCAATATACCTTCTTGGTTTGTATTAAACCCCAGGAAAAAAGGACAAATAAAGGGCGATAAGGTCATGTCCAGCCAGGAGGCATGCCCAGCCTGCTAACGCGAGAAAAGGTCCGAAAGGAAGCGGCGCGCCTCGTAAGCGTGGAAAGCATGTCTGTGCCACAACGCCCACGACAGCACCCATCCCCGCTGAGAGCAGTAAGAGCAAGGGAAGGAAGCTCCAACCCAACCAAGCGCCAAGAGCGGCTAGAAGCTTAAAATCACCATACCCCATGCCCTCTTTTCCAGTGGTTAGTTTAAATAGCCAGTAAAAACTCCAAAGGATCAGGTAACCCAGCATCGCACCAACGACGGCATTGGTTAATAAGTAGGGCTGAAATAAGAGCTGATAGACAAGGCCAGCCCACAGCAAGGGAAGGGTAAGAACATCCGGTAACAAGTAGGTGCGAAAATCGATCACGGCCAGTACGAGAAGGGTTACGCAGGCTGCATAAATAAACAGGCTGGAGAGGTTTATGCCCTGCAGCAGAGCAACCGTTAGGGCCAGTACACCGCTGCTTAATTCTACAAGGGGATACTGCAAGCTAATGCGGGTGTGGCAGTTTGCACAGCGGCCGCGTCGTTTAACCCAGCCGATTAAGGGAATATTATCGTGCCAAGCGATGGGTTTCTCGCAACGCGGGCATTGTGAGCGGGGTGTTGCAATATTAAAGCGAGGTGCTTGTTCCATGGGCAGTTCAAGAGCCGCACGAGCCTCATGCCGCCAGTGACGCATGAGCATTTCAGGAAGACGAGTAATAACAACGTTTGCAAAGCTACCCAAGCAGAGGCCCAGCAAACAAACCACTAGGCCGGTGCTCAGTGTAAGAGAACTCATAATGCTCCTCAAAATACCTAGATAACGGTACCCAGGTTAAAAATAGGTAAATACATTGAAACAACAATTCCACCAACCAAGATGCCCAGTACAACGATAATGAGTGGCTCCATTAAAGACGTCAGCGCATCCACCTGATTATCGACGTCTTCTTCGTAGTAACTTGCTACACGGTGGAGCATCGTATCAAGGGCGCCGGCTTCTTCACCAATGCTTACCATCTGCACCGCTAAAGCAGGGAAGCGGTTGGTCATTCGCATTGAGAAATGCAGCTGCTGACCTGTTGCTACCTCCTTTTGTGTCTGGAGTGCCGCTTTTTCATACACTTTATTGCCCGTTGAGCCTGCCGCTGTTGCAAGCCCTTCTACCAAAGGGATGCCGGATGCATACGTCGTAGCCAAGGTGCGGGAAAATCGTGCAACAGCCGCTTTATCGATGATGTTGCCGATAACAGGAATACGTAGCAAAAGGCGATGAAGCAGGTAGACAAGCGCTGGTGAGCGGCGCGTCAGCCATCGCAGCAATAGAATTACTGTCGTGGCTGTTCCCAGCAAAGGTAGCCATAGTTGTTGGGCCAGCATCGATAAGTCGACGGTTAGCTGTGTCACCGCCGGTAGCTCAGCGTCAAAGCTTTGAAACATGCTTTCAAACTGAGGTACCACTTTAATAAGTAATAGCAGTGTAATCGCGATGCCCGTCAGCAAAACGGTCGTCGGATACCACAACGCCTTTTTGACACGCCCCTTTAGGGACTCTAGTTTTTCCTTATAAACCGCGTTCTGCTCTAACATTTTGTCAAGTGTGCCGGACTGTTCGCCTGCATCAACCAGATTAATAAACAAACGATCAAAATGTTGAGGGTGGCATCGTAAGGCGTCAGAAAAGCTGGTCCCTGATGCTACGTCATTGGTTAGCTGATGAACAAGCGCCACCATCGAAGGTTTTTTCAGACTTTCAGCCACTACCTGAAAAGCTTGTAATAGGGGGATGCCCGCTTGAATCATCGTTGCCAGCTGGCGTGAAAAAACCATGATATCGCGAGGTTTTATACGTCCTTGGCTATTCAGGTCGTTTTTTTTAGTGACACGTCGCACGTCAATATTTTGTTTACGTAGCTCGGCGGTAACGGCGACCTTACTATGGCCGATAATTTCACCATGTAGTAAACGTGTTTGGCCCACCGTCCCTGTCCATTTCCAGCGGTACAAGCGGGGTGACTTGGCTTTACGTTTAACGGCATATCGAGTCAAACGTTACTCCTTAATGACACGATTAATTTCCTCCAGGCTGGTAATGCCTTGGATAACGTAATAAAAGCCGCTTTGGCGAAGGCTGGCATGTCCTTCCTTTTTGATCTGCTCGTTAATCTCAAGTGCGGATGCGTTGTGCATAATGAGCTGCCGAATCGTTTCTGAAACGGGAACCACTTCATAGATGCCCACCCGGCCTTTATATCCATGCGTGCATCTTTTGCATCCTTCAGCACGGTAAAAGGTTGCTTGTTGAAGAGTATCTTCGTTGACAACTTCGCTGGATATGGCGTCTATGGGGATATTCGTAGGCTGTTTGCAATGACTGCATAATTTTCGAGCTAAGCGTTGTGCAATAATCAGACTCACCGAGCTTGCAATGTTAAATGACGATACTCCCATGTTGCATAAGCGAGTAAGGGTATCTGCCGCAGAATTGGTATGCACCGTTGAAAGTACAAGATGACCTGTTTGTGCTGCTTTTATTGCAATCTCCGCAGTTTCAAGATCGCGTATTTCACCTACCATCACTACGTCAGGATCCTGACGGAGAAAGGCACGCAGTGCATTGGCAAAATCCAGCCCAATATGAGGCAGCACGTTCACTTGATTAATACCCGCTACCTTGATTTCAACAGGATCTTCTGCAGTGCAGATATTCCGCTCTACTTGATTGAGTAGTGCGATGCCCGTATAGAGTGAGACCGTTTTACCACTGCCAGTAGGACCTGTGACTAAAATCATTCCCTGGGGCTGTTTGAGTGCCTTTTCATAGAGTCCCCTCTGGGTATCTGAAAAGCCCAATTGGTCAATGCCAAGCTGAAGAGAGGTAGGGTCAAGCAGGCGTAGTACGACCTTCTCACCGTAAACGGTCGGCAATGAATTGATACGCAGATCTAACGTTTGGTGGCGTTTTGCCGAGAATTTAATGGCTCCATCCTGAGGAAGGCGACGCTCCGAGATATCAAGGCGAGCCATGATCTTCAAGCGTGCTGCTATCTGATTTCGCATTGTCAGTGGTGGCTGGGCAACTTCAATAAGCACGCCGTCAATTCTAAATCGAATGCGGTAGTGTTGCTCATAGGGCTCGAAGTGAATGTCTGAAGCACCTCGATCGATAGCGTCCAACAGTACTTTATTAACGAATTCAACGACAGGCCCGTCTTCTATACTTTGGGCCATGTCCTCAAGCAGAAAATCCTCATCTTCAGAGGCCAATTTATAATCAGGCAGATGCTTGATGGAACCTAAAGAAGCATATTTATGATGGGTGAGGTAGCTATTTAATACGCTCTCAAGCTGATCGGGTGGCGCCAAAACCCCTTCAATACTAACGACATCTAGAGTAAATGTTAGCTCATCAAGTTGAGACAGGACTGATGGGCAGGAAATGGCGACTGTGAGATGACGCCCCCGTTGAGCCAGAGGCAGGACTTTTAATGATGTTAAAAGATGGGCAGGAAAGCTGGTAGCTGTGGGCAGCGCTTCTAACTGTAGAGCCTCTAAATCAATCACTGGAAAGCCATATTCCCAGGCAGCTGCAGAAGCGGCGGCGCTAGCGTCCACGAGTCTTTGTTCAGCTACATAGCGTAATAATGATACTCCCAAGGCGAGTGATGCTGTTTCTGCTTTTTCGGCCTGGTCGATGCTTAGCAGCTCACTATTAATTAAACGCTTGGCTAATCCTTGAAATTTCATCAATAATCTCGAAAAAGATGATCTTTTAAGTTTTTGATATTAAAGTATTAATTGTTTCTTGTGAAAGATTGCTAATAATAATTCGCCTTCGCTCATGAATTAAAACGCTATTCTTCGACTAATAAATTGATTAATTATGATTAGTATTGTATCTGTGATACTGCTGCAAGACTAGTTGGTAATTTCAATAAAAAATGTGCGTGATGTCGATAAACAGGGGGCAGTTTGGATAAGCATAGCGGCAAGATCAAAGGGGATGACGGTGGCTTCACGCTGATAGAGCTCATGATCGTCATTGCTATCGTAGGCGTTTTGATGGCAGTGGCAGTGCCCCAGTATGGGAATTACCTTGATAAAGCGTCTTTAACTGCATGCGAGGGAGAGCTAGCTTCCTATCGGAGTATGGCATTGGTAAATTATTCGCTGTCCAAAACAGCTCAATCAGACTCAGCTATTTCTGATGATTTCAGCTTTCAAGCCTGTGATAGCCAGACGGATAGCCGTAAACAAGATTTGCTTGAAGCATTTACGAGCAGTGACACAAGTAGGGATGCCATCGAAATTCAGTCAGCACGCGGGGGCGTTATTAATATTGAAGCAGGAAAAATCGTGGTCAAAGGCTCTTAGTATCAGATAGGGAGTGGATGTTAAAAGACCCCGTATGATCTTTATATTTCCATACTCTGTGCGTATTTCCTCACTACACTACAAGCAATCGTGTTAGCCAATATGTTTAGTGAGAGGTTTTCAAATGAAGCGAACGAGTCTAGCCGTGTTGGTAAGCTGTCTGGGAGGCTTGATAGGTGCCAACAACACGTTTGCACAGCCGCCTGCCCACGCACCAGCCCATGGCGCACGCGATAATGGGCAAGAGCAGCGGTATCAGCAAGGAAGCTCACGTTCGATGCGTGAAAGCCACAATAAGCAATATGTGGATTTGCCACGCGTCAATGAGCGCGAGCTACTGCGCTTGCTACGCCAGTTTAATGCCCCCGCTGCTGAATCACTGCCCCCCGGCATTCAACGACAAATTCAGCGTGGCAAACCGTTGCCACCCGGTATTGCAAAGCGCTTTGATGGCCCATTGGCCGGTCATTTGCCGCGCTATCCTGGCTACGAATGGGAACGAGTAGGCGCTGATGTAGTGCTGATTGAAGCGGCCACGCGGGTAGTAGTAGACATTTTGGTGGGTGCACTGCGTTAATTTTCCTGCTTTTATTGCATCATCGTGACTTAAAAAGTCATATTGTGTGACTATGCTCAAAGTCCTCGCAATGCGTAGAAGGAAAAGTAGAGCAATGCATACATTGAAAGAGCGCCTGGATGTAGCCGTTTCTATTGCCCATGAGGCAGGAGAGCTCATTCGTCAGGCACGCGCAGACCAGTCATTTTCACAACGGCTCAAAGCGGGTGATGAGTTAGTTACGGATGTTGACGTGGCCGTCGATCAGTTAATAAGAGAACGATTAAACACTTACTTCCCTGATGAAGCGCTCCTCAGTGAAGAACTATCTCCCGCGCATGCGTTAAATGCAGATGTCTCTAAACTTTGGGTGGTAGACCCCATTGATGGCACCGTCAATTTTGCGCAAGGGTTACGGCATGTTGCGGTGTCCATTGGGTGGATGGAAGAGGGGATAGCCAAGGTGGGTGTGGTCTATGCACCTTTCCTGGATGAAACCTTCAGTGCGGCAGAAGGACAGGGCGCTTATTGCAATCAGCAAGCTATCCAGGCCAGTAAGGTAACGAGGCTAGCTGAAACCCTGGTAGGTACAGGCTTTCCTTATCAAAAAGAGGCCCGCCAAAAACTACTAGCACGCTTGAATGAAGTACTAGCGCATTGTCGAGATGTACGACGCAATGGAGCAGCAGCGTTGGATTTATGTGATGTGGCCTGCGGACGCTTGGGTGCTTATTATGAAAGCGTTTCGCCTTGGGACTTTGTTGCTGGCTGGGTTATTGCCCGGGAAGCTGGGGCAAGCGTAGGGCACTTGGGTACCGTTCCAGAAGGCGTGCCTGCAGACCTGTATCCTAATGAACTGCTGGTGACTGCGCCCGGCGTGTATGAAGCGATGCATCGCCTGTTGCTGGATGCAGACCATGCCTAATGCCAAATACTTGAAAAGAAAGCGCAAAAAGAACTTTTCATTTGGCGCATAAAGCGATAGTATACGCACCGTCTTGAGGGAAATGAACAAGACATCGGAGTGTGGCGCAGCTTGGTAGCGCGTTGCAATGGGGTTGCAAAGGTCGCAGGTTCGAATCCTGTCACTCCGACCAAGAATACTGATAAAACGCCGCTTACGGGTCATGCCGAGCGGCGTTTTTTTGTGCTTGGTAATATTCTGGCAAAGTATCGTCAGTTTTCACCCCGCTTGTGTCATAAGAGAAAGTGGAATCACACTAGGCGAAGGGCTTGATTCAGATAATTTTATTACACTGTATTAAGTGGTGGTTCATAACTAACCACACATATTTCTCCATAGGCATCGAGTAGCCGGTGTACTCCCTTACAGAGACGTTCAAACGAGAGGCAAGGTACGGCGCTCGGCATATCCGCAACGAAAAACGTGGGGTAACGGTGTTTGGGGAGGGGGCAGCCCAGTCAGCAAGGGTTTTGTGTAACAAAGAGCTTCTCCTGGGATAATCGAACTGATACCGTCGGGAAGTGGTGTCGCAGCCTCAAGGTGTCGCAGCCTCAAAAGGCTTGTGGAATATATGCATGAAAACATCCATTGGCCGGACTCTGAAAGAAATTCAAAAAAGCAGGTTTTGATAACCTGCGTATGTTGATCCAGTTGCAGCATCGCGAGGTGACATGAACGAGTTGCCGCATGTTCCTTCCAGTGGAGAAATCTTTACGCATATCCGCATCATCGTGGGTATGGTGCTAGGGCTCAGCGTTAGTCGCCTGATTATCGGCCTCACGCGTTTCGTTCAACATCCGGGGCGGGAGAAAATTTATCTCCTACACTTAGGCTGGGTGCTATTCCTTCTACTGTTTATCATTCATTTCTGGTGGTTTGAATTCGCGCTCGCCCATCGCCCGAACTGGTCCTTCGCACTCTATTTCTTCCTGGTATTCTATGCCAGCCTATTTGCAGCCTTGTCGGCGGTTCTGTTTCCGGATCGCATGGACGAATATCAGGGGTTTGGTGATTACTTCCAAAAGCGCAGCCGGAGCTTTTATGTTTTGCTGCTAGTGCTCTTGGTCGTCGATGTTATCGATACCCTGATCAAGGGCGGTGACTATTATGCAGCGCACTATGGCTGGTATTACCCGGTTCGTCAGGCGGTGCTGATTGCCGGAACCATATTGGCGCTGGTCTGGCGCTCGGAACGCTATCAGGCGGGGTTCGTTGTATTCGCGCTCCTGTTTCAGGTGATCTGGATCGTCAGCCTGTTCGAGGTGATCGACTGACCATAATAGCGTGTGGTGATACCCATGCCTCGTATAAATTGCTCGGCAACGTGGGTGCTGCATCGGCTAGTAAAATACGAGCAGCCATGATCACGCGGTCAGTAGTGTTATCCAAGCGAGCGCCAGCACTATGCAAGCGGCGGCAACTGGAACGCCTGCACGGCAGAATTCTCGCATGCTAATGGTGATGCCGCGACTTGCTGCCTGCTCAACCACAATAATGCCTGCAAGACTTCCAAAAATGATGAGGTTACTGGAAAAGCCTGTACTCAATGCCAGCGCTGCACCAAGCGCATCCACATCCCCTGAATGCTGTAAAAATGGCGCCAGCAGCATCACTGCAGGATTATTCCCGATAACATTACTTAAGACTGAGCCGACAATGAAAAGTGTTGTTGGATCGGAAAAGTCGATACCTGCCGCCTGCATTTCGGTGATGATCTTTTGCGGCATCCCTGTCTGGGCGAGCGCGGCATTCACAACAAACAATCCCATCAATAAAAGCAGCAGATTCCCATCAACCGTGCCGAGCACTTCCTTGGAAGATACGCGGCGGTTCACCAGAATAATACCTGCTGCTGACAGAGCAATAAGTTCGCGAGGTAAGTCTGAAAATACAAAAGCAGAAATTACACCAATAGTCACAATCGCAGCTTTAAGGGTCTCTAGTCGGTCCATTGATGCTATAGGCGCTGGCGACTCACGTGGCACGCTCGAATTATGCGGCGCAAGCTTCCAGTTGCCTCGATAGAGCAGGGCTACAACGCCCCAAACAAGTGGTAAGGAAAGCAACGCAGGTACCAGTGCAACCTTCATAAATCCGGTAAACGATAAGCCCAGCGCTTGGGCTGCAATCATGTTTTGTGGGCTGCCAATAATAGTGGCTACCGAACCGGTGTTGGTCGCAAAACAAAAGGCCAACAAAAATGGCGTTGGATTAAGGCCACGAGAAAGGGTTATCGACACTAACAAAGGTGTCATGGCAACCACGACCACATCATTCGTTAGCACCGCCGATAGACCTGCCCCCGTTATTACCAACAGCGCAAGCAAGCGCGGAGGAGAGACGTCCATCGAGGCCACTTTACTGGCGAGCCATGCGTAAAACCCAGAAACGGAAAAAGCACCTGATACGATCATTAGCCCGAATAATAAGCCGATCGTTTCATAATCGATTGCATTCCAGGCCGCCTCATCGGTAATCCGCTGAAAGCCAATCATGGCGACAGCACCAACGACGGCAGCGCCAGTTCGATCAACACGAAAACCAGGGAGATGGCCGAGAGCCAATGCCAAGTAGACCAGCAGAAAGATGATGATGGTTATATCCACTTTATCCTCGTGTCAACGATTTTGGTGCCTACGTATAAAGACAGTAGTGCTAATGCCTAAAAGCTTATGCCAGGCCCGTTTTGTCGGCCCCCTTGGCTGCCGGGTTAATCTTGGCTTGCGCCAATGTTTTTTCGAGTAACTGGTCATAAATGGGGCGTCCGCCGATCCATTGAGCCACCATATTGGCAGTGACACACGTGGCTATCAGTGGCATAACCATTGTATAGGAACCTGTCAGTTCAAGGGTCAGGGCTACGCCGACCACGGGAGCGCGCACTGAGGCCGAGAATAGACCGCCCATCGCCGCTATACCGAATGCCAGTGGAACTATGTCGGCTGAGGGCGCTAAGGCATCAAGGGTGCCACCAAAAGCCAAGCCAACGCACATTGATAAAGCCAGCATAGGCGCGAAGATACCGCCTGGTGTGCCGGCAGAATAGCTGGTAACCATCGTGCAATATCGCATGATCGCCAATAGCAGAAGAAACATTAATCCTTGGCTGTGATCAGCAATAAACGTCAGAGCATATTCGCCACCTGTCACGGATAACGGCATAAGAATAAGCAGCGCCCCAACAGCAAAGCCGACAAGCGCGGGAAAGAGATAGGGGACGCGTGCATTGATGCTCGATGCGAGTACCGCCATGTGCATAAGGCCTGCATTCAACGCAACACCGAGAACGCCGAGGAGACAGCCAAGCGCCACAAATGCTGGCAGCAGCCAATTTTCAGGGGCTGCAATCAACATGGAAAAATCGGGCGCTGTACCACCGATGACTTGCGTCATCACGGTTGCCAGCAGCGCGGCAACGATAATGCCCATATACGTCCGGAACGTATAAGGAAACTGGCGGTGTGTCTCTTCTATGATGAAAAGAATGGCAGCAAGAGGAGCGTTGAAGGCGCAAGCCAAGCCAGCCGCTGCACCAGCGCCAAGCATGCCGCGCCGTTCAGTTTCGCTTACCTTAAAAAACTCGGTGATCGCCGCGGAAAACGAAGCACCGATATGAATGGTGGGGCCTTCACGTCCAAGGACCAGGCCGGAAGCAATAGCCACCACCCCCGTGAAGAACTTGATAGGAAGCACCCGGCGCCAGTGAACGGTCCTTAAGCCCAGCATGGCCCCCTCAATTTCCTGTACGCCACTTCCACGTGCCTCAGGGGCATAGCGGTTCACGAAATAGGCGGAAAGAACCGTAATGCACATCGTGATTAGTGCAGCCGAGATAATGAGCGCTGTACCGCTAATATGTTCAGCCAACAGGTGTGGCCAAACCTGGAGACGGTCGATCAAAAGGTGGAAAAACGAGCCGACCGTTCCTGTTAATATTCCCGTTATTCCGGCAAGTATGATATAGCGTATCTGGGCGTTACGATTTCCCGGTCTGTCTAGATTTTCGACAGGATCGTCCATCATTGAGTGTCTCAGTTTGGATAGTTCAGGGAGACATGCTTTGTCTCCCCGTTGGGTGCCCAGCACCTTGCTGAATATGCTTGAAGTAGTGAGCTTAAAAAATCACATTTCCGTTTGATTCAGTTCAGTAACCCCATCTGAGAGGTTTCGCCTCACCGCGTATGTTATCAGAGTGAAACCTCTGCTTTTGTGATGGTGACGGGAATGGATTTATAAGCAGGGACCTCGCTTTCTTGGTCCTTGTCATCCAGACCAACAAGGCAGTTGGCTTCCGGAAAATACGTTGCCAATGAACCACGCGAAATCGAATAATCAACCAGTGTCAGCCCTGCTAAAACTCGATCTCCTGATCGTACATCGACGACATCACCTTCTTCGAGCCCCAGGTCTGCTAGATCATCACGATTTGCGAACAGTACATCACGCCTGCCGTGGACGCCTCGATAACGGTCATTCAAGCCGTATATTGTTGTATTGTATTGATCATGGCTACGTATGGTGGTCAGTGTGAGTGCTGTATCATCGCGTCCGTCATCCTCGTCTGTACCCGACATGACAAGGAAATGCGCTTTGCCGTCAGGCGTATCCCATTCTCGCTGACTTGCACCAACTCTCAGACGAAAGCCGCCTGGTTGTTGAATGCGCTCATTGAAGTCAAAGAAATCCGGAAAAACAGCCTCAATTTTGTCACGGATTTGGTTATAGTCGGCAATCAGCGTCTTCCAGTCGACGGCCGTTTCGGGCAGTGTTGCCATGGCGAGGCCTGCAATAATGGCGGGCTCTGAGCGCAGTTCATCTGATGCGGGTTTTAGGCCACCCCTTGATGCATGGACCATCGACATTGAATCTTCGACAGTGATGCTTTGTGGGCCCGTTTCCTGGATATCATGCTCGGTTCGGCCTAAGCACGGTAGGATGATGGTTTCATGTGCTGTCAGCAGGCAGGTTCTGTTGAGTTTTGTGACAATCTGGATGTTGAGGTCAAGGCTGCGGAAGGCATCGTAGGCGATTTTGGGATCGCTCATGGCGACGGCAAAGTTACCGCCCAAACCGATGAATGTCTTTGATCGTCCATCACGCATTGCAGCCAGTGCGTTGACTGCATTATGACCATGGGCACGAGGGCTTTTAATACCGAATGCCTTATCTAGCCGCGACAGAAATGCCTCGTTTGGAATCTCTGTGATGCCGACCGTTCTATCACCTTGAACATTGGAGTGGCCCCGTAATGGGCAAATTCCAGCACCGGGACGTCCCATGTTTCCACGTAGTAGCAGCAGATTGGCCATTTGCTGGATGGCTTCGGTCCCGTGCCGGTGCTGCGTGATACCCATGCCATAGCAAAAGATAACGTTCTCAGCAGATGCATAGGTGTCTGTAAGCGCTTCAATTTGTTCACGCGGCAGGCCCGAACGGCGAATAATGGTATCCCAGTCTGTATTTTCAATATCCGACTTCAGCGCCTCGAAACCGACCGTGTGTTCGGCAATAAAAGAGCGATCAAGCAGGCCGCTCCCGCCTGCGGCCATGTCTTTCGCGTCAGCGTCAAACAACGATTTCATAATGCCTTTGAACACGGCTACGTCGCCGCCGACCTTCACTTGAAGGTAAGCGCGATCAATACCTGTTGCGCTATCAGTGAGCATTTCACCAGGCGATTGTGGGTCCTGAAACCGCTCCAGGCCTCGTTCACGTAATGGATTAATAACCACCACCGGCTTTCCGCGCTTCGAGACATCCGCAAGTGTTCTGAGCATACGTGGGTGGTTGGTTCCAGGATTGTGTCCTATACAGAAAACGGCATCAGCCTGTTCAAAATCATTAAGCGTCACTGTCCCTTTACCGATGCCAATCGATTTTGGTAGCCCGATACTGGTCGGCTCATGACACATGTTGGAACAGTCGGGAAAATTATTCGAGCCGAATTCACGTGCAAAAAGCTGATAGAGAAAAGCAGCTTCGTTGGACGCCCGCCCTGAGGTATAGAACTCCGCTTGCGTAGGATCGTCGAGATTATTCAGAGCTTCTGCAGCCCGGCTAAATGCTTCTTCCCAGCTTACTGGAACGAAACGATCGGTTTCGGCATCAAAACGTACGGGCTGGGTCAAGCGCCCTTGATTTTCCAGCTGGTGATCCGACCATTCCCAAAGCTCTGAAACAGTGTGTGTTTCAAAGAATTCTGACGTGACGCGCTTGGATGTCGCCTCCCAGGTGACGGCCTTGGCGCCATTTTCGCAAAATTCGAACGATGACGTGTGCTCGGGGTCCGGCCATGCACAGCCTGGGCAGTCAAAGCCATCGGGCTGATTCATTTGCAATAATGCGCGCGTATGGGTACTCAGCCCCATTTCTTCACGCACTGCTTCGGCGACAGCTTTGAGTGCTCCCCACCCGCCAGCCGGTTTATTATAAATCTTGATTCCTTTGGCCATCGCTGGATCGTCCCCCGGTTTGTTTTAAAGCATTTAATCAATCATTGGCAATATATATTAATTCTTAATGTTAGCTTAGCAAATGCTTTCGGCAAAACCGATATATTTTATATTTTGGGGAAACTGCCTGCCACAATAATGCATTATGTGTGGCTCGCTAATGATTTTGTCTATCGAGAACGCTTTAAAACGAAAAATGAAGTAAATGTGAGAAGGCTGCACAGGTTGGTGACACGGATATGTCACTTTTCACACCAAGAGATTTGTTGCCAAGGAAAGAGCGGGGCTTGCTCGTTACTCAAGTGCAAACTATTGGCATCAGTACACTGCTGAGCGTTATCCATTTCAAGGAGAGCCGTATGGACCGTATTTTTGCGTGGGATGATCATCATAACCGAGTGGTTTATCGCATACCCGGTTGTACTCATAAGGATGGACGTGAGGATAGCGATTTGTCGCCAGTATGGTTACCTGCAAAGGAGTCTGAGCTGCCGGAAAATGTGTGCCTTGAAGATCTTCGAAGAGTATCGGTGGAAGAGTAAGTGAAAAAAGCAAGAGAGTGCACTGGCGAGCTTAATCATATGCCCTGCCAGTGCCACTCCAATATTACGGTGTTAATATGTCAATGACTTTAACTTCATAATTGTCATCATGAATGGCGACTACCTTGATAAGAACGTCTCTCGACACCTGTTTGTATTTATCACGTTTATCAACTAGGCCAAAATGCTCTCGCTCCTCGCCGACAGTTAATGCGTCATTAAAATCCGTTTTTGGCAACATGAGTATATCGTCAATCATTATGGACATGGTATTTCTCCATCAGCCGTCGTTATTTCGTGCTACATCTTTTTTTAGGACTCCGTTAGAACGTTTTAGTTTGCTTGTGATCACACAATGGCTGCGTTAAAGGTGGCTTTAATGTTTGTTAATTTAGCGATAGAAAAGCCGCCGACAAATGGCGTGAGCGGCTTTTAGGGAAAGCATAACGAATGAGCAGGTTACTCGCCAGCCTCAAGATCGGCTAGGGCTGCCGCGACAGCTTCTTCCCATTGGCCTTCCGTTATTCCCCAGTGCTTCATTTCAGCCGAATCAGCCTTACCTTCGGCTGCTGCACGGAGTTTTTCAACTGAGCTACTTTCAAAGCAGTGTTTTGCAAAGGCTTTTGTCATTCCGTCATGTAGTTGATCAATCATCTGCATAGCTAGCTCCATCCCTTGGTTAGTGCCGGGCTTGATAAAGGTAAGACAGACTAGAGTGTAGATTGTTTCTTATTTTTTGCTTTAGGATCCTAATCTTAGAGCATCAAGTTTGGAGTAGCGTATCAATAATAATTTTAATGGCGATACCCGTTAGCAGCAGCATGATTAAATTATCAAACCAACGGTGTGGCATTCGATTCCCCAGGTAGGCGCCCAGCGGCATGGCCGTCAAAATGATGCCTAGAGCAATGACGCTATAAAGCGAACGCTGCATTGTCAGTATGTCAGTCTTTAAGAGCGCGGGAATTTGCACGCAGGTAATCGCCACAAAAAAGACGGAAATTGAGCCAATAAACACAGGCCTTTCCAGCTTCATCGCATTCAAAAATGTAATTGAAGCGGGAGCGGACATGCCCGCAGCGCCTTGTAATATACCGCCCAGTAAGCCAACCGGGATGACGATTCGTGAAGCCAGTGCATAGGAAAGCACCAAGCGCCGTCTTGTTAGTTTGATGATTAGATACAAGACAATCGCGCCAGCAACGCCTAACGAAAGCAGCTTTGGAGAGAGAACCACTAATCCCCAGGTGCCCAGAATAATACCCAACGCGCCCGCTATCGAAAAAGCAGCCAGAAACCGGATGGGCAGTAGGTAGCGCCGGTATTGCCACACCTGAAGTAGGTTACTAAGCAGGTTGGGAACAACCAGTACGGCAATCGCGAGCTTAACGTCATAAAGCATGGTAAATACCGGCACAACCAACACCGGTACACCCGAACCAATAGCACCTTTAATAATGCCAGCAGCTAACAGCGTCAATAGGGCGATGAGCAAGGTTTTCTTCCGGGCAAAAGTGAAGCAGCCGATTTCTCGGCTGCAGATATTGGCAATTGTGCTGCAAATAGCGCCTTGGAGCCGCGGTTATTTTAAAACATAACACGGCGTGTAGGGTTGGCCATCAAGCTTCATGCGTCCTTGGGCAACAAATGAGGTGAGTAACTCGTCCAGGCGCTGCATCAGGGCAGGTTCTGCGGTTAGCACAAAGGGACCGTGTGCTTTAATGGCTTTAATGCCTTGTTCCTTGACATTTCCAGCCACAATCCCAGAAAAGGCACGACGAAGATTGGCGGCAAGTTCATGCTTGGGCTGCTTGCGATGCAGAGCGAGTTCACGCATGGCTTCGTGTGTAGGTTCGAAGGTCGCTTGAAAATCTCGTGCAATGGTGAGGCGCCAATTATAGTAAAAGGCATCCTGCTGATTGCGCCGGAACTCTCTAATGGTATCAATCCCGGTACGCATCTTACGGGCGACCGCCACCGGGTCACCGATAATGATAGTGTAGTAGCGACGAATTTCTTCACCCAAGGTATAGACCAGAAATTCGTCTATTTTTTGGAAATACGCTGCCGAATCCGCAGGCCCTGTGAAAATGAGAGGAAAGGGCGTTTCACTGTTATTTGGATGCAGCAGTATGCCGAGTAGATACAAAATTTCTTCAGCCGTACCGACCCCGCCAGGGAAGACGATAATGCCATGGCCTAGACGTACAAACGCTTCCAAGCGCTTTTCAATGTCAGGCATGACGACGAGCTCATTAACAATGGGATTGGGGGCTTCTGCGGCAATAATGCCTGGCTCGGAAATCCCTAGATAACGGCTATCCTGACGCCGCTGTTTGGCATGAGCAACATTTGCGCCTTTCATCGGTCCTTTCATGGCGCCTGGCCCGCAGCCGGTGCAGATATCTAAATCGCGTAGCCCAAGATGGTAGCCAACATCTTTTGAATACTCGTACTCATCACGTGAAATTGAGTGCCCGCCCCAGCAAACGACTAAGCTTGGGTCACGCCCAGGTTTTAACGTGCCGGCTTTACGCAAAATATGAAAAACGGCGTTAGTGGTTCCTTCTGCCGTATTAAGGTCAAAGCGGTTGTGGTTCTGGATCTCATTATATACGTAGACAATATCGCGAATAATGGAGGAAAGGTGCTCACGAATGCCGCGTATCATCTGGCCATCGACAAAGGCTTCTGCTGGTGCATTGGTTAGCTTTAAGCGAATCCCTCTATCCTGTTGTAGCACCTCAATATCAAAATCTTTATACGCTTCAAGAATAGCCACACTGTCATCAGTGGGTCTTCCACAGTTCAAGACAGCCAGTGCACAGCGGCGCAGTAAATCATGTAAGCCGTTTTGTGAGGTGCTTTGTAGCCGATTAACCTCGTGCTGTGAAAGCACTTCAAGGCTTCCTTCGGGAGAAATAATACTAGAGATAGTGGCACGAGGCTGAATAATTGATGTCATTAGTGCGTCGATTCCTGGTCATTTTTTTAACTCATTGCATACTAGCACGCTATAGCGGTGGGTACAGCGCAACCAGCGACAAGCCCAACTGTGCTACTCTATGCGCAAAATACGCGTACACGGTGGCTATAGAAAATGGCGTTTTATTATGTTTAATGCCCAGTACTTTCGGACATTTATTACGTTGGTTGAGACCGGTAGTTTTACACGTACGGCACATCGCCTGGAGATGACCCAGCCCGGGGTTAGTCAGCATGTACGTAAATTGGAAAATTATCTTGATAAAACGCTAATTGAGCGTAAGGGGCGAAGCTTTACCTTAACGGAATCGGGTCGTCGTGCTTACGATTACGCGTTAAAACTCTTTGCTGAGCACGAACAATTTCGTCATGGCCTGGATGACGACTCCCTGGACAGTGGTGAGTGTCGTATTGCGTCGCCTGGAAGTGTTGGCCTTATGCTTTATCCGTTTATTTTAGGTCAGCAGCAAATGCATCCTAATTTAACCGTTAATTATAGCTTTGCGTTTAACCATGAAATTGTGAATGACTTGCTGGAAGGGCGCTACGATATAGGTATCGTTACGGAGGCGCTCAACCACCCTGATCTTACCTGCACGCTATGGCATAAAGAGCCGCTGTGCCTAGTGGTGCCCGCTGATTTTGCCGGAAGTACGCTGTCTGATTTAATGGGCATCGGCTTTCTTAACTACTACGATGGCATTAACCACGCGTATTCTCTGTTGAGAGCGAATTATCCAGGTGAGTTTCGCTCAATGACACATTTTCGCTACCAGGGTTTTACCAACGAAGTCGGTATGGTGCTAGATGCGGTTGCTCGTGGGCTTGGGTTTACGGTAGTTTCTTTATTGGTATTAGAAACGTCACCGTGGCAGCGTCAGGTGAAAGCGTTAACCTTACCCATTGCGGTGAATGAAGAGCTCTATCTGTTACGTCGGCGTGACTCCGTACTTCCTAAACGCTATGAAAAACTGTTGGATGGTTTTTGTAAACAGCGCATCCAGGAAAGAACGCCTCTGGTACCCGAATAAGGGCTCAAAGGCGTTCACTTGATGAAGTGTTGGCTTACGTATTAAGCGTCTAGCGTATTTTTACTTCCTGTATTCATCGATACCTGGGCAAGAACAAATAAGCTGGCGATCCCCAAACACATTATCCACCCGATTAACGGTTGGCCAGTATTTGGCTGCAGTGACCGCTTCAGTGGGAAAAGCCCCCAGCTGGCGGTCATAAGGCCGTTCCCACTGGCTGTCCATAATGTCGGCCTGCGTGTGGGGTGCGTTAACCAAGGGGTTGTTATCCAGCGTCCACTCGCCACTTTCAACGCGCTTGATCTCTTCGCGGATGGCAATCATGGCATCGCAGAATCGGTCAATTTCATAGAGGGACTCGGACTCGGTCGGCTCTATCATCAGCGTGCCTGGCACCGGAAATGACATGGTGGGCGCATGGAAGCCATAGTCCATCAACCGCTTGGCAATATCTTCCTCACTGATACCTGACGCTGCCTTTAGTGGGCGAATATCAATGATGCATTCGTGGGCAACCCTGCCGTTAGTTCCCCGATAGAGAATGGAGTAGGACTCTTCCAGGCGCTTGGCGATGTAGTTAGCGTTCAAAATGGCTAACTGTGTTGCCTCGCGAAGTCCTCGGGCGCCCATCATTTTAATATAAGCCCACGAGATAGGCAGGATCGAAGCACTACCAAACGCTGCCGCTGAGACGGCACCGCTCTCTGGGTTCACACCATTGATAGGTGTCACCACGTGGTTGGAGACATAAGGCGCCAAGTGAGCTTTTACGCCGATAGGCCCCATACCCGGGCCGCCTCCGCCGTGGGGGATGCAGAAAGTTTTATGTAGATTAAGGTGCGATACGTCGCCCCCGAAATCGCCAGGACGCGTTAGTCCCACTTGAGCATTCATATTGGCGCCATCGACATACACCTGGGCACCGTGCTGATGCACCACGTCACAGACCTTGCGCACATGGGACTCGAAAACACCATGGGTCGACGGGTAAGTAATCATGACCGCCGAGAGCTTGTCGCTATGCAGGGCGGCTTTGTCCATTAGGTCATTTATATCGATATTGCCGTTCTGATCACACTCTACAACGACCACCTCCATGCCCACCATGGCCGCTGTTGCCGGGTTGGTACCATGGGCAGAGCTTGGGATCAGGCACACATTGCGGTGTGCTTCGCCTTGAGCCGCCTGGTAACGGCGAATGGCCAGCAGCCCCGCGTACTCACCCTGCGCGCCCGAGTTAGGTTGCATGGAAATATGATCGTAACCGGTGATTTCTACGAGGAACGCGGCCAGTTCATCAATCATTTGATGATAGCCAGCGACCTGGTCGCGCGGCGCAAACGGGTGCAAGTCTGCAAACGCAGGCCAGGAAATAGGGATCATTTCGCTGGTAGCGTTAAGTTTCATGGTGCAAGAGCCTAAAGGGATCATCGCATGGGCAAGCGACAAGTCCTTATTCTCCAGGCGTTTTAGATAACGCAGCATTTCTGTTTCGCTGCGGTATCGGTTAAAGGTGGGGTGGCTCAAAAAATCACTTTCCCGCTGGCAGGCGGCGGGGATGCCCGTGATAGCACTGGTAATTACCTGCTCGTCCAGCGCGGCAACAGAAAGCCCGTGTTCATTACCCAGCAGCACATCAAATAGGGTGGCAACATCGTGCGCGGTGGTTGTTTCATCCAGGCTAATGCCTACATCGCCATTGGCGAAGTAGTGGAGATTGACATCGTGCGTCATGGCGCGGCCATGAATTTTACCTGCATCTACCTGGGTTAAGCGCAGCGTATCAAACCAGCTGTGATGCACCAGCGAAACGCCAGATTGCTGCAAGCCTTGCGCCAGCAATGTGGCGAGTCGATGGACACGCCCAGCAATTTTACGCAGCCCTTCAGCGCCGTGATAAGTTGCGTAGAACCCTGCAATGTTGGCTAAAAGAGCCTGCGCCGTGCAGATGTTGGAGGTGGCCTTTTCGCGACGGATATGCTGCTCGCGCGTCTGCATGGCCATCCGCAGGGCGGTGTTGCCTCGGCTATCTTTGGATACGCCGATAATACGCCCGGGAATAGAGCGCTTAAGCTTGTCTGATGTGGCAAAGAACGCCGCATGTGGGCCACCAAAGCCCATTGGCACCCCAAAGCGCTGCGAATTGCCAATCACGATATCCGCACCTAACGCGCCGGGCTCCTTAAGAAGCACCAGGCTCAGCAAGTCAGAGGCTACACAGGTCATGATATTATGGGCAGTGGCCGCCTTTAACAGAGGTGCCAAGTCACGTACTTCGCCGCTGGCGGAAGGGTACTGAAGCAACGCGCCAAACACATCGTGGTCGGCAAGCGTATCGGCAGGACCTGTAATGAGTTCAAAATCAAAAAAATCAGCGCGGGTTTTTACGACATCAAGGGTTTGCGGAAAAATATCGTCGGCAATAAAGAAAGCGTTGGATTTGCTCTTTTTATTACTCCGCTTACAGAGTGCCATGGCTTCTGCAGCCGCCGTGGCCTCATCCAGTAATGAAGCATTGGCAAGCTCCATTCCGGTCAGGTCCATAATAACCTGCTGAAAGTTTAATAATCCTTCCAACCGGCCTTGAGAAATTTCCGGCTGATAGGGCGTATAAGCGGTGTACCAACCCGGATTTTCGAGCACATTACGTTGAATAACCGCTGGCATATGCGTGCCGTAATAGCCTTGGCCAATATAGCTTTTAGCAACACGGTTCTGGCGAGCCAACTGGCCTAAGTACTCAAGCGCTTCAGCCTCACTACGTGGATCATCCAGGTTCAGTTCACGGCCAAGACGAATATCGCTGGGTATGGTTTGCTCAATCAGATCGTCCATGCGCTTGATATTGAGCACGTTTAACATGGTATCTACGTCGTCGGCATTCGGGCCGTTATGGCGTTTGATAAAAGCATCGTGGTCGGCCAGTTCGGACAAGCGGCGTGTTTCAAATGACATGGGAAGATTCCGAGCGAGAAAGAGAAGCGTGGTAGAGGCATAAAATACAAAGCCTGCCGTAAAGGGCAGGCTTTGCGGTATTAATCGTCAGTGCTTAATGTGGCCTGATAAGCATCAGCATCCAGTAAACCGTCCAGATTCTGGTCGGTCAGGCGTACCTTCATCAGCCAGCCGCCTTCATAGGGTGCGTCGTTCACCGATTCGGGTGAGTCTTCAAGCGCGTCATTAATTTCGATAACTTCCCCGCTTACCGGGGCGTAGAGATCGGAAGCCGCTTTTACTGATTCAATAACGCCGAACTCTTTGCCCTGGGTAAGCGTTTGGCCCACTTCGGGTAGTTCAACAAATACCACATCGCCAAGCGCTTCTTGGGCGTGGTCACTAATCCCTACGCTGACGGTGCCGTCTTGATGATCAAGTACCCATTCGTGGCTTTTCGCGTAACGCAGATTTGCAGGAAGGTTGCTCATGATGATTCCCTTTATGAAACAATTGACTGGACAGGCTAATACTAGCGCTTGTCGGAAGTCTTGGCGACTACCAGCGTGCCAGCCAATAAGCGAATTTTTAAGCATGTTAACGTGTTTCTGATCGGAAACAAGTTTCCTGTAAGCTAAAAAATGCTCGGCGAGGGAGATTTTATGACTCAGTGTGCCTATCGGGCGGGGAGGTACGAAGGCATTTACTATTTAGAAGGGCCTGAGCATAGAAGCGAACAGGGATAATGGTGTAAAACATACAGGTGGTTCACCTGAGCATGTTAATAATTGCCTCTATCATGCTATCAAAGATGGGGCGTGCCCATGACATCGCTATATTAGCTAAACAAAATAATCGTGAATGCCCGTTTTCTGACGGCCAGACATCTATAAAAATTGAACTAATAGGGTAAGGAGAAGCGTGTGGAAACGTTAAATAGCCTTTTTGGGGCGATCAATGGCGTCGTGTGGGGGCCGTTGATGTTGATTTTGCTACTGGGTGTGGGGATCTACCTACAAATTGGTTTGAAATTAATGCCCATCAGAAAGTTGGGCATGGGGTTCAAGCTACTTTGGCAGGGGCGTGAGCCTAAACCTGCCCACAAGGACTCCGTCGCTAAGGCTGGCGTCGACAAGTCCGATGAAGACGGCGAAATTTCCCCCTTTAATGCCCTGATGACGGCGCTTTCAGCCACCATCGGTACGGGCAATATTGCCGGTGTGGCCACCGCAATTGCATTAGGCGGCCCAGGTGCTGTGTTTTGGATGTGGATTACAGCGCTGGTCGGAATGGCAACAAAATTTGCCGAAGCGGTATTGGCTGTACGCTATCGTGAAACAGATAATACCGGCCACCACGTAGGCGGCCCCATGTTTTATATTAAAAACGGGCTGGGTAAAAAGTGGCTTTGGCTTGGCGCTCTGTTCTCGTTTTTTGGTGCTGTCGCAGCCTTTGGTATTGGTAATACGGTGCAGTCTAACTCGGTCGCAGATGCGATGGACGTCACCTTTGGCATACCGCATTGGCTAACCGGTGTTATCATCATGGTATTGGCTGGCGCGGTAATTCTAGGCGGCATCAAGCGGATTGCGAAAGTTGCTGGGAAGCTGGTACCGATCATGGGGATTGCTTATGTGATTGCCGGTGTGCTGGTGCTGATTGTTAACGCAGGGCAAATCGGCGAGGCCTTTGGTCTGATCTTCTACTACGCCTTTAATCCCATGGCGGCGGCGGGTGGTTTTGCGGGTGCCGCTGTGATGGCCGCTATTCGTTTCGGTGTGGCGCGGGGTATTTTCTCCAATGAGGCAGGTTTAGGTAGTGCGCCTATTGCTCATGCCGCGGCCAGAACTAAAAACCCGGTTCGCCAAGGGCTTATTGCCATGCTGGGCACCTTCATTGATACCATCATCGTTTGTACTATTACGGCGCTGGTGATCCTGACCTCTACGGTATGGCAAACGGGTGAAGAAGGCGCATCGCTTACCGCGCTCTCCTTTGACCAAGCACTGCCTGGATTCGGTAATCCCATTGTGGCTATCGCGCTGGCTATTTTTGCCTTCACGACTATTCTAGGCTGGTCGTTTTATGGCGAAAAATGTTTCCAGTTCCTGTTTGGAACGCGCTCCATCATGCTCTATCGCGTTCTGTTCGTATTAGCCATTCCACTTGGCGCTATTGCGCAACTCGGCTTTATCTGGCTCATGGCCGACACCTTTAATGCCATGATGGCCATTCCCAACCTGATTGCGCTGGCGCTGCTTTCCCCGGTGGTTTTCAAGCTGACCAAGGACTACTTTGCGGGCAAGGAAATTTTAGCCGGTGAAGAACTAGACCATGACAAGTAAGCGATATTTGCCGCTTAAGCAGTAATCGAATCGGGGAGCTATGACAATAGCTCCCCGTTGTTCGTTTTTACCAAGGAACTATCATGAACGATCTAAAGCATACGCCACTTCACGCACTGCACCTTGAGCTCGGGGCAAAAATGGTGCCCTTTGCTGGATATGATATGCCGGTGCAGTATCCACTGGGGGTAAAAAAAGAGCATGAGCATACCCGGCAACAGTGTGGCCTCTTTGACGTTTCTCATATGGGACAGATTCTTGTATCAGGGGAAGATACCGCCAAGGCTCTGGAAGCACTTATTCCAGCGGATTTAGTGGGGCTCCCAAAAGGTGAGCAGCGCTATGGTCTGTTTACCAATGCTGAAGGCGGAATTATTGATGACTTAATGGTCGTTAATGGTGGCGACCACTTCTATCTGGTGGTTAATGCTGCTTGTAAAGACCAGGATTTGGCGCATTTGCAGGCAAATTTGGGCGCCACCCACAAAATTGAGTTGTTAGACCGCGGCTTGCTTGCTCTGCAGGGCCCCCAGGCACATGCTGTTATGCAGCGCCTTTGCCCAGCGGCATGTGAACTGGTGTTCATGCAGCATCAACGTTTTACCATTGATGGGCATGAGGTATGGGTGAGCCGTAGTGGCTATACCGGCGAAGATGGGTTTGAAATTTCCGTGGCAGCCGATGCCAGTGAGGCGTTTGCCAAGCGTCTGCTGGCAGAGCCGGAAGTTGAGGCGATTGGGCTAGGCGCTCGCGATTCGTTGCGCCTGGAGGCTGGGCTATGTCTCTATGGACATGATATGGATGCCACTACAACGCCAGTGGAAGCCGGATTGATTTGGGCAATTGGCAAGCCCCGTCGTCATGGGGGGGAGCGTTCGGCAGGTTTTCCTGGGGCGGATGTCATTCTTCATCAAATCGATGCCAGGGATCATTTACGCAAGCGTGTAGGGTTGCGGGCAGAAGGTAGGGCACCTATTCGAGAAGGTGCTGTGTTGCGGGATGCGTCAGGCAACGAGGTTGGAGTCGTAACGTCAGGCACGTTTGGGCCAAGCGTTGGGCATCCTGTCGCCATAGGGTATGTCAGCCGTGATTGGGAAGCGCCAGCAAGCAACCTGTTTGCTGATGTGCGTGGGAAACAACTGCCGATGACCGTAACACCTATGCCCTTTGTTAAGCCCAGCTATTATCGCGGTTAAGTCAACAGTAAAGAGTCGTTATAGAAAACAAAGCCCCTTTTGATAAGGGGCTTTGTTCGTTTAGCAAACGTGTTAACTAAGCACTGTGTTAACGCAGTACCTTGCCGGGGTCGATCGGCTTGCCTCCCTGACGTAAATCAAACAACAGATCGTAGCGTTGAGTGGTATTACTTTGACCTACTTCACACAGCTCATCACCTGCTTTGACGTGCTGTCCGACCGAGACCAGCGTGCGTTCACACAGTGCATATACCGTTTGCAGATTATCAGCGTGGTGCACAATCACGACTTCACCTAGCTGGCGCATACCGTTTGCAAAGCGTACCTCGCCGGGGGCTACGGCCTGAGCACGCGCACCGGCTTGGGTCGCAAGCAGCATGGGTTGCAATGCTCCTCGGCTGTCTGCGCCAAAACGTCTAACAATGCGGTAGTCTTCCAGTGGCCAAGGCCAGCGGCGCGCGGATGCGGGTAATGAAGTAGGAGCGGTAGGCGCCGCAGCCGGGGTGCTGCTAGAGGGCGATGGCCGATTGCTGGGCGAGGCGTTGCTGGTGGGCGCTGGGCTACGCGTACCGCTGCTGCTTAAAGGAACGCTTATGATTTGGCCTATCCTTAACGCGGTGGGCGAAGTGCCGGGGTTGGCGCTCTGAATACGTCCACTGGTCGTGCCAAAGTGTCGTGCTATGTTGGAGTACGTATCGCCAGGCCGGATTTGATAACGGTAAGGGCCGCCGGAGGGAGCACGCTCTTGTTGAGTAGGTATCATCAAGCGCTGGCCGACCGCGAGACGACGCGCATTGACGCCTGGGTTAAAACGCTCCAGACGTTCAAGAGGTACGTTAGCGCGGTTAGCCAGTTTCCCCAGCGTATCTCCACGTTGAACGGCCACCCAGTTGCCACTGATTTGGCTCGCACTATGGGTGGGTACGGCATCGCGTTGGGAGGAAGAGGCCGACGAACCCGCACAACCTGTTAATAAGCTAATTAGCAAGCAGGCACCAAGCCAGACAGTTAGGCGTGATCGGATTGGCTGTCCAACAAGGCATCTTTTTCCTGCCAGAGTGAATTGGTCCATGCGTGGAAGCGTTCCTTATGCTGCTTTTCTTCGTGGTAGTCGGATTCGTGCATCCACTGGGGAATGGGCAATGTTCGTGCCTGTAGTGTAATAGGCGCTTCCTGACCGCATAAAAACCCCCAAAACGTTGGTGACGGGTTAGCGTAACTGATCGTTACATCAAGAATACCATCCAATTGATCGCCAAGCAGGCTAAGTACCTGCGAAATCCCCCCCGCTTTTGGCCTTAACAAATGCTGATATGGGCTTTTCTGTGCATCGCGCTTCGCTATGGTAAACCGCGTGCCTTCAATGAAATTAAATATGGCGATGGGGGCGCTCCGCGCCCGGTGGCACATGGACGCTGTGGATTGGCGGTCTATCGTGGCAAGAGTAGGATTCTTGGCGATCTGTTCACGGCTGAAGCGGCGCATAAACGGAAATTCAAGTGCCCAAAAGGCAAGGCCTACAATCGGAATCCAGATCAATTGTCGTTTTAGAAAAAAACGCGGCATAGGGATACGGCGGTGCAAGGCCATGAAAAGAATAAAAATATCGGTCCAGCTACGGTGGTTGGATATGACCAGCCACCATTGGTGTGGGCTCAACGATTCAGGAATCGAAAAAGTGACATTTGGCCTCAGCCAGCGCTTCATCCACCAAAGGTTAGCGCCGACCCAGTTAAGGGCCACGGCGCATAAGCCGTCAAGTACCCATGTTCTAAAGCGTTTCACTGGGATAACGACTTTTAGAAAAGTGAGCGCAATAAGGGGAATTCCCCAAAAAAGCGTGGTGAGCGTGAACAGCACAATGCTGACTAAGCCCTTGAAAATAGCCATATCCGTCCTTCAATGAAACGTATAACGATGCGTTTAATGCTAATGGATCAACGCTATGCTGCCCAGTACAATGGTAAAAAAGCACGTATTTTATCGTTGTTATCTTCTCGCGTTCCAAGAAGTAATTTTCCATCCGGCGACACTTCCGGCTCTTTAATGGCTAAGCTTAAGGCAGCCCGTGATAGGCATCACTTTTTGGGCTTGGGTAATCAAATATAGTAATAGAGACAACACTGACAGTACCGATAAGCGCATTTTACGTACCACCGACAACTAGGCGAGGCATAATAATGGCAGGATTTGATAAGCGTGTTGCTTCCTATGCCGAAGCGATGGAAGGTATCGAAGACGGAATGACCGTACTGGCTGGCGGCTTTGGCCTATGCGGAATTCCAGAAAACCTGATAGCAGAAATAAAGCGTCGAGGTGTTAAGAACCTGACGATTGCTTCTAATAATTGCGGCGTTGATGGTTTTGGTTTGGGTGTTCTGCTTGAAGATCGTCAAATCCGCAAAATATTTGCCTCTTATGTCGGCGAAAACGCGCTCTTTGAGCAGCAGATGCTCAACGATGAAATTGAGGTTGTGCTTACCCCTCAAGGCACGCTGGCTGAAAAAATGCGGGCGGGTGGCGCAGGCATTCCAGCATTCTATACCGCGACAGGCTACGGTACCCCCATTGGTGAAGGTAAGGAGGTGCGCGAATTTAACGGGCGCCACTACATCATGGAAGAAGCCATCGTCGGTGACTTCGCAATAGTAAAAGGCTGGAAAGCGGATCGTTATGGCAATGTTGTGTACCGCCATACAGCGCAAAACTTTAATCCCTTGGTGGCGACCGCTGGAAAAATCACAGTGGTGGAAGTTGAAGAAATTGTAGAGCCAGGTGAGCTTGAACCCAGCCAGATCCATACCCCGGGTATTTATGTGGATCGGATTATTCAGGGTTCGTTTGAGAAACGCATCGAAAAACGCACGGTGCATGGCTAAATCGTTGACCGCTAACGGCTAAACAACTTTTTTAATCGCTGAATAATGAGGTTGCCACCATGGCTTTAACACGTGAACAGATGGCGCAGCGTGTTGCGCGTGAACTGGAAGATGGCTTTTACGTAAACTTGGGTATTGGTATCCCCACTCTGGTTGCCAACTACATTCCTGAAGGCATTGATGTGATGCTTCAGTCAGAAAATGGTTTATTGGGCATGGGGCGTTTCCCTACGGAGGAAGAGCTTGATGCTGACATGATTAATGCTGGTAAAGAGACGGTGACCGCTCGGCCTGGTGCTGCTATTTTTTCATCGGCAGAATCTTTTGCCATGATCCGCGGTGGGCATGTGGATCTCACCGTTTTAGGTGCGTTTGAAGTCGATCAGAATGGCAATATTGCGTCATGGATGGTGCCAGGCAAGTTGATTAAAGGAATGGGGGGAGCCATGGACCTGGTGGCTGGCGCTGAAAATATTATTTGCACGATGACCCACGCCTCCAAGCATGGCGAGTCGAAGCTGCTTGAGCAGTGTACTTTACCGCTGACGGGCGCTGGCTGTATTAACCGCGTTCTGACTGACTTGGCCTACCTGGAAATTAAAGACGGCGCCTTTGTGCTTAAAGAGCGCGCGCCCGGGGTCAGCATCGATGAAATTATCGAAAAAACGGCGGGTAAGCTGGTAGTGCCTGACCATGTACCCGAAATGACGTTTGTGGAAGCGTAAACGCAAATGTAAGTGCGTTACTTGTTATAAGCAGCCTTGGTGGGCTGCTTAGACAATCTCACAGCGGGCATGGGCAGGAATGAGTATTTCGGCGATGCGTTCATGACCCGCATCAATATGTTTTTGAGTAAGCGCCAAGCCGCCCAGGCAGAGGCGATGCTCATCGCCATCACTAAAGATGATGCGTTGCGGCATGGCAGGATAAAAATGATGCTCAATAAGCGTCGAAAGGGAAAATACGCCGTTTTGAGGCTCTTTTTCCCCGGGCATGCCTGTTTTTTCTAGCTGGTCATTAAGCGCTGTTAGCGTATCGCCGAGCTCGGCACAATCAAAGCCTGCATGGTGTAGGCGCGGGCCCATAACCGCCAGCCAGGCAGCAAGTGGGTGTGCCTTTAGAAGCTGCTGATACAGCGACCAGGAGGGCATGGGCCACGGACGCCCGCGACACAGCAAGTTGTGGCCCTTGCAGTCCTGAGGGTGTGATTGATTCACCAGCGCAGCCAGCGCCTCACGAGGCAGTTTTGACAGCGTCCCCAACTGTAGCTCAGCTAATACTAGCCAACTTCCTTGGTCATCAGGTGCGAGAAGGCGAATGAGAAGGCCCTTGTCAGCCATCGCATAATGGGCAACCTGACGATACCCCATGTGCGCTAATCGGTTATTCAAAACGGAAGCAGAAAAAGGGCCATGGTTCAGCGTTACGAGCGTTAAGTATTCCGCCGTAGAGGAGAGAGGCCAAAGACGCAAACCGCCGATGTCGGGGTGCGAATGAATATAGTCAAGCCAAAGCTGCTGTACGAATTCATCACGTTGCACGATGCTATCCTCGCCGCCTAAACAAGCGATGTTAGAAAGAGGGACTTGTTTAAAACCCAGTATAGGCAGGCGAGAAAAAGCGTGTTCAACGACTATAAACGGCAAATTTAACGTAACGAATCTTCATGGGGAGCTAATAACTGCTTCTCACGTACAAACCTGTCGAATTCGGTAAAGCCGCCTATGTGCGTTTGGTCGACAAATACTTGCGGAACCGTATGAATAGGCTTGCCTGCCGTTTTAGCGATATCCTCTTTAGTAACGCCTTCAGAGGGCATATCGACATAGCGATAACCCTCGATCTTACCGATTGTTTCCAAGTGCTCAGCAAGTTGCTTGGCACGGACACAGAAAGGGCAGGTCATTCTGCCAAAAATAACCACAAACATGCGAAAACTCCTAACGTCAAAATGATGGATGGCTCAAGGGTGCCTATTGTGGCGTAGCAGTCCTTGTTTCGCCAATAGGGTAAGGCAATGACGCCGATGGTATCGGCGTCTGCGGTGGCCGGTTTGGGAGTTAATGCGGTAGGCAAGCTCAGCGCGGCGAGTACTGGCTCTGCTGCGGAGCAGGCCGCTGGTGCAGGGCTAACGCTTAACGGGGCGTTTTTGCAGCTTCCGCTGCAGTGTCCGGCGATGCATGCCGAGCGCGCGAGCTGTCGCGGAAATATTGCCGTCGTGTTCATGAAGCACTTTTTGAATATGCTCCCACGTGATTCGATTAATGGACGGTGGGTTATCAGCAAGCTCTATATTGGGGTCGCCTTCCTGGTGTTCAAAGGATGCGATAATATCGTCAGCGTCGGCTGGTTTGCACAGGTAGTTGACGGCTCCGAGCTTCATGGCCTCCACGGCCGTGGCAATGCTTGAGTAACCGGTAAGCACTACAATGCGGCAGCTTGGGACGGCGACCAACATCTCAGGGAGCAGCTTTAGTCCTGAGCTGTTTTCAAGCTTGAGGTCGAGCGTGGCCATGGTGGGTTGAAACTGAACCGCCACCGCAAGCGCCTGGTCTGCATCATGCGCTGTCATTACCTCATAACCGCGGCGGGTGAACGCTCGGCTGAGCACGTGACAGAACATTTCATCGTCATCAATAATTAGCAGGCGCTGATCTGTCGTTTGCATGATGTCCTCAACGTTAGTGCTTGAAACACACTAAAACGCGTTTCAATTAGGCTGTGCCGTTAGTTTGGCTTAAAGGGGGGCGGAGCTACGCGGAAGTGTTACTTCTGTCAGCGTGCCACCTTCGGGATGATTATACAGACTCACACCTCCCCCAAAGCGATTGATCGTGGCATGGGTTAAAAACAGGCCAATACCCATTCCCTTGCTCTTGGTAGAAATAAACGTATCACCGAGCTGGTCAGCAATAGACATGGCAATGCCCGGGCCGTGATCACGAATATCAATGATAACGCTCTCTTCCTGCCAATCAAGACGAATAGAAACCTGTTCGGGATTGGCATCAGCGGCATTGTTTAGCAGGTTCATTAGTGCCTGGTCCAGCGTTGTGTCAACGGCAAGCCAGGGTTTGCCGCGCCTTTCAACGATTTCCAATTGGTGGCTAACATCTGGTCGCAACACTAACCAGCGCTGCACAACGCCGGTTAGCCAGGTCTGGGCATCCAGTATTTCGGGTTCTGCCATGCGTCGCCGATCGGCGCTAGTGACCAAATGCTGAAGGCGAGATTTACAAATGTCGACTTGCTGGCGCAGTAAGCGAATATCCTGCTGTAACGTTCCCCCTTCGGGGGCCTCATCCTGCATCTCTTTTAACAGTACGGCCATGGTCGAGAGCGGGGTGCCTAGTTCGTGTGCTGTGCCCGCCGCCTGAGTGGCTACCGCCAGCACCTGTTCGTTACGCAGCGCCGCTTCGCGAGTAAGAGAAAGTGCTTTATCTCGATTACGCAGTGCATGGGCCATTTTATAGATAAAAAACGTGACCAGACCTGCTGAAAGGCCAAAGTTAAGCCACATGCCCAGGACATGCAGGTTGAGCATTTCATCGCTATTAATATGCGCCAGTTGGGGGACATGGTGGTAAAAGAACATTAGAAAGCTGTAGCCTGCCATGGCGCAGATCGCACATATCCAGGCATGGCGCCACGGTAGGGTTGCCGCAGCAATCGTCACAGGCACCAGATAGTAGGTAATAAACGGATTGGTTGAGCCTCCCGAAAAATAAAATACCAGGGTCAGGCCCGCAATGTCGGCCAATAAATGCAGCAGATACTCAATATGTTCCACCGCTCGCGGGCGCCCCAATCGCCACCAAGTTGCGATATTCAATAAGCCCATCGCGATAACGACACTGACGACCGCGGTGACGGGTAATTCAAAGGCCAGTAGCTCAACGCCGACCACAATGGCGATCAGAAACCCTGTCCAGGTGATTCCCCGAACAATAGTGAGGCGAACAAGGTTGCGGTTCGGGGTCGAGAGGGGGAGCGGCAAAGCCGTTTGCATGGGCTACTACCTATTTACGTGAAGTTTTGATGCTGTGAATGACAACCTTAATGAGTAGCGTCATGACATAGGTCAGCCAGCCAGCGGATGCCATTAGATTGAATAACAGTATTTTTGGTGGCAGCCAGGTACTGCCAAAAGTCGCTTCCACCATGATATGAAAGAACATCGCGAGCAGAAGGGGTAATGCCAGAATATGAATCCACATATCCGTGCGCCGCTTACGGATATGGTAGCGGCGCAGTAGATAGCGCATTGGTCGGTGTGCCCAGCTAAATAGCACCAGTGCACCCACGATAAAAAGTGCTGCCAGCGTCGGCTCGGTATTGCCGGTATGTACGGAAATGGAAATCGACCAAGCGAGACCTAGCCATACCAGCCCCTCTATGCTGGCAATAATATCCGCATAGCGTCGCACATTTTGCATAAACAATTGGACCTTGAACCTCTAAAAGTGCCGTTATAATACGATACTTGTTAGGGTGTGTGACATTGATAAGCAGATTTCTCCGCCAAGTGGATCACGTATACTGTATTGGCTTTTTTCTTTAACCAGCTTAGGACTTACCGTGGACGCTATTACCCTGACCCGCCCCGATGACTGGCACCTTCATTTACGTGATGGCGAGGCGCTGAAAGCCGTGGTAGGCCATACCGCCGCCCAAATGGGGCGTGCGATTATTATGCCTAACTTAACGCCTCCGGTAACGACCACGGCTCAGGCGCTTGAATACCGTGAGCGTATTTTGGCGGCCTTGCCTGAAGGCAGCACGTTCGAGCCTCTGATGACGCTCTATTTAACCGATACGACGCCGCCTGAGGAAATTGAGCGCGCAGCGCAAAGCGGCGTGATCAAAGCGGTTAAGCTTTACCCTGCTGGGGCAACCACTAACTCGGATTCGGGTGTCACCGATCTTGTGCACTGCGATGACACCATTGCCATGCTTGCCAAGGTGGGAATGCCGCTGCTTGTTCATGGTGAAGTAACCACTGCTGATATCGATATTTTTGATCGTGAAGCGGTATTTATCGAAACGGTAATGAAGCCTCTGCTGGCGCGCCATCCCGCGTTAAAGGTTGTTTTTGAGCATATTACGACCCAGCAAGCGGCAGAGTTTGTGGCAAACGCACCGGATAATATTGCGGCCACTATTACGGTTCATCACTTGCTGTTTAACCGCAACAAAATGCTGGTGGGGGGGATTCGTCCGCACTACTACTGCCTGCCTATCTTAAAGCGCGAACAGCACCGCCAGGCATTACTGAAAGCAGCCACCAGTGGCAGTCCCAAGTTCTTTTTAGGTACGGATAGTGCGCCTCACGCCAAGGGCGATAAGGAATCCAGTTGTGGCTGCGCTGGCGCTTACACGGCACCGGCGGCGATTGAATTATATGCAAGGGCCTTTGATAAAGTGGGCGCGCTCGATAAGCTGGAGGCGTTTGCCAGCCTGAATGGTCCGCGTTTTTATGGCTTGGCGCCTAATGCCGACAAAATCACGTTAGAGCGTAAATCCTGGCAGTTGCCGGAAAACTATCCTTACGCGGGGGGCAAAACGATTGTTCCATTGCTGGCGGGAGAGTCGCTTGAGTGGTCCATTAAAGCGTAACTGTTGATGAAGTAAGAAACGAAAACGGAGCCATTCGGCTCCGTTTTCGTTAGTGGTAAACACCGGCTGTTGGTAAGACCTTAGCGCTGGCCAAGTGTTTGTAGCATGTGGTCCACCATGCGCGATGAGTGGGCGGCGGCTACGTCCAGGAACTGTTCAAAAGAAAGGTGGTTATCATCGTTACCCGGAATATCGGATAACGCACGAATCACCACGAACGGGCATTGATACAGGTGACAGGTTTGCGCAATCGCCGCAGCCTCCATCTCAACCGCCAGCATGGAGGGGAACTGGGCCTGTGTCGCAGCCACACGTGCAGGATCAGACATAAACGCATCGCCCGTCGCAATGAGACCCTCTCGGACGTTAACCTCGCCAACCTCTTTGATTGCCTGGCGGGCAATGGCGCGTAGCTGAACATCTGCCAGGTAAGCCGCGGGCATGCCGGGTACCTGACCTATTTCATAGCCGAACACCACTGCATCGACATCATGATGGCGTACTTCATCTGAAATGATGACGTCGCCAATGTTGAGATCGCTTGCAAATCCGCCCGCTGAACCCGTATTGATGATAGCGTCAGGGTGGTGGCGTTCCAGCAGAATGGCGGTACCCACCGCCGCATTCACTTTGCCAATGCCGGACTGTAGTATCACTACCTCAAGCCCATGTCGCATACCCGTATGAAATACAAACCCTGCATGCTCATAGCGCTCAGCATTGTCGAGCTGTCCGACCAGAATGCCGACTTCTTGCGCCATTGCGCCAATAATGCCAATACGCTTCATCGAATAGGCTCCTTCATCAAACCCTAAAAATTAACAGTACAGTGAACCTACGCGTTGGCGTCGTGATGCTCAGCCGCTTCAAGCGTATTTTCAAGCAAAGTGGCAACGGTCATGGGGCCTACCCCCCCTGGGACGGGTGTGATAAAGCTGGCCCGCTCGGCTGCGGCTGCAAAATCGACATCTCCCACCAGCGAGCCATCTTCCTGACGGTTGATACCAACATCAATCACAATGGCACCTTCCTTAATCCATTCCCCTCTAACAATGCCAGGTTTGCCGACAGCCACGACCACCAGGTCGGCACGGTTAACATGGGCCTGCAAATCCTGGGTAAAGCGATGGCACACAGTGATGGTCGCGCCTGCCAGCATCAGTTCAAGCGCCATTGGGCGGCCCACGATGTTAGAAGCGCCAACGATAGTAGCGTTTAAGCCACGCACCGGCAGACCGCTTTCTGCCAACATGGTCATGACCCCTTTGGGTGTGCAGGGGCGTAGAGCCGGCAACCGTTGAGCAAGCCGCCCAAGATTGTAGGGGTGAAAGCCATCGACATCTTTGTCGGGCTTGATGCGCTCTAGAATGGGATTTGCATCAAGATGAGCAGGAAGCGGTAGCTGAACCAGGATGCCGTCTATGCTTGCATCATCATTAAGCTGGTCAACCAATGCTTCCAACGCTTGCTGTGTGGTAGCGGCGGGGAGGGCATGTTGAAACGATAGGATGCCTGCTTGTTCGCAGGCACGATGTTTATTACTAACATAGACGTGAGACGCCGGGTCTTCACCGACCACAACAACGGCTAGTCCTGGTGCACGAGCGCCTACCTGCTGACGTTTAGCTATCTTCTCGGCAACGCGTTGACGGACATGAGCAGCGATGGCTTTTCCATCGATAAGTTGGGCGGTCATTTACAAAGATCCCTATGGAGGTTGGAGCGCTGATGCAAAAGCACGCTTGCTTGAGCATTTACTATCGGAAGTAATTTTCGCATGCCCAAGCGGCTAGGCAAAGCATCTACACAATCATTCGCTTTAAGTGTTGACTTTAATTTTAAAAATAGTAATATATGCCTCGCTTGAGACGAGCAGCGCGGTAAGCGTCAAAGGTGATAAATCGGGATGTAGCGCAGTCTGGTAGCGCGCCTGCTTTGGGAGCAGGATGTCGGGGGTTCGAATCCCTCCATCCCGACCACACTTAACGCGAAAGGCGTTACTTTGCTTTTCCAAGTTTGGTTGTGGTCAAGTGCTCATTGGCGTTCAGTGTTTTTTGGGATGCTTTATGTGCGCCCATAGCTCAACCGGATAGAGCAACGGCCTTCTAAGCCGTAGGTTGCGGGTTCAAGTCCTGCTGGGCGTGCCATTAGTAATGCTGTTCGATGGTCATTTGCCGGTTAGGAAAGTTTAAGTGCGTTAGTGCTATCAATGGTGGGTGTAGCTCAGTGGTAGAGCCCCGGATTGTGACTCCGGTGGTCGTGGGTTCGAAACCCATCATCCACCCCATTCGATAGTAATATACGGCTACAGTTTTAGGTTGTGGTGGATGTAGCTCAGTGGTAGAGCCCCGGATTGTGACTCCGGTGGTCGTGGGTTCGAAACCCATCATCCACCCCATTCGTATTGCCTATTTAATATCTTCTCTTCATATCTGATACCACTTAATTGTGGTTTTTTGTTTTTGATTTCTGCGTTTTCCTTTCATATTCCTTTCTGCATGTTGTAATGTCTGTTTAAAGACAATTCGTCATGCTTCCCTTGTTGTGCTTACTCTCCATGCACCCTGTGTTTAATTGCTGCTTAAGCTTTTTTTGTGGCTTTGTCCGCTTGCAAAGCTTTAAAGCAGTGGAGTTGTCTGCGGGTGATATTTTTACAGCGTTAATTGCTGCAAAAAGTCTTGAAAAAAGCTTTTTAAGCTGTGCAAATGCCCTTTGTTTAGTGATATTTTTCAATCAGTTGCTGGCGTTGTTTTCGCCTGTATTAAACGTGGGTATTAGCGCTGAGGAGAATGCAAGATGACGCGACAAACGGTAGTGCTAGGGGCGGGCATGGTGGGTGTCAGTATTGCATGGCATTTACAGCGTCGCGGGCACCAGGTCACATTGGTGGACAGGCGCCAGCCTGGCCGGGAAACGTCGTTTGGTAATGCGGGCATCATTCAGCGAGAGGCGGTGCGTCCTTATGCATTCCCCCGTGATATGAAAACCATTTTAAGCGTGCTGCCTAATAAGCGCGTGGATATTCGCTATCGCCCGGCAGGCATGCTGAATGCCGCTTCACCCTTGTTAAGCTATTGGCATAACTCTTCGTCAGGGCGCTATAAAAAAATCGTTCCTGAGTGGGCTTCTCTCATCCAATTGTGCTTAAAAACGCACGGTCCGATGATTGAAGCTGCTGGCGCCGAGCACTTGGTGCGCCGTGAAGGGTGGTTAGAGATTTACCGCACGCAACCGCGCTTGGAAAAACGTATTAAAGAGGCTGAAGAAGCTCGTGAGCGTTATGGGGTGCAGTTTAACGTGCTGGATCGTGCAGGCGTTGAAAGCAAAGAGCCGAATTTAGGTAAGGATATTATTGGTGCTATTCATTGGCTGGACCCCTGGACGGTGGCCGATCCGGGGGCCTTGGTGGCTGCCTATGCGCAGGATTTTATGGGCAACGGAGGTAAGCTTCTTCAGGCAGATATCCAAAAGGTTGAGCAAGCAGGCGAGCGCTGGCGGGTTGTTACTGAAACGCAAACCCTTGACGCTGATGAAGTGGTGGTTGCCTTGGGGCCATGGTCTGGCGAATGGATGAAAGGGCTGGGCTATCATTTTCCTACCTTTGTTAAGCGTGGCTATCACATGCACTATGCTGCCCAAGCGCCAGCCAAGCTGAATTACTGGTTAATGGATGCTGAAGTTGGCTATTTGTTGGCGCCAATGAACGCAGGAGTGCGCCTAACGACCGGTGCTGAGCTTGATCGAATAGAGTCGCCCGCTGATGAGCATCAGTTGGAGGCGGCGGAAAAAGTGGCCAGGACTATTTTCCCGCTTGGAGAGCGCCGTGATGCGGCCGCCTGGAAGGGCGCGCGCCCCTGTTTGCCGGATATGAAGCCGATTATTGGTCCGGCACCACGTCATCCTGGGTTATGGTTAGCATTTGGGCACGGGCATCAGGGTTTTACCCTTGGGCCAGCAACAGGTCAGCTATTGGCTGACATGATCGATGGCAAGCCGACAGAAATTGATATGTCACCCTTTCGAGCTGAACGGTTCTAAATCGTCACGCCGCTTTGTAGGTTGTCCGGATATTTGCTAAGCTGATTTGACGTTTGACTTCTGAGGGCAGGCTTTATGGATGTATCTATAAGCAATACGGTGAGTACAGCGCTTTATATGAATCAAGCGCAAACTGCTGAACAGGCCCAAATGCAGATTTTCAAAGACGCATTGGATATTCAGGCTCAACAGGTCACGGAAATCATGGCGTCAGCGGATATGGGCGCTGAGTCCAACCTTGCTCAAGAAGGTAATGTGGGTACGCAGGTTAATACCTACGCTTAGGCGGGTGCAAGCGACCACAATTAGCTATTATCTTTAAAACGCCGACCTGTTCGGCGTTTTTTTATTGGGCTCAAAAGTGATTTTGCAGGCCTCGCTCGCGCGGACATATTGTAGCAGCCCTTAAAAATGTCCCAGCATCCATCATGTGTCTTCCCCTGAGGGTTTCAAGGCGTAGGTTTCAATGAACATGGCACCAAAACGGTCATAACGTTACAATCTCGCCCAATTCTGAATCACTCAGCCAGAGTCGCGTTACGTTGCTGAGTACTAATTTCTGTAGAGGCAAGATGAAAGACACTCAGTTAGCCCAGGAAGCGGATCTGCGCCGCACATTCGCTATCATTTCGCACCCGGATGCGGGCAAAACAACCATCACCGAAAAAATGCTTCTGTTTGGGAATGCTATTCAGCTGGCAGGCTCGGTGAAAAGTAAGCGTAATGACCGACACGCGACGTCTGACTGGATGAAGATGGAGCAGGAGCGGGGAATCTCGGTGACGACCTCCGTTATGCAGTTCCCCTATGGCGGTCGTATTGTGAACTTACTGGATACGCCAGGGCACGAAGACTTCTCGGAAGACACCTATCGAACCCTGACAGCCGTTGACTCCGCTTTGATGGTTATTGATGGGGCCAAGGGTGTTGAAGATCGGACCATCAAACTGATGGAGGTATGTCGTTTACGTGCCACACCCATCCTGACCTTTATTAACAAAATGGATCGTGATATCCGTGACCCTATTGAGGTGATGGACGAGGTCGAGACCGTTTTAAATATTCAGTGCGCGCCCATGACATGGCCTGTCGGTATGGGGCGTCATTTCAAGGGTGTCTACCACCTTTACAATGATGTTATCCATCTTTATACCCAAGGTCAGGGCAGCCATATTCCGGAAGACAAGCGCATCGAGGGCTTGGATAGCCCTGAAGTGGATGCTGTTCTGGGCGAAGAGCAGGCTGAAGAGCTACGTATGGAAGTTGAGCTGGTGCGGGGCGCTTCGCACACGTTTGACCTTGAGGCTTATCGGCGAGGTGAGCTTACGCCCGTCTACTTCGGTACTGCGATGGGGAACTTCGGTGTACGCGAGATGCTGGACGGCTTCGTGGAGTATGCGCCTGCCCCTCAGCCGCATAAAACCGACCTGCGTGAGGTAACCGCCCACGACGAGCGTTTCACCGGATTTGTATTTAAGATCCAGGCCAATATGGATCCCAATCATCGTGATCGCATCGCTTTTTTACGTGTTTGCTCTGGCAAATATGAGAAAAATATGAAGATGCGCCATGTGCGTATTGGCAAGGATGTCAAAATAGCCGATGCGTTGACGTTTATGGCATCTGATCGCTCCCATGTAGAAGAAGCTTGGCCGGGTGACATCATTGGCTTGCATAACCACGGCACGATCCAAATCGGCGATACCTTTACCGTCGGCGAGGATATGCGTTTTACCGGTATTCCTCACTTCGCGCCTGAGCTCTTCAAGCGAGTCCGCCTGAAAGACCCGCTGAAAATGAAGGCGCTTCAGAAGGGCTTGCAGCAGCTTTCTGAAGAGGGCGCTACTCAGGTCTTCATGCCTATGGATAACAACGATCTAATCCTGGGGGCGGTGGGCACCTTGCAGTTTGACGTGGTCGCCCATCGGCTAAAAGAAGAGTACAAAGTCGATTGTTTGTATGAGGGGGTCAACGTACAAACGGCACGTTGGATATATTGCGACGATGCCAAAATGCTCGAAGAGTTTAAGCGTAAAGCCAGCACGAATTTGGCTATTGATGGAGGCGGTTACTTAACCTACATCGCACCTACTCGGGTTAATTTACAAATGACTCAGGAGCGCTGGCCCGATATTCGCTTCCAGCCCACACGAGAGCATTAAGTTAGCTACTTTTAAGATAAGCAAAGGTTGGCAAGCCCAGGGAGGGGCTTGCGTGCTATATAAAAAGGGAGGTCCTACAGTGCTTATCGATGCCCATTGTCATCTGGACTTTAGCGCGTTTGACCAGGACCGCGATGCTGTTTTTGCTGCAGCACACGCGGCCGGCGTCTCTCATTTCATTGTGCCTGGTACTACTCGGCAACGCTGGCAACAGGTGCTGGCGCTAGGCGAGCGCAGTGATGTTAGCGTGTGCTTGGGCCTCCATCCCTATTTTATGGAACAGCACCAGCGAGATGAGGATATCCTTGCGCTGGAGCAGGCGCTGGGTTCAAATCCACGGGTCGCAGCGGTTGGGGAGTGCGGTATTGATGCACGCTTTAAAGATTCCTGGGAGCCGCAGTGGCGCCTTTTCGATGATCAACTGCACTTGGCCAAGCAGTACAAGCTCCCTGTCGTGGTTCATTGTGTGCAGGCCAATGACAAGGTCAGTAAACGGCTGCGCCAGTTAGCGCTTCCCCAAGCGGGGCTGATTCACGCCTTCTCAGGCTCTATAGAACAAGCCCAAAAATTTTTAGACGGAGGATTTGTGCTGGGGCTTGGGGGCGCTGTTACCTATGAGCGTGCTCAGCGGCTGCGGCGAACGGTAGCGGCACTGCCCAATGATGGCTTTGTGCTGGAAACAGATAGCCCTGATATGCCCCTTAGCGGCCATCAGGGTGAGCGTAACGAACCCCAATGTGTTGCTCACGTGTGTCGCGTCGTGGCAACGCTGCGCAACCAAACAGAAGAAGAGGTGGCGGCACATAGCAGTGCCAATGCCGCCCGATTGTTTAAGCTTAAGGCTTTTCAGAATTCTTAAACGCGTGAGCTTAGTCCTTGTAATCCTAGCCCTTTTAAACCTGGCCCTTTAACGTGGCCGCCAGTTGTTCAGGGTCAAGCCGTTCAATAGCGTAGGGTAGCGGCAGTAGGGTGAGTGCGTTGCCTTCCCAGTAAAGCGGCATCGCTTCTTCTGTCGCCTTGGTATTCATCACAGCCAGCAGCTCCACACTATCATTATCGCGTCTTACGCTTGCAACGATCTCGCCCATGGCTTTATCCAGCTCGGTTTTTATGCTGGCGCCTGTCTCGGGTAGCGTTGTCGATGTAAGTTCAGCGTGAACCAAGCGTTTTTTAACTTGTCCACGAAAGTGTGCTCGGGCTACCACCTCCTGTCCTGTGTAGCAGCCCTTTTTAAAGCTAATGCCCCCTAATGCTTCCCAGTTCAGCATTTGAGGCAGAAAGTGATCCTGCTGAGCCTCTGAGAGCCAAGCAATCCCGCTGCGAATGTCGGCAAGTTGCCAGGCAGCCTGCTGGACTTCGTCATCCACCACCTGCTGAGAAGATGCCTCTATCGTTGTCTCCGTCGTGCAAAACAGCCAGCGAGGCATTTCCCCAGCAACGCGTACAACGCTCGATGGGCCATTAACGCTTTGTGCGTATGGCTGCTCAGGAAGGGTTAATCCCAGTGACTCAGCTAAGGTGTCTGCTTCTTTGCTGGCGCCAATAAACGTGATGTTCGTATCATGAATTAATTCAGCTCGATAGAACGCGGCGAATTTTTTTAAATGGGCCGCTAATGAGTCGGTAAGAGACACACTAAGGATGAGTCTAAAGTGCTCAGCGTTAAGACGCAGCAGCTGTCCATTGGCGAGCATTCTTCCTTTGGGTGTGCAAAAACACGTAAGGGGGGCAAACTCGCCGTCAGCTAAACTTACCTGAGCGCTTGTTTGGCCCTGCAGAAATTTTTCAGCATCTGCCCCTATTACATCCAGCGCTGCCAAGTGATTAAGGCGCACATTGTCGGTGATCATAGTAGAGGGGATAACCATTGCCATATAGACTCCTGATGGGTCGCTGATCGCTGAAAGTGGGGTTAGGACACCGAGCTTCTCAACTTGTGGGCGAATGATACTAATTGCAAGGTGTAATAGCGTGCTAGAATCTTTCTGTTGTATCAGTTTTGCATAAGATTAAGTGAGGAAGACAGCGTAATGGCACAGCAATCGTTAACATTTCAAGGCGTAAAAAATGCTGATCAAGTCAACAAGATTACCACGGCATTGATGATGTTGGAGGGTGTTGATAGTGCAGAGGTAGGCCGCCACGGTGCAGATGTGGATGGCCGTGTTAAACGTGAGGCACTGATTAACGCCGTAGAGAAGCTCAAGCTGGGAGTGAAAGTATCTTGATGCATCCACCTATTACGGTAATCAGCCAGCGTAACCATGTATTTCGCCAGCGTATTGAGGTCGATAGCCTGGAGGCCCTGTATGCCGATGTTCCCACTTTGGTCGGAGGCGAAGGCAGTGCGCCTGACCCGCACGACTATTTCGATATTTCTCTGGGAACGTGTAAGGCCATTACGGTGCAGATGTACGCCAAGCGCAAGAAGTGGCCGCTTACGGCGATTACTGTCACGGTGCAGCGGGACGACAGTGAGGAAGCGCATGGAACTTATAAATTGAATGTAGCGTTAACACTGCATGGGATCAGCGACCCGGAACAGCGGGCGCGCCTGGAAGAGATCAGCCATCGCTGCCCCATCCAGCGCCTGATGACGCAGGCAACTGTTGATATCACTACGCACGTTATTTAACTTTCCATTCAGGAGCAATGATGAGCAAAGAGTTTCGGTTGCAGTCGAAATTTAAGCCTGCCGGTGACCAGCCAAATGCGATAAAAGGACTGGTAAGCGGCCTGGAGTCCGGACTTGCCCATCAAACGCTGCTTGGGGTAACCGGGTCGGGCAAAACATTCACCATGGCGAATGTGGTTGAGCAGCTTCAGCGCCCGACCATTGTGATGGCACCTAACAAAACCCTCGCGGCTCAGCTTTATGGAGAGTTTAAGTCCTTCTTTCCGGATAACGCTGTCGAGTACTTTGTTTCGTACTATGACTACTATCAGCCCGAAGCCTACGTGCCGTCGTCGGATACATTTATCGAAAAAGACGCAGCTATCAATGATCATATTGAGCAGATGCGTCTCTCGGCAACCAAGGCTTTGCTTGAACGTCGTGATGCGCTCATCGTTGTTTCCGTTTCGGCTATTTACGGGTTGGGTGACCCCGACCAGTATTTAAAAATGCGTCTGCACTTTACCCGCGGTGAGTTGATAGATCAGCGCGCCTTTTTGCGCCGTTTGGCGGAGCTTCAATACACCCGCAATGACATGGACTTTCGCCGAGGCACGTATCGCGTGCGCGGGGATGTCATTGATATCTTTCCTGCTGATTCTGATGAGAATGCGGTACGGGTTGAACTGTTTGATAACGAAATCGACTCTATTCGGATTTTTGATCCGCTAACAGGGGACATACGGGGCCAGGTGCCGCGTATGACGATTTACCCCAAGTCCCACTATGTAACACCGCGTGAAACCATTTTAGGCGCGATTGACTCGATAAAGGGTGAATTGAAAGAGCGTCTTGAATGGATGCGCAAGCATGAACGCCTGGTAGAAGCGCAGCGCCTTGAACAGCGTACGCTTTACGATATCGAGATGATGCTGGAGCTGGGTTACTGCAACGGTATTGAGAACTACTCACGCTACTTATCCGGGCGTGCGCCTGGCGAGCCGCCGCCCACGTTTTTTGACTACCTGCCTGACGACGCGCTGCTGTTTATTGATGAGTCTCACGTCAGCGTGCCTCAGGTGGGCGGTATGTATAAGGGCGACCGTTCACGTAAAGAGACGTTGGTAGAGTACGGCTTTCGCTTGCCTTCGGCGTTGGATAACCGTCCCATGAAATTCGAAGAGTGGGAGGCCATTGCTCCTCAGGCTATTTTTGTTTCGGCAACGCCGGGCAAATATGAAGCCGAGCATGCGGGCCAAGTGGTGGAACAGGTGGTGCGTCCTACGGGGCTGCTGGATCCTGAAATTGAAGTTCGCCCGGCCAGCACCCAGGTAGACGATCTGCTTTCCGAGATCGGCTTGCGTACTGCTGTCGGTGAGCGCGTACTGGTGACAACGCTTACCAAGCGTATGGCTGAAGATTTAACAGAATACTTTGATGAGCATGGGGTACGTGTTCGCTATTTGCACTCCGATATCGATACCGTCGAGCGGGTAGAAATTATTCGTGACCTGCGCTTGGGCAAGTTTGATGTACTGGTGGGTATTAACCTGCTTCGTGAAGGGCTGGATATTCCCGAGGTGTCGCTAGTCGCCATTCTTGATGCTGACAAGGAAGGATTCCTGCGTGCAGAGCGCTCTCTAATTCAGACGATTGGGCGTGCGGCACGTAATGCCCACGGTAAAGCTATTTTGTACGGTGATCGTATTACCGACTCCATGCGCAAAGCGATAGATGTGACGGAGAGTCGTCGGGCTAAGCAGCAAGCTCACAATGAAAAGCACGGCATTACGCCTACAACCGTGACGCGCTCCGTGGCAGATATTCTGGAAGCTGCGCAAGCACCCGGCAAAAAGAACAGCCGTAAGCGTGGGGCAGAGCGTAAGGTGGCAGAAGGTGCCGGTGATTACGATATCGCCAGTATGGGGGCACATGATTTGTTAGCCGCTATCAGCAAGCTTGAAGACGCGATGTTTGAGGCAGCGCAGAATCTGGAGTTTGAAGAAGCAGCGCGCCTGCGCGATCAACTGCATCAAATGAAAGAAAAACAGCTGGCGCTAGGATAAGGATATGCCAGAAGGCCCCGAAATCCGCCGGGCAGCCGATCGAATTGAAAGGCAAGTTGGCTGTCGGGTAATTGATGATGCCTGGTTTGCTTTCCCAGAGCTTGCTGCTCAAGCCGATTCACTGGTAGGTGTTGAGGTGACAGCGGTAGACACACGCGGTAAAGCCATGCTGATACGCTTTGCCAACCAAAAGGTGCTCTATTCTCATAATCAGCTGTATGGCGTCTGGAAGCTTCATCGGGTCGATCAACCACCTGTCACCAATCGCGCTCTACGTGTAAGGCTAGAAACCGAGGGAAGGGTAGCCAGCCTTTATAGTGCCTCGGATATTTCTCTTTGGGAGTCGAGCGAGCTTGAGAAGCATCCTTTTCTGGCTCGCTTGGGCCCTGATTTGTTAAGCCAGCAGGTAACGCCTGAGAAGGTGCTGGCGCGATTAACCATGAGGCAATTTTATCGGCGAAGCCTCGGGGCGCTGCTGCTTGATCAAGGTTTAGTCGCGGGGTTAGGCAACTATCTTCGCTCCGAAGTTCTGTTTTTCGCCCAATTACACCCCAAACAGCGCCCAGCCGATCTAAGTGATGTTCAGCAAATGCAGTTGGCAGCGCTCATTGTAGAAATTACGCGGCAGGCTTACCGGTTAGCGGGCGTAACGAATGCTCCTGCCTGGATTGAACAAGCAATAGCGGCAGGCGAATCTCGCCGCCAATGGCGATTTGCCGTGTTTGATCGGGCCGGGCTCTCTTGCCACCGCTGCGGCGACATTATCGAGCGAACGATGGTGGGCTCACGACGCTTGTATTGGTGCCCAGCCTGCCAGCCAGATGTGTAATTACTAGTTATACCGTTATCTTGTATGATTGCTAAAACGAATAATCCGCTTGCTTTTCGATAGTTAACAAATCGTAGAAGCTGCCGCTTGGGGATCAATACGGTATACTGCTTGCACGCTTAAACGGCTATTTCCACCTTCGTTAAAGTAGCCGTAGAGAAGACGAAAACCAAGGAGCTGTTACTCCATGACCGTGATTCGCCAGGACGACGTGATCCAAAGCGTTGCCGATGCTCTGCAGTATATCTCTTACTATCATCCTAAAGATTTTATTGATGCCATGGATGCAGCGTATAAACGGGAACAAAACCCGGCTGCAAAGGATGCTATCGCGCAGATTTTGATTAACTCAAGAATGTGTGCCACTGGCCATCGGCCTATCTGCCAGGACACGGGTATTGTTACCGTCTTCGTTCATGTAGGCATGAACGTTACCTGGGACGCGGATATGAGCCTGGACGACATGGTAAACGAAGGTGTTCGCCGCGCTTACCAGTTGCCCGATAACGTGCTGCGTGCCTCCGTGCTGGCAGACCCGGACGGCAAGCGCCAAAACACCAAAGATAATACGCCTGCTATTATCCACCACAAGTTGGTGCCTGGTGACAAGGTCGACATTCACGTTGCGGCAAAAGGCGGCGGCAGTGAGGCGAAATCCAAGTTCGCGATGCTCAACCCCTCTGACAGCGTTGTCGATTGGGTCATGGAGCAGCTTCCAAAAATGGGGGCAGGGTGGTGCCCACCAGGCATGTTGGGTATTGGGATTGGTGGCACGGCTGAAAAAGCGATGCAGATCGCAAAAGAGGCACTGCTTGACCCTATTGATATTCAGGACCTGCAAGCACGTGGCCCGAGTAACCGCGCTGAAGAACTGCGGTTAGAGCTTTTTGATAAGGTCAATAAAAGTGGTATTGGCGCTCAGGGTCTCGGCGGCCTTACCACCGTGTTGGATATAAAAGTAAAAGATTACCCGACCCACGCGGCGAATAAGCCGGTTGCGATCATTCCTAACTGTGCGGCAACTCGCCATGCGCATTTTACGCTGGATGGCTCAGGCCCTGCAGTGCTTGATCCGCCAAAACTGGAAGACTGGCCAGAAATTACCCGTGAAATGGGTGATAACGTGAAGCGCGTTAATCTCGATACCGTAACACCCGAAGAAGTTAAAACCTGGCAGCCAGGTGATACGCTGTTACTGAATGGTAAATTACTGACTGGTCGTGATGCTGCTCATAAGCGCATGGTGGATATGCTGGCGAAAGGCGAGCCACTGCCTGTTGATATGAAAGGCCGGTTTATCTATTACGTTGGCCCAGTTGACCCGGTACGTGATGAAGTGGTGGGGCCAGCAGGGCCCACAACGGCGACGCGGATGGATAAATTCACGCGCACCATGCTCGAAGAAACCGGACTTTTGGGTATGGTCGGTAAAGCAGAACGTGGCCAAGTGGCCATAGATGCAATCCGTGATAACCAGGCTGTCTACTTGATGGCAGTGGGTGGCTCGGCTTACCTGGTCGCTCAGGCGATTAAAAAATCTCGGGTCGTCGGTTTTGAGGACCTAGGGATGGAAGCCATCTATGAGTTTGAAGTAGAGGATATGCCGGTCACGGTAGCGGTTGATAGCCAAGGCACTTCGGTTCATCAAACCGGACCGGCCAAATGGAAGGAGATTATTGCTCAAACGGCGTAAGGCAGTCTGTGCTGTGATGAGTGATTAAATTAGAAGCCCCGTTCATACGGGGCTTCTGTGCATTGAGAACCATAGCGATACCCTGTTTGAAATATCCATACGTTTAATGGAGATGTAGGTATGGTCTCTTGGCTGCTAGGGACAGGCATTATGCTGATACACCTTTTAGGGGTGATGTCGGCGATCATGGCGCTAATGTCTAGCCGGACATCACAAGGCGCCATCGCATGGATTATCTCTCTTCTTACCTTTCCTTATGTCGCTTTACCGGCCTATTGGTTCTTTGGTCGACCGCGCTTTTACGGATACGTAATGGCCCGTGGGGAGCGTGATAACGTGTTAAGACGAGTGCTTGCTCGCTATCAAGAAAGCTCCTTACCTTATTTAGTCCCGTTTTCTAACTCTGATACACAAGCGGTAGAGCAGTTGGCCATGATGCCTCTCACTCGGGGCAATAGCGCTGAGTTGCTCATTGACGGTGACGCCACGTTCAATAGCTTGTTTGACGGTATTGATGAAGCAGAGCACTATTTACTGCTGCAGTTTTTTATTGTGCGTGATGATGCGCTGGGTCGCCGCCTTCAACAGCACTTGCTGGATGCCGTTCACCGCGGCGTACGCGTGTATTTTCTTTACGATGAAATTGGCAGTCGTAAACTCAATGAGCGCTATCTTCGGGAACTGGTCGCAGAAGGCGTAGAAGTCAGCCCGTTTCGCTCCTCAAGAGGCTTTAAACATCGTTTCCAGCTCAATTTTCGTAATCATCGCAAAGTAGCTGTTGTTGATGGCAAGCGGGGTTGGTTAGGGGGCTTTAATGTTGGGGTTGAATATCTGGGCCAGGACCCACGCCATGGGCCTTGGCGAGATACGCACCTGGTACTGGAAGGCCCCAGCGTATTGGGGCTACAAGAAGCTTTTTGGGAAGATTGGCACTGGGCTACGGGGGAGGTCGCCAGCTTGAATTGGAGGGCGGGAAGCCATCCTAAGATTGATCAGAATGTTGTTATTGTCCCTTCAGGCCCCGCGGACAAACAGGACACAGCCAGCCTGTTGATTCAGCAATTGATTCATAGTGCAACGCATCGGCTATGGGTCACCAGCCCCTATTTTGTACCCGACCAAGGCGTTCAGGATGCGCTACGCTTGGCTGCCATGCGGGGAATTGATGTACGAGTGATGATTCCTGAGCGGCCAGACCACCTGCTGGTATTTCTCTCAGCCTTTGCTTTTTTGGCCGATATGTTAAAAGCAGGCGTTAAAATATACCGTTACCAACCTGGGTTTCTGCACCAAAAAGTAATTCTGATTGATAATGATGCTGCCACCGTAGGTACGGTAAACTTGGATAACCGTTCATTTCGCTTAAATTTTGAAATTACAGCGTATATTCCTGACACCATATTTGCCGCCGAAGTGCACACGATGTTGGTGAAAGACTTTAATGATTGTCGGCGTATCACCATTGATGAAATTCAACAGCGTCCATTATGGAAAAAAGTAGTATCACGGGCGGCGTATTTAATGTCGCCTGTTCAATAGCAATAATCGGCAAAGGAGTGTTGGGTGAATCTTGAAACAAAATGGCTAGAAGATTTTGTCGCACTTGCGAATACACGCAGCTTTTCAGCGTCTGCCCGCCAGCGTCATGTTACTCAACCTGCTTTTAGCCGCCGCATTCGAGCACTGGAACAAGCCATTGGCGTAACCCTTGTTGACCGTTCAACAACTCCCGTAGGGCTTACGTCAGAAGGGCAGTTGTTTCTGGTGACTGCGCGAAACCTCGTTGAACAGCTTAACGAGTCATTAAGTCATTTGCGTGGCTTGTCGATTGCCAATGAAGCACTTGATATTGTGGCCGCCCACTCATTGGCATTAAGCTTTTTCCCCCCTTGGATTTCACGCCTTCAGAAAGGCCTTGGGGAGCTGCCAACGCGTTTGGTCGCCATGAATGTAGGCGAAGCGATCCACGTGCTGCGCGAAGGTAATTGCGATCTCATGCTGGCCTATTATGACCCCTTTGCCACTATGCAGTTGGATGCCGAGGTTTTTCCGTCCTTCTCGATAGGCAAGGTCAATATGCTGCCCGTCTCGCTACCCGACGAAACGGGGAAACCCTGTTTTTCGCTGCAGCAAGAGGCCTCAATTCCCTACCTAGCCTATACCCAGGGCGCTTTTTTAGGGCGCAGTGTGCGAATGCTCTTAAAGAATGACCCTCTGCGCATGAAATTACGTACGGTTTATGAAACCGCCATGGCAGAAGGATTAAAAGGCATGGTGCTTCAAGGTATTGGAGCGGCATGGATCCCTGATTTTTGTATTCGTGAAGAGCTCAAAAGTGGGCGCTTGGTCAGGGCTGGTGATGAAAGTTGGGACATTCCGCTCGAAATTCGCCTTTATCGCTGCTCTTTGGTGCATAAACCTGGCGTAGAGAAGCTTTGGCGACAGATGATGAAGCTACCACGTGATTTTTTACAAGCGTAATGGGTTAAGTTGACGTGCCGAAGTCAGCAGGCAGACCAAGAAAGTTTTGAATAATAAAAAAATGATCTTCGAATAGGCTGTCTGGCTCTAAATCAGCCAGTGCCACCCACCGCGCTTGGTCGCCACCTTTCACAGGTTTTAAACGCGGTAGCTGTTGGTCTGGGCGTAGCGCAAAGTAGAAGGCTTCCGCTAGTGTGCGTCCTCGCCAGCTTCGGTGCGGCTCATCAAAAAGGCGCTGCCCACGTAATGATCCTTTTAGAACGGGCTCTGGTACTTTCAAGCGCAGCCGTTCTCTGAGCTCACGTAGGCACGCATCCAACAGACGCTCATGGGGGTTAATAAACCCACCAGGCAGCGCAAGTAATCCTTTGCCGGGCGCTGCATTACGGCGCACCAGAAGTACATGCCCAGATTGCACAACCACCGCATTCACGGTAACAAAAATAGGCGGGTAGGGAGCATGTGACCAGGCTTGGTGGTACTGGTCCAGTAGTCGTTGCTCTTCCAGTAGTTGTTGATAGGCGCTTTCGTGACAAAATTCGCTAACGCGACTGACCACGCCGGGCGGCAGGTCATGATAAGCCCCCGTGCTCAAATAATCGTCTGAAGCGCTTGGCGATCGAAATAGTCGTTCACGAATCTGGCTGGCTGAAATGCCTTCAATCAGCGGAACGCTGACGGATTCCCACTGCGGAAACAGAGACAAGTAGTAGCTTGACTGGCCACGGCTTGCACCAATCAAACCAATGCGTGGTAAACGAATATTAGCCGGTGCGGCTAAGTCTCGTACCTTTCGCTGTACATCTCTTACCCAAACATCATCGTTATAAAGAGCATCCAGCAGTGGCGTGATTTCTAACCGCTGGTTATCAGCGTCATCAAACCCGGAACGAATCATTGCCTGGCGTTCATCAAAGCGCCATGGGTTTCTCAGCGAGCGCGCCTGCCATGCAGAGCCTGCCAGTACAATGACCTGACGTGCCTGGTTAAGCGCTTCACGGATAACGGCCAAGTGGCCTAAGTGAGGAGGCTGAAAACGCCCAATAAATACCAAACAATCAAAGGTGTAATCAGGCGTAGAGCATGTTGCATCAAGGGCCATGGTGCTTCCTTTAACATTTGGTCAAATAACAGCGTCATTATGAAGAGAGCGGTTCAGCGGCGCAATCTAGAGAAGACTACGTACTGCACCCGTATTGGGTATGCTGCTAAGCTATTGCACATAAAGGTATCCATCAATGACGCAAGGGACTGAATATGACTAAAGACACCCTCACTTTTTGGTGGAAGGTGGTTCAGGATGCAACGAAGCTATGGTTAGAGCGTCATGCGTTTAGCTTCGCGGGCTCATTAGCGTTTTATACGCTTTTTTCATTAGCCCCTACTGTCATTATTGCCGTTGCGGTTATCGGTATTGTCTTTGGTGAAAACGCTGCTCAGGGTCAAATTGTGGCCCAGTTGCAGGACTCACTGGGTACCGATGTGGCCTCCGCGATTGAAGAGGCCGTTATCCACTCTCGGTTCGAAGAGTCTGGTGTATTGCCTTCTGTGTTAGGCGTTTGTGCTTTGTTAGTCGGTGCGACAACCGTCTTTGCGCAAATGCAGCTTTCACTGAACACCATTTGGGGAGTGATCGCCAAGCCGGCCAGTAACAGCTTGTTTGTATTTATAAAAACGCGCTTTTTATCGTTAATGGTTGTCTTTCTCATTGGTATTATTCTATTAATTTCGTTGGTATTAAGTATTGCTTTGCGAAGCATCCTGCAAATGGCAGGTGATCTTGTCCCGCTCGCCGGTTATACCACGACACTATTGGACTCTCTTGTGTCACTTGGCGTCGTTACCTTGCTGTTTGCGGCTATTTTCAAAGTGTTGCCCGATGTAGTGCTGCGTTGGCAGGATGTCTTAACCGGGGCTGTTGTCACGGCCGTACTGTTTACTATCGGCCGCACCGTGATTGCGATTTATCTCACCTATACCGCGACGGCATCGACATACGGTGCTGCCGGGTCGGTGGTGATGGTATTGCTATGGGTGTATTACTCGTCGCTTATTTTATTGTTTGGTGCCGCCTTTACACGCTCGCTTTTACTACGTCGAGGCAGAAAGCTTATTCCGCGAAACAGTGCCGTTCAGGTTAGGCAGGAAGTCTTGGAACCAGAGGCGTTTACGCCCAGGATAGCAGGAGACGAATAGTGACAGCGTGTTGCATAAAAGCCTTGGTCACCGGAAAAGTGCAGGGCGTAGGGTATCGCCGTGCCGTTCAAAAGCAGGCGTTACCGGCGGGAGTAACCGGTCATGCCAAAAATCTGGCTGATGGTCGGGTTGAGGTGCTTATGTGTGGCGAGCGCCATCATGTAAATATGCTAGGTAAGTGGCTTTGGCAAGGCCCTGCTAATGCGCAGGTAACCCATATCGAATATGAGGCATTAGCCCAATGCCACGCTCCTGATGCTTTCACGACGCATTAGGCTAATATTTATTTTAGGCTTACTGGGCGTGCTTCCAATGAGCAATATTATCCGCCGTTAGAGCGATAATGTTTTGGCGCGCTTCTGGCGTTACCCATGCATTGTGCGGGGTGACAATCAAATTGAGCGGTTCATCCAGCGCTGCCAATAGTGGATGTCCCTCCCTCGGTGGCTCTACAGGAAGCACGTCTACCGCTAACCCGCCGATACGCCCTTGGCGTAATGCCTCAAGCGCCGCTACTTCATCAATAATGCCACCGCGAGCGCAATTTACGAGCAGAAGGGACGATTTAGCCTTGGCCAAGCGCTCTTGGTTAATAAGGTGCTGTGTCTCAGCATTAAGCGGGCAGTGTAGGCTGATAATATCGGCTTCAGGCAGCACGTCATCGAGAGAAGGGCGTGCGTCGTTAGCTTCATGACCGGGGCGTGCCGTAAAGGTCACCTGAAGGCCAAAGGCCTCCGCCAAGCGCGCCACTTCAGTTCCCAGTTCGCCCTGGCCCACCATCACCAGCCGCTTGCCCGCTAACTGTAGCGTTACGTGGTCCTGAAGACAGAAAAAGTCGCTTTGCTGCCAAGCACCTTTGGCGACTTCCTGTTGGTATAGAGGTAGCCGGTTTGCCAGGTTAAGTATCAGCATTAATGTGTGCTGAGACACGCTTGCCGTGCCGTATGCCGCAACATTCTTAACGCTGATATTAAGTGCTTTTGCTGCCTCAAGGTCGATATTATTTAGACCAGTAGCCATGACACAGATCAGGCGAAGCGAAGGCAGCTGTTTTAACGTTTCCCCATCCAGCACCACCTTGTTTACCAATGCGATGTCAGCATTTGCCAAGCGCTCTTTAGCTTGTTGCGTTGTACTTTGATCGAAGACATCCAGTTGAGTAACCGCACCGCGAATAGCGCTTAAATCTATTTGAGGCCCAAGACTTTTCGCATCCAACATGACCGCATGAGGCATTTTATTCTCTCCAGTTACTGCCAGGGCTCGTTTACCTTGCTCGGCAGGGGGCACAAAAGGGTATAATATTGTCGCTTTATCAACCGCAGCCTTGGATTTTATATCGGCAGGCCACATATTCGCAGCTGGCTGCGTTTATATTCGCCAATATTCTGCCGTCGTTGAGCTTTTAGGAATTATCAACATGCCTATCTATGAATATGAGTGCAAGGCCTGCGGCCATCGCATGGAAAAATTACAGAAAATCAGCGCAGATCCGTTAAAAGAGTGCCCTGCGTGCAATCGTAATGACTTGGCGCGGCTTGTATCCGCGGCTGGGTTCCGCCTGGCGGGCGGTGGTTGGTATGAAACCGATTTTAAAACGGGAAGTAAAAAGAACCTGGTCGCTGATGCAAAAAGCACAACGGGTAACACCAGTGCTAAAAGCGACACTACTTCCACGTCAAAAGACACTGCAGCTTGACTGTAGCGGTCGGGGCCTGGTTGGCCCGTGACACCTTATTTGCCACGAAACAGAACAGGATTTGACATGCGCAGCCATTATTGCGGCCAGCTAAACGAGACATTGGTAGATCAAACGGTCACCGTTTGCGGGTGGGTACACCGTCGTCGCGACCACGGCGGGGTAATTTTCCTCGATATGCGTGACCGCGATGGCATCGCTCAGTTTGTGGTAGACCCGGATACTGTTGATGCATTTGCCAATGCCGATCGTGCGCGCGGTGAGTATGTTCTGCGTATTACCGGCCGCGTTAGGCTACGCCCTGAAGGTACCCAAAACCCCAATATGCCCACCGGCATGATTGAGGTGCTGGCCAAAGACGTTGAAGTGCTGAACACTGCTGCCACGCCTCCCTTCCAGCTTGACGAACATGGCAAGGTGGGTGAAGAAGTTCGCCTGAAGCACCGCTATATTGATCTGCGTCGCCCGGACATGATCGAGAAACTGCGTCTGCGTTCGCGCATTTCGCATAACGTTCGTGCATTCCTGGAAAACCAGGGCTTTCTGGATATCGAAACGCCGATCCTAACGCGCGCAACGCCGGAAGGCGCCCGTGACTACCTAGTGCCTAGCCGTACTCATGCGGGCAGCTTCTTTGCACTGCCTCAGTCACCACAGCTATTTAAACAGTTGCTGATGGTGGCGGGCTTTGATCGTTACTATCAAATTGCCAAGTGCTTCCGTGACGAAGACCTGCGCGCCGACCGCCAGCCTGAGTTTACTCAGATTGATATCGAAGCGTCGTTTGTCGAAGAAAACGACATCATGGGCATCACTGAAAACATGATTCGTCAGCTCTTCCAGGAAGTACTGAGCGTTGAACTGCCAGAATTTCCGCGTATGACGTGGCAAGAAGCTATGGACCGTTTTGGTTCAGACAAGCCGGATCTCCGTATTCCGCTTGAGCTGACCGACGTTGACGACCTGATGAAACAGGTCGATTTTAAAGTTTTCTCTGGCCCCGCCAGTGCCGAAGATGGCCGTGTGGCCGCGCTTAAAGTGCCGGGTGGTGCCAAGCTCTCGCGTAAGGAAATCGACGAATATACCAAGTTCGTGGGTATCTACGGCGCGAAAGGGTTGGCCTGGATTAAAGTCAACGAGCGTGCCAAAGGGCTTGAAGGGCTTCAGTCGCCTATCGTCAAGTTCATGGAAAACATCGTTGAAGAGTTGCTTGACCGTCTTGGCGCAGAGGATGGCGATATCATCTTCTTCGGTGCTGACAAAACGCGCATCGTCAACGAAGCCATTGGCGCGCTACGCGTTAAGCTGGGTGCTGATCTGGATCTGTACACTCAAGTGTGGGCACCGCTGTGGGTGGTCGACTTCCCGATGTTCGAGGCGGATGACAATGGTCGCTTGAGCCCGTTGCACCACCCGTTCACCGCGCCTTCCTGCTCACCTGAGGAACTCAAGGCTGACCCTTCAAAAGCGCTTTCACGCGCCTATGATATGGTACTCAACGGCACCGAGCTGGGTGGCGGCTCTATCCGTATCCATAATCAAGACATGCAAAGCACGGTGTTTGAGATTCTGGGGATTGGCCAGGAAGAAGCCCAGGAGAAGTTTGGCTTCCTGCTGGACGCACTCCAGTACGGTGCGCCGCCCCATGGTGGTTTGGCCTTCGGTCTGGACCGCTTGGTGATGTTAATGGTCGGCGCAAAAACCATTCGTGAAGTTATCGCTTTCCCGAAAACGCAAAGCGCCGCTTGCTTAATGACGGATGCACCAGGTGAGGTTAGCCCTGACCAGCTAAAAGATCTTAATATACGCTTGCGTCAAAAAGCCAAGCCTGAAGCGGCCAGCGAGTAAGCCTGACGCCATTTGATGTAACGGCTATGAGTTGCACAATGGCTAAAAACACCGACGCCCCGGCGTCGGTGTTTTTGTATCAGTGCTTTTTGGCGTGTGGAATTTGTAACCTTGAACGGATAAACGTTAATGGATAAGGCAGGCGCTGCGTTACCCGTGCGCATATTAGGCATCGACCCTGGGTCCCGAATTACTGGCTATGGTGTTATCGACCTTATCGGTGTTAAACCCTGCTATGTTGCTAGCGGCTGTGTTCGCACCTCAGAAGGGCCACTGGAGCAGCGTTTGGCGCAAATATATGCAGGACTAAGCGAAGTAGTAGGTTTGTACAAACCCACAGATACTGCGATAGAGCGCGTTTTTATGGCTAAAAACGTCGATTCCGCGCTAAAGCTTGGTCAAGCGCGTGGTGCCGCGCTGGTATGTATGGCAAACCACGGGCTAAGCGTCGCCGAATATGCCGCACGGCGTATCAAGGAAGCGGTAACCGGGCAGGGAGGCGCAGATAAAGAACAGGTTCAGCACATGGTGACCGCGCTTTTAACGCTGTCTGCCACACCCCAAGCGGACGCGGCAGACGCCTTGGCCATCGCATTAACCCACGCTTATACCAACAATGCAGTTCCCAGTACGCCTCGTGGGCGCGGTCGGCGCACCTCAACAGGGCGCTGGCGACTCTAACGACTACTGGTCACCTGTACAGAGTAGCATTATAGTAACCGTCTGTTTTTACTATCGCGAGCGTATTTATGATCGGACGTCTAAGTGGCTATTTGCTGGAAAAACAACCGCCCTGGATCGTTATTGACGTTCATGGCGTGGGTTATGAGCTTGAGACTTCAATGAATACGCTTGTCTCGCTTCCTGCGTTAGGCGAAAGCACATCTCTGTATACTCATTTAACCATTCGTGATGATGCCCACCTGCTGTACGGGTTTGCGCGACAGCACGAGCGCGCCTTGTTTCGGGCGCTGATTAAAGTCAACGGTGTAGGCCCTAAGCTAGCGTTGGCGATCTTGTCAGGAATGGATGAAGACGCCTTCATGCGCTGTGTTCGTGATGATGACAGTAAGGCGTTAACCAAGCTGCCCGGTGTCGGCAAGAAAACCGCCGAACGGCTTATTATCGAAATGCGTGACCGTTTTCCCGAGTGGGAGCAGGGTGCCGACGCGCCGCTTGCCCTGGAAGCCACCAATGGGCAACCGAGCCGTAATAACCTGGCCGATGCTGAGTCCGGACTCGTTAGCCTGGGCTACAAGCCAACCGAAGCCAATAAAATGCTGTCGGACCTTGATCCGCATCAATCGGCAGAGGCCTTGATCAAGGCGGCGTTAACACGGCGAATGAACGGCTGATAGCGGTCACCGTTTTGCCGTCACCCAGTGCAAGCAGATCGCCAGATATTCAAAAAGAGCATCTATGTTAGAACATGATCGGTTGATAGCGGCTGAACCAGAGCAGGGAGAAGGGCGGGTTGATTATGCCATTCGCCCCAAACGGCTGGATGATTACATCGGCCAGCCACGGGTTCGCGAACAGCTTGAGATATTTATTGGCGCAGCCCGATTACGCGAAGAGAGCCTTGACCATACCCTTGTGTTTGGTCCACCAGGGTTGGGTAAAACCACCTTGGCCAACATCATTGCAACGGAAATGGGCGTAGGGCTTAAGTCAACGTCTGGCCCCGTTTTGGAGCGTGCTGGCGACTTGGCCGCCATGCTGACCAACCTTGAACCGGGCGATGTCTTGTTTATCGATGAGATCCATCGGTTATCGCCGGCAGTTGAAGAGGTCCTTTATCCCGCCATGGAGGACTTTCAGCTGGATATCATGATTGGCGAAGGGCCCGCTGCACGATCCATCAAGCTGGACTTGCCGCGCTTTACGCTGGTGGGGGCGACGACCCGCGCAGGTCTTTTAACGGCACCGCTACGTGATCGGTTCGGGATCGTTCAGCGGCTGGAGTTTTACAATCTCGAAGAACTCACTGAAATTGTTACCCGTTCAGCTCGCCTGTTAGGTGTAAAAACCAACCATGAAGGCGCGGTTGAGGTTGCCCGGCGCTCCCGAGGGACGCCACGTATTGCCAATCGCTTGCTACGCCGAGTACGTGACTACGCAGAAATTAAAGGAGATGGCACCGTAGACGTGGCATTGGCGGATGCGGCGCTTAATATGCTCAATGTGGATCACTATGGTCTGGACCACATGGACCGGCGGCTGCTGCTTGCGATGATCGATAAGTTCGAAGGTGGCCCTGTAGGCGTCGACTCTCTCTCGGCCGCCATTGGAGAGGAGCGCACAACGATAGAAGATGTAATTGAACCGTATCTTATTCAACAAGGGTTGATGATGCGCACGCCGCGCGGACGTACCGTTACGCGTCAGGCATGGCGGCACTTTAACCGCGTTCCCAACGAGCACTCGGTTGATATGGAGGGGGAGCGTCGCCCATGAGCACTTCGTTTTCAATGCCTCTACGTGTTTATATGGAAGATACTGACGCTGGCGGCATTGTCTACTACGTTAACTATTTGAAGTTTATGGAGCGAGCGCGCAGTGAGTGGCTGCGCGAGCAGGGGCTCAACCAGCAAACGTTACTAGACGAAGGCACGCAGCTAGTGGTATATCGCTTAGCCTGTCACTATGCGAAACCGGCTCGCTTGGACGAAGCGCTTGAGATAACCGCACGCGTCACGGATATAGGGCGATGCCGAGTAACGTTTGAGCAGTTTGTAATGCGCGGTGAGGAACTCCTTTGCAGCGCGACAGTCGAGATAGCGTGCTTGAGCGCTGAACGGATGCGGCCCAAAGCCTGGCCCGCTTCTTTTCAGTCCCAGCTGCAAACGTTAGTGATTCCTTAATGCTCGATTTTTAACAGTCGATTTCTTAACACTGCGGTTTCGTAATTTAGAGACCACCATTTGTCGGGCTTGACCGACAATCATTGATTGATGAGGGCACCTGTGAACGATAACACCATGTCCATCCCGCACCTGATTATGAATGCCAGCACGGTTGTACAGCTGGTAATGCTACTCCTGGTGGTGGGGTCAGTCCTCTCTTGGGTGGTGATTTTTCAGCGCAGTATTGCGCTGCGCCGCGCCAAGCAGGAATACGACCAATTCGAAGAGTCGTTTTGGTCAGGTGTCGACTTAAACGAACTTTACCGAGAAATACCAGCTGATGACCCGCGCCATGGCGCCGAACATATCTTTCAGTCTGGGTTTCGTGAATTCAACCGACTAATGCCAAAAACTCACAATGCCGACACCGTGCTTGAAGGTGTGCAGCGCAGCATGCGTGTCGCCTGGTCACGCGAAGAAGATCGCCTGACCCAACACCTGGTATTTTTGGCAACGGTTGCCTCTGCCAGCCCCTATATCGGCCTGTTTGGTACCGTCTGGGGCATCATGGGCTCTTTCCAGTCCCTTTCAATGACCCAACAAGCGACACTGGCAACCGTAGCACCCTGGATCGCCGAGGCGCTCATTGCGACCGCTATGGGGCTTTTCGCGGCTATTCCCGCTGTTATCTTCTATAACCGCTTATCTAACAGTGCGTCTCGCTTACTCGGTAAATATGAAGACTTCGCCGAAGAGTTTCACGCTATCTTGCACCGTAATTTGCAAGGCCGTGATGGCAAGCCTAGCGCCAGTTAAGGGAGTTAGCCATGCAAGGTCCATTTAATCGCAGCGGCAAAAGTAAGCCGATGGGGGAGATTAACGTTGTCCCCTTTATCGACGTTATGTTGGTACTGCTGGTCATTTTTATGATTACCGCTCCGATGCTAACGCAAGGCGTTCAGGTGGATTTGCCTCAGGTGTCATCCGAACCGATCGATACTCAGGACAGTGACCCGATCATTATTTCGGTGGATCGTGAAGGCGGATATTTTATTACGCTTGGTGAGGATTCAACCGCCGTTTCGCTTGAGCAAATATCAGAACGCGTTTCGGCCATATTGCAACGTCGCCCGGGCACGCCCGTCATGGTGCGTGGCGACCAAGGCGTACAGTATGGACAAATTGTTCTACTCATGAGCACGCTCCAGCGCTCGGGCGTTGAAAATGTAGGACTGCTTTCAGAGCCACCGCAAGATGGGTAAGGGCAAGCCGCAAGTAACCGTTGCTGCGCCGCATGACCCGCAAGACGTTGGCTACACGTTGCCAATCATCCTCGCGGTCGCTGTGCATTTGGCTATTATTGTTTTTAGCCTTATTAATTGGCCCAGTTCAACCCCGGAGCCTGACTCTTCATCCATTGTTCAGGCCACGTTTGTGAGTACCGAGACGTTCACAGATCAGGCCCAGCAGGTAACTGAACAGCAGGCGGCAATGAACAGCTCAACTGAACCTGTTCCTGAACCGGAAGTGAGTGAGCCGGATGTAGCTGAACCGGATAACCAAGAGGCCGAGCAGCAGGCTGCCGCTGAAGCTGAAGCGCAGGCACAAGCTTTGGAAGATGCCCAAGCCGCAGCAGAAGCCGAAGCGCAACGCCGCGCTGAGGAAGCCGAACGACTAGCGCAAGAACAGGCGGCGCAAGCTCAAGCCCGTGAGGCAGCGGCCGAAGCAGAAGCCCAGGCAGCAGCTGAAGCAGAAGCCCAGGCAGCAGCTGAAGCAGAAGCCCAGGCAGCAGCTGAAGCAGAAGCCCAGGCAGCAGCTGAAGCAGAAGCCCAGGCAGCAGCTGAAGCAGAAGCCCAGGCAGCAGCCGAAGCAGAAGCCCAACGTGAGCGTGAAGCTGAAGAGCAGCGTGCTCGTGAAGAAGCTGAACGCCAAGCTGCTGCCGCAGCGGAAGCCGCCATGCAGCGCCAGTTAGAAGGTGAGGCGGAAGCTGCAGCCAATGCACAGCAAGCGCAGCAGGCCGCCAATAGCTTTATCAATATTGTGCGTCGAGCGGTTGAACAGGCATGGTTGATTCCACCTGGAGCAAGCGATTCATTGAGTGCTACGCTACAAATACGTTTAGGCCCTTCGGGCGAGCTGCTTGCAACGTCAATTGCTACATCAAGTGGTGACAGTGCATTTGATCGGTCTGCCATGCAAGCAGTTGAACATGCTGCACCGTTTGGTGAATTAAGAGATTTACCTGCGGAACAGCAGCGGAACTTACGTCAATTTAATCTGCGATTTACCCCGGGGGATGTTCGCTGATGCAAAAACTAAGGAAAGTGTGGTTATTTTGCGTACTACTGCTAGTGAGTGGTTTCGCAGCTGCGAATGCAAACTTGACCATCGAAATTACACGGGGCAGCGACCAGGCATTACCCATTGGGGTGGTGCCTTTCGCAGGCAATCAGGGCATGTCGGAAGATGTTGCTCAAATCATTCAGGATGATCTTGAGCGTAGTGGTCTATTCTCACCGCTAGAGCGTAGTGCCATGTTTGACCAGCCAAGCCAAGCGGATGACGTTGAGTTTGGAACCTGGCGGTCATTGGACGTGCGTTATCTGGTCGTCGGGCGTGCCGAACAAACGGGCAACGGCTATCAGCTACAGTTTGACCTGATGGATGTCAGTGGCCAGCGCCGGATGATTGGTGAAACTGTCACAGCGAATGCCGATGATCTGCGTGGGGCAGCACACTATATCAGCGACCAGATATTTGAGGCGATTACTGATATACGTGGTGCTTTCTCAACCAGCATTGCTTACGTGACGGCCCAAGGGGTTGGCGATAATATGCAGTTCGGTCTCTACATAGCTGATGCTGACGGTCGCAATAGCCAGCAGGTATTAACGTCTGATCAACCGATCATGTCGCCCGCTTGGTCGCCGGACGGACGCAAGCTTGCTTATGTTTCCTTTGAAACGGAGCGTCCAGCGATTTATATCCAGGATGTCGCCACCGGTCAGCGTGTCATGGCAACATCATTTGACGGTATCAATGGTGCACCCACGTGGTCCCCCGATGGTCGCCGTATCGCCATGTCGTTATCCAAGGATGGGCAGCCTGAAATCTATATCATGGATATCGCTAACCGCTCGGTAGAACGCGTTACCAACAGTAATAGCATTGACACCGAGCCCGCTTGGTCGCCGGATGGTCGTAGCCTGCTGTTCACCTCTGATCGCAGCGGCGGCCCTCAGATTTACCAACTATCGTTAGGTAGCGGCGAGACAAATCGCGTGACGTTTACCGGCAATTATAATGCCCGTGCGCGTTACTCTCCGGACGGCGATCAGATCTTTTTAATCCACCGTTCCAGCCGTGGGTATCAAGTAGCACGCCAGGATTTGGATGGAGGACGGCTGGTCGTTATAAGCGATTCAATAAGAGATGAATCTCCTAGTGTTGCGCCGAACGGGACCATGGTAATCTTCGCTAACCAAGAGGGTAACAATGGGGTGCTAAGTGCCGTTTCTGCCGATGGGCGGTCGTCATTCCGGCTTCCTGCTGCTCAAGGCGAAGTGCGTGACCCCGCATGGTCACCGTTTTTAAACTAATGATCTATAGTGTTATTTTTTTCAGGCAAGGAGTCTGATTATGCAACTTAAGCCGTTGGCTCGCTCATTGGCCGTAGCGTTATCTATCGTAGCGATTGCTGGCTGCTCCAGCACCGGCGGAACCCAGGATGGGGATTCTTACGGAAGCCAGGATGGCAGCAGCATGGGCGCTGGCACCTCTGGTGCGGGTACCGGTGGTCAATATGGCTCTACTACCGGCTCTGGCACAGGCGCTGGTCAACAAGCGGACTCTCGCATTCCTGAGGTACGCACGATTTACTTCGATTATGACCGTGATACTATCAAGAGTGAGTATGAGTCTGCGGTAATGGCTCATGTACGCTACCTGCGCGCTAATCCGAGTGCCCAAGTTGTGTTACAGGGACATACCGATGAGCGTGGTACCCGGGAGTACAACATGGCACTGGGCGAGCGTCGCGCACGCGCTGTTCAGCGTTTCATGAATATCCAAGGCGTTTCTCCTTCACAAATGACTGTTGTAAGCTATGGCGAAGAGCGTCCGGCAGTAAGTGGTCATAACGAAAATGCTTATGGCCAAAACCGTCGCGTTGTATTTAATTACTGATATTGTCGGCGTGTAAACTGCACGCCGACTTTGTCTACGGAGTCGTCATGAATCACAGTCTCAAACGCTATTTTGAGAGGCTGTGCGGTGCGGGAGCCTTAGTGCTCCCGCTGTCCGTATTGCCCCTTGCAGCTATTGCCCAGCAGCCGCTGGTCCAGGATCTTTCTTCCGGTAATTCCAGCGGATTTTATCAGCACACTCAGCGTCAGGAAGCATCCGGTGGCAACCTTGTGCTGTTCAATCAGGTGGAAGAGCACACGCAGGAAATCCAACAGTTGCGTGGCCAAATTGAAGAGTTACGCCATCAGCTTGAACAATTGCGTCGCCAATCGCAGCAGCAGTATCTGGACATCGAAGACCGCCTAATGAGCAGTGGACCCTCGCCCATAGAGCAGTCTACGCCACAGGTTGAACCTGAGGCCGCTCAAGAAGTTATCAGCGCACCCTCGGCACGTAACGTGAGTGATGATGCCCAGGCGGACTATCAGGCTGCATTTGCCCATGTTCAGGCACGCCAGTTTGAAGAGGCGATTCAAGCGTTTGATGAATTCGTCACTGCTCATCCTGATACCAGCTTGACCTCTAACGGCTATTACTGGTTAGGTGAGCTATATGCCGCTGAAGGCCAGCTTGATAATGCCGATGCAGCCTTTAGCCGGGTTATTACCGACTTTGATAGCAGCAGTAAAGTGCCCGATGCCCTTTATAAACTTGGTTTGGTTAAAGCACGTCAAGGCGATGCAGAGCGCAGCCGCGAACTGTTAGAGCAAGTGCGTGACGACTATCCGCAAAGTAGTGCAGCTGGACTTGCCAATGATTTTCTCCGCCAGTCGGCTGGGTAATATCACGTTAAATGTTTGTTTTCAGGAAGTGTCATGAGTTGCAAAATCGACTATCAAGCATTGCCGCATTTGCTTGAAAACCGTGTCGTATTGGTCACTGGAGCCGGCGATGGGATTGGTCGTGCGGCAGCGTTGCAGTATGCGCAACACGGTGCGACCGTTATCTTACTAGGCCGTACTATCGAAAAGTTGGAGCGGGTCTACGACGAAATTGAGGCGTTAGGCGGGCCACAGCCCGCTATTTTTCCGCTTAATTTTGAAGGCGCAACGCTTAGTGACTTCGATGACATGGCAAAAACACTCGATAAAGAGTTTGGTCGTTTGGATGGGCTTTTGCATAACGCTGGATTGTTGGGCCGGATTACTCCCTTTGAGCAATACGATGCTGAGCTATGGGAGCAGGTCATGCAGGTGAATATCAATGGCCCAGTATGGATGACTCAAGCGTTATTACCGTTGCTTAAGCAATCAGACGACGCCTCAATTATTTTCACCTCATCCAGTGTGGGACGAAAAGGGCGCGCGTATTGGGGGGCCTACTCGGTTTCCAAATTTGCCACCGAAGGGTTTGTTGAAGTGCTGGCCGACGAGCTTGAGCATCAAACCAATATCCGGGTGAATACCCTTAACCCGGGAGCTACCCGTACTCAAATGCGCCGAAGCGCCTACCCTGGCGAAGACCCTGCCACACTTCGGACGCCCAATGACATTATGCCGACCTATTTATGGCTAATGGGTCCCGATAGTACCGGCGTTAGCGGCCAAAAGTTTGATGCGCAGCCGCCGCGTGTTTGATTCTTGATTCTACCGTTAGGGCTTGAATGCAGCGCCTTTAGAAAGAGCCTTAACGCAAGGCCCTAACGGTGGTTATTACGCCAGCTGTGGTGATAGCTCACTACGCCGCATCATTAAAAGCGTTTAATGCGTCAACCAGCATTGAGCACTCTTCAAACCACAGGTCGGCGGGCCACTGCTGATAATCATCCTCTTCACTGATATAACCATATCCTACCGCAACGGCTGTCATGCCAGCGGCTTTCGCTGCTTGCATATCGCGTACGTGGTCGCCGACATACCAGCACTGTTCCGGCGCGACGCCCAAACGACGGGCCGCTTCCCACAAAGGTTCCGGGTCGGGCTTCTTAACACTCAGGTCATCGGCACACAGCAACGCACCTGGCTCCAGCGCTAATGCGGCTAGTAAAGGCTCGGTATAGCGGCGCGGCTTATTGGTGACAATCCCCCAGGGCCGTTGATTTCCGTGCCACTCAATAAGCCATTGGTCAAGCGGGATAAATACTTGGCTATGCACCGCTACGGCTTGTTCATAGGCATCGAGCAGAAACTGGCGGGCAGTATCATGGCCTGGGGCTTTGTGATCAAGATCCAACGCTAGGGTGACTAGCGCGCTCCCCCCATTGGAAACCTGACGACGTATCTTCTCGTAGGCCAGGGGCGCCAGCCCGTGGTGGGCGCGTAGGGCATTTGTTGCTTGAGCAAGATCGGGCGCGGTATCCACCAGGGTTCCGTCAAGATCAAACAGAATGGCAAGCGGTGGCGTCGTTGGCATCTATTGACTCACTTTGCGGCAATACATCATGTAGTTTACAGAGACATCGTCAGCCACTAAGCGGTAGCGACGAGTAAGAGGGTTGTAGGTCAGCCCTGTTTGCTCACGTACTTCCAGGCCCACTTGGCGGGACCATGCCGCCATTTCAGACGGACGAATAAATTTGGCATAGTCGTGGGTGCCGCGGGGCAGTAGCCTAAGGACATATTCGGCGCCTAATATCGCAAATGCGTAGGATTTTGGCGTACGGTTGAGCGTTGAAAAAAACACATAGCCGCCAGGGCGCACCAGCGTACAGCAGGCCCGAATCACTGAGGCGGGGTCAGGTACGTGCTCCAGCATTTCCATGCAGGTAACGACATCAAAATGTCCCGGGGTTTGAGCAGCCAACGCTTCAACACTAATATTTTGGTAGTCAACGGACACGCCGCTCTCTTCTGCATGCAGCCTGGCAACGCCAAGCGGCGCTTCGCCAAGATCAATGCCCGTTACCTTGGCACCACGATGTGCCATGGACTCACTCAGGATACCGCCCCCGCAGCCCACATCCAGCACCTGTTTTCCGGCTAAACCGGCGCGTGCGTCAATAAAATTAAGGCGCAGGGGGTTAATCTCATGTAGCGGCTTGAATTCACTCTTTGGGTCCCACCAGCGGCTAGCAAGTGCTTCAAATTTAGCAACTTCCGCTGCATCGACGTTGCCTTGGTAGCGATCAGCAGTGCTATCCTGAGGTGTCGCTTGCATGTGTTGACTCCCATCGTCAGTCAGCAATGGATAGTGTTTTCCTATCCAGCCTGGTTGTTAGCATCAAGTGCGAGTGGCATCCACTCAATCATTCAGTATTATGGACATTCTAACCACTCCCAGGTCAGAACGCATGAAAAGGACCATTGTATGAATCTTATGGCTATATTTTCTCGCTTTTCCGCCGTACAAGGAGTTCGGTAAATGCGAGTATTTCTTTACGGCAGTGAACTAAGTGCGGTGACAGCAGCGTCCGCATTAGCCTGGGTAGGTCATCAAGTAGAGTGGTTACCCCATCAGAGTGCGCCCTGGGCGGTTCTTTCGCAGGTGGATTGGCTGCGCAGTGAGCCGGAGCTAATGCCGCATATCCAGCAGGGATTGGCCGATGGCACGTTAGTACTGATTGATGATGTAGCACAAGCGTCTTCGGCGGATGTTGTCTGGCTTGCACTTTCGCCAAGCCAGCGTAACGACGCCAGCATACTGCTTCAACAGTCGGAACTATGTCTGCAGCAAGGTGCCGTTTTAATTAATAACTCTACGTTTCCGGTCGGCGAAACGGAGCGCTTGGATGATTTAATGAGAGGCCAGCATAGCAGCGTGGCCTTGCCGGATACGCTTGAAGAAGGGCGTGCCTGGGCGTCGTTTACTCGCCCCTCGCGTTGGCTGCTTGGATGTGATGATGCCCACGGAGAGCACGTTGCGCGCGAGCTTTTACGTGCGTTCAACCGCCGACAAGAAGTTTTCCAGCCCATGCCGCGCCGGGCTGCAGAGCTTACCAAGCTTGCCATCAATGGCATGCTGGCCACACGAATTAGCTACATGAATGAAATTGCCGGTTTAGCCGATACACTAGGCGTGGATGTTGAGCATGTTCGCCAAGGTATGGGGGCCGACACACGTATCGGTTTTGAGTATTTGTATCCCGGCTGTGGTTTTGGTGGCCCCAACTTTTCGCGGGACTTAATGCGCCTGGCAGATGTTCAGTCAAAAAGCGGTCGTTACTCCGCGTTGCTTGAACAGGTCATGGACATTAATGAGCAGAAAAAAGAGACACTGTTCCGTAAACTTTGGGCCCATTTCGAAGGCGAGTTAGCGGGTAAAACGATCGCTATATGGGGGGCTGCGTTCAAGCCTGGCACAGCACGTATTGACCATGCGCCGGTATTGACGCTTTTAGACGCTTTGTGGGCACAAGGTGTAAAGGTAAAACTGCATGATCCCGCCGCTACCAGTGCATTACATCAGCTTGTTGGACAGCGCGATGACCTTCAAACATTTGATCAAGACCCATATCAGGCATGTGAAGGTGCCGATGCGCTAATGCTGGTTACGGAGTGGAAGCCATACTGGAACCCAGACTGGCATCGACTTGCAGGGCTACTCAGCGCTAAGCTGGTGTTAGATGGCCGAAATATTTACGACCCTACATTTGTTGCCAACTGCGGCTTAAAGTACCGTGGTATTGGTCGTCGTGCTGACCCTACGTCTTTTTGAGAAAATGCCATGCCTAATCCGACGCCTTCCCAACGTATTGTTCCCGATGTAGGCCAAAGCTTAACGGCCCAGCATCTGCGCCATCGAAAAGGACCACTTGTATGGCCCTTATGGCTTGGAATGCTCTTGCTCTGTGCGCTACTCGCAGGCGCCGCTGTCGCGCTGTGGTTTGAACGCGAGCGTTTATTAACCGAACTCCACCGCGTCAGTGGCGAGGTCTCTAACGTTCATGCTCGGCTGGACTCAGGTGATACTGACGTGCAGGATACAATTGCGCTTGTGCAGGCTCAGATGACAACGCTGTTCCAGGAGCAGGAGCAGCTGTCTGTTGCGTTAATCAATACGCGTGAAGAGCTCTATGGTGCGCTGACAGATGACGAAGAGCGCCCATCCAATGAGATGATGACGTCGTTTAATCAGCGCCTTTCCCAGTACCAAGAGCAGGCTGCCTTACGTGATCGCCGCTTGGCAGCGTTTAGCACCTCCCTGGATGCGCTGGAACAGGCGGGCATATCCGGTCGGCAGAACCTTGTTGAAGAGGTTAATCATTTGGAGCAAACCACCGCTCAGCAGCTCACGTCACTGGAAGAGCAGGTCAATCAGTTAAACCAAACAGTAACAGGGCAGTTGGAAGAGCAAATCGCTGCTTTGAGCGAGCGCTTTAATCAATTGGACACTCAGCTAAATACGCTACAGTTAGACTCATCCTCTCCAAGTGATGAAATTGCAGCATTTGAAGAGCAGTGGACTCAGCGTTTATCTACCCTTGAAAGTGATATACGGCAAATTCGCCAGGCCCAACTCGCTTTTAGCGCCCAAATAGAAATGCTTAGATAGTAGTGGAACAGGCTATAACCGCCAACAAAAGAGTTTGTTAGGGAGTTTATTGTATGGGAAGACAGTGGCGTTGGCTTTCAGCTACTCGGATGGCTTGTTTGATTGCGCTCCCTCTGAGTTTTGCCTATGTTCCATCAGTTTTGGCGTTAACGGCGACCATCAACGGGATTGGAGGCGACGTTGAAGATAATATCAGTGCCTATTTAGAGAGCATTGATGCTGAACAATATACCCAAACTCGTTTAGAAGGTGAGATACGCAGCCGAACAAGAGTAGCGATGCGTGTCTATGGCTATTATGAACCCACCGTTGAGGTTGAAATTGAACCCGCGATTGTACTCAACATTGATCCAGGTCCTCGGGTCGAAATCCAGGACCTGTCGATTAACGTTACTGGCGATGCTAAAGATGACCCTCCCTTTAAAGATGCTCTGGATAGTTTTCCCTTAAAAGTAGGCGACCCGTTAGTTCAGCCGCCCTGGGATCAATTGCGTTCGCAATTTTCGGGGTTAGCCATTGAACGTGGCTACTTTGATTGGGCTTTTACCAAACGGCGTATGGAAGTGCGCCCTTATTTACGAAGTGCGCGCCTCTATATGGATTTTGATAGTGGCCCACGCTTTCGGTTTGGCGAAACCAATATCACAGGGAGCCACATTGTTCTTGATCGCCTGCATAACATGCAGACGTATGAGAATAACGATCCCTATCTCGCGGAGTCGCTTGCTACTTATACGCAGCGCTTGGTTGAAACCGGTTGGTTTAGATCCGTTTCGATTCGACCTCGTTTGACAACGGCCCAAGAGCTGGTTGTTGCGCCTCCTGAGGGCGGTGCTTCGCCTTGGTGGGAGTCAGCCACGGCTTCCCAGCCGAAGCGTCCGCGGATAAGTAGTGCGGCCCTGGCGAGCGTACTGACTATCAATAAAAATGACGATATTCGTTTGCCCATTGATGTGAATGTTGATCCTGCGAACCGCCACCAGTTTGAGGTGGGTATCGGTTATGCGACAGATGTAGGACCCCGTTTACGCTTTAGCTGGCACCAGCCATGGATTAATAGTTTAGGTCACAGCCTGAATCATGACCTTTATCTTTCCACGCCTGAACAGCGCTTTACCGGTGTGTACAACGTTCCCCTTGAAGACCCGCTCCGCGATAGCTATCGATTGCAATACGGGGTTCGCAATATTGATGATAGCGATACCCGGTCGATGCAAGGCTCTGTTGAGCTTGCTCGACGTTGGCAATTTGACAACGACTGGGTCCAGTCGGTGTATTTTCGAACAACGTATGAAGACTTTACTCAAGGGGGAGAGGCAGACAAAGTCTGGCTCTTTTATCCAGGCATCCAGTGGTCTCGAACGCGGACACGGCCACAGCGATTCCCTCTTTGGGGCGACCGTCAGCAGCTCTCGATTGAGTACTCCGACACAGTGTGGGGATCAGACGCCCAGTTTTTGCGTTTAACCGGTGATACCGAATTTATCCGCACTATCAACAACGATAATCGCTTTTTAGCACGGCTAAGCATTGGCGCTATCGAAACAGATGATTTCTCCAAGATTCCACCGTCATTGCGTTTCTTTGCAGGGGGCGATCGCAGCGTGCGCGGTTACTCCTATGAAACTTTGTCGCCACGTAACGCAGAGGGTCGCTTGCAGGGCGGGCGTCAAATGATTACCTCGAGCCTTGAATATCAGCGTCGTGTCAGGGGCGACTGGTGGGCGGCGACGTTCGTGGATACCGGTGATGCCTTCGATAACTGGGGTCCACACGATTTAAAAACCGGCGCTGGGGTGGGTGTCCGCTGGGTATCGCCGGTAGGGCCAATTCGCTTTGATGTAGCGCACCCCTTCGATAACGACGATGCATATCGTGCGCATTTCTCCATTGGCCCGGAATTCTAGGAGCACGCTTTGTCCCAGGTTGAATCTTCTACTTCTACGACGCGCCAGCAGTACTCAACTCGACACCGTGCATGGCTATTGATCTGGAGTCTGATACGGCTGGCCATTGTTCTGCCACTCTGGCTATTTGGGGTCGTTGCACTGCTTTTGGGTACGGCATTATCGCCTTGGGGGACTGATTTTTTATTCTCACAAGGGGAGAAGCGAGGATACTTTTCTTACGAGCAACAAGAAGGCGCGTTACTGGAACAATTTTCCTTAAAGGGATTTCATCTTGATCTAGGCAATCTAGCGGTCAGCATTGATGACCTTGAGCTTGCCTGGGGCGGTGACTGTCTCCTCTCTGGGCGACTCTGTCTGGATACATTGCACGTCGATGGGCTAAATGTGCGCTTACGTGCAGATGAAATACCTGATGAGCCACAAGCGTCAGACGAGCCCTTCAGACTGCATCTGCCATTTCCTATCGAGCTGCGCTCGGTTGTTGTCAATAATAGTAATGTGCAGCTTGCGGATGGTACGCGTATTCAATGGGCATCGTTTGAATCATCTGCCAGTGCCGCGTGGAGCAACGTTGATTTAGCGCCAACTCATCTTGATCAGCTGGCCATTTATTTACCGCCCTCAGCGGGTGTTCAGCTTACGCAGGGTGCTCAAACCTCGCTAGCGGCTGAGGGCATTGACGGCGCCATTGCCGTGGCCACGCCTCAAGAGGATGCCTTACCTCCCCCGTCACCCGAGCAACGCTTGGCTGACAGGGCGCGTATCGAGCTGCCCGAGATCGCTTTACCTGTCGATATTAGCGTGAGCGACCTGACAGCAACCGATACTCAGTTGACAGGTGCTTTTGAATACGCTGTCGAACGCTTGCAGTTAGCGGGTAGCACGAAGGAAAGTAAGGTAGATATCACATCTTTTGATGTGGTGACCAAGGATGTTGAAGCCACCCTTGTAGGCAATGTGGACTTAACCGGTAGTTATCCGCTGGAAGCGCAGTTAAATGCCGAGCTGTTTTTACCCGAACTTTATCCAGAATTAAGGGGGGAAAAACTGGCCCTTACGCTGTCCGGTCCGCTAAACAATCTACAGGCTGAGCTTAGTGCCTCAGAAGTGGTAACTGCATCACTTGCAGTAAGCGTAGATGCCTTAGCACCCGACGTACCTTTCCATGCGCGGCTGCAAAGCGACCGGTTGCAATGGCCTTTGGTAGAGGAAACGCCGCCAGCAGGCGAGAGTGCTCTTGAGCCTTATGTAATTGAAGCCGTTGACCTTACGGTAGAGGGTAGTCTTGAGGCTTACCGCACCGAGGTTAGCCTACGCGCGCAGGGTCCTCAGTTACCACCTACTCAGGTAACGCTTACTGGCGATGGAGACGTTGGTCATTTTCAGTGGCAGCCTTTAGTTCTGCAATTGGGGGAAAACTCGCTGCGAAGTGAAGGGCATGTCGATTGGTCAACACCCGATTTATCCTTCCAGGCGCGTTTGCAAAGTGAACGACTGCAATGGCCCTTGGTAGACGAGCCTTCGGCCGACGGCGTGCACGCTACTCAGCCGTATGTGGCTGAGGCGGTCGACCTAACGGTGGAGGGCAGTATGGAGGCTTACCATGCGAAGGTTAGTCTTGAGGCATATGGCCCTGAGTTGCCACGCGCTAGCGTTACTCTTACTGGCGACGGCGATGCTAATCATTTCCGTTGGGAGCCGCTGGTTCTTCAGGTAGAAGAAAGCAGGCTGCGTAGCGAAGGGCGTATCCACTGGGTGGCGCCGCTAACGGTCGATGCACAGGTCTGGTTGGATCAATTTAATCCCGGCAATTTTGTTGACCAAATGGAGGGTAGCTTAACCGGCGATATTGATCTCAACGTACGCCAGCTAGACGATGTATGGTCGGTTAGCGTGGCAAATATCGATATTGAAGGCAAGCTTCGCGATTATCCCTTGACCTTGCAGGCGGCGCTGGATGCTAACAGCAATCTGGAGATCGATATTCACCAACTTCAGTTCGCTCAGGGCAACAACCGGCTTCACGCGTCAGGCCAGCTAAGCGAGCAGGCAATGTCATTGAAGGCTGATATTGATCTGCGTGAACTCAATACGCTCTCGCCTGAGTTGGGCGGTACATTAACGGGCAACCTGCAGGCCGGAGGTAGTTTTGAGCAACCTACTCTTGTTGCCGACTTGTCAGGCAGTGATCTGCGCTTCACCGACAGCCTTGTGCAGCAACTCTCGCTTAACGCTAATGTGCAGGGGCTTGAGGATCCAAGGCTTGATGTTCAGCTAGGCTTGAAAGAGATTTTTGCAGGGGGGCAGGATCTTGAGGCCATTGACCTGAACCTAACCGGCCGACTTTCTCAGCACCAGCTTGAAGCGACCGTGCAAGGTCAACCAGAGAGTCCATTAAGCCGTGCGGTGGTGGCGTTGAATGGTCGCTTTGATCAACAGCGCCAAGTCTACCAGGGCCGTTTGACACCGCTGGAAATTGACTCCGAGGCGGGCACTATTCGCCTGGCGGAACCCTTGGACCTAAGCTATAACCTCGCCAATGGTCAAGCGCGTCTATCCGCGTTTTGTTTGCGCCGTGAGGAAGGCGGGCTGGTGTGCTCTGAAGAGCCGATTAATGCCTCGGCTAACCAGGGCCGTGCGGTGGTAAGTGTACGCGAAGTACCTATGGAAATGCTCGAGCCTTTCCTGCCCGAAGAGTGGACGTTTGAGGGTGATACAACGGCCGATATGGTTGTTGACTGGCGTCAAGGCGGAGCGCGCTGGCAGGCTGATGTAGAGCTGCTAAGCAATCTCGCCATTACCGCTGTTAACGATTATGGACAGCCGGTTCAGCTTCCTGCTATTGACCTCAATGTTCAGGTGCAGGCGAGTCAAGCGCAAGCGGACGCTAACATCGTACTCTCGTTTTCTGAGGCGGGAGAGCTAACCCTGAACCTTACCCTCGATGATCCAATGGGCCGAGGCACGCTAGATGGCGATTTGCGCGCGAATAAACTGTTGCTTGAACCTTATCTACCCATGGCTATCGGTTTAGACCGTCTTGAAGGCGAGTTTGATGGGCGAGTACTCATTGGCGGAACCACAAGCCAGCCCGATTTACAAGGTGCGTTAGCGTTGCGCAACCTGCATGTCCATGGGCCAGGTATCCCTGTTGACGTCCGTGATGGAGAACTTACGCTTTTATTTGATGGAGAACAGGGGAATATCAATGGGTTTGTGGAAGCCGAGAAAGGTCGGCTTAACATTACCGGCGACAGCTATTGGCCAGCGTTGGATGATTGGCGTATCGGTGTCGATCTTGAAGCAGTTCAGGAGCCAATTCTGCTGGTGCTGCCCCAATTTGGTCGTATAGAAGTCGCCCCGGATATTCGGGTGCGTGTTACACCCGAGCATTTACAGGTGCGCGGTAATGTTGATTTACCGTGGTCCCGGCTTGTTATTGGTGCCAGATCCTCGTCCGCTATTGAGCCAAGCCCTGATGAGGTCATCATTACTGAGCGCGACGATCGCATGGCAGAAGAGGCCGCGCTCAGGGCCGCGGCAAATGGGGGGATTAGCAATTCGGAGGAGCTAGGCCAAACGGGCATGATGCTTGATGTATTGATTGACCTGACGCTAGGTCGCGATATGCATATTTCCGCTTATGGTCTGGAATCCGATTTGGGCGGGACACTTCAAGTTCGCCAGAATAGCGGTGGACTTCAGCTCTTTGGGGATGTAAACCTGGTTGACGGGCGTTTCCAGGCCTTTGGGCAAGATTTGCTGGTTCGCCGTGGCCGACTACTGTTTAGTGGTCCACCATCGCTTCCCGCACTGGACTTTGAAGCAATACGTAATCCTGATAGAACAGAAGATAACGTTATTGCTGGGGTCCGCGTGACTGGAAGTGCTGTCGAGCCTAACGTAAGGATTTTCTCAGAGCCTTCCATGAGTGAAACACAAGCGCTTTCCTACTTACTGCGCGGGCGTAGTCAGGATTCCGGGGGGGGGATGGACAGCGCACTGACAACCGCGTTGATCGGAATGTCGCTAGGCCGTGTAGGGGGGGCTGTCGGCTCTATTGGTCAATCGTTTGGCATTGATGACCTGGCGCTGGATACAACCGGCGCCGGGGATGAAAGTCAGGTTGCCCTTAGCGGTCAGCTGACCGAAGACATTAGAATTAGCTATGGTGTGGGAATTTTCTCGCCCATTGCAGAACTAACCGTTCGCTATACGCTATGGCGTAACTTATACGTGCAGGCTGTATCGGGTACTAATCAGGCGATCGATTTGATTTATACTTTTACTCGCCGAGGCAACCCAGTGATTCAGCACGAAACGAATAGAGAGTGATATGACACGATTAACCGAGAACTATGTTCATACTATTAGCGGACACTCCCTACAAGCGCAGTATCCTGAGGGTTATCAGGAAATCGTTCTGGGAATGGGGTGCTTTTGGGGTGTCGAGCGGCTCTTTTGGCAGCAACCAGGCGTATACGTGACTGCCGCAGGCTATGCGGGTGGTCAAACGCCTGACCCCGATTATGATGCAGTCTGCTCGGGGCGGACCGGGCACGCTGAAGTGGTTCGCGTGGTGTATGACCCCAGCAAGACCGATATTGACGCCTTGCTCCAGATATTTTGGGAGCAGCACGACCCGACCCAAGGCAATCGGCAGGGAAATGACATAGGCTCGCAGTATCGTTCTGCTATCTATACAACCACCGATGAACAGCAGCAGGCGGCTGAGCAGAGTGCCAAAGCGTACCAAAAGGCGTTAGAGGCGGCAGGTAAAGGTACTGTTACCACCGAGATAAAGCCGCTGGATACTTTCTATTTTGCAGAAGCGTACCATCAGCAATATCTGGACAAAAACCCTAACGGATACTGTGGCTTAAAAGGGACAGGGGTAACATGCCCCATTGGCGGGTAGGTAACGCGGTATTAGCAGGCAAAGGCGACTATTGCGTCGGGCAATAGTCGCCTAGGGCTTAATCGGTTGGCTGCACTCGATCAATGCGGTAAAGCGTTTCTACCTGATCCAGCCCAGTGACGGTGCATTTAAGGTCTTTAACACGACCATCGCTTAAGCCGTAGACCCAGCCATGTACGGAAATATTCTGGCCGCTTTGCCAGGCACGTTGCAAAATTTTAGTGCGACATAAGCTTTTAACCTGTGCTTTAACATTAAGCTCACACATACGGTCAATTTGCTCATCCAACGGAAGGTGATCAAGCGAGTGGCGATGGTGGTTGTATTGCTCACGGACGGAGTGCAGCCAGTAATCAACGACACCGCACTCACCCCCCGTCACTGCCGCTCTAATACCGCCACAGCCGTAGTGCCCCACAATCATGATGTGGCTCACGTTAAGGACATCGACCGCATACTGCACAACAGAGAGCGCATTCATGTCGGTGTGATGTAAAAGGTTGGCGACATTGCGGTGAACAAACACTTCTCCTGGTGGCAATGAAATAATCTGATTAGCGGGAACCCGGCTATCAGAACAGCCTATCCATAAATAATCAGGATTTTGCTGATTAGACAGGCGCTTAAAATACTCGGGATCCTCTTCGCACATGCGTTCAGCCCAGGCACGATTATTTTCGAGGAGCGTCGCAATAGGGTCAGACATTGAGTCTCCGTATCGTTACATCGTCAGGTTAAGGCGAAATCAAGCAAGCGATGAAGGTTTTAACCCTCATCGCGACTAAGGTCAATAAGCATGTGCCGTCGGTTTCTTAACGCGCATGCCAATTTTTAGGAGCAAATAATGGTAGCCGATTCTGAGTATCAATATGACTTATTAGTGATTGGCGCAGGTTCAGGGGGCGTTCGCGCTGCACGCATGGCTGCAGCAACGGGTGCCAACGTCGCTATTGTGGAAGACCGCTATCTCGGGGGGACTTGTGTCAACGTAGGCTGCGTACCCAAGAAACTTTATGCCTATGCCGCACATTTTCATGACAGTTTTGATGACGCTGCAGGTTTTGGCTGGCAGCTATCTGAACCGGCCACCTTTGACTGGGCCACATTGCGAGACAATAAAACAAGTGAAATTAAGCGTTTAAACAATATTTACCAACGCATGCTGGAAGGGGCAGACGTCACTCTGCTTAGCGCTCGCGGTCGACTGGTCGATGCGCATACGGTGGCGTTAGAAGATGAAAACGGCGTTACTCACGTGAGCGCAAAAAAAATACTGTTGGCCACAGGTGGCTGGCCATGGGTGCCTGATTTCCCGGGTAATGAGCATGCGCTGGACTCTAACCAGGTGTTTGATCTGGATACATTTCCCAAGCGTTTTATGGTCTTGGGCGGCGGGTACATCGCCGTTGAGTTTGCGAGTATTTTTAATGGCCTGGGTAGCGAAACGCATTTGATTTATCGTGGCGATCTATTTTTGAAAGCCTTTGATCATGAAGTGCGTGAATTCACTCGTAAGGAAATGGATAAAAAAGGTGTCAATCTCCATTTCAACGCCAATATAGAGCGTATTGAAGCCATTGAGACCGGCTACAATGTTCATTTGACGACCGGCGAGACGTTAGAGGTAGACGCTGTACTGGCAGCAACAGGGCGTAAAGCCAATATTCAGGGCTTGGGCCTTGAAGAGCTGGGTATTCAGTTGGATGGCAACGGTAAAATTCCGGTTAACTCACATTATGAAACGCTGCTCCCGTCTGTGTTAGCGCTTGGAGATCTAACGGCTGGTCCAGAGCTCACCCCAGTGGCGCTGGCTGAAGCCATGCAGTTGGTGGATTATCATTTCAAAGACACCACACCGACACGGCTTGATTACACTACGGTGCCTACCGCGGTTTTTTGTCAGCCCAATATTGGCACGGTTGGCTTAAGCGAGGAGGGCGCCCGCCAAAAGTTTACTAACATTCGGGTTTACTCCACGGAGTTCCGGGCGATGAAGCACACCTTGTCGGGAAGCCAGGAGCGCACGTTGATGAAGCTTATTGTTGATGATGCAACGGATATTGTCGTCGGAGCGCACATGGTAGGCGAAGAGGCCGGGGAAATTATTCAAGGCATTGCCATCGCCGTTAGAGCTGGTCTTACCAAACAGGATTTTGATCTCACCGTTGGTATTCATCCAACCGGTGCTGAAGAGTTTGTCACCATGCGGACCGTTACTCGGCATTAACCTGCCAGCAGCTTCCTAACGTGCAGTACATCAAGCGAGCCAGTGGCTCGCTTTTTTAATATCAACGTTTTTTAAAAGTTGGACTAAACTCATATTTTTATTTAGCCAGTGGCGGTGTCAGTATTAAAAAACCAAGCTTAGTATAACCATAGGTTATGGAAAACGTGGTGGTGGATAATATGGCTTTTGAATTGCTAATAATCAGCTGTTATAATGATGATCAAATTCGCTACAGCGAAGCATAACCATGAATACGCCAATACAACCTTTTACCCCTTCATCTGAGCTCGCACGACCCACGGTTGCCGACGCGGTCGTTGGGTTTTCAGAAGCGCCTCTCTATATCCGAAAGCCAAATGCAGAGGACGGCTGGGGGATATACGAGCTGATAAAAGCGTGTCCTCCACTGGACGTTAACTCTGCTTACGCTTACTTGCTGTTAGCCACCCAATTTCGTGATACCTGCGCTGTTGCCACCAACGAAGAGAGCGAAATAGTTGGATTTGTATCTGGCTATGTAAAAGATAATGCCCCCGATACCTATTTCTTATGGCAAGTAGCCGTAGGTGAAAAAGCACGCGGCACAGGGCTTGCCCGCCGCCTTGTTGAAGCCATCCTTTCTCGTCCTGAACTCGCCGATGTTCACCACCTGGAAACCACTATTACACCTGACAACCTGGCTTCCTGGGGACTGTTTCGGCGTTTAGCCACTCGCTGGCATGCGCCGTTAAATAGCCGTGAATATTTCTCTACCGAACAGCTTGGTGGGGAGCATGACCCAGAGAACCTGGTTCGCATCGGCCCATTCCAAACTGATCACATCTGATTTTTCTTTTTCTATTCGTATTGCCACGATGTTCTCGACATCTCTCGGCTTAACGATGACACAAGGAGGTCGCCAATGAAGACCCAATCGCTTGAACGTATGGAATCTAATGTTCGTACCTATTCACGTTCATTTCCCGTTGTGTTTACTAAAGCGCAAAATGCTCGTTTAACCGACGAAACCGGTCGCGAATATATCGACTTTTTGGCGGGCGCCGGAACGCTCAATTACGGCCATAACAACCCGCATCTCAAGCAAGCCATGATTGACTACCTGTCTAGCGATGGTATTGTCCACGGTCTGGATATGTGGACGGCAGCTAAACGGGAATATCTCGAAACACTCGAAGAACTCATCTTTAAACCGCGTGGGCTGGATTATAAAGTTCATCTGCCTGGCCCGACCGGGACGAATGCAGTTGAAGCGGCTATTCGTTTGGCACGCGTAGCCAAAGGTCGCCACAATATTGTGACGTTCACTAACGGTTTCCACGGTGTGACCATGGGGGCGTTGGCCACCACCGGTAACCGTAAATTCCGTGAAGCAACCGGCGGCATTCCGACGCAAGGGGCAAGCTTTTTACCCTATGATGGCTATATGGGAGAGCATGCCGATACGCTTGATTACTTTGAAAAATTACTGGGCGACCAGTCAGGCGGCTTGGATATTCCCGCAGGGGTTATTGTTGAAACCGTGCAAGGCGAGGGCGGTATCAACGTAGCAGGCTTGGACTGGTTAAAACGGCTTGAAAGCATTTGCCGTGAACACGATATTTTACTCATCGTGGACGATATCCAGGCAGGCTGTGGCCGTACCGGTAAGTTTTTCAGTTTTGAGCATGCCGGCATCAAGCCGGATATCGTCACTAACTCGAAGTCACTGTCTGGCTTTGGTTTGCCCTTCGCTCATGTATTGATTCGTCCAGAGCTGGACATGTGGAAGCCTGGCCAATATAACGGCACCTTCCGTGGCTTTAACCTTGCCATGGTAACGGCGACTGCCGCGCTTAAAAAATACTGGGCAAACGATACGTTTGAGCGCGACGTACAACGCAAAGCCCGTATTGTTGAAGAGCGTTTCCAGAAGCTGGCGGCGCTGTTGACTGAAAATGGTATACCGGCTACCGAGCGCGGCCGCGGCCTGATGCGTGGTATTGACGTTGTTTCGGGTGACATCGCCGACAAGATTACCAGCGAAGCGTTTGCAAACGGCTTGATTATTGAGACAAGCGGCCAAGGCGGTGAAGTTGTTAAATGTCTCTGTCCATTAACGATTAGCGACGAAGATCTGCTTGAAGCGCTGGATATTTTGGAAGCGGCCGTCAACACGGTTATCAACGGATAACCTGACGTTACTTTGGGTAGTTAATGTACCTTAACGATAAACTCAACGGCTGGTATCGCCAGCCGTTCAGGCATGGAGCATATTATGATCGTCCGCAATCTTGAAGAAGCGCGTAAAACAGACCGACTGGTAACTGCTGAAAATGGTAACTGGGACAGTACCCGTTTGGTGCTTGCCGAGGATAATGCTGGTTTCTCTTTTCACATCACACGTATCTTCCCGGGTACAGAGACTCACATTCAGTATAAGCATCATTACGAAGCCGTTTTTTGCTATGAAGGCGAAGGTGAAGTCGAAACCCTAGCGGATGGCAAAATCTGGCCAATCAAAGCAGGCGATATCTATCTACTGGACAAGCATGACGAGCACCTGCTGCGCGGCAAAGAAAAAGGCATGACCGTGGCCTGTGTCTTTACACCGGCACTCAGTGGTAAGGAAGTGCATCGTGAAGATGGTTCTTATGCGCCGGCTGATGAGTAAGCCTTAGTTCTCCCGCGCTTATAAAAGCAGCCTTGCTAACGCAGGCTGCTTTTTAGTGCCTGTAGGATTAGACGACCAGGCAAAGCGCTAAGCCAGAATCCTACAGGTCTTTAACGATGCGCAGGGCATCATAAATCGCTGCGTGGGTATTTCGATGCGAAATGGCATCCCCAATCCTGAACAGCTGAAACGTTCCTTCGGTAGCGATAGGCTGCGGTGTGCCTACAATCAGGCTGTCATAGTTGACGGCCCCTTGGTTGCTCGACAGCGGCTTCAGCTCTTCGTAAAGATCGGCCATGGGTAACGTGCCGAAGTTGACGACTACCTGGTCTACGCGTCGCTGTTTGATGACATTGGTGTAATCACTGCTGACCGAGGCAACCAGTTCACTGCCGTCGCGCTTAATACCAGTCAGGCGGAAGGTTGGGGTGAACGTGGTATCCAGCATTTGTAGTGTACGCATATAAGGCACCAGGTTCATGGCCATGACCTCCGGCGCCAAGGCGCGGTCGGCTGTCATGTATTCGACCTTGCCGCCTGCTTTGGCAATAATCTCAGCCGCTTGCAGGGCGGTATGGTCGCCTGCATCATCATACACCAGTACGTTTCTGCCTGGCGTTACATGGCCAGAAAGCAAGTCCCAGCCGGTGACGGCCAGCTCGTTGCCCTCCTGAAGCGCCTCTTCATTAGGCTGCCCGCCCGTTGCCACAATGACCACATCCGGCGATTCGGTGAGCACTTCATCCTGTTCGGCAAAGACATTGAAGTGAAACGTGACACCCATGGCCTGACAGCGCTCAAAGCGCCAATCGATGATGCCCATCATTTCTCGACGGCGCTCGCTCTGTGCCGTTAAACGAATTTGCCCCCCGGGGGCATCTGCCGCTTCAAACACGACGACTTTGTGTCCGCGTTCGGCAGCCACGCGGGCGGCTTCCAGCCCGCCAGGGCCTGTGCCAACGACCACCACCTTACGTTTGGTATCGGCGGGAGGAATGGTATGGGGCATGGTGGTTTCACGTCCAGTCGCGGCGTTGTGAATACAGTACGCAGCGCCGCCCTGGTAAATGCGGTCCAGACAGTAATTGGCGCCCACGCAGGGGCGGATCTCTTCTTCACGGCCTTCGATGACCTTTTTCATTATGTGTGGATCGGCCATATGAGCACGAGTCATGCCGATCATATCGACCTTACCGGAGGCAATCGCATGACGGGCCGTCGCAACATCCTGAATTTTGGCTCCATGGAAGGTCGGGAAGTCGACCTCACGCTTAATGTCGCCCGCAAAATCCAGGTGTGGCGCGCTAGGCATGCCTTGGATAGGAATCACGTCCGTCAGACCGGGGTCGGTATCAATATGCCCTTTAACGACATTAAGGAAGTCCACCAAGCCGCTGTCTTTCAATCGGTGGGAAATGGCCATGCCATCACGGGCATCGAAGCCGCCGGGTAAGCACTCGTCACCGGTATAGCGCACGCCAAGTAAGAACTTCTCACCAACACGCTCACGGATGCTTTGGAGCACTTCAAAGGTAAACCGTAGCCGGTTATCCAGGCTGCCGCCATAAGGTGCATCAAGCACGTTGGTTAACGGTGACCAGAACTGATCCATCAGGTGGCCGTACGCCTGAATCTCCATGCCGTCCAGGCCTGCTGCGTACATGCGTTCGGCGGCGTCGGTGTAATCCTTGATTAATCGCTCAATATCCCAAAGTTCGGCTTTTTTAGGATAGGCGCGGTGGGACGCTTCCCGATGATTGGAGGCTGAAATCGTCGGTAGCCAGTCGCCTTTGTCCCACCTTGTTCGGCGGCCCAAGTGCGTTAGCTGAATCATTACCGCCGTGCCGTGTTCGTGGCACGCCTCGGTGAGGTCGCGCATCCACGGCACCACTTCATCTTTATACGCCAGAATATTGTTAAACACCGGCGGGCTGTCTCGGGAAACCGCCGCCGACCCAGCAGTCATGGTCAGGGCAATACCTGCCTTGGCACGTTCAACATGATAAGCCCGGTATAACTCTTTAGGCATGCCATCTTCGGGGTAGGCGGGTTCGTGAGAAGTCAGCATTACCCGATTTTTCAGCGTCAAATGTTTTAGTTGTAACGGCTGTAGCAAAGGGTCATTTTTCACGGTCGTCTTCTCTTGTTGTTTTGATGATTAACACAAGCTAGTCTTCTCTGTTCATAGTTGTCAATATAATTGACAGCTGTGTACATAAAGGTGACAGGCTTCCTGTATGATCGACTGCATCGCCATGGCAAAGAGAGCAATACGTGAAAAACGGACGCACCACGATTAACCAAACTGCTTGGATTGATGCTGCTTACGAGCTGCTGATTACCTCGGGAGTCAGTGCCGTCAAGATCGTACCGCTAGCAAAGAAGCTAAAAACATCACGAACCAGTTTTTACTGGCTATTTAAAGACCGCGAAGAGGTGCTTGCCGCGCTGCTGGAGCGGTGGGAGCGTCAAAACACCCAGGCTGTCATTGAGCAATCGGAGAAATATGCATCTTCCATCGTGGAAGCCACGCTCAATATCTTTGATTGTTGGTTTGACTCAGCGGTATTTGATTCTGAGTTCGAGTACGCCATTAGAAGTTGGAGCCTGCAAGATCAAGTGGTTGCTGAGCGCGTTAGCCAAGCCGATAGCCTGCGGCTACAAGCGCTGCAAGACATGTTTATTCGCTATGGCTATGACGTGCTGGAAGCTGATACCCGTGCACGCACGGTGTATTTGATTCAGATCGGCTATATCTCGATGCATACCCAAGAGACTCAGGATACTCGCATCGGCCGAGTGGCTCAGTACATCAATATTTTTACTGGGCAGATGTGTACCCATGCTGATCTTGAGCGGTTTGCTGCGCGGCATCAAGCGCGGTTTACGCCCGAAGAGATGGCGGCTCAACAGGAGATAACAGATGAAACCGACATTAACGCTCGGCATTATCGGGGGGAATGGCTGGCTGGGTAGTGCGCTGGGTCATTCAGTGTTGGCCAGTGGGAATCTGGGTTTGTCTTCAGCATAAATATCATCTCCGCGGTCGGAATCGGTCCAGGAGGAAGCAATCGGCATCTGATTATGTAAGAATGTGCACGTTAAAACGATTGGTACCCAAGAATCAGTATGTTAGGAGGAGGTAGTCCATCTTAATTGTTCTATGTGGAAATTAAGCACCTTGGTGTTCGCATAATATATATTATGTTAAATGGTAGGTTGGGTAGCTTCTAAAAAGTTAATACGGCGTTGGACAACCGGTCTAGCTTCTCCTTATTATTCCTTTTTAATTTTCAAGGATGTCTCTCGTTATGCGCCCAGGTGTTTTGTGGCTGATGGCTGGTTTATCACTTCTATTTTCTGGCTGCGCCCTTCAGCAACCAGATTCTAATGAGCCACCGTTGTTGAACGAGGTGTCATTCAATACTCGAATGCTCGAGCTACAGGATGCATTAGGGCAACAATGCAGTGCCAATGCTCAGCATCAGGCGCAACAACTCAGCCAACAGCAGGTGCTTACCGCTGATGTTCGTGAAGTGGGTAGCCTGCTACGCCTTTTACGCGGTGATATAAAGGAGCTTGAAGCTCGGGGTGACGAGCCCATCATTATCCGCGAAGAGTGTGAAGTGGATACCACGCTAGATATGAAAACCATGCTGGGACGTAGCGAATGGGTTGGCCTGCCGAGTGTAGGTACCTACTTAAAAGCACGCGTGGACTCCGGTGCAGAGACGTCGTCATTATCGGCCTCCGACATTACGCGCTTTGAGCGCGATGGCGAAGATTGGGTGCGCTTCAAGCTGGCACTGACTGAGGATGATAGTGTCGTGGAGTCATTGCGTAACGAGTGGATAGAGGCACCTGTTCAACGGCGTGTACGCATTGTTCAAGCGTCTGGTGAAGAGTCTCGCCCCGTTGTCTCTCTATTAATGACGCTCGGTCCTATTCGTGAAAACGTCGAATTTACGCTGAATGATCGTACCCACCTCGATTTCCCCGTATTGCTAGGCCGCCGTTTCTTAATGGATATTGCTATTGTTGATGTGGCGCAAACCTACTTACATGAGCGTCCAGAATTTCCCGGCGGTGACCCTGCTGAACAAGCCGCTGAAGATGAAGCGGTCGACCAAGACGATATCGAAGAGTAAAAGCTCCCCTGCCGCTTTTCGCTGAAAGGAATTTTAATGTCACGCCTTCCGTTTTATATCATTGTAGGTCTACTTCTTGTGGCAGGTATTGCCACCAGTGTGCATAGACATCTTCATTTTGAAATTCCTTGGGTACCAGGCGAGCAGCGTCAGGTATGGGAAATTGAGGCCGTTATCAATTTCAATGCCCAGAATGGCCCCGTAAAAGTGGATTTAGCGCTGCCCACCCAGCAGGCAGGCTTTCGTGTACTGACCGAAAATACCGCTTCTTCTGGCTATGGTTTAGCCTACCAGACGGATGATTTCGGGCGCCAAGCCGAGTGGACCATTCGGAATGCTGCTGGCAGCCAGCAGCTCTATTATTCGGTACAAATGCTGGTATCACCTGGTTCCCGCCCGCCGGTACAAGCACCGCCAGGGCTGGCGTCGAGCACGCCCTGGGAAAGTCCTTATGATTCAGCAGCTACCCAGCTAATTGATAGAGCGTGGGCCAGAAGTGCAAATAATGCGACCTTTGCGCGTGAGCTAATTCTTGATGTAAATGGTGAGCGTCAGGGTGAAAATGCCCGCTTACTGCTCACCCAGGAAACGCCGTCAGCACTCATCGTGCGCTTGCTAAATCAAGCGGGTGTACAAGCACGAGAAGTAAGCGGACTGCTACTGGAAGATGGGCGCCGGCGTCAACTATTAAGCAGTTGGATTCAGGTATTTGATGAGCCTGCAGAAAGCTGGAATATATTCGACCCTGCAACGGGCGAGGAAGGCCAGCCCGAGAACCTGCTGCTCTGGGAAACAAGTGGCCGGGCGGTGCTTGAAGTTCAAGGCGGTACAAACTCGCGGGTTAGCTTCTCTATGCTAACGCACCATCAGCCAGCGTCTGCTGCTGTGCGCAACCACTTTTCTGATGATACGCTGCTGAACTTCTCAATCCATAGCTTACCGCTTGAAGAACAAGCTCTTTTCCAAACGATTCTGCTGATTCCTATTGGCGCTTTGGTCGTTGTGTTTTTGCGTGTATTGGTCGGGGTGAAAACATCAGGCACGTTTATGCCTGTTCTGATCGCCCTCGCCTTTATACAAACCACCCTGCTGACGGGTTTGATTGGCTTCCTGCTGATCGTGGCTGTTGGCTTGGTTATTCGTAACTATCTGTCTTATTTGAATTTATTGTTGGTGGCGAGAGTATCGGCGGTCATCATAACGGTCATCGCGATTATCTCGATCTTTACCGTATTGGCTTACCGTATGGGTCTAAGCGCGGGGCTCACCGTCACCTTCTTCCCCATGATTATCCTGGCCTGGACGATTGAGCGGATGTCGATCCTCTGGGAAGAAGAAGGTCCAAAACAGGTCATTATTCAGGGAGGCGGCAGCTTGTTGACAGCCGTGCTCGCATATCTTGCCATGAACAACCCCTGGGTGCGCCACATTACCTTCAACTTCCTGGGTGTTCAGCTGATTTTGATGGCGCTCATTCTGATTTTGGGCAACTACACCGGGTACCGTTTGCTTGAGTTACGCCGCTTCAAGCCGATTACTGATGACGAGAAGCCGTCATGAGTTGGCTTAACAACTGGACATGGCCAAGCCGCCTACGCGACAAAGGCATTATCGGTATGAATCGGCGCAATATCCGCTATATCGGCCGCTACAATTCACGTCGTCTTTACCCGTTGGTGGATGATAAGCTCAAGACTAAACTTTTGGCGCAAGAGTATGGCATTACCACGCCAGAGCTTATTGGTACGGTAACCACGCAGTTTGGCGTTCAGCATATTGGCAATATGCTGGCAGGTCATAATGGTTTTGTTATCAAACCTGCCAAAGGCAGTGGCGGTAAGGGTATCCTGGTTATCGAAAAGGTAGTTGATAATCAGTTTGTTAAACCCAGCGGAGCACATTTAACGCTTGAGGCTGTAGAGCGTCATGTCTCTAATATTCTTTCAGGGCTTTACTCCTTGGGCGGCTCTCCGGATGTAGCCATCATTGAAACGCTGATTAATTTTGAAGAAAGTCTGATGGCGTATACCTACGAAGGCGTGCCGGATATTCGGGTCATCGTTTTTAAGGGTTACCCAGTCATGGCGATGATGCGCTTATCAACGGCGGCCTCCGACGGCAAAGCCAACCTGCACCAGGGAGCGGTCGGCGTTGGTTTGAATATTGCCACCGGAGAAGCCCTTCGCGGCGTGCAATTTGACCGCCCTTGCTTTAACCACCCGGATACCGGGCATGATCTGGCAAGCCTGGTGGTCCCTCAGTGGGATACCCTGCTAAACTTGGCGGCGGGTTGCTATGAAATGACCGGATTAGGCTATTTGGGAACCGATATGGTGCTGGACAGGCAGCATGGGCCCATGTTGCTTGAGCTGAATGCACGGCCGGGCCTTGCGATTCAAATGACCAACGGAGAGGGTTTGCGTCGCCGGCTTGATCTCATCGAGCGTCAGCAAGAAGGGGTGTCAGTTGCCGAGCGTGTAGCCTTTGCTCAGCACCACTTTGCTCGCAAGAGTGAGCTAACAGAAAGCCCTGACACAACTATCGCAAGCGCGTAGACTAAGCTGATGACGTTTAATGAGTGCACCAATGACTGAAGCGAATACGCTACTTCAACAAGCGGAATCACAGTGTCACAGCCGCGGCGTTCGATTTACCCCCATTCGACGCCGTGTGCTTGAGTTGATTGCTCATAATGGCGGCGGTTTAAAAGCCTATGACCTGTTGGATAAGCTTTCAACAGAGCATGCGGCTGCCCGCCCTCCTACGGTTTATCGAGCGCTGGAATTCTTGATTGACCAAGGATTGGTGCATCGTATCGAGTCGCTAAACGCCTATGTGGCATGCGCCTGCCCTGAACATATTCATGGGTTCCAACTGCTGATTTGCCGTCACTGTGGTTACGTCGAAGAACTGCATTTGGATGAAGTCAGCGATCAGTTATCAGCCTTTGCCAGCCGGCAAGGATTTAGTGTTGAACGACAGACGATTGAGTTGCAAGGCCTTTGCCAAAACTGTCGAGCCAAGAGTGAATAATAGTTATGTCTCGTTTTGATCAACTACCGGCTGATACGTTATTTAAGGCACTTGAGGCGGCAACGCCACAAGATACATTACCCGCCACCACGACATTATTGGATGCTGTTAGATTTAACGCGGAAGGTTTATTGCCTGCTATCGCTCAACAGTATGACACCAAAGAAGTGTTAATGATGGCCTGGATGACTCGTGAAGCGCTGGAGGAAACGCTGAGCACGCATCGCGTTTGCTACTATTCGCGTTCACGCAAAAAGCTCTGGCGTAAAGGCGAGTCATCCGGGCAGCAGCAGCATCTTAAGTCGGCGGCTCTGGATTGTGATGGCGATACATTGCTGCTACAGGTAGACCAGACAGGTCCTGCTTGCCATACCGGTCGCCGAAGCTGCTTTTATCTGTCGCTAACCAGCGACGATGCCACCATCAATAGTGAACCGCTTATTCACCCTAATGAGCTTTACGGTAACCGCTAGTCATGCGCTGGGTGCATTACTTATTACACGTTCTACGCAAACTGGCGGTTTTATTGATGGTTGGCGCAATACGTGCCTACCAATACCTTATTAGCCCCCTGCTCGGGCCTCGCTGCCGATTTTGGCCAAGCTGCTCCTCCTACACTATTGAGGCCCTTCAGGTGCACGGCCCTGTCAAAGGTGGCTGGATGGCTATCAAGCGAATCCTAAAATGCCATCCTGGAAACCCTGGTGGAATGGATCCTGTTCCCGGTGGGCGTAGTGAGCAACTTTGTAAAGAGGACGACGAGTCGCCGCCCTCTCCTTCATGCTGTCATCAACATCAACGATAATGCCTGATTAGGCTTGCTGCGCCACTTGGTAAATACGCTCAAGCATGGCGTGGAGGCCATTGCTGCGCGTGGGGGAAAGATGTTTATCCAGCCCAAGATCCGCTAAAAAGTGCGGTTCGGTAGTGCGGATTTCAGCCGCTGTGCGCTCGCTATAGATGCGTAATAGAACCGCAATCAGTCCAGAAACAATTGCCGCATCAGAGGTAGCACTAAAAATCAGCGTCTCGCCCTGCTGTTCATGGCGCATCCACACATTGGATTGGCAGCCCTGAATTTTATACTCCGCAGTTTTACACGCCTCTGGAAAATCAGGAAGCTGCTTGCCCATATCGATAATGTATTGATATCGGTCCATCCAGTTATCAAACATTTCAAACTCTTCGATTAGCTCTTGCTGGGCCTGCTCGGCGCCGGAAGTGCTCATACTCGTTCCTTTTCACATTCGATTTAAAAGCGTCATACCATTATACGGGTTCAAGGTGGCTTGCGTGGATAGCTTTATGCCTGAAGTGCCTTATGGCGTAAGCCGGTGACGCTGCTGTTCACTGTGCCACTCGTTATCTTCGGTGTGCAGGTAGCGCGACGTGGTGTCCAGCCGTGCATGGCGGGCGCTTTCTGCCAAGTGACGCAAGCTAATGCCCGCCTGAGCCTGGTGGGTAATCGAGGTGTGCCGCAGCCAGTGCGGTGTTGCCTTGCGCAGCGCAGCCACATAGGCGGGCGCCCCCTCGTCAGCTTCAAGCACATCGGCTGCTTCTGTAAAGGTTTCACGGATCAGCCGGTAAAGTTGATTATCACCAATACCACGCTTTCCATCCAGCGCTCGGATAGCAGGCGTCTCGTCAAATTGCATGGGCAATCCATCAAGCCCAAGCGCTTGTCGCCAATCAGCCAAACATGCCTGCATATCATCAGGCACTGGGACGCGAGCAAGCTTGCTGCCTTTGCCCACCACGGCCCACCACCAGCGCCCTTCTGATTGGGAAAAATCACCCATGCGGGTGCCCGCCATTTCGCTAATACGCGGTGCTAATAAGTAGGCGAAGCCAAAGATAAACCGGCGTCGGGCCTGTTCATACTCGGCACGACTTCCCTTGCAGTCACCCATTGGCTTATTAAGCCAACACCAAAACCACTCCCATAGCTCACGTTCCAGATAGCGCTCAATACGCGGTGACTGATTGTTTAAGCGGCGAGATTTATCGCGCATCAACCGAAACGGGTTATGGCTGACCCACCCTGCTTCTACCAGCCAGCTAAACAGACCCTGCAAAATAATCAAACTTTGTCGGCGGCTGGCGGGTGATAACGCCCCACGAAATGGCCGCCACCCCGGATGGTAACGAGGTTTTGAAGGCCCAACCCAATGCTGGGCGGGCTGCGGGTCTGCCAGGAATGCCTCAAATTGGCGCAGCGTTTCCCGGTCCATCGCTTTCAGCGTTAAGTGCTGGCGGTCGAGCCAGAGCAACAATCGCTCGGTTTCACGCCGGTAGCTTTTCCAGGTTTGTGGGTTGTCCTGATACTCGGCAAGCCATGCTGCAACGGCCTGAGCGTCTGTATGCGCATTGATGCGTGATGACTGAAACGGCTGCTCCACTACAGCGCTTGACGCCTGCATGCCGCCCTTCTGCCCGGCAATTACATCCATTTGATCATAAACATACTGATACCTACCTCGATAACGCTACCTGGCTCTATTTTAGCCTGTATCACTATGCCGCTGTTTGATAAGGGATAAGTATGGTGCCAAGTCTGTATAAATTCAAGATAATAATAGTAATCTTGAATTTATACGTCTAATGATAAATATAATTACGTAATACATATAACGTAATTATTGTATTTATAAGTCATTACGCGGAAAATAGGACGATTCAATAGGCAAACATCAGGAAGAGACAGCATGGCGCGCAGTGGCATTCAGTACAGTGACGTACAGCACGCAATCGATACGCTTCTTACCCGTGGCGATACGCCCAGCGTGCAAAGAATCCGCGAAGTGTTGGGTACCGGCAGTTTTACGACGATCAGCGAACACTTCCGCCATTGGCGCACCGAGCGCGAACAAAATCGCGACGTTCCTCCACCAAAAGGCGTCCCTGAAGTGGTTGTTAATGTCGCCAGTGAGCTATGGCGTGAAGCGCAAGAAGTCGCCAATCAGGCGCTGCTGCACTACCGCGAAGAGGCGAATCGACAAGTTGAAGAAGCTCAGCAGTTGGCTGAGAATGCTGAACAGTTAGCAGCGAACGCCGAACAGCGCGAAAGCGCCCTAGCGGAACACTTCCGCCATACCGAGCAGCGTCTTGAAGCACTTAACCGTGAGCTGGCCGCAAGCCAAGCCAAAGAGCAGCATTGGCAGCAGGCTGCTACAGAGGCGCATGAGGAAAACCAGCAGTTAAAAAAAGCGAATGAAGCCTTACAGCAGCATAATGTGGCCCTTGGCCAGCAACATACCACTGCGTTAAAAGAGCAGCAGAGCGTATGGGAAAAACGCTTGGCCCAAGAAGAGCTGCGTAATGAAAATGCCGAGGGAAGATTGATGGCAATGCTGGACGAGGCTCGCCAGGAGCGTGCTCAGGAAGAAAAAGCCTCGCATAAGCGGCTCCAGCAGAAACAGCAACGCATCGAGGCATTAACGGAGGAGCTAAAGCAGAATCGCGGCGATCTACTAAAGCAGCAGACTCAGGCAAACCAATACGCCCAGCAGGCAAAAGAACAGGAGCAGCACATCGCCACCCAGAAAGAGCGCATTACATCGCTCACTCAGCAATTGACGGATGCTCAGGAAAACAACAAACAGCAGCGAGAGCAGATGAAACGTGAGCGCGAATGGCAGGCCACAATGGGTCAACAAATGACGGCGTTACAGCAGCAACTTTCTGAACTACCTGCTTCGATAAACGTCAGAGAAAGGCAGCTCAACGAGAATGACTGAATGACGCTGACACCCCTGCCGACGTCATTAGGGATGAAGTAAGCCATTACGGATAAAACACGCACCCATAGCGTTTGTTATCGCTAACCAGCCGATGGTTGTTGACCGTCAGGAGCATCACCATGCTGATTAAAATTGCTAAACCTAGTGACTTGCATGAATCAGAGATTACTCCTGAGTCAATTTACTTATCACGCCGACGCTTTATGAGCGGGCTCGTGGGCCTCGGAGCTGGGCTGGCATTAGCAGGCCACGCCTCAGCCAGTGAGCAAATGCCTGACTACAACGATGTTCCCGAAGGCGATGCGCCTGAATGGTTTAAGGCCAAACGCGATGCGGCCGAGTGGCGGGCAGTTGTGCCTGCCGACCCGAGCCAGGACAAAATGGCCCCTTATGCGGATGCCAGCAGCTACAACAATTTTTTTGAATTTGGTACCGGCAAAAGCGATCCCTCACGCAGAGCGGGTTCGCTGGTGACTAAGCCTTGGAGCGTAGTGATTGATGGTGAGGTCAATAATGGTGGGCGCTTCGCCCTTGAAGATCTCGTCAACCCTTCCCAGTTTGAAGAACGCATTTACCGGCTACGTTGTGTTGAAGCCTGGTCGATGGTTATTCCTTGGCTAGGCATTTCGCTTGCCGATGTTATTCAACGCGCAGAGCCTACGTCAAAAGCCAATTACGTGCGCTTTGAAACGCTAGTAGATCCTGAGCAAATGCCTGGGCAAGGCTCCGCTTTTGCCCTAATCGACTGGCCCTATGTAGAAGGGTTACGCCTTGATGAGGCAATGCATCCGCTAAGCTTTCTAGCGATGGGCATGTATGGACGAGAGCTGCCTAATCAAAACGGCGCACCGCTTCGCCTAGTGGTGCCATGGAAGTATGGCTTTAAAAGCATTAAATCGATTGTGCGCATTTCACTGGTTGAAGAGGAGCCGCTCAATTCTTGGCAGCAAATCGCCGCCAATGAATATGGCTTTTACGCCAACGTGAACCCTGAAGTCGATCATCCTCGTTGGAGCCAGGCCACCGAACGCCGTTTACCGAACAGCCTCTTCAATACCAATATCATCGACACGCGTATGTTCAATGGTTATGCCGATGAAGTCGCTGGCTTATATGCAGGCATGGATCTTCGGACCCACTACTGATGCCGACTTATTTTATTACGCTATGGCGCATAGGTGTTTTCATTGGTGCCTTAGTGCCCCTGGGCTGGTGGAGTTTGCACGTAGCCACCAATATGGCGGGCCCAGAGCCCGGGCGCTATTTGCTGTTAAATATTGGCCAAGGCGCACTATGGCTATTGTTGCTTACCTTAAGCCTTACGCCCCTTACCCGGCTGACACGCTGGAAAGGCTTTAGCGTCATTCGTCGCCAGTTAGGCCTCTGGACGCTTGCCTATGCATTTTTACATTTCGTTTGCTACGTGTTGTTTATTCTGGGACTTAATTGGGCCCAGTTAGGCAGTGAGATCGTTAAACGACCGTATATTATTGTGGGAATGCTGGCTTTATCAGGTTTAGCCGCTCTTGGCGCCACGTCTAATCGTTGGGCTATGCGAAAATTGGGCAAGCGCTGGAAAACACTCCATAAGCTCATCTACGTTATTTTAGCGCTGGTGCTGCTGCATTTCTTATGGATAGTCCGCGCGGATATGCAGGAGTGGTTTTTATACGCGATGGCGGGTGCGTTGTTAATGTGTCTGCGGATTCCGGCTATATCGCGCATATTGCCTAAGGTACGCCAACGACTAAAACACTCCGTGTAACTAAAAAGGCCACCGTTTGGGTGGCCTTTCCGTTGGCTGAAGTACTACTGAATAAAACAAAAAACCCAGCCGGAAGGCTGGGTTTTGAGGTTATGGCGCGTCGCCTAGCGGTAATAAGCGTTGGTTGTATCGGTGTGGTCGGTGACATCACGAATACCGGCAAGCTCTGGAATACGCTCCAGCAGAGTTTTCTCAACGCCATCTTTGAGGGTTAAGTCTACCGCTGCGCAACCTTGGCAGCCGCCGCCAAAGGCGAGAACGGCCATTTTCTGTTCCGTTAACTCAACCAACTTGATCTCGCCGCCGTGAGAAGCAAGGCCTGGGTTGATTTCGCTGTACAGTACATAGTTGATACGGTCTTCCAAGGGGCTGTCGGCATTCACCTTGGGCATCTTGGCATTAGGTGCCTTGATGGTCAGCTGCCCACCCATTCGGTCGGCGTTAAAATCAACAACGGCTTCTTCTAAAAACGCCAAGCTGTTTTTATCAAGAAACACGTTGATTTTTTCAAGCTCTAGCTTAACATCGGTGAGTTCTTCTTCACCGGGACGGCAGTATGCTAGGCAGGTTTCTGCATAAGGCGTACCGGGCTGGGTAATAAAGATACGCACGGAGATACCCTCAACGTTTTGCTTTTCAAGCAATTCCGCAAGGTACTCTTGGGCGCTGTCGGTAATGTCGATACCGGGTGCTTCGATAATCGTGGTCATGAGGCTATTTCCCTCCCGTGAACGGTGGCAATACCACTTCACATGTCATTTTCACGCTATGGTAAGCAAAACGGCGCGTCGACACAATCCCGACTGTTTTAGTAGGCTATTTAAATGGCTAACGGGCTAATGAATCTTTAACAGCTGTATTGTATAGCTGCCCTGCTTGGCGGCCTTTGGTATCATATTGCCCGTTTGGTTATTGATATGTTGTAAAACGTCGCTCATCCCCCTTTTCGAAAACGTATTTTAATAAAACATTTTCGATTAAGACGCTGGAGAATTTTCCCTGTTATGGCCGCTAGTGATTTGAACGCCTCGCTCACCCAACGCCTTGCCCAACGCATTCTTATTCTGGATGGCGGTATGGGGACCATGCTGCAAAATGCCCAGCTGAGCGAGGAAGACTTTCGCAGTGAACGCTTCAGCGATTGGCCGTCGGATTTAAAAGGCAATAATGACCTGCTGGCGCTTACCTGCCCCGATGTGGTTTCGCGTATTCACCGCGCTTACCTGGAAGCGGGCGCGGACATTATTGAAACCAATACTTTTAACAGCACGCGTCTTTCTCAAGCCGACTACGGCATGGAAGAGATTGTTGTCGAACTTAATCGTGAATCTGCGCGCCTGGCCCGGGAAGTGTGCGATGCGGTCGCGGCAGAAACCGGCGTGCCGCGCTATGTCGCGGGCGTCTTGGGCCCTACTTCACGCACCGCCTCACTGTCGCCGGATGTGAATGACCCGTCCAAGCGCAACGTGACCTTCGATGTGCTGCGTGAAAACTATTACGAAGCTGCTCAGGCGCTGATTGAGGGCGGTGCTGACCTGATCATGATCGAAACCATCTTCGATACACTCAACGCCAAAGCGGCGATCTACGCGCTTGAAGTGCTGTTTGAAGATCTGGGCAAGCGGCTGCCGGTCATGATTTCAGGCACGATCACCGATGCCTCGGGCCGGACACTTTCCGGGCAAACCACTGAAGCATTCTGGAACTCGGTTCGCCATGCCCAGCCACTGTCAGTGGGCCTTAACTGTGCGCTAGGGGCTGAAGAGCTACGCCCTTACCTTGAAGAGCTGTCCACCAAAGCCGATACGTTTGTTTCTGCACACCCTAACGCCGGCCTGCCTAACGAGTTTGGTGAGTATGACCAAACGCCGGAAGAGATGGCGGCGATCGTTAGCGAGTTTGCCGAGAGCGGCCTGGTCAATATCATTGGTGGCTGCTGCGGCTCGACCCCTGAGCATATTCGTGCAATTGCAGATGCAGTGCGCCCCATGGCACCGCGTCAAATTCCTGAGCGTAGCTCCGCTTGCCGCTTGTCCGGGCTTGAGCCTTTCAACATTGATGCTGACTCGCTATTCGTCAACGTGGGTGAGCGTACCAACGTCACCGGCTCAGCGCGTTTTAAACGGCTTATTGTCGAAGAAGATTTCACCACTGCCCTGGAAGTAGCACTTGAGCAGGTTGAAAACGGCGCGCAAGTCATCGATATCAATATGGATGAGGGCATGCTGGAGTCTCAGGAAGCGATGGTGCGCTTTCTGAATCTGATTGCTGGCGAGCCGGATATTGCCCGCGTACCGATCATGATCGACTCGTCCAAATGGGACATCATCGAAGCAGGCCTAAAATGCGTTCAGGGCAAGGCCATTGTTAACTCAATCTCTTTAAAAGAAGGCGAAGCGGCGTTTCGTGAGCAGGCCACCAAATGCCGTCGTTTTGGCGCGGCTATCGTGGTTATGGCCTTCGACGAGGATGGTCAGGCCGATACGTTCGCACGCAAGACGGAAATCTGTGAGCGTGCCTATCGCCTGCTGGTCGATGACATCGGCTTTCCGGCCGAAGATATCATTTTCGACCCCAACATCTTCGCCATTGCCACCGGCATTGAAGAGCACAACAACTACGCCGTCGACTTTATCGAGGCGTCTCAGTGGATTCGTGAAAACCTGCCGCATGCCATGATTTCAGGCGGCGTTTCCAACGTCTCCTTCTCGTTCAGGGGCAATAACCCGGTACGTGAAGCGATCCACTCCGTGTTCCTGTATCACGCCATCCGTGCAGGTTTGAGCATGGGGATCGTTAACGCTGGGCAGCTTGCGGTATACGACGACTTACCCGCCGAGCTTCGCGATGCCGTGGAAGACGTTGTGCTGAATAAGCGCAGCGACGGTACCGAGCGCTTGCTGGACCTTGCAGACAAGTACAAGGATGACGGTAGCGGCCCGGCCAAGAAAGAGGACCTTGAGTGGCGCGGCTGGCCGGTTAACAAGCGCATTGAATATGCGCTTGTTAAAGGCATCACGGCCTATATCGAAGGCGACACCGAAGAAGCCCGCGTTCAGGCCGAGCGCCCTATCGAGGTCATTGAAGGGCCGCTAATGGATGGCATGAACGTGGTCGGCGACCTGTTTGGTGCCGGTAAAATGTTCCTGCCCCAAGTAGTGAAGTCCGCGCGGGTCATGAAGCAGGCGGTTGCCTATTTGATTCCGTATATCGAAGCGGGAAAAAGCGAAGGCACTCAGGCCAAGGGCAAAATTGTCATGGCCACGGTTAAAGGCGACGTTCACGATATTGGCAAAAATATCGTCGGCGTGGTGCTACAGTGTAATAACTACGAAGTTATTGATCTTGGCGTGATGGTGCCCGCTGAAAAAATCCTTCAAGCCGCTATTGATCACAACGCCGATATTATTGGCCTGTCGGGGCTGATTACGCCGTCGCTTGATGAAATGGTGCACGTAGCCAAAGAGATGCAACGCCGGGGTATGAACCTACCGTTGCTGATCGGTGGTGCAACGACGTCAAAGGCGCATACCGCGGTTAAAATTGAACCACAGTATGGGCATCCGGTCATTTACGTGACCGACGCTTCACGCGCGGTAGGTGTGGTTGGCCGACTACTCGCCCCGAACCTCAAAACAGCGTATGTCGCGGAAATTCGTGAAGAGTACGTCAAGGTACGTGAGCGTAACGCCAAGCGCCGTCCTAAAGCGGCGGACCTGGATTACACTCAGGCGCGCAAACGTCGTTTCCGCACCGACTGGAACACCCAGACGCCGGTTGAACCCAAATTCCTGGGCCTCAAGACGTTCGATAACTACGACCTTGAAGAACTGATCGAGCGTATCGATTGGACCCCCTTCTTCATGAGCTGGCAGTTAGCGGGTAAATACCCCAAAATTCTTAACGATGAAGTCGTTGGCGAAGCGGCGCGCAACCTGTTTGCCGATGCGCAAGCCATGCTGCGTAAGCTTGTCGATGAAAAGCGCATTCAGGCCCGGGGCGTTATCGGCCTATGGCCGGCCAACAGCGTGGATGATGACGTCGTTGAAGTATATGCCGATGAATCGCGCAGCGAGGTCATCGAGTGCCTTCACCATATTCGTCAGCAAACCACTAAGGGGCGAGACGGTATCTGCTACAGCCTGGCGGACTTTATTGCGCCTAAAGAGAGCGGCAAGGCCGATTGGATCGGCGGGTTTGCGGTAACCACAGGGCATGGCGTGGACGAGCTTACCAAGGCCTATGAAGCCGCAGGCGATGACTACAACGCCATTTTGGTTCAGGCACTTACCGACCGTTTGGCGGAAGCTTTTGCAGAGCGCATTCATGAGCGGGTACGTAAAGAGTTCTGGGGATACGTACCTGAAGAAACACTGGATAACGACGCGCTGATTGCAGAAAAATATCAAGGCATTCGCCCCGCCCCCGGCTATCCTGCCTGCCCGGACCACACTGAGAAAGGCACCTTGTTCAAGCTGCTAAACGCCACAGAAAATACCGGCCTTGCGTTGACGGAAAGCTACGCCATGTGGCCAGCCGCTGCCGTTGCGGGCTGGTATTTTGCTCATCCGCAGTCAAAGTACTTCTCGACGGGCAAGATCACCCGTGACCAAGTGGAAGCAATCGCTGAGCGTAAGCAAATGACAATTGAGGAGATGGAGCGCTGGCTGTCGCCAGTCCTCTCCTACGACCCCAGCTGATATGGCAGTAGCTGCACATCGTCACGGCAAGGTAATGCGCTTGGCGTTTCCTGTTATGTTGGGCATGCTTTCTCAAAGCATGCTCAACATTATTGATGCCGCCCTGGTAGGGCATCTCGGTCAGGTCGCACTGGCGGGTGTCGGCGTGGGCGGTTATGCCATGTTTATGGTAACTGCGCTGGTATTTGGCCTCTCCTCAAGCGTTCAATCGCAAACGTCCCAGCGCCTTGGAGCGGGCTGTGAGTATTCGGCTCAGCCTTTACAGGCAGGAGTTGCGGTTGGCCTGGTGGTTGGGCTGCCGCTATCGCTGCTGGCCTGGTGGCAAGCGCCTGCCCTGCTGTATTTGATAACGCAGGTGCCTGAGGTGCATCACGTTGCGGTTGATTACTTTCGCTGGCGGGTTATCGCCCTGACAGCCATTGCGTTAACCCTATGTTTTCGCGGTTATTGGAATGGCCGCCAACAGACACACCTTTATCTGCGCATCATTATTGTCGTTCAGCTGTTTAACGTAGCGGCCAGTAGTGGTCTGATCTATGGGCTATTTGGGCTGCCCCGCATGGGGGCAAGTGGTGCAGGCGTAGGTACCACCCTTTCGATGATTTTAGGGCTTTTTATCTGGCTTTGGGTGACCGTAAGCCAGCGAGAAAAAAACGGCTTTATGTTCAGTTTGCCTACCCTTGAGACATTGCGTATGACGCTGGCGCTTGCCCTGCCGCATTCGCTACAGCAGGTGTGTTTTGCGGCGGGCTACGTCGTGCTTTTCTGGCTATTAAGTCGGTTGGGCACAGCAAGCGTTGCGGTTGGCCATGTACTGGTTAATCTATCACTACTGTTAATACTGCCTGGCGTGGGCGTCGGCGTTGCGGCCATGAGCCTGGTCGGCGAAGCGCTGGGGCAAGATGATCAGCGTGCCGCCCATCGATGGGGACTGGATGCACTTCGCGTTGCGGGCTTGCTACTCACGCTTTTGGCACTACCGATGCTGGCATTTCCAGCGCAGTTGCTCAGCATCTTCTTTTCCAGCCATGAGCTTATTACGTTGGGTACTCTGCCGCTACAAATTACCGGCGCGATGATTGTGCTGGATGCAGCGGCCTTGGTGCTGGCTCAAGCATTGATGGGCGCTGGCGCGCAGCGTACGGTGATGCTACTGACCTTAAGCATGCAGTGGCTTTTGTTTCTGCCCCTTGCCTGGTGGGTTGGAGTTGGTTTACAACAAGGCCTGCTTGGGGTTTGGCTGGTACAGCTTTTTTATCGACTAGCGAATTCAGCGGGTTTTTTGTGGATTTGGCAGCGTAAGCGCTGGCTAGCTCCCAATGTTTTAAATATCGTTTAGCGATAAAAAGATAATTATATATTCTTTTGTAGAATATGAGATACGCGTTAAGGTAACACTACATTAATGTCCGCTTTGACGTGACCATTTCGCTTTTTAGCAGGATCGTGCCACATGTACCGTTATGATATTCATGACCAGACCCTGGTTGATGAGCGTGTCGTCCAGTTTCGTGACCAGATGGATCGCTACCTGGCAGGACGCTTGGGAGAAGAAGAGTTTCGTCCGCTGCGGCTGCAAAATGGCCTATATATCCAGCGGCATGCACCGATGCTCCGGATCGCCATTCCCTATGGCATGCTCGCAAGTTACCAGTTACGCTCGCTTGCCGATATTACCCGTCGCTATGACCGGGGTTATGGGCACTTTACGACCCGGCAGAATCTTCAGTTGAACTGGCCTGCGCAGGAAGATGTGCCAGATATTCTGGCCGAGCTTGCTAAAGTGCAAATGCACGCCATCCAAACCAGCGGTAACTGTATCCGCAACACGACCAGTGACCAGTTCGCCGGTATTGCTAACGACGAAGTGGAAGACCCGCGCCCTTGGTGTGAGCTAATCCGCCAGTGGTCGACGCTACACCCTGAATTCGCCTATCTACCGCGCAAGTTCAAAATTGCGGTAACCGGTGCGGCCAAGGATCGTGCGGCTATCCAGGTTCACGATATCGGCCTACGCCTGTGGCGCAACGAAAAAGGCGAACTGCGCATCAAGGTGCTCGCCGGTGGTGGTCTCGGTCGTACGCCGATGATTGCTGAGGTAGTGCGTGAAGACCTACCCTGGCAGCATCTGCTGACTTACCTTGAAGCCTGCGTACGCGTTTATAACCAGTTTGGTCGTCGGGACAACAAGTTCAAGGCACGTATCAAGATTCTGGTCAAAGCGCTGGGCATTGAAGAGTATCGCCGCCGCGTTGAAGAAGAGTGGGCACATTTAAAAGATGGCCCGCAGACGCTTAATCAGGCAGCGGTTGATGTCGCTAAAGGCCACTTCCCCGAGCCGGAGCGTCGCCCGGTAGCAGAAAGTGCTGCGGTTGATTTTGAACGCTTGCGCAGTGAAAACCGCAGCTTCGCACGCTTTGTGACCAATAACGTTACCGACCACAAAGTGCCTGGCTATAAGGCGGTGACACTGTCGCTCAAGCGTCGTGAACACGCACCAGGCGATGTCACTGCCGATCAGATGGATACCGTGGCAGATTTAGCTGATCGCTATAGCTTTAGCGAAATTCGCGTGACCCACGAACAGAATCTGGTGCTTTCCGATGTTCCTGTCGATGAAATCGAAACGCTGTGGAACGAGCTTGAAGCGCTGGGCATGGCCAACCCTACCGTGGGTACGCTGAACGATATTATCTGCTGCCCTGGCGGTGACTATTGCAGTTTGGCCAATGCCGTTTCCATTCCTATCGCCCAGGCGCTGCAGGAACGTTTCGAAGATCTGGATTTCCTGTATGACCTGGGGCCGCTGGATCTTAATATTTCGGGCTGCATGAACGCATGTGGTCACCATCATGTGGGCCATATCGGCATCCTCGGTGTCGACAAGAAAGGTGAAGAGTTTTACCAAATATCGATTGGTGGCAATGCCACCGACGATGCATCACTCGGCAAAATCCTGGGCCCCTCTTTCTTCCGCCAGGACGTTCCGGACGTGGTTGACAAGGTGTTACAGGTTTATGTTGCCGAGCGTCATGAAGATGAGCATTTCCTGGACACCTATCGCCGGATTGGCCTGAAACCTTTTAAAGAGCGTGTGTATGCCAAATAATGTGGATACCCCGACTGAAGAAACGCTGAACCCGGTGCACGTTGATCACCTTCTGCTTAACGGAGAACTGGCCGCTGAAAACGCTTGGTGTGTTTCTTACGACGACACCCATCTTCCTGAACAGCGTCCGGCATTTGTGCCGTTAACGTTATGGCAGGCGAACAAGCAGGATGCAGAACTTGCTCCGTTACTGTTGAGTGACACCGAGCTTAACGCTGAGCTGGCAGCAGAACTGCATCCGCTGCCTGCCGTGGCGATCGACTTCCCAAGCTTTACCGATGGCCGCGGCTACTCAACCGCTCGCCTGCTGCGCGAACGCTTTGGGTACGCTGGTGAAATACGCGCCGTCGGTGATGTGCTGGTTGATCAGCTCGACTACATGCGCCGCTGTGGCTTTAATGCCATGGCGCTGCGCGATGATCAGCACCCTGACGATGCGCTACGCCTACTCAATTCATTTAGCGTTCGTTATCAGCCCGATGTAGAAGAGCGCCACGCGCTCTTTGAACGCCGCTTGGCAACCAGCCAGTAAGCCGCTGAAAAAAACTGGCCAGGGAGGAATGTCCTGGCCGGTTTTTATTGTGAAAGGGGCTTTTAAAACGTTTAAACGCGGCGTCGCCTACAGCTTCAGACGAAGATGGGAAGCTACTTCATCTATCAGTGAAGCGGGCACTCCATGCTCGTTCGCTAATACATTCCACTGTGCAACATGCTCAACGGTTTCGTCGATCATGGCGTTGATTTTTGACCGGGTAAAACGTGGGCTAAGCTTTTCAAGTGAGTAAAAATCGTCTCGCGTAAAGTGATCGCGCTTACCGTTTAAGCTCATCCAGTGATTGTTAATCCACCGACTGCCCGGTTTATAGCTATACGCAAGGTCATAAGCTGGCGCGAGTGCCCATCGCTCTTTTTTCAGGATAAAAGCAAAGTTTTTGGCATGATCATCATGGTTTCGCGCCACGATGTTAAACACCATACGTCTAAAAAGCTGGTCGGCCTCTTCGGCAGAAAGGCGCAGCTGCCTTGCGATGCCAAATAGCTCTGCGTAAGAGAAAGAACCAGGCTTGTTGTAATCCACGTGGGCGATGCCATTTAGCGTCTGCACATGCCGCTTTTGATTCTCGATACGGTCAAAGCGCTGGGTTATAAAGTGCCGGCGTTTACCTTCTTGCAGCAATTGGCTAGGCATCATCTCGATACCGCAGGATTTTGCCAGCCGATAATACACATACTCCATGGCACCATAACCCAGCGGGTCACCAAAAACCTCACGGTTTTGGTTATGCTCACTTACGCCATCAAATTTCATTAAGTAGTGCGTAAACCCTTTAGGCACATCCGCCTGGCCTGAACGCACCTCGGAGAAATCCTGGTTAAATGCCAGCACGGCTTTGGGCCGAGCGCCGCCAGCACTCATTCCCACCGAAAGCAGTGCCATCATCGCTTCGCGATCATCCTGGCCCTCTTTCGCAAGTTCAACGGAAAAATTCGCACGATTATCCAGAATTTCCTGAGCAATGCCTACCAGTGAGGCTATTTCTACTTGGCTTGAGGCGTTCAGGCTTTTTAGCCGCGTAGCGGGCGTATATTCAAGGGCGCCCATGCCCCGCTTGCCGGTATACTGAAGTCGCTGAAGCGGCGTAATATCGCTGGCCTGCCCCCCTTTGCTGGCAATCCAGGCGTTTAATACCGCGTTGCCAAAATCATCGGGTAACGAGTCGGCAATTAATCCAGGCAGCCCTTTAAAGGTTTTAAAATCAAGCTCAGGGAACGCATATATTCTGTTGGCTAATGGCATCTTCAGAGGAGAAAGTTCAATCCCCTTTTTCACAAACGACGTATCGTACTCAAACGCGCCTTGTCCGGTACGCGTATCGAAACTAACAGCGCCTACGTAGTGCTCCATGCAGTGAACATCGACAGCTTCCATTACCATTCAAGCGTCCCCTCTTCATCCGCGCTACTCTGCTCGGAAGTGCTCTGTCCTGAAGTGCTCTGCCCTGAAGTGCTCTGCCCCGAAGCACGCTGGCGTTGCCTCCCCTGGAGCTTGGAGAGCTGTAAGGGCGAAATCATCGGGGGTGGCAAGAAGTAATCCAGCTGTGAGGTCACATTCAGGGCTATCATAATAGCGACGAGCGCCTCCAGCTGAACTCTGCCTTTTTCCGCATTCAGCACCACCTTTCTGGACAGCCCCGCACGCTTGGCCACTTCCAATTGCGTCATATCCTGGTTAAGGCGTGCCTGCTTCAAGCGCTGCCCCAGCTCTTCCGCAAGAGCTGCAGGCGACATATCGTCAATGCTCATAAAGTCCTCTAAAAAGCACTTAAAAGCGTAAAAAGCTCTTTGTGTCCTTATAATAGCACATTAACACAAGCAGCTTGCTAAGTCCTTTTATGTGGACTTTAAAGGGTATAAAGAAGCATTAAGTGCCCTTTTGAGCACTTAATGAGATAATGGATGAAGGTAGTAAGAAAATAGAAGAGAGATAACTAAATCCTGATTAACCGCGCCGTTTTTGCTGGCGCTCACGGTTATTGGCTTTCGCCCGTTGGCTTTTGCGCAGCATCACCCACGTAGCGCCAAGCCCGCCTTCGGAAGGCTGGGCAGAGACATACGCCTGGACCTCTTCAAACTGGCCAAGCCACTTGGCCAGGTAAGAGCGCAGCACGTTGGCTGGGCTGTCCAGTTCGCGCCCTCTTCCATGCACAATCATGACCGAACGCAGGTCATGCGCATAGGCTTCCTGAATAAACGGAAACAGCATGCGGCGACATTCAGCCAACGGCCGACGCAATAAATGAAGTTGTGCCTGTACGCTATATCCTCCATGCCTTAATTTATCGACAACGCCCTGCTGAATGCCTTCTTGACGGTATTCGATAGGATCAAAAGGGGGCAGTAAATCAACAAAGTCATCGGATAGAAAATTACGTTCACTAAGCTCTTCTTGAGCGCTTTCTCTGCGTGCAAGCTGTGCTGCAGAAGGCTTCCTCCGGTGATTACCTGCGTCGGCCTGATTACTACGTGCCAACGGCGTTACATCACCCACAGAGGCTCGGAAATCCATATCATCACGAAGTGGCTGGTTCATTGCAGGCTCCTCCGATAAGGTCTACCCCTATCCTAGCAAACCATATCGTATTGCTTAAGCAGATTGCTCAACACTTGCTTAAGGTAAAACGGCACGCCAGGCTATCCCACTCACGTTTTTAAAAGGGCAACGGATGGGCTGGGTTAAAAAAACAATCGCTCTGGCAGGTTTATTACTGCTGTCAGCGGCCACATGGCTGTGGCTAACCCTGTTAAGTCCTTGGCTCTATTCCCCGCCTGATGAGGTGCCAACAGTAGAGCAACGCACACATCAGCTGTTTGTCTATGGAACGCTACGTTATCCACTGATTCGCTGGTTAGTCACTGGCAGTTTAGGCAATCCAGAACCGGCGGTTCTTCAAGGGTATCAGCGTCACGATCTGGACGTAGCTCCCCAGCCTGGTAGCCACGTCGAAGGCCTAAAATTAACCGTGACGCCGGAAGCGTTAAGGCGGCTTGATCGCTATGAACGCTTGGGCGTTCGGTATGAGCGCGTTAAAAAACGGTTAGCCGATGGAAGCGACGTCTGGGTTTACGTCAGATTACCCGAAACCAGCTACCATCTTTTAAAGCCATCTCCTGCCAAGTACATAGCTCTGATACCATAAGGCATCAGGCAGGGCTTTTATCGGCGTTCTTCCAGGACCAAGGAAAATTTATGAGTAACACCACCCCTTACGTATTGGTTCTTTATTACTCTCGCTCAGGGGCGACGGCCGACATGGCCCGTCAATTGGCTGCAGGTATTGAAAGCATTGTAGGTATTGAAGCGCGTTTACGCACGGTGCCTCCAGTTTCAACAACTTGCGAGGCCGTCGCGCCGGAAATCCCTGATGAGGGAGCGGTGTATGTTGAACTTGATGATCTGCGTAACTGCAGCGCGCTTGCCTTGGGCAGCCCCACGCGCTTTGGCAATATGGCCGCTCCCTTAAAGTACTTCCTGGATAGCACAAGCAGCTTATGGATGAACGGTGCTTTGGTCGATAAACCAGCTTGTGCATTTACATCGACCTCCAGTCTACACGGCGGCCAGGAAAGTACGCTGCTGACCATGTTAGTGCCCTTGTTGCACCACGGAATGGTCTATGCAGGTATTCCCTATAGTGAAACGGCCCTTTTAAGCACCCAAGGCGGAGGCACGCCTTACGGTGCCAGCCATTTGGCAGGCCCACGTAGCGACCGTTCGGTAGATGAACATGAACGAGCACTATGCGTGGCACAAGGCAAACGACTGGCTAAACTAGCAGTAGCGCTTAATGCCATGCGCCAGGGGACATCATGAAGCAGTGGCTAACTAGCCTGGAACAGCGCCACGGCATAAATACGTTAACACTGCGTGCTAGGCAGTGTGTATTGGTCAGTTTTACACTGCTCTTGCTGCTGGTTATTTATCGTGGCTTTACATTGCAAAACGATACGTTTGATTGGCGGCCTGTGGTGGCCTTTATTTTACCGCTGGTGCTTTTTTTACCTTCCATTCTTGGCCAGCGTGCACGTGGCCATGCTTGGCTCGCCTTTGTCAGCCTTCTCTACGTTACACAAGGTGTCATGTTAGCCGCTGTACCCGGGCAAACGGTGCATGGCATTGTGGAAGCGCTCATATCACTGGCGCTTTTTGTAGGTTGCATGGGGTACGCACGTTTTCGTAGCCAACAACAGCGCCAAACAGGTAAGTGAACAGTTTTGGGCGTTATCTAAAGAGTGACGAACGTTATTAAAACTTAGGGAGTTCCGCTAATGACTCGCAACATAGCCGACATTCGGCGTGATTACGAAGGTGGCAGGCTTGATGAAACCCATGTCACTCAAGGGCCTTTCGTGCTGTTTGATGAGTGGTTTAGCCTGGCAATGGAGAAGGAGAACAAAGACGCCAATGCCATGACGCTTGCAACAGTGGATAGCCAAGGGCGGCCGCATGCACGCGTTGTATTGCTGAAAGGATTTGATGAGCAAGGTATGGTGTTTTACACCAATTATCATAGCCATAAAGGTAGCGAGCTGAGTAATGTGCCGTTTGCGGCAATGACGTTTTGGTGGCCATCACTCGCTCGCCAAGTGCGTATTGAAGGTTCCGTCGAACAGGTTGCGCCGGATGAATCGGATGAGTACTTTGCCAGCCGCCCTCGCGGTAGCCAGTTAGGCGCCTGGATTGCAACGCAAAGCGTTGTCATTCCTGATCGTAACTGGATTGAGGAGCGTCAGAAACGCTTTGAACAGGCCTATGAGGGACAAGAAATCCCGCGGCCCATTCATTGGGGCGGCTACCGCCTGCAACCTGACATGATTGAATTTTGGCAGGGCCAGCCCAGCCGACTACATGACCGTATACGTTTCGAGCGTCGCGATGGTGGAGAGTGGAGCCAGTTCCGCTTGGCCCCATAACCCCTATAAAGATCGCTCATTATTGTTCAGCGCAGGTCTGTTTCGGTGATACGTTAATTAGACAGGCTTGCTGTCTTGGTGATGCACTTGGTCGGGTTAATCGGGCAGGCTTTCCAGGCGAAGGCGTTGCCACTCGCTTTCGGGTTCATTTAAGCGCAGGACAGCATCAATCACCTGTTCTTCCATGTTATAGCGGCACGTGAACCCCAAGTGTTTCATTAACGCCCGCATTGGGTGGTTATCGACCATGATTTTGCCCACCATTTCGAGTGTGCCGATATGCGTGCAGTAATTGACCATCTTCTTCATCAGCAGGCTGCCAATCCCAAGCCCTTGTAAATCATCGCGGATGATCACCGAAAATTCGGTGCGTATATTGTCAGGGTCGTTCCACACACGTACGACGCCTAACATCTCCTTACTCCCATCTGCGTGCTGGTGCTCAGCGATAAATGCCATTTGTCGATCATAATTAATATGTGACAAAACCGATAAATCGCGCTGAGTGAGGTTGGACTTATTGTGGAAGTATCGGAAACGAATACTCTCTTCCGATAGCTGACGATGAAAGGCGGTAATTAAAGGCGCATCTTCGGCCCTGATGGGGCGTACCTCTACCTGCCAGCCATTTTTAAGTGTTACCCATTCTCGCAATTCTTCCGGGTATGGCATGATGGCAAAGCGCGCAGGCGTGCCTAAATCCATCGCAAAATCCACCGCCAGCATGCCATCACGATTAAGCAGCAGCGGGTTTATCTCCAGCCCTCGCAGGTCCCCCAAATCAGATGCCATTTGCGAAAGCTTGACTAACAGCTGGCATAGCCGCTGAATGTCGCGCTCAGGTTCAGCGGAGTGTTCACGAATTAAAGAGGCCGCGTGCGTCCTGCCAACGACGTCGGCTGCCAGGCTCATGTTCAACGGCGGCAGAGCGACTTGGCGGTCTGCCAAAATATTGACTTTATAGCCGCCAATACCAAACACAATCAGCGGGCCGAAAACCGGGTCGCGGGTAATACCGGCACAAATCTGCATGGAGTGCTTACCCCGCTGCATAGGCTGTAAGCAGAACTCGCGAATAGTGTATTGGGGAAACTTCTCACGTACTTTATCACCCAGCTGATGTACCCCTTGCGCCACTTCAGCAGGCGTTTCCAGGTCTTGTAGCAGCCCGGCAGACATTTTATGGGGGTGTTTACGGTATCGGTAAGGCCGGCAATTACCTTCATGAACCACTTTCAGAGCCATCGGCCCCTGGATTTTTTGGGCTGCGGATTCGGCCTCTTCAGGGTTGCTCAGATACACACTTGGCGCCGTAGGAATACCATACGCTTTAAGTACCTGGGCTGTTTCTGAATGGCTGAGTGTCTTTCTCCCCTGCTCTTTTGCCTGGGTGATCAGCGACCGACACTGGGCACGTATTTCCGGGCTAGTTGAAAATGGCAGGCTCGGTGGAATTTCATGCAGCAAGGCTTGAACACGCTGGTAAATTACCATGTGCATGAAGGCCTTAACGGCTTTTTCCGGGGAAATATAGGTCGGTATACCCGCGATGTTGCAGAGATGGCGTGCATTCAGGGCTTCCTTCAGGCCCATCCAACTGGTCAGCAAGTTACGCCGAAATTTTTTGCGATTATCAATTAGTGCTTGAGCCGTCATCGCTGAAGGTGCCAACCGTGTTGGGGCATGGACCACCAGCACCGCATCGACATTGGCATCGGCGGCCACAATTTCCAGCGCCTCAACAAAGCGCGCGGGGGTTGCGTTGCCACCCAAGTCAACCGGGTTTTCGCCGGGCTTACTTATATCGACTTGGCTTTTATGTAGCGCCGCTTGGGTTTCCTCGCTAAACACGGCAAGCTTACCGCCTGCGCTAACCAACTTATCAATCGCCAGCATGGCTGGACCCAAGCCATTAGAAACAATGGCTAACCGATCACCGCGTAATGGCTTCATGCGCGAGAGCGTTTCCAGAGCATCCAATAGCTCATCGGAATCATCGACCCTTACCACTCCAGCGCGCGCAAACGCCGCATCGAAAACGACATCACGATTAGCAATACCCGGCGTAGGTGCCATCCCCGAAATATCGGATTGCGGCGTACGGCCGCTTTTAATGGCAAGTACCAAGCGGTTACGCGAAGCATCGCGCACAGAGGTCATAAAATGTTGTGCGTCATTCACCCTTTCCAGGTGTAATAAGATGGCCTGAGCGGGTGAAAACTGATTTACGTAGTCGATTAAATCCGGCAACAAAACATCGACGCTATCCCCCACCGTAATCAAGTGAGAGAACCCCACATCGCGTCCAGCGGCCCAATCAATCATGGCGTTGGCAAGCATGCCCGATTGCCCCAGGTAGGCGACACGGCCCGCTTTGACAGGCTGGCTGGCGTACGAGGCATTCAAACGCTTGCTTGGGACGATGACCCCCATGCACTCTGGGCCCAACACTCGAATACCTGAGGCGATGGCGGCTTTTAACATCCGTTCACGAATAGAACCGGTATTGTCGCTATCGCGGTCCAGGTAGGCGCCTCCGGAAAGCACCAACGCAGCTTTCACACCAAACTCGCCCAAGCGTTTAATTAATTTGGGAACGCCTTTAATCGGTGAGCAGACAACTGCCAAGTCCGGCACTTCGGGTAAATCCGCTACACTGCTGAAACAGGGCACGCCGAATACTTGATCATAGCCTTTTGGATTGACCGCCCACAGAGTGCCTTTAAAGCCGCCCTCTTGGAGATTATTCAGCACTAACCCACCCAGCGAGGCCGGTTTTTCAGAAGCGCCAAACACGGCTAGCGTGCGAGGTTCAAAAAAATGATGCAAAAAGCGCGTACTCAAAATTGAGCCTCCCCTGAAGTAGATAACGACGGTGTACGACTTATTGACACTGTCGCGCAAGCCCCAGAGGCGATTAAGGTGGCCTCAATACAATGGAGCGCTTGAATGATCACCTCTTACCTTACCCATCCAGACTGCTCATTGCATCATATGGGACCAGAACACCCTGAAAGTCCACAGCGTCTGGAAGCAATTCGCGCTCGCCTCTCACTTGCCGGTTTATTACAGCAGACCATGCAGTCTGATGCCAAAGAAGCCAGTTCTGAGGCGTTGGCAAAAGTACACCCTCCCCGACACCTTAATGCTTTAGAGAAATGTGTGCCTACTGAAGGCATTGTCGCCCTGGACAGCGAAACACTCATGAATCCGGATAGCTTAAAAGCTGCCCGGGTAGCCGCTGGTGCCACTATAAAAGCAGTCGATCAGGTGTTTAAGGGCCACGCTGATAATGTTTTTTGTGCCGTTAGGCCTCCCGGCCATCATGCCGAAGCAAGCGAGGCGATGGGCTTTTGCTTTTATAACAATATCGCCGTAGGTGCCGCCCATGCACGTGACGTATATGGTGCCAAGCGTATCGCTATCCTCGACTTTGATGTCCATCAGTGTAATGGAACTATCGATATCTTTAAGGACAGATCAGATGTCCTGATCTGTACAAGCTTTCAGTACCCGTTTTACCCGTGGCGTTATCTGCGTAGTGAGTGGCACAACGTTGTTAATACGCCGCTAGAATCAGGCACTGACAGCGCTGAATTTCGACGCCTCATTGAGCATCAGTGGCTCCCCGCCCTTCATGCGTTTAAACCGGACCTGGTGATGATATCGGCAGGATTTGATGCTCATCGCGACGATACGATGGCCGATATCTGCCTGGATGATGAAGACTTTTATTGGATAACGCACCTGGCAATGGAGATTGCGGCGCTTTATGCTGATAACCGCGTTGTCTCTGTACTGGAAGGTGGCTACGAACCTAAATCATTAGGAAGAGGTGTGGAGGCGCATATTAGAGCCTTGCTGGGGCTACCTTTTTCAGAAGAAGGTTAAATATTCTGTACTCGCGAATACCATGGCAGACGCTAACGCTATGTTACTATGGTCCCTATTGCTGTCTCTTATGTGACCATTATGACCGCCACTTCTGAAGAACATGCCGCACTGCGTATTGCCTCCGGCAGCAAACCGTTTGTAGAACCGCTTCTCTTGGGCGCGCGGCTCAAGCAAATTCGCTTGGCTAACCAGTGGACGCTGGAAGATGTCAGCCAGCGTACTGGGCTAGCACGCTCTACTCTTTCAAAGATTGAAAATGATCAAGTCTCGCCTACGTTTAGCGTCGTTCAAAAACTCACCACTGGGCTTAATATCGACCTGCCTCAGCTCTTTACGCCGCCCAAACGTGAACGCTATACCATGGGACGGCGAGACTTAACGCGTAAAGACAAAGGCCAGCTACATCCAACGCCTACTTACGAGCATGAGTTACTGGGGCACCAACTGGCTCAAAAGCGCATGATTCCCTTTAAGACCATTGTGCGCGCACGCAACTTTGACGAATATCACCAATGGGTGCGTCATGATGGCGAAGAGTTTTTGATGGTTCTTCATGGCGATATCATGCTGTACAGCGAGTTTTATGCCCCGCTGCTGCTTGTTGAAGGCGACAGCATCTATTTTGATAGTGATATGGGGCATGCACTGGTATCTACCAGTGCCGATGATGCGGTTGTTCTATCCGTTTGTACCCGAGGAGATTTGGCTTAATATCAAGCCTATCTTCAACTTACCGCTTCTACAGGCAGTTGGTTGGTTTAGGCAGCCCGGCAAGTCGCGCTATACGTTTCGCAGGGCTGCCGGGGAAAAGCGACATTAAATACATCGACTTGCCCTTCTCTTCTCCCAGCGCATTCTTCGTGGCTTTTACCAAGGGACGCATAGCCGGCGCCATTTCATAGCGTTTGTAAAAATCACGCATTACATCAATTAATTCCCAATGCGCTTCGGTTAATACGAGCCCTTCGTCGCTGGCCAGCATTTCAGCTACGGCCTTTGACCATACCGACTGCTCTACCAGATAGCCCTCAGGGTCTAATTCAATTGTATTATCCGGATTAAGATAACGGTATATTTTTGAATCCGACATATTAATACCACGTGACGATTTGAGAGTGGTGCTCAGTTAACGTAACGAACCCGTTCATATCAACCGTAGGTAAGCCATTAGCGGTAACGGCAGCATTTAGGCCCCACGCCGCGACATCTTCAGCTAACAGATAGATGCGTGACTGATACGCCTGCCAACCTTCCCAGTGCGTTTTCAGTGCCGCTTGTACACCTTCTTCCGTCAGTACTACGATATCCTCTTCACCAACGGCTTGCTGCATCTGATGCGCCGCATCACTATTTAGCGCCTTGGTTAAAATATGCAACATACTGAGTATCCCACTAAAAATTAAGTATTTGCGCGTACTGCTGAAGAAACCCAGGCATTGCTTTAGCTTTCAAAAACTGCACATCGTTTCGCAGCATTGATGTGGGCACTCCAATAGCGGCCAGGGACTCTTCCGTGGTCCAAAGATGCTCGATATCGTACATCTCCAGCATATCTATTGTGGGGAGGCTGGCTTTCTGCCCTGGCGCCCCGCTGCCTTGCTCTTTTAATAACGCCATAGCGCCCTGCCCAAGGAACAGCAGGTCTACAGGCTGTCCAAATGCGGCCGCTACCAGCGCTGTATCCACCCCTTCTCGAAGCAGGTTGGAGCCGTAAGGAGCATGACGAATGATAACCAGCAAGCTGTTTGACTCAGCCATTAGCTCTCCTGTTAGGCAAACGTAATAAAACGATCACAGCGCTGCTGCAAGGTTAACAGCTGCCCTAGCCCGGTTAACTCAAAGGGCGCATCTATATTAAACGATGCTTTACCATGACGCAGCGCTTCCGCCTCACTTGCCAAGCCACGCCTTAGTGCCGCCGCTATGCATACGTCTAGGGGAATGTTATGCGCGCGGTGTAATTCGATCCAGGCATCGTGCAGGTTAAGTTCATCCTGGGGCGGAGCCATGAGTGAAGACGCGTTGTGCACCCCTTCATGATAAAAAAATACGCCCGACAAGTGGTGCCCCTGTGCCAGCAGCGTACGAGCAAACCTTAAAGCAGAGTGTGGTGCGGGGCTGGTATACGGCGCACCCATCACCAATAAACCATACTCCATTATCGTCTCTCGAATCGGATAGCCAAAAAAAGACAGACCCTACGAGTAGGGTCTGTCCGGTTACCAACTGACAACGCTATTGGTTAGTCGTTGCTCATAATACCTAAAATTGAAAGCAGGCTGATAAACAGATTGTAGATAGAAACATACAGCGTAACGGTTGCCAGAATATAGTTCGTTTCACCAGCGCGATGAATGATCTCACTGGTTTGATACAGGATGGCCGCTGAGGCGAACAGAACAAAGCCTGCTGATACCATCAGTGACAGGGCAGGAATGTTGAAGATCAAGCCAGCAACCATCGCAAGCACTAGCACAATAGCGCCAGCCAGCAGGAAGTTGCTTAAGAAGCTGAAATCCTTCTTGGTCGTTAACGCAACCGCTGAAAGACCAAAGAAGGTAAGGCCTGTCATTGCCAGCGCATTCATAATCAGCGCGCCACCGTTAGGGAGCGTTAAATAGGCTGAAATGATGGGTCCCAGTGTGAACCCCATAAAACCGGTAAAAGCGAAGGTGGCCAGCAAACCAGCCGCAGAATTTGCCGTTTTATGTACCAGGAACATCAAGCCGTAGGCCCCAATAAAGAACACAAAGATGTTCATTTGTTGGATACCCATAGCCACTGATGCGCCAGCGGCCACTGCTGAGAAAAGCAGTGTCATTGCCAATAATGCGTAGGTATTGCGCAGTACCTTATTGGTGCTGACGCTGTTGGCAACACCACTGGATCGTGTTTGTGCCGTGTTCAGATCGTTATAAGCCATCTATATATGCTCCCCAAATAATAGTGCTAACAATAGACCAGCATGCCGCTACCAAGTTCCAGACGCAAGTCCTTATCGCTTCGCTCACGTAAAGTACTCAACCTTTTTCTAACGAAAGAATAGTCGACTATGCTTAATATAGTGGCGCATCGCAGAAAAAAGCACGACTGGCGAATATCCTCATCACCAGTCGTGCTTTTTAACACTTGATTACTAACACTCTATTTCTAGCTCTCTATTTCTTCATCTTTTTTCGGCGGAGTAACCACGCTGCTGGCGGTGTGGCGAACATCCTGCGAGGCATATAGCCGGGCATCAACCACATGCAGTACCGCAAGCTGTACGAAAAGCATTGCAAAACAGATAATTAAAGCTTTGATCATGGTGGCTTCCTGAACCAGGCTGGCGATAGCCAGCCTTTTGCTGAATGCTAGCTTAAAGTAGGCTGAAAATAATAGTGGTATTAGACAAAAAAACATGTCATGACAAATCGCGCCCCATCCCTTTTCTATTGATTAAATTCTTCCGTATCAATGTCCGCTTGCTGCGCTGAACTATACCGTTCACCGGCTATCTGCTCAGGCGTCATCATTGAGTTGAGGTCACTGAGATAGTTTTTATCGAGCACCAAACTATCGGCTGCCAAGTTTTCACGCATATGAGCGATTGAGCAAGTCCCAGGAATGGGCACTATATGGCTACCTTGCGCATTTACCCAGGCCAGTGCCAATTGGGCGGTAGTCACGTCAAGCGACTGGGCTAGCGCCTGAAAGCGTGAAAGCACCGCTAGATTTTTAGGCAGATTGTCAGCGTTAAAACGTGGCATGTTAGCCCGCATATCACCCTCACCAAACACTGTATCGACCTGAATCGCACCTGCCAAAAACCCACGACCCAAGGGGCTAAATGCAACCATCGCCACATCTAGTGTTTGGCAGGCTTTAATGAGCGCAATTTCGGGGTTGCGCGTCCAGAGGGAATACTCTGACTGCACTGCTGCTATGGAATACTCCTTATGCGCTTTGGAAAGCGTTTTCGCTGAAACCTCCGACAGCCCCACACCGCCTATCTTGCCTTCATCGACCAACTTACCAAGTGCGCCGACACTCTCCTCGACGGGTACGTCAGGATCAAGCCGGTGCAGGTAATAGATATCGATATGATCGGTCTTTAAACGTGTCAGGCTTGCCTCACACTGTTGACGTAGTATGTCTGGTCGACCATTGATAACCCGCTTTCCCGTCTCAACGTCAATCGCCATACCGCATTTACTGGCCAACAACAGCGCTTGGCGCTTGTTTTTTAAGGCATTGCCCAGCAAGCGCTCATTCGCCGTGGCCCCATACAGTGTCGCGGTGTCAAAGTGTCGATATCCCATTTCAAACGCTTCATGCAATGCTCGCAGGGCGTCTTTTTCAGACACCTGCTGACCATAACCATGAGACAAGTTCATACAACCAAGGCCAACAGCAGGAGAAGACACTTCTTTAAGACGCTGGAAAAACATCGACATAGGCATTCCCTGAAAGAAAATTTCTGCAGTACCGTTATGCCGTATAATGATTAACAACTCAACGCACTACACCGTTAAGCCTGCTGTTTATGTCTGGTATCAGAAATGAAGGCACTCAATGAACGAAAGCCCCACGGCAAACCATGGAGCTTCGGTATCAAAGCATCAATTTCAGGCGGCAGGTTTTCAAACCCTATTAACCGGTATGATGGCTGAACATCCACCAGCCTGACAGGCTGGTGGACGATAATAATGTAGCAAGCAGAAAGAGGCGGCTATTTTTTACCAGTTAACGATCTAAGTAGCGTCTCAACCTGGTGGTCGCCCTCGCCTTCATCATCCAGATGTCACACCGGGCTTAATATTAAAATCCGCAGCACGGATTTTCTCGCCAGTATTGCCACACTAAAATTGGCCTGTAAGCAACATAGTATAATTGATAGTGAAAAACGCACTTATTTATCAACCTTTAGCAACTCCATTAGTTAGCCAACTAGCCAAACAATGAGACTACTTGCTAATCTACTTCGGGTTAAGCAGTAGAAACTTAATCATAAATAGTTATAAGTATAATCGTATTTATCATGCTTATTGAGGATACCGCATGCGATAATATAAATTAATAATAAGAAATGTTCTTTTGATTTAAAAATAGTATGAAACATCAGATGAAAAAAGGCCTATAGTCTTTTATCACCTGTATTCGGGATTGATACATAACTCAAGGAGGAGAAAGTGATGATCGCTATTCATCAGGGTACCAAAATTGCGTTTTCAGCCATTTATCGGCGTTTGGTTATCAACCAGCTTATCAACCGTGTCGACAGTCTTGAATCTGAAAAATATGGGCTTATCACCGAAAACAAGATATTGGCTACTGAAAACGCCAAGCTACGCAGGGCATTAGCAGAGCAACATAACGATGTAGCGTGATATTTAGTTCTGCGACCCTTGGCTAGCCGTAACGCCGTCTAGGCCAAGGGTGACGGAGTCTATGAGAGTTTTCAGCCACAAGCGGTTCAATCAAACTTTCTTTTTATCTCCGGTAAGTTCATCGGTGACTTTTCGCAACCCCCTTTCAATCGGATGCTCATCATCATTATCACCTGTCACGCTAAACTCTGAGTTCGCCCCCCTTCTGTATATTTCTGCACCACAAGTGCCACACGTTGGGAGGGCATTTTCCGTATCGTTTGCGTCGGCGATATATTCCTTACCACATTTCTGACACTTATCGACGTGTTCCATGGCCATCCTCCTTTTTCCTATATCACTTCAACCTTCGAAGAAAGAAATGGTTCCATAAAGTCCGGACAAGCCGATAACCACGCAGAGTGGCCCTATTGCATCAGACTACCGCCCGCGTCGTCGTCAAGCGCGATTCCTTGGACGCCTATCTCCGTCTCTAATGACAACAGGTAGTGGCGCAATGCGCGTCGCGTTGCCTGTTCTTCCAAGTGATGGCGAACACGTTCGGTAACGGCTTCGTAAGGCAGCAACTGCCCTTCCTCACGGGCATCAACTACCACCAAGTGCCAACCATAGCGGGAGGCAATGGGCCGCTCATGAAGGCCGTTGGGTAAGTGATGCAGCACTCGGTCAAGTTCAGCAACCGTTTGCCCTTGGGCCAACCAGCCGAGTTCCCCACCTTGGGTGTTGGAGGGACACGCTGAGTGGCGCTGAGCAAACTCCGTAAAGCGCGCAGGATCGTCCTTCAATGTTTCCAGCAGTGTTACGCCTTGCTGATAGTGTGCATCCCGAGCCACCGCATCTTCTGGTGCTGCGGCAAGCAGAATGTGGCGCACCTTTAAGCGTGTGGGTTCACTAAAACGCTCTGGGTGGTGCGCATAAAAGCGCTGGCAATCCTCAGTGCTGGGCTCCGGCACGTTCAGCGCCTGCTCAAGAAGCTGAGCAATCACCTTGTCATCTGCTATTTCATCGTCAGCCACTAACCCTTGCGCCTGGGCCTGCTGACACAGCAGTTCGCGGACAACTAACGCCCGCGCAGCTTTAAGCTGGGCACTCCCCGCACTGTCTGAGGGGTGATACTGCATTTCATGAGCAATGTCGCTTTCTTCAATAGCGCGGCTGCCCACCTGTATCAAGGGTAGCGTGGCTTCACTTGGCAGCGCTTCGATATCAATCATTTGCATAACAACTCTCCTGATAAATTAGCGCTTAGCCGCGTTTACGCACTAATTGATAGCGCCGGGTCAGATAACCGAAAGGCGCGCTCCATACATGCACTAGCCGAGTGAAAGGGAACAACAGGATAATGGTTAGCCCCAAAAAGATATGCAGCTTGAATATCCAGGAAACATCCTGCAGATAGTTCGCTGCGCCGCCGTTAAAGAACACAATGGCCTGTGCCCAGCTTGCCAATGTCAGCATCATTTCACCATCCATATGGCCCAGCGTGAAGAAAATGGTAGTCAGCCCAAGGCATGCCTGAATAAGCAAAATAGCCAGAATCAGCGTATCCATTTTACTCGATGAGGCACGCACACGTGGATTGAACATCCGCCGATAAAGCAGCATCGCCCCGCCGATCACACACAACACGCCGGCAATACCACCAATCACCACGGCAAGCAGTTGCTTGGTGCTAGGGAGAAGAAAGTGCTCATACATCCAGTGTGGGGTAAGCAGACCAACCAAGTGGCCAAAAAAGATGGTAATGATACCGATATGGAAGAGATTGCTGGCCAGGCGCATGTTTTTGGTCGACAGCATCTGGCTGGAGCCGGTCTTCCAGGTGTACTGCCCGTAGTCAAAACGCACCAAGCTCCCAAACAGAAACACGGTACCGGCGAGATAGGGATAGTAGCCGTAGATAAAATACTCGAGGTAAGTCGTAATGGCGGACATTGAGATTCTCCTGTTAACGACCCATTGCCGGAGGCTGGGCTCCGGGAGAGAGAATGCGAACGGCATCGTGTTGAACGCCCTGCTTGCGTTCAGCCAAGCGACGCCCTTCGGCAGATTGCAACGCACAGTCCTCGTCGGATGCCGCAGAAAAACGTACGGCTTCCTCTTCCCAGACGGCATCCAGCGCTTCGGGGGTATTGTCAGGCTTTTCCGCCTTCACAACGGAGCGATGCGCGTTTATGTCCGCTTCGGCGCCGATGAGCGCCAGCAGCGCATGGGTCACCAGGGCATAGTCGCTATCACGCTCTTCCAGGCGAGCGGCAAGTAGCGCCAGAATATGGCGGATATTGCCAATCCAGCGGGCCATTTCCGCATCGCTTCGCGTTGAGAGATACTCCAGGAACAGCGGTAAATAGTCAGGAAGCTCCCGGGCGTCTAGCTCAAACCCCGCCTTTCGGTACTCATCCATGAGATCCACCATGGCCTGGCCACGCTCTCGTGATTCTCCGTGTACGTGTTCAAACAGCAGCATCGATGTAGCCCGGCCCTGTTCGAAAAGCGCGACATACTCGGCTTGAAGGCTTAAAAGCTCACTATCGGCAATTTGCTGACACCAACTCATCAAACGTTGGCGTAACGAAGCGGGCCAGCGATCCTCCGCGGCCACGATCTCGACAAGTTCCCCTACGGCCTGCTGCAATTCAGCTGTTGGGTAGTCAAGCAACCGCGACAGTACGCGCAGGCTGCGCATGGTCTGTTGCTCTGGGGTCAAGAGCGGTTCTGCGAGGTTACTCATGACGAGTCTCCTCGGGTTGCGCCTGCGGATCAAAAACATTGACCGGTTTCACCATCGTGCTCTCAATAGGCCGACCGTTGAACAGGTTCGCCGTGCTCTCGCCGTTGCAGCCATCACCAAAGGTGAATCCACACCCACCCCGTTCCGGGAAGGCATCGCGCGCCATCTCCCGGTGGCTGGTTGGAATCACGAACCGATCTTCATAGTTGGCGATTGCCAGATAGCGGTACATATCTTCTACCTGGGCGACGCTTAAACCCACATCCTCCAGCACGCTGATATCCGCTTCTCCTTCAACATGCTTACCGCGCATATAAAGGCGCATCGCCATCAAACGCTTAAGCGCGAGCACAACGGGGGCTTCTTCCCCGGCGGTCAGCATATTGGCCAAGTACTTCACCGGGATGCGCAGCGACTCAATTTTTGGCATCACGCCATTGAACTCGACCTTACCCGCTTCGGCTGCAGACTGAATGGGCGACAGCGGCGGTACGTACCAGACCATGGGCAGCGTGCGGTATTCAGGGTGCAGCGGAAGCGCCAGCTCCCAATCAATGGCCAGTTTGTAGACAGGCGATGCCTGAGCGGCCTGAATGACGTTGTCGGGAATACCGTCTTTCTTGGCTTGGGCAATGACCTCAGGGTCATGAGGGTCCAGGAAGATATCGCGCTGGCGGTGGTAAAGGTCCTGCTCGTCGGCGGAGCTTGCGACTTCCTCAATGCGGTCGGCGTCATAAAGCAGGACACCTAAATAGCGAATACGCCCCACGCAAGTTTCTGAGCAGATGGTTGGCTGGCCCGACTCAATACGCGGATAGCAGAAAATGCACTTCTCGGATTTGCCGCTTTTCCAGTTGTAGTAGATCTTCTTGTAGGGGCAACCGGAAATACACATCCGCCAGCCGCGGCACTTATCCTGGTCAATCAGTACGATGCCGTCTTCTTCACGTTTATAAATGGCGCCACTGGGGCAGCTTGCCACGCAGGTAGGGTTAAGGCAGTGCTCACACAGGCGTGGCAGATACATCATGAAGGTGTTTTCGAACTGGCCGTAGATATCTGCCTGCACCTGTTCAAAGTTGATGTCCTTGCGACGCTTGGCAAACTCGGTGCCCAGAATTTCCTCCCAGTTAGGGCCCCATTCAATTTTCTTCATACGCTCGCCAGAGATCAGTGAACGCGGGCGGGCTACCGGCTGGTGCTGGCCAGGTTTAGCAGTGTGCAGGTGCTGGTAGTCAAAGGTGTAAGGTTCGTAGTAGTCATCAATAGCGGGTAAGTCGGGGTTGGCGAAGATATTGGCCAATACGCGCCATTTACCGCCAATGCGCGGTTCGATCTTGCCATCACGGCTGCGCATCCAGCCGCCCTTCCACTTGGCCTGGTTTTCCCACTCCTTGGGATAGCCGATACCCGGCTTGGTCTCAACGTTGTTGAACCATGCATACTCGACACCTTCGCGGCTAGTCCAGACGTTTTTGCACGTTACCGAGCAGGTGTGACAACCAATGCACTTATCAAGGTTGAGGACCATGCCTACCTGAGAGCGAATTTTCATTTCACCGCCTCCTGAACGTCATCCTGGCCTTCACCATCCAGCCATTCGATATGCTTCATCTTGCGTACCAGCACGAACTCATCGCGGTTCGAGCCTACGGTGCCGTAGTAGTTGAAGCTGTAAGCGAGCTGGGCGTAGCCGCCGATCATATGGGTGGGTTTTGGGCAAACACGGGTCACGGAGTTATGAATACCGCCACGCGTGCCGGTAATTTCCGAACCGGGGACGTTCACCTGTCGCTCTTGGGCGTGGTACATCATCACCATGCCATCCTTGACACGCTGGCTGACCACTGCACGGGCAGCAATCGAGCCGTTGGCGTTATAAACCTCTATCCAGTCGTTGTCCTGAATATCGATATCGGCGGCGTCACCTTCGGAAAGCCACACCACGGGGCCACCGCGGTTCAGCGTCAACATCAGCAGGTTGTCGGAGTAGGTGGAGTGAATCCCCCACTTTTGGTGCGGTGTCAGGAAATTCAGTGCCTTGCTTTTGAAGCCGTTATCCTCGGGCAGCTTGAAATTTTCCGCGGCGCGGGTATTGATCGGTGGGCGATATACCAACAGGCTTTCGCCGAAGTCACGCATCCAGGCATGATCCTGATAGAACTGCTGACGACCGCTGACCGTGCGCCACGGAATCAGCTCATGAACGTTGGTATACCCGGCGGTATAGGAGACGTGCTCATCCTCCAGGCCCGACCACGTGGGGCTGGAAATGATCTTGCGCGGTTGCGCCACGATATCGCTAAAGCGGATTTTTTCATCCTCTTTAGGTCGTGCCAGATGCGAGTGGTCGCGCCCGGTAATTTTGGAGAGCGCCTCCCACGCCTTGAGTGCTACCTGACCATTGGTTTCTGGCGCCAGCGTCAGTACGGTTTCAGCAGCATCAATAGCGCTTTCGATGTTCGGGCGCCCTTTTGCCGGGCCTTCTCGCTTAACGTGATTCAGCTTGCCGAGCAGTTCTATTTCGCTATCCGTGTTCCAACTAATGCCTTTGCCACCATTGCCGAGTTTTTCAAGCGCCGGGCCAAGTGAGGTAAAACGCTCGTACGTGGCAGGGTAATCGCGCTGTACTTCCATCAATGCAGGCATGGTCTTGCCGGGGATGGGCGCGCACTCGCCCTTTTTCCAATCCTTTACATCTATCTGCGCGAGCTCGCCGGGAGAGTCGTGCTGCATGGGTAGCGTGACTAAATCCGTCTCTTCACCCAAGTGGCCCACACACGCTTTGGAGAATGCCTTGGCGATGCCTTTATAAATATCCCAATCGCTGCGCGACTCCCAGGCAGGATCGGTGGCAGCCGTTAGCGGATGGATAAACGGGTGCATGTCAGAGGTATTAAGGTCGTTCTTTTCATACCAGGTCGCCGTGGGTAACACGATGTCCGAGTAGAGGCAGGTCGTCGACATACGAAAATCGAGCGTGACTAATAGATCAAGCTTGCCTTCAGGCGCCTCGTCGTGCCATTTAACCTCTTCAGGCTTCTGTCCGCCAAAATCGCCTAGGTCTTTCCCCTGAATGCCGTGCCGAGTCCCCAGCAGGTACTTGAGCATGTACTCGTGCCCTTTACCGGAGCTACCCAGCAGGTTGGAGCGCCAGATAAACATGTTACGCGGGAAGTTCTGGGGGTTATCCGGGTCTTCGGCAGCAAAGGAAAGCTCACCGGCTTTTAATTGCTGAACGACATAATCCTTGGTGGCCATACCGGCGTCTTTGGCCTTGCCCGCTAAATGCAGCGGATTCGTGGTTAGCTGAGGAGCAGAAGGCAGCCAGCCCATACGCTCGGCGCGTACGTTGTAGTCGATCAGGCTGCCGGTGTGACGACGTGGGTCAGCCAGTGGCGAAAGAATCTCTTTTATCTCAAGCTTCTCATAGCGCCACTGCGAAGAGTGGTTATAGAAGAACGACGTAGAGTTCATATGGCGCGGTGGACGCGTCCAATCAAGCCCAAATGCCAAGGGCAGCCAGCCCGTTTGGGGGCGCAATTTTTCCTGACCCACATAGTGTGCCCAGCCGCCGCCACTCTGACCGATACACCCGCACATGATCAGCATATTGATCAAGCCGCGGTAGTTCATGTCCATGTGGTACCAGTGGTTCATACCGGCACCAACGATAATCATGGAGCGCCCACGTGTCTTGTGGGCATTATCGGCAAATTCTCGAGCGATGCGGGTACACTGCTCTGCCGAGACGCCGGTAATTTTTTCCTGCCAAGCGGGGGTGTAGGGTTTTATCTGAGCATAGTCGGTAGCCCCATCGTCCTCGCCCGCTTGGCCGAACCCTCGGTCGATACCGTAGTTGGCACACATCAGGTCAAAGACAGTCACTACCAGCACGCTGCTGCCATCGGCTTTTTGCAGCCGTTTGGCGGGCAGGCTGTGGAACAAGCGGTCGCCACTTTCGCCTGTTACATGCGCAAAGTGCTTATGCTCGATACCGCCAAAATAGGGAAAGGCCACGCGCGCGACTTCGTCGTGGCGCTCGGCAAGGCTCAAGAGAGGTGAAATCTCAACGCCGTCGGCATCCAAAGGTTCCAGGTTCCATTTACCCTGGTGAGCTTCTTCTTCTCCCCAACGGAAACCAATAGAGCCCAGCGGCACCACCAACTGATCACGTGCGTCATCCCAAACCAGTGTTTTCCACTCAGGATTATTGTCCTGCCCCAGGTGATCAGCAATGTCACTGGCACGCAGTTGGCGCCCGGGCACAAGAGAGCCATCATCGCGTGGCTCCAGCTCGACCAGGCAGGGCATATCGGTATACCGGCGCACGTAATCAGTAAAGTAGGCGCTGGGATTTTCAAGATGAAACTCTTTGAGAATGACGTGGCCCATGGCCATAGCGAGTGCTGCGTCGGTGCCCTGCTTGGCAGAGAGCCACTCGTCTGTGAGTTTGGAAACCTCAGCGTAATCAGGGGTAATGGAAACGGTTTTGGTGCCCTTATAGCGAACCTCGGTGAAGAAGTGGGCATCTGGTGTGCGGGTCTGAGGCACATTCGACCCCCAGGCAATGATATAGCCTGAGTTGTACCAGTCGGCAGATTCGGGGACATCGGTTTGTTCGCCCCAGGTCATCGGCGAGGCGGGTGGCAAATCGCAGTACCAGTCGTAAAAGCTCATGCATACGCCACCGATTAACGACAGGTAGCGGCTACCGGCGGCGTAACTGACCATCGACATGGCAGGGATAGGCGAAAAGCCAATGATACGATCAGGCCCGTACTGTTTGGCGGTATAAACGTTGGAAGCCGCGATTAACTCGTTAAGCTCATCCCAGTTGCCACGAACAAAGCCGCCCATGCCGCGGGCGCGTTTGTACTCTTTGGTTTTGGCCGGGTCTTCAACAATTGAAGCCCAGGCCTCTACCGGGTCGCCTTTTTCACTTAACGCCGCACGCCAAAGCGCCAACAGCGGTTTACGGATAAGGGGATACTTGAGGCGGTTAGCACTGTAAAGATACCACGAGTAGCTCGCCCCTCGAGGGCAGCCGCGAGGCTCATGATTAGGCAGGTCGGGGCGTGTACGCGGGTAATCAGTCTGCTGAGTTTCCCATGTCACCAGGCCGTTTTTGACGTAAATTTTCCAGCTACACGAACCGGTACAGTTAACCCCGTGGGTAGAGCGGACGACCTTGTCGTGTTGCCATCGGCGGCGGTAACTGTCTTCCCACTGGCGGTCTTCCTGGCGAACTTCGCCGTGGTCATTGGCAAAAGGCTCGCGCGTTTTGCGGAAAAAATTTAGCCGGTCAATGAAATGACTCATGGTCGATCTCCCTGGCGCCAAAAAGAAAGCAATGCCTAAACAGGCGTCTTGGAAATCGATTCTGAGCGATTAAAACGGCAATATCTGCCTGGTTACCTCCATATAACCCCACCCTACCTCTTAAGGGATACGCGGCTAAAGACCACAGGTGACGACGTTTCATTCATGGCAGTAAATCAGACAAGATAGCGATGAAACTCCGTATAACCCCTCAGCGAAAAGAGGTATTTTTTGTTCACAAGAAGCTATTTTAATCCAGAGATAAACGTATGATTGAGCACTATTTTGCGGTTAAGCATCTTCATATGGCGGCCGCCTATGCGAGCCTCGCCTTCTTTATAGTACGTGCTTATTGGTCAGTCACTGAGCGACCGATTCTTAAGGCGCGCTGGGTCAAGATACTCCCTCATATCATCGATACGGCGCTTCTGACCTTCGGCGTGCTATTGGCCATCATGCTGAACTTCTGGCCACTTCCGCCATGGCTCAGCGCCAAAACCACCGCGCTGATTGTTTATATTCTGCTCGGCACAATGGCGATTAAACGCGGTAAAACGCCAGCCATTCGGGCCGGTGCCGCCGTGGCAGCGGTGCTTGTATTTATCTATATACTGGGCGTTGCGATGCATCGGACTCCGCTTTCATGGCTAAGCTGATGACGCTACCTATAAAAAGTGACGCCATTAACGCGCATTACTCACCAGGCGGGAATAACATACCGGCATGAAGTTGGTAGAGGTCTGGCTGATGCGCTTCCGCAATTCGGGTGACGCGTTCGATTCCCTCCTCCAACAAGTGCACCTCTATTTGGCGGCGGTCTTCACGTCCTTGACGGCGCTCAACGAGTGATAGCTGCTCACAGCGATCGATCAATGCCACAGTGCCGTGATGCTTGGCTTGCAGCCGCTCGGCAAGCTCACCTACCGTTGCCCAATCACGCTCAGCAAAGCCGCGTAAGTGCAGCAACAGCTGGTATTGCAACGCGGTGAGCCCATGCTTGCGGCAGATATCTTCGCTGCGACGTAAAAAACAGCGTAACTGATAGCGAAACTGGGATAGCCGCTCGAAATCTTCCTTATCAAGCTCGCCTTTTTGCACTGCTGTTTTTTCTGCCATGGATGCTCCTTAACGTGCTCGTGACGACTTTTCCCCGCTTGACAATACCGAAGACGTCCTCTAAAAATAAAATATCATCATATGATATATAGCCGTTTAATTTTAAGACACCAAGAGGTAGTTGAGATGAATGTACTGACATTTTTCAAAATGCCCTTTAGTCATCGCGCTGGCTGGCAAGCGCTTAAAGCGAACTCGCCCTCCATTCCGACGTTAGCGTGGTGTGTGGTTCTTCCCATGTCGTTATTGCCCCCTTTAATGCTCTATTATGCAGGAACGCATTATGGCGATACCTTTATGACCGGTTTTGCTGAAAGGGAGTGGCGGTTTATTACGACGATTCTTTTTTTGGCCGAGCTACTGACTTTTTTTATAATGGGCTGGGTTATTCACGCAGTCGTCAATGGTGTCGAGCAACTTTCAATTAGCTATAAAAATGCCTATTTGCTTGCCACACTCGCTCCTCTTCCCTTATGGATTTCATCCCTTGCGCTATGGGTGCCCTCGTTATTTTTCAATATGATCGTCGGATTGGCGGCTCTAGGCGTTTCATGCAGTCTGATTTATCACGGTTTGCAAGCGCTCTGCACTCGTAACGAGTTGGATGTTGCCACTATATCAGCCACTTATACTATTATGTCAGCCGGCATTCTTGGATGGGGTGTTTTGCTCGCGGTTGTTTGGGCTTACTAAACACCGTTGAACGCCATAGTTCTAGCGCATTTTCAATGTGCGAAGACGTGTCGCTTGTGAGCACTAAAAATAACGCTCATCAGAAATACTCGAATTCTAAAAAAACACACAGCCTCACATTTGTTTAAGTTTTACGTGATAGGCCTCTTAACCAACCATTATATTGACGAGAGACAAAGAAGATTACATGATTCACCAAGATACGGTGTATCTGCTTCTCATATCTTTCGATAAGTAATATAGTCATTTATCGTTAGCCATGCCGTCGGATTCAGCAGCTTTTACTTGTCTTTTTAAGGCCCCTTCTTTTTTAAATCCATGGGAGTCGCATGAATCTCTTACGCCACTCTCTTGTAGCTCGTATTACTGCTTACCTCCTGGCCATCACGGGGATGACCGTTCTCAGCATCGGCTTCACCATGATGGTTGCCCAAAATAGCCAAGGCGATGCAGCGGCGATTAATGTCGCGGGCTCATTACGCTTGAACAGCGCTCAGCTTTCTGAAGCCTTAGGCCCATTGACCCAAGCGCAAAACGGGTCTCAACAAAACGTTAACCGACTGACTGATCAACTTACCGCGAAACTGGAAGGCCCAGCACTCGCCGTTGGGTATCACTACACCCATGATGAGGTGCTTCAAGAGCAGCTTACTGGGCTAAAAGCGCTGTGGCATAACACCTTAATCCCCCTGCTTGATGATGCTATTCACGGTAGTAGCAACGATATAGCACAAGCCAGAGTAGCGCTGAATAATCTTATTCATCATATTGACCAGTATGTCTCGACACTTGAAAGCAGCACTAAATCCAAGATGCATTTACTGGGTTCTCTGCAGCTGCTTTTTTTCCTTTTGATTGGTGTGCTGCTTTTCATTGCGCTCTACGATATTCGGCATAATCTGGTGACGCCGCTTCGCCAGCTTAGAGTCCTGAGCCGCGAAGCGGGCCATGGCAACTTCCAGTATCGCTCTAATTTTTCTAGCCACGATGAGCTAGGCCAGCTTGGGCGCGCTTTTGATCAGATGGCAGCGAGGCTGGATACGCGTTACCAAGCGTTGGAAGCGCGTGTATCTCGCAAGCAGGCAGAGCTTAAACGCCACAATCGCGCTCTCCAGATCATTCACAATGGGAGCCGTACGCTTTATGGGGGCGGCAATGACCTTTGCGCCAGCACGGCACCTATCTTACGCGAGCTTGAAGACTTACTGGATATCGGCCCTATCGTGCTTTCGCTGCGCAGCGAGTATGACGATACTGATATGGCAATTTTGGCAACCCACTCATCCGAGCGGCCTCTCTATTGTCGCGACTTAAACTGCCTTGCCTGCCTGGAGCCGCAACGGGCCAATGCGATTGCTCGAAATACTGAAGCGATCGTGCTGCCCGTTGCGGTTGGCGAGGAGATTCTTGGCTCTCTTACCGTGGGCTACTCTGCACCCATCAACGCATCGAAGCAGCAGCTACTCAATACGCTTACCGACAACCTGGCTACGGCTATCTTTTTGCAGAAGCGTATTGAAGAAGAGCAACAACTTTCTCTTGTCAAAGAGCGCACGATTATTGCCCGTGAGCTTCACGATTCCCTCGCGCAGTCGCTGTCTTATTTAAAAATGCAGGTAACACGCCTGGAACGTATGCAGGAGAAACAGTTTTCCGCTGAGCAACAAAGTGGTGTAACCAGCGATTTACGTGAAGGGCTGAATAGTGCCTATCGCCAGCTCCGTGAGCTATTAAGTACGTTCCGGCTTAGCTTGGATAAGCCAGGTCTTCAGCCCGCACTTCAGCAAACCATCAAAGAGTTTAGCCAGCGGCTTGGATTCCCGGTCGAGCTAACCTACCGCCTGCCACCCCAATTACTTAGCGCAAGTGAAGAAATACACCTGCTGCAAATCACGCGTGAAGCACTCGCCAATACACATAAACATGCCAAAGCTCACTGGGCACACGTTAGCCTGGTATTTGACCAGGCAACACTGCGCTTGGCGATTGAAGATGACGGTATAGGCCTACAGGATGATCAGTCCCCCCCCATGCACTACGGGCTAGTGATCATGCGTGACCGAGCCAATAACATTAATGCCGACCTTCACTTCAATAATCGACCGGAAGGAGGCACAGGCGTTTATCTGTACTTTACCCCGTTGACCGAACGTCTTATCAAGGAAGGAAGTACTTGAATATGGCTAGCGAAATTTACAACGAGCCCGCCACACTTATCGTAATTGATGATCATCCATTGCTACGACGAGGCGTACGTCAATTACTGGAAATGGAAGATGATCTGGCATTGGTATTTGAAACAGGAAGCCCCCGTGAAGGCATCCATCAAGCCATTACGCTTGACCCAGACATGGTACTGCTGGATCTCAATATGCCCGAAATGGATGGCCTGGAAACACTTAAACATTTGCGCGAAGAAGGTTATGCAGGCCGCGTCATTATGTATACCGTGTCAGATCAGGAAGCCGACGTGGTCGATGCGCTACGTGGCGGGGCCGATGGCTACTTGTTAAAGGACATGGAGCCAGAGGATATGATTCATCAACTGCGCCAGGCTGCCAAAGGCCGCATGGCCATTAGCGAAACTTTAACAGCGCTACTTGCCCAAGCATTGCGCAACCAGCGTTCACTCCCTACGAAACCGTCTATTAATGCGCTTACTCAGCGCGAAAAAGAGATTCTTGCCGAATTAGCCGCGGGCATGTCGAACAAGCTCATTGCTCGCAAGCTTGATATTACCGAAGGCACCGTCAAGGTACATGTTAAGCACCTGCTCAAGAAGCTAAGCCTGCGCTCGCGCGTTGAAGCTGCTGTTTGGGCCGTACAAGAAGGCCTCAATAAGTAGCTGAAAGCCTGCCATGAGTGGATACCCCTTAAAATCCAACTTCCACTTATTGCCATTTATTACACCACCAGGCGTATCATTAAAACTTTTAAAAACAATACATTAGATACTTAATATACATACCTCGTAAGAGGTACTTGAGAGTTCCCATCCATTGACCTGCCTCATTCCCCCTCTGCTTGCTAGCGCGTATCTTTCGTATAAGCAGTGCTATGCGGCACTTTTCTACAAGGGGGTACATGATGGCCAGAAAAAATGCTGACATTGAACGCTGGGATGTCGAAGACTCCGGCTTCTGGGAAAACGAAGGAAAGCACATTGCAAACCGCAATTTATGGATTTCTATTCCGAGCCTTCTGGTAGGCTTTGCGGTATGGATGATGTGGGGCATGATCGCCACCCAGATGCAAAACCTGGGCTTTCCTTTCACTACTGACCAGCTCTTTACCCTTACCGCTACTGCGGGGCTGGCGGGCGCAACATTACGTATCCCTGCGGCATTTATGCTTAGTTTAGCGGGGGGACGTAATACGGTTTTTCTCACCACAGCATTGCTGATCATACCCGCAGCAGGCACTGGATTCGCGCTTATGAATCCGAACACGCCTTTCTGGATTTTTCAGGCACTGGCCCTGTTATCAGGTATTGGCGGAGGAAACTTTGCCTGTTCCATGAGTAATATTTCGAGCTTCTATCCCAAAAAACAGCAAGGCTACGCACTGGGAATGAACGCAGGGCTTGGCAATTTTGGTGTCACCACCATGCAAATCCTTGTTCCCCTGGTGATGACTGTCGGCCTTTTTGGTGTTCTTGCGGGCGGCCCCATGGAGCTTCAAAACACAAGCGGAACCTTGATTGGCCGCATTGAGGCGGGCACCCTTACCTGGATACAGAATGCGGCGTTTATCTGGGTGCTCTTTCTCATCCCTTTGGCCTTTGCTGGCTGGTTTGGCATGAACAACTTGCGCCCTATTAGCCCCGACCCAGGCACACCGCTACAGGCATTTGGCAAAATACTGGGGCTTTATGGTGTCGGTATTATTGCGACGTTCCTTGGCCTTGTGGCGCTGTCTTGGCTAAATATGTGGCTGGCTCTGCCCTGCACCGTCATTGTCACTCTGATCATGCTGCGCCTTATACCTGGCGAACAAATCAAACCTAATATCCAAAAACAGTTTACGATTTTCCGTGATAAACACACATGGGCAATGACGCTACTTTACATCGTCACCTTTGGCTCATTTATTGGCTTTTCAGCGGCTCTTCCCCTTTCAATCACGATTATATTCGGCAATATGGCCGAAATAGCCGCCGATGGAAGCATTAATCGAATCGCCAATCCGGATGCGCCCAGCGCGCTTACGTGGTCATGGATAGGTCCTTTTATAGGTGCGCTGGTACGCCCTATCGGTGGCTGGGTTGCCGATAAATTCGGTGGCTCACTGGTCACACAAATCATCACGGTGGTAATGGTCTTTGCATCAGTTGGGGCGGGTTACGTCATGATGCTGGCGTACAACGCCACCGATCCTAACCAATACTTCTGGTTATTCATGCTGCTGTTTATGGTGCTTTTCACCGCCAGCGGCATCGGCAACGGCTCTACATTTCGCAGTATTGGCTTTATTTTTGATGCGCAGAAAAAGGGGCCGGTACTGGGTTGGACAGCGGCTATTGCTGGTTACGGCTCGTTTATTGCCCCCGTTGTGCTGGGGGATCAAATTCGTGCAGGCTCGCCTGAAGTAGCCATGTATGGTTTTGCCGTTTTTTACCTGGTTTGCCTGCTGATCAACTGGTGGTTCTACCTGCGCAAAAATGCCTATGTGCGTAATCCATAGCGATTTGATGCCTTATTAAATTGGGAACCTGGATATCAATGCTATCCATCCTATTGACGCGAAAACTCAGGGGGCGCCATGGCTACCCATCGTTTTAAGCAGAATGCGGTACTCATTGCCAACACCTTTGCGTTCACCATGTGCTTTATGGTCTGGACCATGTTTGGTGAAATTGGCGTTCCTATTGCCGAGGAATTAGCACTTAACGGAACGCAGTTTGGCATTTTAACGGCCATTCCTATTCTTACCGGTGCTCTCGCCCGCTTGCCCCTGGGCTCAATGACAGACCGTTACGGCGGGCGCCCGGTTTTCTTTATTGTGCTGTTGGTTATTGTGCCCGCTATCTGGTTGGTACAGTTCGCCACCGCTTATTGGCAGTTATTAATACTAGGCGCTTTTATCGGCCTATCCGGGGGAGCTTTTTCGGTTGGTATCACTTATACGGCAAAGTGGTTTGAAAAAGATCGCCAAGGCTTGGCAATGGGGGTGTTTGGGGCGGGCAATGCGGGTGCCGCTGTTACCAAATACATCGCTCCTACCGTTATCGTTATGCTTGGCTGGCAAGCTGTACCCAATCTGTACGCTATTATCATGCTCGCAACTGCCGCTTTTTTTTGGTTCTTCTCGTTTACTGACCCGAGCCACCGCAATACACAACGTAGCTCCTTGCGTGAGCAACTCAACGTTATCAACGACCCAAAAGTCTGGAAGTATTGCCAATACTACTCGGTAGTGTTCGGCGGCTATGTCGGCGTCTCGCTATGGCTTACCCGTTACTACATGAATGAATATGGCTTTGGCATTCAGTTAGCTGCCGTGATTGCCACTATTTTCGTCTTGCCTTCCGGCATTATTCGCGCCTTCGGCGGTTGGTTATCGGATCGTTTCGGCGCCCACACCGTGACCTGGTCATGCTTATGGGCGAGTTTAATTGCGCTCTTTATCATGTCCTATCCAGAGACCTACTATAGCGTACAAGGCGCTGCCAATGGGGCTCGCGTGGAGTTTGGGTTTGGCATTCCCGTATGGCTTTTCACTACCGCGTTATTTGTAGTGGGCATTGCGTGGGGAATTGGTAAAGCTTCTGTCTTTAAGTATCTTGCCAATGACTACCAGGAAAACCTTGGTTTGGTGTCCGGCATTGTCGGCCTTGCAGGCGGCCTGGGAGGTTTTCTACTGCCTATCATGTTTGGCGCCCTCGTCGACCTGACAGGCATCGCCACCACCGTATGGATGCTGTGCTTCGCGGTAACGCTTATTTCGATTATCTGGATGTGGTGGACAGAAAGGCGTGTCAAAACGTTTACAAAAGAGACGGGGAATTAAGCAAATCATACTCCCCTCTTCTGAAAGCCGTTGCTTACAGTTTTATGGAGTGTTGTCTACCACAGTGATCAGCGAGATTATATGCTGCTTATCTGCCGGTTCTTGGCGTGGTTTCAGCCACTCACTGCATCGCCAACCTGGTCCTTGGCTTGGGTCAGTTTGTTTTTGATTATCTTGATGACACTTCCAACACTTAAAAGGAGCTTATCATGGCGCGTTTTGACAACAGAATTGGTCTTATTACTGGGTCTGCCAGCGGCATCGGCAAGGAAATTGCCATTCGTTTTGCTGCCGAGGGGGGTACTCCTATCATTGCTGATCTCAACCTGGATGCCGCCAAGGCCACTGCCGAAGAGATCAAGGCCTCGGGCGCCGATGCGTTTGCGGTGGCAATGAACGTCACCGATGAAGCGCAAGTCGAAAAGGCGGTGAATGAGGTCATTGCCAAGTACGGCAAGATTGACGTCCTGGTCAGTAACGCAGGCATCCAGACCGTACATCCGCTGGTCGACTTTCCATTTGAAGACTGGAAAAAGCTGCTGTCCATCCATCTTGACGGTGCATTCCTTACTACGCGAGCCTGCTTAAAGCACATGTATGCCGCCAATTATGGCCGTGTAATTTACATGGGCTCGGTCCACTCTAAAGAGGCCTCTAAGCTCAAGGCGCCCTATGTCACCGCCAAGCATGGCCTGATCGGCCTCAGCAAGGTGCTAGCCAAGGAAGGAGCCGAGTACAACGTGACGTCCAACGTGGTATGTCCGGGTTTTGTGCGCACACCATTGGTAGACAAACAGATCCCTGAGCAAGCAAAAGAGCTGGGTATCACTGAAGATGAAGTGATCAAGAACATCATGCTAAAAGACACGGTGGATGGGCAATTCACTACCACTGACGATGTGACCGATGCCGTGCTGTTCTTTGCGGGTGCAGAGAGCAATGTGATGACCGGGCAGTCGTTGGTAGTAAGCCACGGCTGGTTTATGCAGTAACTGCTAGTCTGCTGAAATCGACCTTGTGGTTTGACAGCGTGAAGGCAATATCTTCTTGGCTGTCAGGCCACCAGGTATTTAGTTGGGGTAAGCAATATTCGAAAAATGCCAAGCAACGAAAACACGCCATCGCATGGGTTTGTCGCAGGGTGAGTTTGCCAAGCTATTGGGCGTGAGCCCCGGCCCGTCGCGGCTGGGAACAAGGCCGCCGAGTCCCTACAGGTACTGCGTGTACACTACTGCGAGCAGTTGAGAAGCAGCCTGTAGTGTTGGCAGATCTTTCCTGGAAGACTACCAGTTGGGCCTGGATAGAAGATGATATGAATTGCCCAGTGCGCCATGTAGCATGCCTACTGGTACTTTGTTTTCTTCGACACAGGTAAATCCCATGCAAGACATAAAGCGCCTTGAAGTTGGCATGACTACACAAATTGGCACGCACCAGGTAGAGAGCCCTGAGGTAGGTAAAGAATATGTGCGGGGCCTGGATTCCAATAGCTGGCTATTATTTACAGAAGACCCTGCTGAAGACCGCCCTGTTGTTGTTCGCATTGATAGCATTAAGAACGAAGTGTGTCACTGCACTGTGACGAGAAAGCTAAGTTAAAACCGTTCGTCGCAGATAACCAAGCTACAACCCGCCTAGACAGCGCTTTTCACTGAGCATCGTCATCGCATCAGTAGTGCCGGGCGTCTCACGACATGCCGACGGTAAGGTTCCGATCTATAGGTAACGGGTTACCTGTTCATCTAATGAATAGTCTACGCTGTAACCCTGCATCCTCATTGGAGAAGGTTATGAAAGTACGATATGAGACACGCGACTCAGATGGATCAATAGCCGTTGATGCGCTACCCGGGCGCGGTGAAACAATTGAGGTTGATGGTAAGCCCTGCAAAGTAGCGTACGTGCTAGAAAAAAATGACGGTGATATAGAGGCTGTCTTAATGCTTGAGGAAAAGGGCCTCTCGACCACTAGTACAAACTGGGTCCGACGGCTACACGCTGGAGAGCGCCCTAACGTACCTATTGGAAACGCTCGCTGACACGCTCTCTGTGGCGCTATAGTTACCCTGCCGAAATTGTGTTAAGCGGTAGGTGTTCGTAAAATTACGCTCAACGCCGCGCTGATTGCTCTTGTGCGGGAGCTGCATCTGAAGATATGACATAAGTGCTATCTGTCCACGGCGCAACATCCAGATGCTAGCCAAGCTGTCAATACAGGCTATAAGAGGCCTCTCGGCTAGATTGTTAGCCTTCTGCCTGAGATCCGTAAAGTTAAAGCGGGCCGTCACCTCTGCATCATGCCCCAAGGGGGCTACTACACGGGCTTGATTGAATCGCGTCACCGAACCTCCACAGTGAAATCAAGAATCTGTAGATCAATTGATTTAACTGCATCATATACCTCCTAAAACATCGCGGCCCTCTCATCACCCATTTAGAACCCACTCAGAGTTCGCTCGCTTTCTGAAATTCACGTCACCATAGGTGAGGCCCTATGCCCTGTTCAAATATAAAACAGGACTCAGACAGCGCACGGGTTGGATCACTTTACGAAGCAGAAAGGCGCAAGGATTCATTTCATAGCCGCTAGCAGTACGGCATGCGCAAGGCAATGCACGAAGGCTTAATTGCACGGCTCACGAAAAATGATCTGCGCGCCAAGCATGCCACCGATGCTGATGAGCAAGGCTTCGATCGAGTACCCATTTACAGCACAGCACCCGAAGAACCACATAGATTTGTTTGCGAGCCAAAAAGGTACTTCGAGTAAGCACACCGCAACAGGCATCGCCCTATCCGAGGTGGTTCAGAATTCCCAGACACAATCTGGACACAGTGAAAGACCGGTACATTCTATAGAGGAGGTGTTGGGAAGAAAACGCAGAGCCTAG